>CAWAVL010000008.1:0-318952 GCA_963785455.1 uncultured Actinomycetota bacterium
GCGCGGAGCCGCCGGTGATCGTCATCGACTGGGACTTGCCGGTGCCCAGGTCCTTGGCGGACACGTGCACGATGCCGTTGGCGTCGATGTCGAAGGTGACCTCGATCTGCGGCACGTTGCGCGGTGCCGGCGGCAGCCCGGTCAGCCTTCGAACATGCCGAGCTTCTTGTTGTAGGCAGCGATTTCGCGCTCACCCTGGAAGACCTGGATCTGCACGGACGGCTGGTTGTCCTCCGCCGTGGTGAAGATCTCGGACCGCTTGGTGGGGATCGTGGTGTTGCGCTCGATCAGCTTGGTCATGATGCCGCCCTTGGTCTCGATGCCCAGGGACAGCGGGGTGACGTCCAGCAACAGCACGTCCTTGACCTCGCCGCGCAGCACGCCGGCCTGCAGGGCGGCGCCGACGGCGACGACCTCGTCCGGGTTGACGCCCTTGTTGGGCTCCTTGCCCCCGGTCAGCTCCTTCACCAGTTCGGTCACGGCGGGCATCCGGGTGGAGCCGCCGACCATCACCACGTGGTCGATGTCGCCGACCTTGACGCCGGCGTCCTTGATCACCTGATGGAACGGGTTGCGGGTGCGGTCCAGCAGATCGGAGGTGATCTTCTGGAACTCGGCGCGGGACAGCGACTCGTCCAGGAACAGCGGGTTCTTCTCCGCGTCGACCGTGATGTACGGCAGGTTGATGGAGGTCTGCTGCGAGGACGACAGCTCGATCTTGGCCTTCTCGGCGGCCTCACGGATCCGCTGCATGGCCATCTTGTCCTTGGTCAGGTCGATGCCGTTGGCCATCTTGAACTTGTCGACCAGGTACTTGACGACCCGCTCGTCCCAGTCGTCGCCGCCGAGCTTGTTGTCACCGGCGGTGGCCTTCACCTCGACGACACCGTCGCCGATCTCCAGCAGGGACACGTCGAAGGTGCCACCACCGAGGTCGAAGACCAGGATGGTCTGCTCCTTCTCGCCCTTGTCCAGGCCGTAGGCCAGCGCGGCCGCGGTCGGCTCGTTGACGATGCGCAGCACGTTGAGGCCCGCGATCTCGCCGGCCTCCTTGGTGGACTGCCGCTGGGCGTCATTGAAGTACGCCGGGACGGTGATGACCGCGTCGACGACCGGCTCACCCAGGTACGACTCGGCGTCGCGCTTCAGCTTGCCCAGCACGCGCGCGCTGATCTCCTGCGCGGTATAGGTCTTGCCGTCGATGTTGACGGTCCAGTTGGTGCCCATATGACGCTTGACCGAACGGATGGTCCGGTCGACGTTCGTGACCGCCTGACGCTTGGCGACCTCACCGACCAGCACCTCGCCGTTCTTGGCGAAGGCGACGATGGACGGGGTCGTGCGGGCGCCTTCGGCGTTGGCGATGACGGTCGGCTCCCCGCCCTCCAGGACGGCGACGACCGAGTTGGTGGTACCGAGGTCGATACCGACGGCACGCGACATGCAATCCTCCAGCTGCTACTCCCGCCGATGGATGTCGGCGAGTCTTCTTCGTTCGTGCGACGCCGGATGGCTCCGCACGTGAAAGTCCGATCGGCAACTCTCAGGTCGCACGGCCGAACAGGCACATCCCTGTGGTCTTGACGCCACAATGCCTGCGGCTGTTCCCCGTGTCAACCGACCTGAGTCTGTTCGACTCAACTTTACTGATTCGTACAACGGCACGGTGGACGTGATGATTCCCGGCTGCCGAGGAAAGTGGCCGTTGGGCGCGACGGGCGCGTACCGCCGCGGCGGCCGCCCCTCGAGGCGCAGTCCGACCCCAGGGCGAAAGGCCTAGGCCGAAAGAGCATCTTGTCACGGTGCGCTATCACACAACTACGCTAGGCTACGACAGCGACACGCGGTGTTTTAGAAAAAAGCAGGTTGCTACCCGTGTGGACCAGTCATTCACGCGTTCGTACCAGTGCTCCTGCCTTGCCACCACGCCCACCCGACTGCCGACGATCAGAACGAAGGTTTCACAGATGACCATCCCCATCGACGGCAACCGCCGCCCTGGCCGCCCTTCCAGCCGGCTGTGCTTCGCCGGCCTGTTGATCGTCCTCGTCGCTTCGCTGGGGATCGCCGCCGCGAACCCCGCCGTCGCCGGCGCCACCCGGGCAGCGGCGTCCGCCCCCGCTCGGTTGGCCGCCGCGGCGGGCTGCACCCCGGTCCCGCAAGGCGTCCCCACCCCGTCGTCGGGGCGGGCCGCGGTCCGGACCATGATCGGCATCGCCAAGACCATGGGCGTGCCCGTCAAGGGGCAGATCATCGCGGTGATGGTGATGTACCAGGAAAGCTCCATCCGGAACCTGGCCAACGACGGCACCAGCCTGCAGTCCACCTACTGGTCCTCGCCGGGGAAGGCCTACTGGATGGCCGTCACGAAACTGTCGCTGAAGAACCCGCACGACAAGTTCGGGTACTCCGATGGAGCCCACGACACGGACTCCATCGGGCTGTTCCAGCAGCGTCCGTCATCGGGTTGGGGGAATTACGGCACGAGCACCGGCGTCAACGACCCGGCCGCAGTCGTCAAGCGGCTGCTGGACCCCCGGTGGGAGTCGATGGCCTTCTTCGGCGGATCGCGCAGTGCCGCTCCGAACCGGGGTCTGCTGGACATCTACAACTGGCAGAACATGGCGCCGACCTACGCGGCCAATGCCGTTCAGGGCAGCCTGTATCCGTCGTACTACGCCAAGTGGGAGGCTCCGGCGACCACCTACGTCAAGGCCAACCAGGACGCGCCTGCAATCTCCCTGCCCTGGGCCGCGGCCGGTCCGACCGGCACCCCCTGCACCACCCCGTTGGTCGCCAGCCTGCGGGCCCGGGCGAACGGCAGACTCGTCACCGCGGAGCGCGCGGGAGCCGCGTCGCTGATCGCCAACCGCTCCGCCATCGCCCTCTGGGAGCGATTCGACCTGATCAGCCTCGGCTACACCACCATCGCCCTGCGTGCTCAGGTCAACAAGCGGTACGTCTCGGCCGCGAACGCGGGCGCGTCAGCGCTGATCGCCGACCACACCGCCGTCGGTGGCACCGAACGATTCACCCTGATCAGCAACTCCAACGGCACGATCAGCCTACGAGCACAGATCAACAGCAAGTTGGTCTGCGCCGAGACTGCCGGCAGGACACCGCTGATCGCGAACCGAACGCTGATCGGCCCGTGGGAACAGTTCGACCTCATCGGGTCATGAGGGGCCGGGCCGATGCCAACCGCCACCGCGTCGGTAGGAAGTGCGGCCCGGCGATCCGGCCCGGCCGTCACACATCGGTGATCTGCTTGCTATCTGGAATTCCGCTTCATGACTGAGAATGTTTTGGTGAGCAACCAGGAGTTGGTCGACATCGTTGACGTCGTGGACACCTCGGCGCCGGACTCGCCGGTGGTCTCCACCAGCATGGCGCCCGCGCATCCGCTGCTGCACAGCGCCCGCAACTTCCCCGGCATCGGCGACTACGCGTTTCTCTCGGACTGCGAGTCGAACTGCCTGATTGCGCCGTCCGGCGCCATCGAATGGATGTGCGTGCCCCGGCCGGATTCGCCGAGCGTCTTCACCGCCCTACTGGACCGGGCCGGCGGGTCGTTCCGGGTGGCGCCGTTCGGCGTTGCCGTGCCGGCCGCGCGCCGCTACCTCCCCGGCACCCTCGTGCTGGAGACCACCTGGCAAACGCCCACCGGATGGCTGGTCGTCTGTGACGCCCTGATCATGGCGCCCTGGCACAACACCGACCAGCGCTCCAAGACACACCGCCGCTCGCCCACCGACGACGACGCGGCGCACGTCCTGCTCCGCACGATCACCTGCATCTACGGCAACGTGGACCTGCAGATGAGCTGCGAACCGGTGTTCGATTACGCCCGCAAGGGCGCCAAATGGCAATACCCCGGTTCCGGCTACTCCGATGTGGTCGCAGGCGCCAAGGGCCAGCCGACGCTGAAACTGTCGAGCTCCTTGCGGATCGGCCTCGAGGGGCGCACCGCGATGGCCCGCACCAAGATGAAGCGCGGTGACGTGCACTACGTCGCACTCGCGTTCTCCGAGCTCCCGCCGCCCCAGCACACCGACGAGGCCAAGGAGTGGATGGAACGGACGTGCGAGTACTGGCGACAGTGGTTGAGTCAGGGCACCTTTCCCGACCACCCCTGGCGGTCGTACCTGCAGTCGTCGGCGCTCGCGCTCAAGGGCCTGTCGTATGCACCGACCGGTGCCCTGCTCGCCGCCGCCACCACGTCACTGCCGGAAACCCCTGGCGGAGAACGGAACTGGGACTACCGCTACACCTGGATCCGGGATTCCACCTTCGCGCTGTGGGGTCTGTACACCCTCGGATTCGACCGGGAGGCCAACGACTTCTTCTTCTTCATCCACGACGTCTGCCGCGACAACCCGAACGACCTGCAGATCATGTACGGCGTCGGTGGTGAAAGACGTTTGGACGAGGTGATCCTCGACCACCTCTCCGGGTATGACGACGCGCGGCCGGTCCGGGTCGGCAACGGTGCCTACAACCAGCAACAGCACGACGTCTGGGGTGCGTTGCTGGACTCGATCTACCTGCACACCCGCTCGCGGGAACAGATGCCCGAAGAACTCTGGCCCATCGTCATCGCACAGGTGGAACAGGCGGCGGCGCACTGGCGCGCACCGGACCGCGGCATCTGGGAGGTACGCGGCGATCCGCAGCACTTCACCGCATCGAAGATCATGTGCTGGGTCGCCCTGGACCGCGGGGTGCGGCTCGCACGGTTGCACGACTCACCGGACATCGCCGACAAGTGGCAGAAGATCGCCGACGAGATCCACGCCGACGTGCTGGCCAACGGCGTCGATGAACGCGGCGTGCTGGTGCAGCGCTACGGCTCGCCGGCCCTGGACGCCTCGCTGCTGCTGGCGCCGCTGGTGCGGTTCCTGCCCCCGGACGACCCACGGATCCGCGCCACCGTGATCGCCATCGCCAACGAACTCACCCACGACGGCCTTGTCCTGCGCTACCGGGTCGAGGAAACCGACGACGGCCTTCGGGGCGAGGAGGGCAGCTTCACCATCTGCTCCTTCTGGTTGGTGTCCGCGCTGGTCGAGATCGGTGAGATCGAACGGGCGCGGGCGCTGTGCGAACGGCTGCTGTCCCACGCGTCCGTGCTGGGGCTGTACGCCGAAGAACTCGACCCGCTGACCGGCCGGCACCTCGGCAACTTCCCACAGGCGTTCACCCACCTCGCGCTGATCAACGCCGTCACCCACGTCATCAGGGCGGAGGAGAGCTCCCGCGCCCACGGGTTCGCGCCCGCGAACCGGCAGGCCTGATACCGGCGGCGACCAACCACCGCCGATCGACCCGCGTCGGCCGGCGGTCATCGACCGCGCACCGCCAGCCCGGCGCGCACCCAGCCCGGCGCGCACCCCGCCCGGCGCGCACCCAGCCCGGCGCGCGCCCCGCTCGGTAAGGTCGGTCCAGCGTTCCGACGGGGAAGGACCGAGATGGCCAAGACACTCTCCCGGTGGGCCGGCATGGCGGGGGCGATCGCTGTGCTCCTTGCCGTCGTGCTGCCGACCGCCGCCGCCGCCGAGCCGCCGTTCCGGGTGCCGGGGCAGATCACCGACCGGGCCGGGGCCCTCAGTGGCGGTGACATGGCCGACGTCCAGGCGGCGCTGAACCAGCTGTCCAGCGAGGAGAACGTCAACCTCTTCGTCGTCTACGTCCAGAACTTCGACGATCCGTCCGACGGCGATGCGTGGGCGCGGCAGACGTTCGGACTGTCCGGGTTCGGCGCGAACGACATGCTGCTCGCCATCGCGACTGACGGCCGCGCCTACAGCGTTCAGGTCCCGCAGAATTTCAAGCTGAGCAGCAGTCAGCTCGCGAAGGTCGACCAGAACGACATCCGCCCGCAACTGGTGGCGAGCGACTGGGCGGGCGCCGCCATCGCCGCCGCGAACGGCTACCGGGAGGCACTCGGCGGGTCATCGTCGTCGGCGCTGTGGTGGGTCGCCGGGGGAATCGTGGTGGTCGGCGGTGGGGCCTACCTGATCAGCCGGCGCAGGCGGAACGCCGCCGCGCAGCAGAACGGCGGCCCGGCCGGTGCGGGACCGGACGGCGCGCCGCAGGAACCGCTGGAACCACTGGAGCAGCTGTCCGCACGCAGCGTGCAGGCCCTGATCGACACCGACAACGCCGTGCGGGCCAGCGAGTTCGAGCTCTCCGCGGCCGAGTCCGACTTCGGCGCCGATGCCGTCGCACAATTCCGGGCCGCGTTCGACTCCGCCCGGGAGTCGCTCACCGCAGCCTTCGAGATCCGGCAGCGGGTGGATGACGAGATCCCGGAGGACGACGCCACGAAACGCTCGATGATGAACGAGATCCTGCAGCGGTGCACCGACGCCGCACAGAAGCTGGACGACGAGAGTGACCGGTTCGACGCGTTGCGCGACCTGCGTTCCCGGCTGCCCCAGGTGCTGGCCGAACTACCGGCCGCCATCGAGCGGCAACAGGCCCGGATCGGGCCGATCGGCGCGACACTGCAATCGCTGCAAAAGCAGTACGCGCCTGCGGCGATTGCCACCGTCGCGAACAACGTCGACGAGGCGACCTCCCGCTTGACCTTCGCCCTGACGAGCCTGCAGGAGGCACAGCGGGCCGCGGCCGCGCCGACCCCGGTCGGCGACAACCAGGACCCGACCCTACCCAACGGGGTGCCCGCCGGTGCCGTCGCCGACGGGCCACCGACGTTGCCCCAACCCGGCGTACCGGCGGTGTCCCCGGCACCCCCGGTTTCCCCGGCCACCGCCCCGGCGCCCGCTGCCCCGGCGGTGCTGGCGGCGGGCGCAGCGCAGGAGGCGGTCGGGCAGGCGACGACCTTGCTCGACGCGGTCCAACGCACTGCCACGGACCTGCCGACTGCAGCCGGGCAGCTGACCACGGCCATCACCGCGGTCGATGCCGAACTCGCCGCCGCGCGCCGGGCGCTGTCCGAGGCGGAGGCCGGGCCGTCCGGGGCCGCACTCGGCGCACAGCTGGACCAGATCCAGGCGCTGCTGGCGATGGCGCGCGGGCCGCAGGGCGCCGCGGATCCGCTGGCCGCGCTGCACAAGGTGCAGGAGGCGGACGAGGCCCTCGACGCGATCCTGGCCGCGACCCGGGACGCGCAGCAGCGGGAACAACGGGCACGCGCGGGCCTGGCCCAGGCGTTGTCGACCGCGCGCGCCGAGGTCGCGGCCGCGGACGACTTCATCTCCACCAGGCGCGGCGCCGTGGGCAGCCGGGCGCGCACCCGGTTGGCGGAGGCAAAGCGTCATCTCGCGGCGGCCGAAAGCGTCGGGATGACCGACGCTGCAGCGGGTCTGACGGAGGCGCAGCAGGCCGCCACCCTCGCGCGGCAGGCAGCCGACCTTGCCCAGCAGGACGTCGGTGGATGGGGCGGCGGCGGTGCGCCGCGCGGCGGCGGCATCAACGGCGCCATCCTCGGTGGCATCATCCTGAGCTCGGTGCTCAACTCCGGCCGGGGCGGTCGGGGCGGCGGGGGTTGGGGCGGTGGCTTCGGAGGCGGCGGCTTCGGAGGCGGCGGCTTCGGGGGCGGCGGCTTCGGAGGCGGCGGCGGCAGCGTCAGTGGCGGCGGCGGCCGGTTCTGACGCGCCACCAGGGCACATGCCGGCCGACGTCATCCCGTAGGGGTGATCCATTCCGCCCGCACCGTCACTACTGTCGGCCGGGGCGATCACCGACGAGCACCGCCCGCCGTGCGCGCTGAAGGGAACCGTCGTGCCGAAGATCGAAGTGACCCGCAAGACCAGCCTCACCCGACAAGAGGTCGCCGAGCGGTTGATCGCCTGGGGCAACGCCCTGGCGGCCGGCGTCGACGTCGAGCTGGAATCCGATGACGACTCCATCAAGATCACCGTCGCCGACCAGATCCAGTGGGAACTGGAGATCGAGGTCGACGGGGACCAGACGGAGATCGAAATCGAGCTGAAGTGGCGCGACCTCCCGGCGCAGCCGGCCGGGCCAGCAGCAGGGCGGACATCCGCGCCGGCCGACCGCGCTCCGGTTGACGAGTCCCCGGCGGACCGGATGCCCGAACCGACGCCGGACCCGACGGCCGAACCGACGCCGGACCCGACACCCGATCCACCCAAGCCGGCGGCCCGCCGGGGTCGCCCACGGAAGGCCGCCGGCTGAGCGGCTGTCGCGCCGGACCCCGGGCGCCCCGGCGCTCCGGAGCGAACCCCCGGCGGCCGCGGATGTTGTGCATGACGCATCCGGACGCCGCCGTTCGGCGGTACCTGGTGTGTCCGATCCCCGAGCAGCATCGCCCGGGGCCGACGGGACCAGAATCCAAGGAGCGCATCGTGACCGAACTTCGTTCCGTGCCGCAGCAGCAGTCCAGCTTCACCGACATCGCCAGGGACCTGTGGTCGTACCTGACCGAACGCGGTGCCGCGATCAACTACGAGTTCGTGGACATGCACATCGAGGTGCCACGAGAGACCGGTTCGCAGGCGCCCCGGGCGACGTGGCGGCTGAACGGCACGCTGCGGATCACCACCGCGGAGGGCGCCGGCGCCGCATGACGGTGCGCGCCCGTACCGCCGTGCCGCCGGCCGGTCAGCGGCCGGCGGTATCGGTGTACGCCGATCTCCGCCTCGACAGTGACGGCGAGAGAGCGCATCTCGTCGCAGACGGTACGGCGCTGGTCCTGCACACCGACAGCCCGCTGCGGTTGTGGTCCACCATCAACCGGGCAGCGCTGCCGTCCGGAGTCGGCCGGGTCAACGGTCCCCGCGCGCTCGGCCGGGCCGCCGATCTCCTTGCCGGCGCGGGCCTCTCGGTGCAGGTGACCGGGCCGAGCGGCACCCTTGTCCTGCTGGGGAACAGCGCCGATTCCACCCTGGGCCGGGTCGCCACGGGCAGTCCCGCGGTGGAATTCGGGTCCGTCAGGGTGTTGGCATCGACGTTGTCGGCCCAGGTACCGGTCCGCCGCTACGGCCTCGCCGCACTGGTGGCAGTGCTCTCCGCCTGGGTGATCGCCCGGCGGCTGCGACGGCGCTGATCCGTCACACACGGATCTCCAGCGTGCCGCGCTGCTGGCCGGGGCGCTGGCAAATCCAGGGCAGATCGGACAGCTCTCGGCCGGTCAGGAGTCGCCGGTGTCCACACCGGCCGACTCGGCGGGGGCACCACTGCCCACCGCACCCTCGGCGTCGTCGCCGAGCGAAACCTCCACCTCTGCCGGCTCTTCCACGTCGGCGAGCACGGGCTTGCCTTGAGCAGGGGTGACGTCCGGGCTGAACGGGCCGCCGCTGGTGGTCTTGTCGCTGGTGGGTGTCATGGTTCCCACAGTAACCACCGGAACACCCGGCGATTGTGAGAACGATTGCGCCCGAGACGATCCGACCGGCGGTTGACAGCCGTCAGGGGTGGGCCGACCGTTTCCGGCGATCACCGAGCCGTTGCACCGCAGCCAGCAGGGCCGGCGAACCGGACGGGAGTGCCCGCGTCAGGAGATCGGGCACCACCGCGGTCGTCCCGATCAGCAACCGGGGACGTCGGCGCTCCACCGCACGGAGAATCAGGGCGGCGGCCCGTTCCGGCGGAAACGTCAGCAGCCGATCGAAGCCACCGCGCCCCTGATCGCGCTGCACGGCCGGCACCGCGGCGGCGATCCGGGCGGTCCGCGCGATGCGGGTGCGGATGCCACCGGGATGGACCACCGTCACACCGATCGCCGGAGCCAGTTCGGCGCGGAGTGCCTCGGTGAAGCCGCGGACCGCGAACTTGCTGCTGGCGTACGCGACCTGCCCGGCCGGGGCGATGATGCCGAAGATGCTGGACACATTGACCAGATGCGATCCCGGTGAACGGCGCAGCACCGGCAGCATTGCCCTGGTCAGCATCACCCCGGCCCGGAAGTTGATGGCGATCAGCCAGTCGAACTCCTCCTCGCTGACCTGGTCGAACATTCCACCCAACGCCACGCCGGCATTGTTGATCAGCAGGGTGGTGTCCGGGTGCGCGGCCGCGAGGGTGGCACCGAGGTCACGGGTCGCGTCCGCATCCGCCAGGTCGACCAGATAGCTGGTGACGGGCCTACCGGACGCCGAACGTGCAAGTCCCGCGACGCGGTCCAACCGGTCGGCGTCCCGGTCGACCAGCGCGAGCGCAGAACCCCTGCCGGCCAACTGGTACGCGAGTTGCTCGCCGATGCCGCTCGCGGCGCCGGTGACGACGGCGGTGCCGGCCGCGAAGTCGAACGGCCGCTTCACGCGGCCAGCTCCGCACGGGTGCGGCTCGGTTGCCGGTCGACCCCCGCGTGGGCGGAACCGAAGTGCATTGCCCCGTCCCGGAGCCGGCCGTACCGCATCAGCAGCACGTCCGGCAGGTAATTCTGATACAGCCGCCACGGGGCACGCCGGCCCTGCCGCGGGAAACGATCGATGGCACGCAACACGTACCCGGCCTGAAAATCCAGGAACGGCTGGTCCGCCGGTTCACCGACCGGCACCACTGGTGTGGCCCGGTCGTATCCGCGCCGATCCAGGTACTTGAGCAACCTGACCATGTATCGGTTGACCAGATCGGCCTTCAGAGTCCAGGAACTGTTCGTGTACCCGACCACCAGGTTGAAGTTGGGCACGCCGGACAGCATCATGCCCTTGTAAGCCACCGTGGCAGCGAGATCCACCTCGCCGCCGTCGACGCTCAGCCGCATCCCCCCGAGCGCGAGCACATTCAACCCTGTTGCGGTGACGACGATGTCGGCGTCCAGGACGCGGCCGGACCGCAGTTTGACACCGCCAGGCGCGAAGGCGTCGATCTGGTCGGTGACGACATCGGCCCGGCCCGACCGCAGCGCCTTGAACAGGTCCCCGTCCGGTACCAGGCACAGTCGCTGGTCCCAAGGGTCGTACGGCGGGGTGAAATGCCGCTGCACGTCATATCCGGCTGGCAGGGCACGGATGATCCCCTTCTGCACAAAGGCTTTCATCCGCTCCGGCTGCCGCCGGGCGAACTGGTACGACGCCGTGTTGAGCAGGATGCTCTTCCACCGGACGACGCCGTGCGCCGCGCGCTTCGGCAGCATCCGCAGCACCTTCTCCGCCAGCGGGTCCCTGGCCGGCAGCGACACGATGTAGCTGGGCGTGCGTTGCAGCATGGTGACGTGCGCAGCGCGGTCGGCCAGCGCCGGCACCAGGGTCACGGCCGTCGCACCGCTGCCGATCACCACGACCCGGCGTCCAGTCCAGTCCAGATTCGCCGGCCATTGCTGAGGGTGGACGAAGACGCCCTGGTATGCCTCCTCGCCCGGCAGCGGCGGCCGGTACCCGGCGGAATAGTCGTAGTAGCCCGAGCACACCGACAACCACGAGCAGCTGAACCGGGCCGTGGTTCCGTCCGCGCGCCTGGCGGTGACCTCCCACCGGGCGCTGTCGCCGTCCCAGTCGGCGGCGACCACCCGGTGCCCGAAGCGCACCGCCCGGTCCACCTCGTATTCCCGGGCGGTGTCCCTGATGTACTTCAGGATCGACGGCCCGTCGGCGATGGCCTGCGCCTCGTCCCACGGCCGGAAGGAATAGCCGAGGGTGAACATGTCGGAGTCGGACCGGACTCCTGGATAGCGGAAGAGATCCCAGGTGCCACCGATCACCTCACGCGCCTCGAGGATGGCAAAGGCCTTGTCCGGGCACTGTTGGCGCAGCACGCACGCGGCGCCGATCCCGGACAAACCAGCCCCGACGATGAGGACGTCCACCGCGGTCACCTCCGCCCGGTCGGCGGCGCCGGCCGAGCCGGTCACCTCTGCTCTCATCGATCGCCTCCACGGTGTCGCGGCCATTGTGCCCGTGGTACGTCCCCGCCCGGCCGCACGGTGAAACACTCGCACCCGTGGAACGTCATTCGAGCTCCCTGACGATGAGCGAGGACGACCGGCGCCTCCTGGCGGCGTGGGCGGCGGACTGCGCCGAGCGGGTGCTGCCGATCTTCGAGGACTCCGCTCCGGGCGACCCGCGGCCACGAGCCGCCATCGACGGGGCCAGGGCATGGGTCCGCGGCGACATCCCGGCAGAGCGCGCGCAGGCGCTGACGCTGGCGGCGCACGAAGCGGCCAGGGCGGTCGCGGACCGGGCGGCCCGGTCGGCGGCCAGGGCGGCGGGTCAGGCGTGCGCCGTCGCGCAGATGGGCGGTCAGGCCAGACATGCGGCCGCCTACGCGGTTGCCGCCGTCATGCAGGCAGAGCCGAACGACCCCGAGTCGACAGCCGCCGAACTGGAGTGGCAGCGCGACCGGCTCTCCGGGCCGGGTCGGGCCCTGGCGTTCCCGGAGGAGGACCGGGCCGACCCGGAGTCAACTGCCTGACAGCGCGCCGTCACGGCGTCTCAGCGTCGTGTGCGGACGCTGACAGCGGCGCACCGCATCCTCGGCTCACCACCCGAGCTGAGGAGCAGCGCCATGACCATGATCATCGAGGCCGAGGGCCTGAAGAAGCGTTTCGGCACCACCCAGGCGCTGGATGGAGTCGACCTGGCGGCACGAGAGGGCACCGTGCTCGGCGTTCTCGGGCCGAACGGCGCCGGCAAGACCACCGCCGTCCGGGTGCTGGCGACGCTGCTCGCGGCCGATGCCGGGCGCGCCACCATCGCCGGCCACGACGTCGTCGGGGACGCCGGGGCGGTCCGCCGCACCATCGGCCTGACCGGGCAGTACGCCTCCGTGGACGAGGACCGAGTTTCGTCACCGACCTGATCGACGACCACCCGGCCGGTGTCGGGTACCTGCTCAAGGAACGGGTCGGTGACGTGCCCGCCTTCGTCGATGCCGTCCGCCGGGTGGCCGCCGGCGGCAGCGCGCTCGATCCCGAGGTCATCGCGCTGATGCTGGATCGCCGCGCGACGGCCGATCCCCTGCACGCATTGACCCCGCGTGAGCGGCAGGTGCTGGCGTCGATGGCCGAGGGCAGTTCGAACCTGGGCATTTCGCAGCGCCTGCACATGAGCCTGGCGTCGGTGGGGAAGTACGTCACCGCGATCTTCCGCAAGCTGAACCTGCCGGTCGCCGACACCGGCCATCGGCGCGTGCTCGCTGGGCTGTCGTACCTGCAGGAGCGGACCCACCCGTGACCGCGTCCGGGCCGGTAGCCGGTACGGCGTCGCTCGCACTCGCGGAGCGGTACTACGCCGCGTTCAACGCCCGCGACCTGGACGGCTGGCTCGACACCCTCGGCGAGGACGTGCAGATCGTCGTCGACGCGGGCGTGCTGCACGGCCGTGCGGCGGCGCTGCAGTACGTCAACGGGATCCTCCGGGCCTACCCGGGGGTGACCGTGTCCGGTCGCCGGGTGGTCGCGGTCTCCGGCGACGCGGTGGTATCCGAGTTCCGGTTGGCGAACCCGGTGTTGTCCGCCGCCGCGGCGGACCGACCGGCCGGTGCTGCGGCCGTGCCGTGCCGCCTGGACGGTGTGACCTGCGAGGTGCTCCGGTTGCGCGGGGACCGGTTGGTGTCACTGCACAGCTACTACTCGCCATCGCCGACCGACCGCACGCCGACGGCGGCCGTGCCGCTGGTGCATCGGCGTGCCGATCTCGCTGCACGGAGCCGGGTGGGGGGTCAGCCTGCTCGGCAGCACCGGGGACGAGCCGTTCGCCGATGACGTCGACAGCGGCATCACCGCTTTCCCCCCTGGTGTCCACGGCCCTGTCGAACGCGCGGGCCAACGACGAGCTGCAGGAACGGGCGCGGGAGCAGTCTGCGTTGCGGGAGGTGGCCGGGATCGCTGCCGCCGGCGCCGATCCCGTCGAGGTGTTCGCCGCGGTCGTCCGGTCGGCGTCATCGGTGCTGGACGGCCGGCTGACCACCCTGATCCGCTTCGTGGACGACGACGTTGCCGACGTGCTGGCGTCCAGCGGGCCGGGCATCCCGCCCACCGGCAAACGGATCGTCATCGACCCGGTCAGCGTCACCGCGCAGGTCCGGCGCACCGGTCGCCCTGCGCGCATCGATGACTACCGCGGGACCCCCCGCCAACCACCTCGCCGGCGCGATCATCGGGCTGCGGGCGTCGGCCGGCGTCCCGGTGACGGTGGGCAACTCTGGGGCATGCTGGCGGCGAGTTCGGTGGCCGGTCCGCTGCCGGTCGACGTGGAGGACCGGCTCTCCCAGTTCGCCGAGACCGTCGCCACGGCCATCGCCGGCGCCCAGGCCCGGGCCGAGTTGCGGGCGCTGGCCCACGAACAGGCGGCACTGCGACGGGTCGCCGAACTCATCGCCCGGGGGGGAGAGCGGAGCGCCATCTACGCCGCCGTCACCAGCGCAGCCGCGGACATCGTCCACGAGACCGCCGCGCTGATCCGCTGCGACGAGTCCGGTTCTGCGACGGTGGTCGCCAGCAGCGGCGGGACAGCATCGGGCGGTTCGCGCGTCGATCCGGCGCCCGACGACGACCTCGTGGCACAGATTCTGCGCACCCGGCTTCCGCACCGGGTGGAGCGGTTCAGTGAACGCGACGACCATCCCGACGAGGATCATCTGCGCGGCCTGACGCCCAGTGTCGGCGTGCCGATCATCGTCGGCGACCGGTTGTGGGGCGTGCTGAGTGCGGCCGCCACCAGCCGCCGATTGCTGACCACCACCGAGCAGAGCCTGCAGCAATTCGCCGGATTGATGGCCGCCGCGGTCGCCAACGCCGAGGCCCGCGGCCGGCTGCAGGACTTCGCCGATCAACAAGCCGCGCTGCGCCGGGTCGCCGAACTGGCCGCCCACGACGCCCCCGCGGATGAGGTGCTGCAGGCGGTCGCCGTCGAGGCGTCCGGACTGGCCGGTGTCGCGTTCGGCATGGTCCTGCAATACGAGGGGCACGACGGCTCCACCTTGATCGTGGGCCTGGACGGCGCGTCCGACACCTTCGCCGTCGGGCTGCGAACCGGCCCGGGAGACGGTTCGGCCCAACGGGTGTGGAGCACCGGCCGACCGGCGCTCGTCGACGACCTCGGTGCGGTGGCGGGCCTGTGGCCCCGGCTGGCCCACGAGCGCGGCTTCACCTGCAGTGCCGGGGTGCCCATCGTCATCCACGGGGCGCTGTGGGGCGCCGTGATCGTGGTGAGCGACGGGGACTCCATCCCGCGTTCGATCGAGGAGCACCTGGCGAACTTCGCCGACCTTCGCCGACCTGGCCGGAACCGCCGTGTCGGCCGCCGATGCGCGCCGAGAATTGCGGTTGCTGGCCAACGAGCAGGCAGCGGTGCGACGGGTGGCCGCACTGGTCGCCCGCGGTGCGACGCAGGAGCAGATCTTCTCCGCCGTCGCCGCCGAGACCTCCGCGATCCTGGACCTGCCGACGTCCGTGCTGCGCTACGACCACGGCGCCGACGCCGAGGTGCTGGCGGTGACCCGGAAGGCGCCGTCCGCAACAGAGAAGTCGCCGTGCTGGTTGTGCCGGTCACCGTCGAGGGGCGGGCATGGGGCGCGTTGACGGTGGTCGTCCCGACGACCCCGATGCCGCCCGGGATCGAGCAGCGACTGACGCCGTTCGCCGAACTGACCGCCGTCGCCATCGCCAACGCCGACAACAAGTCCAAGCTGACCGCGTCCCGGGCCAGGGTCATCGCCACCGCTGACGAGACCCGGCGCCGGGTCCAGCGTGACGTCCATGACGGTGCACAGCAACGACTGGTGCACACCATCATCGTGCTGAAGATGGCGCGGGATGCGGCGATGTCCGGCGGCTCACCGGCCGACCTGCTCGACGAGGCGCTGACCAACGCCAAGCGGGCGAGCAAGGAACTGCGGGAGATCGTCCGCGGCATCCTGCCCGCGTCACTGACCCGGGGCGGCCTGCGCAGCGGGTTGGAGTCCCTGTTGAGCGACCTCGCGCTGCCGGTCGATCTGGCGGTGACTGCGCCCCGGATGTCGCCGCCCCATCGAGATCACGGCCTACTTAACCTGAATCCGCAGATCTGATGGTTTGTTGATCTTCGGCTGGGTTTGCGGGGGTCTGGCTGTGGTCGCTGGTGCTGAGCGCATGCGGCATCTGCTGGCCGGGTCCAGCTCTTCCACGTGCGGGGTTCCGGGTTGGGCCTTGGGTGGCCGGCGGATGGATGGTCAGGCTGCGACTTGAACCACGGCTTGGCGGTTGAACACGTTGTGCCACAGCATGTTCCATGCCTTGTTGTGCGGCCAGTGGGCGGGCAGCCGGAGGGTGGGTCGGCCCTGTGGGCGGGTGAACCGGGCGGGCACGTTGACCAGGTGCCGGCGCAACGTGGCACCGCGGGCGACCGCGAGCGCCGTGCCGGTCAGGGTGCCGGCCGCGCGGAGCAGGTTGTGGGTGATCGCGGCCAGCACCGTCCAGGCACTGTTGGCCCAGAACGACCCGGAGGGCAGGTGGGCCAGGGGTCCATCGATCAGGTCCGCGAACAGGGTCTCGATGATCGCGTGCCGGCGGTGGGTGATGTCCGCGTCGACCACCGGTTCGCTGCTGTTGGTGAAGAACGGGTGATACCGCCAGACGGGGAACATCTCATCCTCCGGACCGGTGTTGCGGTCCCGGACCCGACGCACGACCAGCCGGGCGGTGACCGCCTGACCAGTGTCGGCGAACGCGGTGTAGGCGACTTCGGCGACCTCGGCGTCGGAGATCCACTCGCCGGTGTCCGGGTCTTTCACCGCACCCGGGTACTGCACCGGTGTCCACGCATCCTGCGGGATGGAGTCGATGGCCCGGTTCACCGACGGCTGCCGGGTCAGCACCACCGAGAAGCCGACCTTGCCGCGCAGCGCGGCCCTGATCACCGCGCTGGTGCCGTAGGCGGCGTCCCCGCGGACCAGGATCTGCGTGGCGCCAGCGGCTTTGGCGATGGTGATCGCCTCGGTGACCATGCTGCCCGCGCCCCGACCGGACCCGGCCCGGCCGGCCCGCAACCGGATCCCGGACACCACCGGCGCAGCGCTCGGCGTGCTGATCGTGGTGGCCAGCGGTGACAGGCCACGGCGCAACACCTGCTTGCCGGCGATCTTGGTGTGCCCGAACGACGCGCCCTGCTTCGCGTGCCCGTACACCGGCCGCAGCAGCGAGTCGATGTCCACGAACGCCCGCTCGGTGATACCGCCCAACACACCGGTCCGTTCGGCCAGGGCGAGCAGGTGGCGCCGCTGGACCGCCTGCAACTGACGCACATGACCGCCGGTGAACTCCCGCAGCAGCGTGCCCAGGGTGGTCGGCGCGTACACCCCGGTGAACAACCGGTGCATTCCACCGGACCGGATCACATCCAGCTCACCGATGCTGTCCGCACCGGCCAACAGCCCGGCGATGACCGACGTCAACTTCGGTGTCGGGCTGGCCGCACCAGACCGGACCAGCTCGCTGGTGAACCGCACGTGCTCATCCAACAAGTCCGACAACCCGGTCTGCTCGGCCAGTTCCAGCACCGGGACCAGCCCCGCGCACGACACCAGATTCACGTCATCGAACGCGGCGACACCACGGTCCCACCCATGCGACAATTTCACCGAAAGTGCCCTTCTGATCCGGCGTTGATGAGGTCTTCAGAAAACCCATCGTTGCAGGTCAAAGGGCACTTTCGTCATCTCACACGCAGCCCGACCCCTGAATCCATCTGCGGATTCAGGCTTAATAGTCGCCGAAGCGATGACCAACGTCGTCAAGCATGCCGGTGCGAGCCGGGCCACCGTCGACATCGCACTCCAGGGAACGGCTCTCGTCATCGAGGTCGGTGACGACGGCAGGGGCGGCGCCGACGCCCGCGACGGCACCGGGCTGACCGGACTGCTCGACCGGGTCGAGGCCGGCAACGGCACCTGACCGTCACCAGCCCGCCCGGTCGGGGCACCGTGATCAGCGCGAGGCTGCCGCTAGACGAACGTTCACTGCAGCTGCTCGCCGCCGAACCACCGCTGCTGCCGCACCGGCCGACCCGGTCGTCCAGGTAGGGCCGACCCGAACGGGGCCTCCGGACAACCGGACGGCATGTTCGGGCCGGCGGGTCTGTCCGCGCGGTGCGGACTCGCCAGAATTGCCGGTGAGCAAGGCGCCCCGACCGTGCAGATTCGCTGCGGCACAACGGGTGACGCCTCGTCACCAGTCATCCAGGCCGCCCGAGTGCAGCACGCCTCGGCAGTCCATCGTGTCCCGCTGGGACCGCAGCAGAAGGGCGTCACCATGCCCGAGGTCACCGTCGGCCGGGAGAACGGCCACGACATCGAGATCTTCTACAAGGACTGGGGTAGCGGGCAGCCGGTGGTGTTTCAGCCACGGATGGCCGTTGACCGCGGACGTCTGGGACGGCCCGGCCATGTTCGTCGCCTCGCACGGCTATCGCGCCATCGCCCACGACCGGCGGGGCGGTGGCCGGTCCAGCCAGCCGTGGGGCGGCAACGATCTCGACCACTATGCCGACGACCTGGCCGCCGTCATCGAGGCGCTCGACTTGCAAGACGTCGTGTTGGTGGGTCACTCGACGGGCGGCGGGGAGGTGACCCGGTACATCGGTCGGCATGGGACGTCCCGGGTCGCAAGGTCGTCCTGCTCAGCGCCATCCCGCCGCTGATGCTCAAGACCGAGGCGAATCCCGATGGCCTGCCGATTGCGCCGTTCGACGAGATCCGCAGCGGTGTGCTGACCGACCGGTCGCAGTACTACCGGGACCTGGCGTACCCGTTCTACGGCGCCAACCGGGACGGCTCCACGGTTTCGGAGGGTGCCAGGGAAGCGTTCTGGTTGATGTCGATGAGCGTCGGACTGAGGGCCGCGTACGACTGTGTGCAGGCCTTCTCGGAGACCGACCTGACCGAGGACCTGAGAAGGATCGACGTCCCTACACTGATCCTGCACGGGGACGACGACCAGATCGTGCCCATCGTCGCCGCGGCGCTGAAGTCGTCCGAGATCGTCCCGAACGCCACGCTGAAGGTCTATCCGGTGCGCCGCACGGTTTGACCGGTGCCCACGAGCAGGAGTTCACCAAGGACCTGCTCGCCTTCCTCACTTCCTGACCGGCAGACCGTCCCGGGGCCACCTTCCGGATTCCTCGAGAGCAGCCGCGACGGGCCCAGCCGGTCGATCGCCGCCGGCTGGGCCAATCGCCGACCTGCGGCGTAGGACTCGTCAAAAAGCCGTCCCATCGCCGTGTGGAGCGCCGCGGTCAGCCGGCCGACGGACGGGTCGGTCGCGTCCTGGCTGCCCCGCCATCGGGCGGCGGCGCCGAGGATCTGGGCGGCGTGGTCGCATTGCCCCGTCCGCTCGGCGACCATGGCCAGGGTCACGCCGAAGGTGGCGATGATCCGGTGGTCCGCCGTCGCGACCGCGGTCGGACAGACCTCGCAGAGATCCCGGTGGGCGCCGGCCAGGTCACCGGTGCGCACGGCCACCGATGCCGTGATGGCGGCGATGACGGTGACCGCATGGCCGTGCATCATGCCGAGGCGGCGACTGCGGATGTCGGCGTTCAGGTCGGCGGACAGCTGCGCCGCCCGGTCGAGGTCGCCCTCCTCGGCGGCGATGACGATGAGCATCCCGTCGGCGAACCAGTTCCGGTCGAAGCCCTGCCACGGCCCGTCCTGCTCGCTGCGGACCGTCTCGATGTCCCGACGGGCACCCGGTAGGTCACCGGCCCGGATCCGCAGGCCGGGGAGTCGCAGCCGGAGGAACGACATGTCCTGCTGTGAAACGAGTTCGCCGCTGTACACCAGAGCCCGCTCGTAGTCGGCGATGGCGCCGGCCAGATCACCGTCGAGCGTTCGCATGTGGGCCCGGGCCGACAACACCCCGGCAAGTCCCCAGCGGTCACCGATCGCCTCGAACCCGGCGTGCGCGGCGTCGATGTCCCGCGCATCATCTCCACGTCCCCGATGTTCTCCGCGAAGCCGGCCCTACTCGCCAGGGCGGCGGCCCGAATCCAGGGGTCGTTCGACCGCAGCACCGAATGCATCGCCGCGCCCGCCCGCTCGATGTCGTCACCGAAGTACCACAACAGCGGGTGCAGGATCTGCAGCGCGCTGGGCACGGGCGCCGGGGCGGCCGCCAACTGGGCGGCGATCGGCAGCACCTCGCCGCAGGTCCTTGATGCTGGTGGTGTTCACCGTGGTGCCGCCCGCGACCATCGCGGCAATCGTCCAGGCGCAGCGGGCCCAGATGTGTTGCGGGTGAACGGTTCCCTCTACCGCGGCGAGGGCGAAGCCCAGCCACCGGCGCGCCTCGTTGCCGGCGTTGATCATGATCCAGTACCAGGTCGGGGACAGCGCGAGATCCAGGGCAGCGGCCCGGTCGGCGGGTTCCGGTGATTCGCCCAGGAAACGCAGCGCGGCCAGGATGTTGTCGCGCTCGGCACTGATGGTGGCCAGTGCACCCAGCTGCTCGGAGGTCCGCAGCACCGGGTCCAGCCGGCCGACGAGTTCGACGAAGTACCGGGCATGTGCGGCTTGGGCTGCGCCGGCCTGATCGCGTTCGGCGAGCCTTTCCATTCCGTACTCGCGAATGGTTTCCAGCATCCGGTAGCGCACCGGCGGCGCGCCGATCACCTGCAGCAGCGATTTGTCGGCCAGCGCGACGAGCAGTTCGGGCACGGCGGTGGCCCCGAGCCGATCATCGGCGCAGATGGCGGACGCGCTCTCGTCGGTGGCGCCGCCGGGAAACACCGCGAACCGCTCGGCGAGCAAGCGCTCGTCGGGGGTGAGCAGGTCCCAGCTCCATTCCACGACGGCGCGCAGTGTGCGATGCCGCGGCAGAGCGGTCCGGCTGCCGCCGGTGAGCAGCCGGAACCGGTCCGACAGCCGCCGTGAGATCTGGGCGATGGGAAGCACTCTCAACCGGGCAGTGGCCAACTCGATGGTCAGCGGCAGCCCGTCGAGTCGACGGACGACCCCGACCACGTCGGCGACCGTGCGGTCGTCGACGGCGAAGTCGCCACTGACCGACGTGGCCGCTCGACCAGGAGTTGCACCGCCGGGTACGGCAACGCCTCTCGTGCGCCGGCCGTCGCCGGCGGCAGTTCGAGCGGCGGCAGGATGCACAGCGCTTCCCCCGAGATGCCCAGTGGCTCCCTGCGGGTGGCCAGGATGCGCACACCGGGGCAATTGGCGAGCAGCCCTTCGACCAGCACGGCGGCGGAGTCGATCAGGTGTTCGCAATAGTCGATCAGCAACAGGCACTGCGCCTCGGCCAGCACCTCCAGCAGATACTCGGTGGAGCCGCGGGACTGGACATCCACCCTGCGCTCGACGATGCGGGTGTCCAACAGGCCGATGGCACCCAGCATGGCCTGCGCGATGGCGTGCTCATCGGTCACCGGGGCCAGCTCCACGAGCCACACACCGTCCGCCTCCAGCGCCGAGCGGCGGTTCGCGATCTCGGCCGCCAGCCGCGTCTTACCGGCGCCGCCCGGACCGGTCACCGTCACCAACCGGCCGATCTTCAGCAGTCCGGTGACCCGGTCCACTTCCGCTTCCCGCCCGATCAACCTGGTGACGGCGGTGGGGACATTGCTGCGCCGGCGGGCGCGCGGAGCGGACTCATCAATCATCGGGGTGGTGCGAGGCAGCACCGCCAGATGCAGCTCCTACAGCTCCGATCCCGGATCCAACCCCAATTCCTCGGCGAGCCTGTCCCGGTAGCGTTCGTAGGCGGCGAGAGCATCGGCGGTGCGACCCGTGGCGGCCAGGGCCCGGATCAGCAGGGCGGTGAACTGTTCAGGAAAGGCTCTGCGGCTGACAGCATCTCAATGTCGGGCAGCACGTCGGCCGGCTGACCGGGGGCCAGCACCGATGCCACATGGTCGCCCTGCACGTCGAGCCGCAGTTCATTCAGCCGGGCCCGCGGAGCGGCGGCGTACCGCGCGTCGCCGGCATCGGCCAACGGCACACCGCGCCACAGCTGCAGGGCGGTTTCGAGCGTCTTCCTCGCCGCGGCGGCGGAGCCGTCACGCAATTCCCGCCGGCCCGCACGAATCAATTGCTCGAACAGCACGGCGTCCACATCGGCGCGCCGCAACGGCAACCGGTAACCGTCACCGACCTGCTGCACCAGGCCGCCGTCGCCCAGCCACCTGCGGACGCGCGACATCAGCGACTGCAACGCATTGACCGGTCCGCAGGTGCGCGCGCCGGCCACACCGCGTCGACCAGGGCGGTCGTGGACACTGCGGCCGGGGCGTCCAGCGCCAGCCGGGTGACCACGGCCCGCAGCCGGGAGCCGGTGACCGGCACGGCGGAGCCGTCGGTGAGCACCTCCAGCG
Source organism: uncultured Actinomycetota bacterium (assembly GCA_963785455.1). Classification (GTDB taxonomy): domain Bacteria; phylum Actinomycetota; class Actinomycetes; order Mycobacteriales; family Nakamurellaceae; genus Nakamurella. The sequence continues at coordinate 22,224 of CAWAVL010000008.1, forward strand.
GCCCGAGGATCCCGATCTGCACATCACCACTGTGGCAGAAGCACCTGGACCCCTGGCCCGCGCGGAGATGCCCCGCGTTGGCTGGCACCGCTTTGTGAGCCGGCTGTGTCGATCGCGACATTCCCCACCGGCTGGTACCGGCGGACCGGGCCGCCAGCTGGTCGAGCTGTTGGCCCGGGCCGGACCTGAGGTCAGCCCGGCGCGCGCTGGGCTGCGGCAGCGGTGGCGGCGGCGGGCGGAACCCGGCATTGTGCGGTGCCCCCGGGAAGTCGGTGACGGTTCCGAGCGACCGCGGCGTAGACCCAGGCCGCCGGCGGCGCGATCGGTGGGCGCTCGAGCAACCACCCCGCCGACCGCCACCACCAGCGCCGCTGTCCCCGCAACAGGCCTGCCACGGCCGCGTGGCCGCCGCGCGCCGGCCTGCTCGGTTGCACCCACCACACCTGCGTCCGGGCCTGCTCGACGGTCAGCTGCAGGTCCGACAGTGGCAACAACTGGTACGGCTCCGCGCGGAACGGGTCCGGCAGAATGCTCGTCGCCACATCGACGCAACGCTGGCAGAACGCGCAGTCGCCGTCATAGACCAGCAGCGCGGAGTTGGGTAGGGCCATGACTCGATCATGCTCTCGGGTCAGCCGTCCGGTCGGCGGTCCTGGTCAGCCGTCCGGGTCGAAGACGTCCTCGATGGTCAGCCCGAACAGCCTGGCGATCCGGGACGCCAACGGCAGACTCGGGTCGTAGCGCCCGGTTTCCAGCGCGTTCACCGTCTGGCGGGAGACGTCCAGCTGATCGGCCAGCACCCCCTGATTCCGGCCCCGCGCCTCGCGCAGCGACTTGAGGCCGTTCTTCACCGGCGTCCGGCCGGGACGGTCCGGCGGTCAAGGGTGCTTGTCACCTCCGCCCCGCGCGGAGGGCTTTGCGGCCTCGCGGTTCTTCCCACTGGACGACACCACCGGCCGACTTCCCTGTGGGATCGTGGCCGGGTGACGTTGGAGGATCTGGTACGCCTGCGCCGGGCGCGTGACCTGATGGACCGCGATTACGCCGAGCCGCTGGACGTCCCTGCACTGGCCGGGTATGCGCTGATGTCCCCCGGGCATTTCTCCCGCAGCTTCCGCGCCGCCTTCGGCGAGACACCGTACAGCTACCTGATGACCCGGCGCATCGAGCGCGCCAAGGCGTTGCTCCGCAAGGGCGACTTGTCCGTGACGGAGGTGTGTTTCGCGGTCGGCTGTACGTCACTGGGTTCGTTCAGCACCAGGTTCACCGAACTGGTCGGCGAGAGCCCGAGCGCGTACCGGGCGCGCTCGCACGACGAGAGTGCCGCCATTCCCGCGTGCATCGCCAAGTCGTACATGCGACCGGTCAGGAATGGAGAAGCACGGAAGCCCGGCCCGCCCCTAGCGTGACGGCATGGACATCACCCTTTCCCAGTGCTTCATCGCCGTCGACGATCACGAGAAGGCGCTCGCCTTCTACCGGGACGTCCTGGGGTTGGAGGTGAGAGCCGACGTCGCCTACGAGGGCATGCGGTGGGTCACCGTCGGCTCCCCGTCGCAGCCCGACGTCAGCATCGTGCTCGAACCACCGCTGGCCGACCCGAACGCACCTGCCGCCGACAAGCAGGCCATGGCAGAGCTTCTCGCCAAGGGGCAGTTGCGCGGCGTCATCTTCAGCACCGACGACTGCGACGCCACCTTCGAGCGGATCCGGGCGGCAGGTGGCGAAGTGCTGCAGGAGCCGATCGATCAGCCTTACGGCGTCCGCGACTGCTCCTTCCGTGACCCATCGGGAAACATGTTGCGGTTCAACCAGCGTCGGGCATAGGGGCCAAGCTACGGTCGCGCGCCGCCGCGATGCGTGCCGGCCGCGCAGCCCTTACCGGCGGCGCAGTACTCGCCGGCCGCGCAATCCTCAGCCCATGGCGCGGTGGTTGCCTGCCGCGCGGTCGTTGCCTGCCGCGCGGTAGTTGCCTGCCGCGCGGTAGTTGCCTGCCGCGCGGTATTCACCGATGGCGCGGTGCTTGCCGGCTGCGCGGTAGTCGCCGGCTGCGCGGCCTTGCGATGTAGGTGCAACCGGACCGTCCGCGCCACTGGGTCACTGGGTGGGCCCGTAGAACAGGTGAGCCACCCCGTTGCGGAACGATTCACATCCGGCGAGCCGCAGTGCCAGTGGCGGGCCGCCGTCGGTGACCATCCGCGGGCCCGAGCCCACCGCGACGGGATAAACGTACGAGTGCAGTTCATCGACCAGACCGTCGGCGAGCATCCCCCGCACCAGTGTTCCGCTGCCGCTGACGTAGATGCTGCCGTCGACGCTGTCCTGAGTTGCCGGATCCACTGGGCGTCGTAGCGGCCGAGCACCGTGGAGTTGTTCCATTGGTCAACGGACGAGAGCGTCGACGAGACCACGAATTTCGTGGTCTCGTTGAAGAAGGTTGCCCCCGGGTCGTCCTCATCGGTGCGGGCCGACCACGCGGGCGCCATCCCGACCCAGGTGTGACGGCCGAGCAGGATCGCCTGCGCGTCTCCGGTCAGAGTGCCGATCGACTGCGCGAGGTCGTCGGTGAACTCGTAGTCGAACGTCCACGTCGGCGCGCCGATGACGCCGTCGAGCCTGGCAAACTCGTGGACCTTGATCTTTCCCATGGCATCTCTCCGTTGGTCGATAGCGTCGCGGCGTAGCGTAGGACCAAGCACTGACGGCCAGCGGACAGGTTGCTCATCGGCGACGTGGTGACCACGCAAGACCTTCTGCAGCTGGCCGCTTCGAACAGCGTTTGACACGGCACGACAACAGCAATGCGAGCGGGACGCGTGGCCAGTCGAACGACACTGTCAGTCGAACGACACCGCGGTCGAAAGACGCTGTGGTGCTGCGGAATCAGCTGGGGATCGACCTGACGGCCGATCCAGGGACCCTGTGGGGCAGCGTGAGTCAGCCGTGAGGTCAACCGCCGGCCGTTCGCACCGGCGATGGACGAGCTGGAGCGCACGCGCGTAGCACTGACCGGACGACGACGACCGCATGGTCAACGATGAGCCATACCGTTGTCGCACTCACCCGCGGATTCCAGCCGTTCCTCGGCTCTACGGGTTGCGAGGATCGCCCGGTGTTCACCCGCCGCGCGGCGGTGAGAACGCCGGGGTTGGGGCCTGTCCGGTGGCGCCTCACCGGCGGTGGCGGCCCGGCCACCGGCTGTGCGGCCGGGGGGCTGTTGACCGGAACCCCTTGCCCGTCCACACCGGAACAGCTATCCAGTACACACGTTCGAGTTGGGAGGTCAGATGGCCGAGCAGACGCCCGGGCCGGCGCCCGCCGTGAACTGGGCCGCCCTGGCGGCCGGCGCCGCCGACGCCGCATCGTTGACGGCGTTGGCCGGGGTGACCCCGGGCGGGTTGTCCGGCGCCGAACTGGTGGAAGCGATCACCGCCGCGGAGAAGGCGCTGTCACTGCTGGCCGGGTTGCAGATGCGGTTGACCACCGCGTTGGCGGTGCCGTTCACCGCCGGCGACCCGATGCGCCTTGCCCGCCGACTGGCCCGCAACAACCGCATCACCCGCGACGACGACCCCGATCAGGTGCAGCACTACGTGCCCGAGGCCGCCGCGTGCCTGGCCGCCTGCGAGGTCGCCGCGGCGCTGCGGATCTCACCGGTCACCGCCCGGATCCGGGTACGGGAGGCCGAGGCGATGACCACCGTGCTGGCCCCACCCTGACCGCGTTGGAAGCCGGCCGGGTAGACCGCGGCAAGGCCCGGGTGCTGACCGAGCAGTGCGCCCCGCTCACCGCCGAGCACACCGCCGCCGTGCAGGACCTGGTCCTCGACGCGGCGGACGGGTTGAGCACCAGCGAGCTACGGGAACTGACCGCACAGGCGGTGATCACCGTCGACCCGGCCGGTGCGCAGGACCGGCACGAACGGGCCGCCGCCACCCGGGAGTTGAAACTGCGGTCCCAACCCGATGCGATGGCCACCCTGACCGGGTACCTACCCGCCGACGGGGCGGTGAAGATCTTCCACATCAGCGACCTGCTCGCCACCAGCACCGCCGGCGCCGCCGACGACACCCGCGGCATCGGCGCCCGCCGCATCGACGCCCTGGTCGACATCGCCGACAACCTGCTCACCCACGGCCACGTCGACCTCACCCACTTCCTCAACACCCCCGACGAGCACCCCGAACCCGGCCGCAACCCAGCCGACCACGGCGCAGCCACCGGCACCCGCACCGACCAACCCAGCACCGGCCAACCCAGTGCCGGCGGCACCGAGGGCGGCAACTCCGCCGGTCCCAGCGGCGGCGGTGGTGAATCCGGGGACCGGTCCGGTCAACGGCCGCCACCGGCAACCCCTCGACACCCTCACCCATACCCTGAACAACCACCTCCTACGAGCACACCTCAACCAACCACCCCGCGAATACATCCCCGACCCCACCGCCTGGGACATACCCACCACCCCACCCACACCACCACCGGCGCCCACCAACACCACCGCCGACAACGACCCCGAACCACCGTTCTGAACCCCGCCGTCCCGTCGGGACGCGGCGGGTCAGCTCAGCGCTCGCCCTTCACCCCGGCGAGCAACATCTGCGCCACGTCGAGCACCTCGACATCCGCGATGTCCCGAGCACCGGCACCGGCACCGGCACCGGCACCCTCAGCCGGAGCACCCTGCCGGGCGGTCAGGCCGTCGGTCAGCATTACCTTGCAGAACGGGCAACCGGTCAGGATCTTGTCGGCTCCCGTGTCCAGCGCCTCGTCGGTGCGCTCCAGGTTGATCCGCTTGCCGATCTTTTCTTCCATCCACATCCGCGCACCGCCGGCACCACAACACAGAGACCGGACGGAGTTTCGCGGCATTTCGGTCAGCGTCACGCCGGACGCCTCAATCAGCTCCCGCGGGGGCGTGTAGACCTTGTTGTGCCGGCCGAGGTAGCACGGGTCGTGATACGTGACGTCCTGGCGTGCCGCGCGGTCCGCCGGCTTCTGCACGATCAACCGGCGGTCCCGGACGAGCCGGTTCAGCAACTGCGTGTGGTGGATGACCTCGTACTGGCCGCCGAGGTCGCCGTACTCGTTGGACAGCGTGTTGAAGCAGTGCGGGCACGTCACGACGATTTTGCGCGACGTCCGCTCACCGAAGGCGTCGTTGATCGTCTCGACCGTCGCCTGCGCCAGCATCTGGAACAGGAACTCGTTCCCGGCCCGCCGGGCAGGATCACCGGTGCAGGTCTCGTTCGTCCCCAGCACGGCGAATCCGACTGCGGCCATGTGCATCAACTCGGCGACCGCCCGGGTGGTCTTCTTCCCGCGGTCGTCGAACGCACCGGCGCAACCCACCCAGAACAGGTACTCGTGGTCGCGGTCGATGGTGTCGGTGATGACCGGCACCTCGAACGGCAGGCCCTTCGCCCACTCCATCCGGTCCTTGTTGTTCTGCCCCCAGGGGTTTCCCTTGTTCTCCAGGTTCCGGAACAACCCGCTCAGCTCCGAAGGGAACTCGGATTCGATCATCACCTGGTAGCGGCGCATATCGACAATGTGATCGACGTGCTCGATGTCCACCGGGCACTGCTCCACGCAGGCACCGCAGGTCGTGCAATCCCACAGCACCTCGGGATCGATGATTCCGCCGACATTGCGGCCCTGCTCGTCGATCTCGGGGCCGCCGATCAGCGGGCGCTGAGCTTCCAGCATCCCCAACGGGTCGGCATGGGCGTAGGCGGCCAGATCCGCCTCCGACATCTTCTCCTCACCCGTCGCAAGGTCGACGCCGCCGCCCGCCCGCAAGTAAGGCGCCTTGCCGAACGAGTGGTCCCGCAACGCCAGCACCAGCAGCTTGGGCGACAACGGCTTTGCCGTGTTCCATGCCGGGCACTGCGACTGGCAACGGCCGCACTCCGTGCAGGTCGAGAAATCGAGCCATCCCTTCCACGAGAAGTCCTCCACCCGGCCGGCGCCGAACGTGTCCTTCTCCGGGTCAGCCTCATCGAGGTCGAGCACCTCCCCGTTCGACAGCATCGGCTTGAGCGCGCCCAACGCTGTTCGGCCGCTGTCCTCGCGCTTGAAGTAGATGTTGAAGAACGCAAGAAAGCGGTGCCAGGCAACGCCCATCGACAGGGTCCGCGCGAGCACGATGGCCCAGACCATCGAGATGATGACCTTGATCAGCGCAATGACGCTGATCGCCCACAGCCATGCGGGCAACCAGGAGCCCAGCCAGGTCGAAATCGGGGCGGCCCATGTCGGATACGGCAGCAGGCCATTGGCCGCCTTGAACGCGCGAATGCCGAAAATGCACAGTCCGATGCCGAGGATGACCAACTCGTTGAAGTACGCCTGTGCGAAGTTGGAACCGGCGAAGCGTGACTTCAGGCCGACATTGCGCGGATGCTGACGTTGCCGGATGACGATCAACGTGACGATTCCCAGCACCGTGGTCATCGCGATCAACTCGACGAAAAGCCCATACCACGCCCGGTTTCCCAGCCACGGAATCTCGAACGACGGCGAGAACGTCTCTCCCGTGGCCTCCACCAGTGTGAGGAAGAGGGCACCAAAGCCGATCATCACGAACCAGTGCGCGGCCCCGACGATGCCCCACTTCAGCATCCGGGTGTGGCCCAGCGATTCCTTCAGCATCGTCTTCAGCCGCGCGCCGACCGGACCAGCTCGGTGCGGGTCGGGGCGACCCAACCGCACATGGCGGTAGATCTGCACGCCCGCGCGGCTCAGCATGCCGAAGCCGACGATCAGGAACCCAACGGCGATCACGCCACACACCAGCGACCACCAGGTCATCGCAGCCACCCGCCGGGTCCGAACACCGACAACAGGGAAACAGGGGTCATATCCGGCACCGCACCATTGGACGGTTCATCTCCTTGTGCACGCGGCGACGAATGTCACCGACGGTCGAACGATACGGCCAGGTTACTGGCGGGTAACTTACGGGACGGGTGCGGTCGGGTCGTGCCGATGGTCACATCCTCCGCGCCCGGGTTCGCGTCGTCGCAGCTGTAGGCCCCTGCAGTGATCTCGGGCACTGCTGACCTACTTCTCGGATCCGGTCGCGCCACGTACCGTTGGTAGCGACTGCCCGAGCGCTACTGCGGCAGAGTACGACCTCCGACAGACCTCTGAGAGCCACGACGGGCGACGACGCCGCGACCGGACATCGATCCGGGGAGCGTGGCTCATTCCCTTGGAAAGTGGTTCCCCCATGCCCTCTCGTTCCCGCACCCTGCTGGCGGCTTCCGCCGCGGCCACCGTCCTGCTCGCCGGCTGTGGGACCGCCGGCGACGGCACGTCCGTCGCCGGCGGTGCAGCTGCCACCCCCGGCACCTCCACTACCGCCACTGCTGATCCGACCGCGGCGGCGTCATCCTGGTCCGCCCCCACCGAGCCCTCGACCAGCACCCCCGCCGTCCCGGACGCCCAACGCTGGCACCCCGCAGCGCACCTGGCTCCCCGGACGGGCATCGCCGGGCCGCCGGGTGGCCTGGTCTACCAGGACGGCACATACCACGTCTTCTACAGCAGCTCCACCTCCAGCTGGGCACACGCCACCAGCACCGACCTCGTGCACTGGAAGGAGCAGCCGGTGGCCGTGCAGACGGGTCAGGACGGGGAGGACGGCGACACGGCGGTGCTGACCGGCTCCATCACCGTGGACACCGACAACTACTCCGGGCTGGGCGACGGGACCAACGCACCGTGGGTGGCCCTGTACTCCGCCACCAGCGGCCCGTCGCAGACGTCATCGATCCGCACCGCGCACAGCACCGACAACGGCCGGACCTGGCAGCGCACCGCCGGCACCGTCGACGGCACGTCGGGCCTGCAGGATCCGAAGGTCTTCCGCTACCGGCCCGGCGGTTACTGGGTGATGACGGCCGCCGACCCCGACGGCCACCGGGTGCAGTTGTTCCAGTCGTACGACCTGCGCTCGTGGGACCCGATCAGCACTTTCGGCAACGCCGGCACGCAGGCCGGCAGCTGGCACAGCCCGGACCTGTTCCCGCTCCCGCTCGACGGCAACACCGACGACGTCAAGTGGGTGATGCTCGTCAGCACGACGGACGGCGCGGCCGCGGGCGGATCGGGCGTTCAGTACTTCGTCGGTTCGTTCGACGGCTATACGTTCGAGCCCGAGCACACCGGCCCGGCCGGCGTGGGAGCCGTCCGGCCCACCGAGAACTTCTCCTGGCTCGACTGGGGGCCGGACCTGTACGCGGCCAACACCTTCGACGGCACTGCGGACGGCCGGCGGATCGCCTTCGGTGCACTCGGCAACCGGGCGTACGCCGACAACACCCCGACGGCACCGTGGCACGGAACGATGTCCCTGCCGCGCGAGCTGACGCTGCGCGCCATCGACGGCATCCCGCGACTGACCCAGCAGTTGCCGGCGGACACCGCGAAGGTGCTGACCGCGGGGGCCCCGGCCGTCACCGAGGACTCGATCGTCACCAGCGGCAACCGGAAGCTGGACGGCAAGGCCAACGGCACCGCGCTCACCGTCGACGCCACCCTGGTGCCGGGCGACGCTGCCGCCGTGGGGGTGACCGTTCTCGGCTCCACGACGGGCCAGCGGGGCACCCGCATCTCGTACTTCACCGAGTCCGGCGTTCTGCAGGTGGACCGCAGCAAGGCCGGAAAGGACGACTTCACCGATGCCTTCTCGGAGAACTCTGCTGCGCCGGTCACGTTGATCGACGGGAAGCTGCCGATCCGGGTGGTCGCCGACGGGTCGACCGTCGAGGTGTTCGCCGGTGGAGTTGTCTTGAGCACCCTGGTTTATCCGGCGCAGGGCGACGACGCCGTCTCGGTATTCGGATCCGGGAAGGCCACGGTCGAGAACATCAGCGTCACGCACCTGGGCTGACCCCGGCTCAGCGGCGAGTGTCGTCCTGGCGGAAGTTCAGGTAGGCCCGGGACGGGGTCGGCCCACGCTGACCCTGGTACCGCGATCCGTACTGCGGCGACCCGTACGGGTGCAGGGCAGGCGAGGTCAACCGGAACAGGCACAGCTGACCGATCTTCATGCCCGGCCACAGGGTGATCGGCAGGTTGGCGACGTTCGACAGCTCGAGGGTGATGTGCCCGCTGAATCCGGGGTCGATGAACCCGGCGGTGGAGTGCGTCAGCAGGCCGAGCCTGCCCAGCGACGACTTGCCCTCCAGCCGACCGGCGAGCGAGTCGGACAGCGCCACGCTCTCGAACGTCGAGCCCAGGACGAACTCCCCCGGGTGCAGCACGAACGCATCGTCCCCGTCGACCTCGACGAGCGTGGTGAGGTCGTCCTGCTGCACCTTGGGATCGATGTGCGTGTAGCGGGAGTTGTTGAACACCCGGAAGTACCGATCCAGCCGCACGTCGATGCTGGACGGCTGGATCAGTGACGCATCGAACGGGTCCAGCCCCAACGCGCCGGTGTCGATCTCGGCCAGCAGGTCACGGTCGGACAGCAGCATGCGTTGGAGAGTAACGGGTGGTGCCGGGACGACCGCGAACGCCGACCGCGGTCACCGACAGCCGTCAGGTCATCCGATCGACGGACAGTGACGCCCATCGCGTTGCGCGAGCAGGACCCCGTGATTCACTCTTAACCGGACAAAACGACACGGAGTCAAGGGGGCTCACGAATGGTCGCGATGGTGTTGGTGACGGCCCTGCTGGTCGGCATCCCGATGGCGTACCTGCGGGGTAAGCGGGCCGGCTTCGAGCGGCACCAGTGCCTCTGGGTCCCCGAGTCCCAGGACCGGGCCCCGCAGCGGTTCGTCACGCTACCGTGCCCCGCCTGCGGTGAGGGTGTGGATTGTGCGTTGCACCTGCACCACCGATTCCTGGACGGGGTGCCCCAGGTGAGCGCGACGGTCGACGCGACCGACCTGGAGCACCACACGCTGACCCACGTCGACGAACTGCGGCGCCCCGCCGGCTGAACCCCGGCGACCCCGCGTTCGGTATAGTGGCCACGCCGATGCGGGCGTAGTTCAGTGGCAGAACTTCAGCTTCCCAAGCTGATAGCGCGAGTTCGATTCTCGTCGCCCGCTCCACAACGCCTCTCGCCGTCAGCGCACTCGGGAGTCGGGTGCGGCACGCCAACCGGACCACCGCCGCACCGCCGCACCCACCACCGTGCCGGTCGGCGGAACCTGCTGGTACTGCGGGTACTTGGTGACCAGCGCCGCCACCGCACGCTCCCGCACCGGTCCCTGCAGAACATGGGCGCGGGCATCGGCCCGCACCCACCACAGTCGCTGCCAATCCTCGTCGTAGTCGTCCACCAGGAAACAGACGCCCGGGTTCGCGGCGATGTTGTCCAGCCTGCGCAGCGCCGGCGTCGACTTCGGTTTGTGATCGACCGCGAAGGTGATCAGATCAGCGCCCGGCTCAGCGCGCCCGGTGAGGACGGCGAACGTCACCGGCACCAGGTGCGGGGCCAGGTCGGCGCCGACCGTGGCGAGCCTGGCCACGCGAGCAGCGGTGAACAGGTTCCTGGACTCGTCAGGCGGGATGCGCATCGCAGCCGGTCACTTGGCATCGGCGTAGCAGTCGACAACGACGGGCCGGACGGGCATGAGCGCCGACGCGCCTGGGAAGACCAGCCGCCGGGCGGAGTCCGCCGCAGCGACCGTCAGGTCGGCCACCCGGGCGGCGCTGTCGGTGGGCGTCTGGACGATCAGTTCGTCGTGCTGGAAGAAGACGACCTCGGCCCCGGGGACCGTGCGCAGATCGCGGCGCACCACGGACAGCCACACCGAGGCCCAGTCCGCGGCCGAGCCCTGGATGACGAAGTTCCGGGTGAACCGGCCGCGATCCCGCTCGTACCGGTCGGCGCGGCGCCGCTCCGCCTCGGTGGCGTCCTGCTGCGAGCCGATTTCCACGACCTCCCGCCAGCCGTCGGACGGTGGCGGGCAGGCGCGGCCCAGCACCGAGTGCACCACCTCGCCGCCCTCGCCCCGGCGGGCAGCGTCCGCCACGTACCGCATCGCCCGCGGGTACCGCCGGTTCAGCGTGCCGACGAGCCGGCCGGCCTCGCCCGAGGTCGCGCCGTACATCGCCCCGAGCATCGCGACCTTGGCCTTGGACCTGCTGCCGCCGAACCCGTCCTCGGCGAGCGCCGTGTACAGGTCCGTGTCCGCCGAGAGCTCTTGCAGCGTGGCATCTGCGGACACGGCGGCGAGCACCCTCGGCTCGAGTTGGGCAGCGTCGCCGACGACCAGCTGCTGGCCCGCATCGGCGATCACCGCGCGGCGCAACGGCTTCGGGATCTGCAGTGCACCGCCGCCCCGGGTCGCCCACCGGCCGGACACCACGCCGCCGGGCAGGTACTCCGGCCGAAAACGGCCGTCGCGCACCCATTCATCGAGCCAGCTCCAGCCGTTGGCGGTATGCATCCGGGACAGTTCCTTGTACCGCAGGACGGCCGGGACGGCCGGGTGGTCGAGCTCCTTGAGCACCCACGACCGGGTGCTCTCCACGTCGAAACCGGCCCGGCGGAACCCATCCCGCAGGTCCTGCACGGAATCCGGGTTGACCGGGAAGCCGAACTGACCGGTGATGGTGTCGGCGAGCTCCGCGAGTCGATCGGGTCGTCGGCCGGGAAGGGGCCGGAGTCCCAGCATCGCCTGCAACAGCTCCAGGTGGACGTCGGTCCGCCACGGCAGGCCGGTGCACCGCATCTCGGCGGCCGCCAACCCGGACGCCGACTCCGCGGCCAGCAACAGACCGAGCGCGGCTTCCCCCGCCGCCCGGCCACGCTGATCCACGTACGCCGTCCGCAGCATCTCCAGCGGATCGACGTCGGCGGCATGGTCGATCACCTGGGCCGGGTCGAACAGCACCGGTTGATCGCTCGATGACGACGCGCGTTCGGCCGGCACCCGGCCACCGGTCGCCCGGGCGTGCACCGCCCCCGCCGAGCACGGCTCGCCGAACCGCCCCTGCCGGCCGAGCAGGATCCGCTCGGTGAGCGTCACGTCGTGGCAGCGACCGACCCGCAGCCCGGCCGACAGCAGCGCGGGATAGATCTCGGGCGTGCTGTCCCAAAGCCACCGTTCGTCCTGCTCGGTGAACGACGCCAGGTCGACCGCACGGCGCGCCGACAGCACGGGACCGACGGCCGAGCCCGGCTCGTCCAATCGCTGGACGCGGTAGCCACCGTCCCCCGGAAGCGCGACGACGGCGAGCACCTCAGGACTGTCGGTGATCCCGCAGCGACTGGCGGATCTTCTCCAGCGCCGCCTCGGCCGCCTTCGCCCGGTCCTCTTCACGCTGCTCGAACGACTTGGCCTCAGCGGTCTCCCGCGCCAGTTCCTCCGCACCGAGCGATGCCGCGTAGCGCGCCTCGATCTTGTTGCGGACGAAGTCCAGCGTCGGGACGCCGTACTTGTCGTAGTCCGCCGGCGGCGGTGTGACCGGTGCGGTCACCGGTTGCACCGCGGGCACGGCCGGATCCGGTCCCGGTCCCGGTCCGGCAAGGGTGAAGTTCGGCTCGGGCTCGGGTTTCGGGTCGGACTCCGGCTCGACCTGCGCAGCGCCGTCGGCCGGTGAGCTGATCTTCTCGGCGGCCGGCCCGTCGGCCGTCGGCGGATCGTCCTGCTGCTGCGTCATTGCGCCTCCCCGATGGCTGCTGTTCCGCCGAGCACTGCGACCCCGGCGGGTTTCACGGTACTGCCGGCCGCCGACACCAACCACTGGCCGGCGACCACTCTTCTGCCGATTGGTACCGGGTGAAACCATCCGGGCTGCGCGTCGCGCCGCCCGGCACCGAAGTCCTCGTTCTGTAGCGCTGTGGTGATCATGACGGTCGTCCCGATCGCCCATCCGTGATCATCACCACCCCTCGGGGCCCGACCCGGAACGAAAGCGGCGACAACGACTCTCACCGGTCGAGCCGGCCGAGCCGGCGCCGCCCTGGTGTCTCCTTCGTGATCGTTGTCACTATCGGCGTCGAGAGCGCACACTGGCATTCACGTCCGTCACACCGCCGTGCGGACCCGGGACAGCGAGCTTTCCTGCGCCCACTCCATGCGAGTGAATGGACCTGGACCCGGCGAACGAATCACGGCGGCCGGCTTCAACCGTGAAAGGCCGCCCATGCAGACACCCGCCCCCGTCGATTACGCCAGGGCGCACAGCGTCCCAGAAGCCCTGGAACTACTGGAGCGGTACGGCCCGGAGGCCAGCCTGATCGCCGGCGGCCACAGCCTCATCCCGATGATGCGACTGCGGATCGCCCAGCCCGAACGCGTGATCGACATCAACGATCTCACCGAGTTGGACTACATCAAGGCCGTGACCGCGCCGCTGCCCGACGGCACCGGCCCGCACCTCGCGATCGGTGCGATGACCCGGCATCGCAGCGTCCTGGCGTCCGCGGTGATCGGCGAGCACTACGCGATCCTGCACGACGCGGAACGGGTGATCGCCGACCCGATCGTGCGCAACCGCGGCACCGTCGGCGGATCGCTGTGCCAGGCCGACCCGGCCGAGGACCTGTCCGCGGTCGCCGCCGCCGTGCGCGCCGACCTGGTGCTGCAGTCCCGTGGCGGGACGCGGATCGTGCCCGCCCGCGAATTCACCGACGGGCCGTACGACACGGTGCTGGACGAGGCGGAGATGCTCGTCGAGATGCGGATCCCGATCCGGCCGGGCGCCGGCAGCGCATACGAGAAGGTGGAACGGCGCGCCGGGGACTGGGCCGTCGCGTCCGTCGGCGCGTTCGTCGTGCTCGACGGGGGTCGGGTTGCCGACGTCGGCATCGGGATCGCCGCCCTGGGGGCCGACCACTCCTGCGTACCGGAGGCGGAGGACTACCTGCGGGGCCGGTCACTCACCGACGACACGATCACCGAGACCGCTCGGGTCGCCGCGGCGGCCACCAATCCCAGCGCCGACCAGCGCGGGCCCGTGATCTACAAGCGCCACCTGGCCGACGAACTGACCCGGCGGGCGCTGCGCCGCGCCGCCGCCCGCGCACAGGGAAGGATCTGACATGCAGGTCTCGATCACCGTGAACGGCGTCGAGCACACCGACGAGGTGGAGCCGCGGATGCTGCTGGTGCACTACCTGCGCGAGACGCGGGGATTGACCGGGACGCACTGGGGCTGCGACACCTCGCAGTGCGGAACGTGTGTCGCGTGGCTCGACGAGGAGCCGGTGAAGACCTGCACCGTGCTGGCCGCGATGGCCGACGGGCACCGGGTGCGGACCGTCGAGGGGCTGGCGACGAACGGCAAGCTCGACCCCGTGCAGGAGGGGTTCATGAGCGAGCACGGTCTGCAGTGCGGGTTCTGCACCCCGGGAATGATGATGACCGCCCGTCATCTGCTCGATCACCATCCCGACCCGGACGGACAGACGATCCGTGAGGCCATCTCGGGGCAGATCTGCCGGTGCACCGGGTACGAGAACATCGTCCGGGCGGTCCGGGCCGCGGCCGGGCACCCGTCACAACCCTCCCGGCAGGCCGCCGCCGACCCGGCCTCCGACGGGGACAGCACCGTCGTCGCCGAACCCAGCCAGGAGGTTCCGGCATGACACCCCGCCCGACAAACCCTTCCCAGACAGGGCCGACGCCGTTCGCGTCACCGGCATCCAGGAGCGTCGACCAGTGACCGCGACCATTCCCGAAACAGGTCACCCGAAGTCGCCGCGGATCTCGCCGGCCGGAAACCCGATCGGCTTCGGCCGGATGCCGCGCAAGGAGGACGCGAGGTTCCTCCGCGGGCAGGGCAGGTACGTCGACGACGTGACGATGCCCGGCATGCTGCACTCCGCGATCCTGCGCAGCCCCTACGCCCACGCCCGCATCCGCGCGATCGACACCACCGCCGCCGCAGCGCTTCCCGGCGTACACGCGGTGATCACCGGGGAGACGCTCACCGGTCTCGGCCTCGCTTGGATGCCGACGCTGTCCGCGGACGTCCAGGCCGTGCTGGCCACCGACAAAGTGCGCTTCCAGCATCAGGAGGTCGCCTACGTCGTCGCCGATACCGACTACATCGCCAGGGACGCGCTCGAGCTGATCGAGGTCGAGTACGAGCCGCTCCCGCCGGTGGTGGACGCCAAGCGAGCACTCGATCGCGACGCCCCGGTGATCCGCGACGACATCGACGGCAAGACCGACAACCACATCTTCGACTGGGAATCCGGTTCCGCCGAGGAGACCGCCCGGGTGTTCGACGGCGCGGAGGTCGTCGTCACCCAGGAGATGCTGTACCCGCGGGTGCATCCGGCGCCGATGGAGACCTGTGGCACGGTCGCATCGATGGACCCCGTCACCGGGAAGCTGCTGGTCTACTCCACCAATCAGGCCCCGCATGCGCACCGCACCATCTACGCGCTGGTGGCCGGGATCCCGGAGCACAAGATCCAGATCATCTCCCCCGACATCGGCGGCGGGTTCGGCAACAAGGTCGGCATCTATCCGGGTTACGTGCTGGCCGTCGTCGGGTCGATCGTCACCGGAAAGCCGGTCAAGTGGATGGAGGACCGCAGCGAGAACCTGATGGCGACATCGTTCGCCCGGGACTACCACATGACGGGCAGCATCGCGGCGACCAGGGACGGCCAGATCCTGGGCCTGAAGGTCGACGTGCTGGCCGACCACGGGGCCTTCAACGGCACCGCGCAGCCGACCAAGTTCCCGGCCGGCTTCTTCCACATCTTCACCGGCAGCTACGACCTGCAGGCCGCCTACTGCTCGGTGAAGGGCATCTACACGAACAAGGCGCCGGGCGGGGTCGCCTACGCCTGTTCCTTCCGGATCACCGAGGCGGTGTACCTGGTCGAGCGGATGGTCGACATCCTGGCCGCCGAGCTGAAGATGGACCCGGCCGAGCTGCGGCTGAAGAACCTGTTGCGGCCCGAGCAGTTCCCGTACGTCTCCAAGACCGGGTGGGAGTACGACAGCGGTGAGTACCCGCGGGCGCTGAAGCTGGCGATGGAGATCGCCGGGTACGACGAACTGCGCCGGGAACAGGCCGAGAAGCGGGTCCGCGGCGAGCTGATGGGCATCGGGATCTCGTTCTTCACCGAGGGTGTCGGCGCCGGGCCGCGCAAACACATGGACATCCTGGGCCTGGGCATGGCCGACGGTTGCGAGCTGCGGGTGCACCCCACGGGCAAGGCGCAGGTCCGGCTGTCGGTGCAGACCCAGGGCCAGGGGCACGAGACGACATTCGCGCAGATCGTCTCCGAAGAGCTCGGGATCCCGCCGGAGGACATCGAGGTGATCCACGGCGACACCGACAACACTCCGTTCGGCCTGGGCACCTACGGGTCCCGCTCCACCCCGGTCTCCGGCGCCGCGGCGGCCATTGTCGCGCAACGGGTGCGGGAGAAGGCCAAGATCATCGCTGCGGCCTCGCTGGAAGTCGGTGTCGACGACCTGGAGTGGGATCACGGACGCTGGCAGGTCAAGGGTGACGCCGAGCAGGGCCGGACGATCGCCGAGATCGCGATGCTGAGCCACGGGACGCTCACCCTGCCCGACGGCGTCGAGGGTCACCTGGACGCCTCGGTGGTGTACGACCCGCCGAACCTGACGTATCCGTTCGGCGCCTACATCTGCGTCACCGACGTGGATCCGGGCACCGGGGTGGTGAAGGTCCGCCGGTTTATCGCGGTCGACGACTGCGGCCCGCGGATCAACCCGATGATCGTCGAGGGGCAGGTTCACGGCGGCCTGGCCGACGGGGTCGGGATGGCGCTGATGCAGCTGATCGCCTTCGACGAGGACGGCAACTGCGTCGGTGGGTCGTTCATGGATTACCTGCTGCCCACGTCGCTGGAGTGCCCGAGCTGGGAGCTGGGCGAGACGGTGACGCCGTCGCCGCATCATCCGTTGGGGCTCAAGGGTGTCGGTGAGTCCGCCACCGTCGGGTCGCCGCCGGCTGTGGTCAATTCGGTGCTGGACGCCATCTCCACGTTCGGGGTGCGGCACGCGGACATGCCGCTCACTCCGGCGAACGTCTGGATGGCCATGCAGGGCACCCCCATGCGCACGGATCTGGCGGTCACGTGACGACCCGGGAACCGCAGTGAGCAACGCGGAACTCGACCTGCGGGCGACACAGTTGCGCCAGCAGGGTGTTCCATTCGTCCGGGCGCGGGTGGTGCTGGCCGAGAAACCGACGGCGGCGAAGGCCGGTGACGAGGCGATCGTCCACGCCGACGGGTCCATCGAGGGGTTCGTCGGCGGGACCTGCGCGGAAACCACCGTGCGGGCCCAGAGTCTGCTGCTGCTGGACACCAGCGAGCCGCTGCTGTTGCGGATCACCCCCACCGACGAAGCGGCAACGGCGGGCGGACAGGCACGCGTCGCCCCGGGGACGCGGACCGTCCACAACCCGTGCCTGTCGGGCGGGACACTGGAGATCTTCCTCGACCCGGTCGTTCCGCCGCCGCTGGTGGCCGTGCACGGTGACGGTCCGATCGCCGCGGCGCTCACCCGACTCGCGGGCGAACTCGGGTACCGCGCCGCCCCCGTCCGGGCCGAGGAGATGGCCGGAGCACTGGCCGTGGTGGTGGCCTCGCACGGACGCGACGAGGTCGGCACGCTCGTCGCGGCCCTGGACGCCGGGGTGCCGTACATCGGGTTGGTGGCGAGCCGGCGGCGTGCGGCCGGGGTGCTCGCCGACCTGGCCCACGCCCGAGCGGATCTCGCCGACGCCGCTTCGCAGCGGGTGCACAGTCCCGCCGGCCTCGACATCGGGGCGAAGACGGCGTCGGAGATCGCGTTGTCGATCCTGGCAGAGGTGGTGTCGGAGCGGGTGCGGTCCCGGCCGGAGTCGCAGCCCGAGTCACCGCCCGCGGACGCGGCCGATCCGATCTGCGGGATGACGGTGGCCGCGGTCGAGACCAGCCTGCACCTCGATCACGACGGGCGACGCTGGTACTTCTGCGGGCCCGGCTGCCGACGCGCCTTCGCCGCCCAGCACCTGCCCGATCCCGTGGCTGGGTACGCTGCATCGTGACCTCGCCGTCCGACCTCGCGCGGATCGTCCCGGATGTGCCGGCGCTGCGCGAGTTGCTGGCCGGTGTCGGCTATCTCGCCGATGACGGGCTGGCCACTGCGTTGTTCTGCTCGGTGCGCCTCGGCCAGCCTCTGCTGCTGGAGGGCGAGGCCGGCGTCGGCAAGACGTCGGCGGCGAAGGCGGTCGCCGAGGTGCTCGGCACGCCCCTGCTCCGGCTGCAGTGCTACGAGGGCATCGACATCGCCGAGACTGCCTACGAGTGGAACTACCCGCGCCAACTGCTGGCCATCCGGCTGGCCGAGGCGAAGGGCGATGCACTCGGCGCCGACGACCTGTTCCGTCGCGACTACCTGGTCGAGCGGCCACTGCTCCGCGCCGTGGAGCATCCCGGGCCGTTCCCCGCGGTGCTCTTGATCGACGAGATCGACCGCGCCGACGAGCATTTCGAGGCATACCTGCTGGAACTGCTGGCGGAGCGGACGATCACCGTGCCGGAAATCGGGACGATCACGGCGGCGCTGCCGCCGATCGCGGTCCTGACGTCGAATCGCACCCGGGATCTGCACGACGCGCTCAAGCGGCGCTGCCTCTACCACTGGATCGGCCACCCCGACCTCGCCCGCGTCGTCGCGATCGTGCGGGAGCGGGTTCCCGGGGCCAGAGAACCGCTCGCCGCGCAGGTCGCGGCGGCCACCGGCCGGTTGCGCACCCTCGACCTGCAGAAGCCGCCGGGCACCGCGGAGGTCATCGATTGGGTGCGGGCCCTGCACCTGCTGGGCCTGCCGACGCTCGACACCACGTCCGCAGCAATCACCCTGGGATCCGTCCTCAAATATCGGGAGGACCAGGAGGTGGCCGTCGGCGCGGGCCTGGGCTGGATGGTCGGTGACTGAACAGGGCAGATCCGCGGCGGCCAACGGATCGCCGGGCGAGCCGGATCTGGCCGCGATGTGCGCCGGCTTCGCCGCCCTGCTCGGCGACGCCGGGCTCGGCGTGCCCGTGCAGCGGACCGTCTGGTGGGCGCAGGCGACCGCCACTGCGCGGCCGGTCACGGTGACCGAGTTGTACTGGTTGGCCCGCGTCACGCTGGTCGACCGGCCGGAGCAGGTGCCGACGTTCGATGCCGTCTTCGGGCAGGTGTTCAACGGGCTCGTCGACGTCGCCGACTTCCGTGGCCAGGCGCAGGATGCGCCCACCGCGCACACCCGGCCGGGTACGCCCCAGGACACCGGGGCTGATGCCGCCGCGCCGCCCGCCGATCGCCCCGCGGGAGGGGAGCAGCCGCGTCCGATGGGGGCCGGTGCGGACTCCGACGGGTCCGACAACCAAGAATCCGAGAACGACGGTCCGCCCGCCGTCCTCGCCGCCGCCTCGGAGCTGGAAATCCTGCGCGACAAGGACTTCGCCGATTGCAACGCCACCGAGCTCGCCGAGTTGGCCAGGATCATCGACCGGATGAAGGTCGTTGCTCCGCTGCGCCCCTCGCGCTGGGAACCGACCAGGGGATCCGGCCGGACGATCGACCTGCGGCGCACGCTGCGGGCGGCCTGCCGGACGGCCGGCGACTCCATCCGGATCCACCACCGTCGCCGCGGCAGCACGCCCCGCCGGGTGGTGCTGTTGGCGGACGTGTCCGGCTCGATGCAGGCGTATTCACGGGTCTATCTGCGAATCCTGCAGGGCGCGGTGCTCGGCGCCCGGGCGCACGCCTACGTCTTCGCGACAAGGCTGACCCCGGTCACCCGCACGTTGAACCGCGGACGTCGGGAGGACGCGATCGCCAGGGCCCTGGCGACGTCTCCGGACGCCGCCGGCGGCACCCGGATCGGCGGTGCCGTCAAGCACTTCCTGGACACCGACGGCCGGCGCGGGCTGGCCCGCGGTTCGGTCGTCGTCATCGTGTCCGACGGCTGGGAGCGCGCCGACCCCGCGCTGCTCGGCGAGCAGATGAGCCGGCTGGCCAGGCTCGCGCACCGGGTGATCTGGGTGAACCCGCGCAAGGCGGCCCCGGGGTTCGCGCCGCTGACCGGCGGCATGGCGGCGGCGCTGCCGCACGTCGACACCTTCGTGTCCGGGCACTCGGCCCGGTCGGTCGCCGAACTGCTGGACGCCATCGCCGCGGGATGATCGTGTTGCGGACAACCGCCAGGCATGACGCGAGCACCACCCGCTCGCGCTGTACACGGGATGCTCCGGCTGCAGCACGAGCGTGGCGGCGACAAGCCGAGCCAGACACCGGTGGGTCGTCCCGCCGGCAGGCGCAACGGCGCCCATTACCACTGCAGCGAGCCCATTACCACTGCAGCGGAGCGCAAACCTGATCCGAGCCCGCTCATGGTCACACAGAACCTGTTAGCTAGTTAGCAGAACGCTTGCTAACATTGCTAACGGCTGCGGCGAACGCCGCGGCCGACGACCACCGGGTCGTCCCGCCTCCCAGCCGCTTCCGCCACCCGAACGGCAGGGACAGGCACAAGCCCACCAGAGTTCAGAAGGAGCAACATGACCATCACCGATGCCTATACCTCCGTCGCCAGCCAGGCGCGCGAGGTCACCGACCGGTCCGTCGAGGCATGGAAGCGCAGCGCGAGGTCCGTCGTCGCGCAGGCCACCGCCACCAAGCTGCCGACCGTCGACCTGGTCCAGCCGATCGAGCGCTACTTCGAGTACGTCCAGCGCTCCGTCGATGTCTCCCGGGACCTGGCCACCAGGTGGGCCGAATCCGTCACCAACCTCTCCGGCGTCGTGCGCGAGCAGGCCGGGCGGATCAGCACCGTGGTGATCGAGCGGGCGGACACCGTCGGTGACCTGGTCGCCCGGCAGGCCGAAACCGTCGAGCACATCGCCGACGAGCAGGCCGAGCAGGTGGAGCGCGTGCAGGCCGAGCAGGTTCGGCTCGTCGAGCAGGCCGAGCAGGAGCGCGTCGAGGCCGAGCAGGCCCGCCAGGCCGAGCAGGAGCAGGCTGAGCAGGAGAAGGCCCGCCAGGCCCGCGCCGCGGAGCGTGCAGAGGCCCGCGCCGCCCACGCCAAGGCCCGCGAGCAGTACGAGAACCTGACCAAGGCGGAGTTGGCCGATCAGCTGGCCGAGCGCGGCCTGCCGAAGTCGGGCAACGTCGAGGAGCTCATCGAGCGCCTCGTGAGCGCCGACAGCGAGTGACCGATGGGGCTCTCGCCCCGTCACAGTGCAGTAGTACAGCGCCATCGTTTCTCCTGACGCCGGTGCGGGCAGATATCGCGCCCGCACCGGCGTCAGCCATTTCCGCGCCCAGAACCCCGGAGGTTCTCCCCCGATGACCCGTCCCACACCGATGTGCGCCCCGCTGGACGTGCCCGACCTGTTCGTGCACCGCACGGGATCCGGCGCGCCGCTGGTGCTGCTGCACGGCATGGGCGAGTCACGCGTCGGCTGGCGGCCGGTGATGGACGGTCTGGCCCGGAATCGCGAGGTGCTGGCCATCGACCTCCCGGGCTTCGGCAGCTCGCCCGCGCTGCCGGGTCACGTCGCACCGACCGCTGCGAATCTCGCCGCCGCCGTTCAGACGACAGTGGACCGGCTGGGCGTCGGCGACTACGCCGTTGCCGGGTACTCGCTCGGCGCCCGGGTGGCGCTGGACCTCGCCCGGAACCCCCGGGTGCGGGCCGTCATCGCGATCGGTCCGGATGGCCTCGGCACCCCGCTGGAGCGGTTGCAGGGCTATCTCGGCCTGCTGGCCGGCAGAGCGGTCGCGATGGCCCTCGCACCCGCTGCCGGAGAACTGAGCCGCACCCCGTTCGGGCGGATGTGGTTCTTCTCCGGCAACCGCAGCATGCCATGGCAGCTCGAGCCGTCGGACGCCCGCGAACTGCTGACCGGTTTCGCCACTGCACCCGCCTATGACGCGGTCAATTGGGTCGGCATGTTCGACGTCGCAACGCATCTGCACACCATCGAGCAACCGGTGCTGCTGCTGCAGGGCGCCGCCGACCCGATCACCGCCCAGGTGATGCGCTACCTGCCGTTGATCCCCGGCGCCGAGCTGAAGCTACTGCCGGGTCTGCACCACGTGCCGATCTCCGACGACCCAGCCGGGATGGTCGGCCACATCGGCGAGTTCCTGCGGCGCACCAGCGGCTGAGGCCCCCCGCACCGGTGTCAACGGATCCCGGGGTCCGGCGTGCGCCCGGCATCCGGGCTGTGCTCGGCCCCGGGGATGCGCTCAGCCCCGGGCATCTCGATGACGACGACATCCGTGTCCGGTGTGCGCAGCTCGTCGATCCGGACCAGCGCGACGCCGAGCAGGATGAAGGCACCGCCGACGAGCTGCATGACCGTCGGCAGCTGGCCGAGCAGCAGCCAGGCGAAAAGCACCGCGAACAGCACCTCCGTCAGGCCCACGAACGAGGCCAGCTTCGAGCCCAGCCGGCGGGTCGCGGAGATCCCCAGCACGTATGCCAGCGCGGCGGCGAACAGCGACAGGCCGATGACCGGCACCAGCCAGCTGACCTGGTGCCCGGCGAAGTCGACGTCATCGGTGTTGGCCGCCATCGGCAGCGCGCCGACCATGCCCAGCAGCAGCAGGGCGACCGCGCCGACCGTCATCCCTCCGCTGGCCATCGCGACGGGCGGCAGTTCGCCATCGCTGCCCGCCGACAGAATGAAGAACAGCGCCAGGCCGACCGCGGCACCCAACCCCCAGAGCACTCCGACGAGGTCGACCTTCGTCTCGCCGGTCAGATCCAGCACCAGCGCCAGCCCGAGTACCGCAGCCACGGATCCGGCGATGGTGAGGTTGCGGGGGCGCTGCCGACTGCGGAACCACAGCCAGCCGACGATCAGCACGATGCCCATGTACTCCAGCAGCAGGGCCACACCGACCGACAGGTGCTGCACGGCATTGAAATACGCAACCTGACAGCCCGCGACGGCGACCAGCCCGTAGACCAAGACCATGCCGATGTTGCGCCGGAGCACCGCCCAGCGCCCGCGGAGCAGGACCAGGGCGGGCACCGCCAGGATGACCGCCGCGACGCTGATCCGTACCGTCACCGCGGCCCCCGGCGACCACCCGGCATCGATCAGTGCGCTGGCAAAGGTGCCGGACGTGCCGAACGTCGCCGCCGAGAGCAGCGCGAGGATGAATCCGGCACGGGCGACCGGCTGCTCCAGCATGGTGACCTCCAGAGGAACGCCGCCGCGCCCCTGTCATCAGCAAAACGGCTTATGCTTGTGACACTAGGGCCGGCGACTGACAGGAGTCAACATGGTTTTTGCTCATGACACCGAGGTCGCCCTGGCCGCCGCCGCCGCTCTGGTGAACACCAAGGACGTCCTGGACCCCGACCAGGAGGGGCTTCCCGACGTCGCGGCCCTCCAGCAGTTCGTGCGGACCTGGGGGTGGACCGGGCGGATCGTCGGCGACCAGGAGGAGCTGGACCAGGTCCGCGCGCTGCGACCCCGGCTGCGGGAGATCTGGCTGGCCGACCGGGACGGTGTCGTGCGGATCGTCAACGAATTGCTGCGCGAGTTCCACGCCCTGCCACAGCTGATCAAGCACGACGAGTGGGACTACCACCTGCACGCCACCCCGGACGCGGCCCCGCTGGCCACCAGAATGGCGGTCGAAGCGGCGATGGCGGTCGTCGACGTGGTCCGCGGTGACGAGCTGTCCAGGCTCCGGATTTGCGAGCTCCCGACCTGTGACGACGTCGTGGTCGATCTGTCGAAGAACCGGTCCAAGCGATTCTGTGAAGGAAATTGCGGCAACAAGGCCGCGGTGGCCGCCTACCGCGCGCGCCGGGCCGACCGGCGGCCCGCCGGGCGGGCCGGCTGACCGACGCCCGGGTCCCATGCCGTCCAACGGTGCCTTCGATGAACGCCGAGCGGGTTGGCTGCGGGTGTCGCCTCGGTTACTGCCGCGCGTCGGCCGGGAGGCGATGACGCCGGGTCGGCGGACGCGACATGAGCACGAAGCACCGTAGGCCGCCACCACGCTAGGCCGAGAACGACCCCTCCCGACTGGTCATCGCCGGCCCGCACCCGTGATGCGAGGGTCAGCCGCGTGATGCGCGAGGTCGCCGAGCACGCTGGTCTGCGGCCTGCGGAATCGCCAGGTGCCAAGGCTGCCCGGCGGATCGGAATGCGGCCCCGCATCGAACCGCCGATGCCATCCCACCGGCAGCGGCAAGAGGGCCGTTGGGGCAGCGGAGTCCGCCCGGAGGTCGGCCCCCCTGGTAAAGACAGCGCGGCGGCCATCACCCGACCCTGGGATGGGATGTCCGCCACCACATCGGAGGGACACGCGCGTGGTCGATCGAGCGGGGGTGCACTCAGCTGCCGACCGGGTGGTCGAACGAGACGATGTCCGTCGCACGCCGCGTGCCGCGAACGGACCGCGTTGGTCCACCGCACCCGGTGCGATGGGTCCGGTCCTCGCCCTGCAGCGGATGGCGGGTAACGCCGCGGTCGCTGGCATGTTGGCATCGACGGCACAGGCCTCCAACGCTCAGCAGCGCGCAGAGCAGCGCGCAGAGTCGGTTCCAGCCGAGTTGTCGCCGCTGCACACCGGGGCGGACACCAATCCGACGTCGCCCCAGAACGATGTCATCGGCGGCCCTGCTGGTGCGCCGGAAGCGCACGTGCTGGACGTCGCCGAGCAGCAGGCGCAGGCGATTGAGGCGGCGGCGACAGCAGCGACGACGAACCTGTCGGCCGCGGCCGAGACGGAGCAAGGCCGGGCGAGAATCGCCTTCGGGGCGGAGTTGGCGGCGGTCGACGCGCGGCGCGACACCACCACCGCCCGTCTGCGAGCCGATGTCGGGGCCCACACACAGACGGTTGCGGCGGCCGCCGGGCAGGCCCGCGCGACCGTTCGGAGCGAGGCGGTCGCGGGCCGGTCGCGGACCGGGCTGCAGGTCAACGACCTTTCCAGGGCCGCATCGGCTCAAGCGGACGCTCAGCTCGACCGCGCCCGGGGCGGTGCCCGGGACCGCATCGCGGCGATGGGCAGCCCGAGCCGGTCCGCCGACCCGGATGTCGCAGCCGGCCAGGAACGGATCCACAGCCAGGTTCGTTCTCGCGCGGTCACCGACCTGTCCGCGTCCGGCGCGCGCGCGGCCGAACAGGTTAGGGCCCGAGCCGCCGAACGGCAGCGTCGGGTGTACGAGCCCACCGCGACACGGGCGCAGCAACAAATCTCGGCCGGCGCGAAGCAGGCAGCGGATGCGATCGGCCAGGGGCAAGCCAGCGCGACGGTCGCGCTGCGCCGCACCGCTTCGGTGACGGAACGCTCGGTAGAGCAAGCGCACAGGGCGGTGACGAGCGCGCTCGGAACAGGTCCGCGGCGGCCGTCGCGGACGTCGACAGCTTGGCCGCACGAGGCACGACGCAGATCCGAACGACAGCGGGGCGGCTGGCCGCGGCCGTCCGCGCGCACGGCCGGAGCTGGCCGGCGCAGTAGCTGGACTGCGCGGCGACGCCGCTCGCGACGCGGCGGCGACCGTGGTCGAGGCCATCTCGCAAGCGGGTGGCGACACCAAGGCGGCGGTGACCGCAACCGGCGGAGCCCTCACGGAAGCGGCCGCCGCACTGGCCGGCCAACACGCGCAGGCGGCAGCAGCCGTCGGGCCCCAGTTGGCCGGCGGCTTCAACCATGTGACGTCCGCCGCCGGGCAGGCGCTTGCCCAGGGGTCGGCCGCTTTCACCACCTTCAGCGTGCGGGCGGGGGACGCAGCGGCGGCCGAGTTGCAGCAGGCACCGGGCCGGGCCGCCACCGGCCTTGCCGGGGAACACGCGCGCGGCATCGCCGAGCTTTCCGGCGGTGTGGACCGTGCCGCGCAGGGTGAGGCGACGTGGGCGGCGCAGGCAACTGTTCGCGCTCAGGCCGGTGTTTCCGACTCTGCCGCCAGGCGAAGCGGCTCGGCAAGAGGCGCAGCGGCCATCCGTGCGGGGCGTTCGGTGAGCTGATCAACTCGATGCGAGCCTGGCTGCGCGACAAGCTCGGGGACTTTCTCGCGGCATCGTGTCCGGGATCATTCTGTCGCTGCCGACGATCGCGGTCGCCGTGGGTCTGCTCTTCGCGGGACCCGTGGGATGGGCAGTGCTGGCCGGATTGATGATCGTCGGCGCCGGCCTGGGGATCTACGGACGGTTCAGTGAGTACGCGGCCGACCACGGTGGTCAGGGGCCCGGATGGGGAGCGGGCATTGCCCTCGTGGGGCTCGGCATCGCGGACATCACCGGCATCCCGTACATCGTCGAAGCAGCCGTCGGGCAACGGGCGTTAGCGCCGAGGCCGATGTCCACGTTCGAGCGTTGGGAGCGCGGCACGCAGGGCGTGATCGACCTGGCATTGATCGTCGCGGGCGGAGCAAAGAAGCTGTTCGGACGCGCAGGGGAGCCCGTCCGGGCGCCAGTGCCTGGTGAACGCGGGCCCGCCCCGGTACCGGGGGAGCGCGGCCCGGCGCCGATACCGGGCGAACGGGGCCCGGCCGAGCCGATCCCGGGCGAGCGGGGGCCGGGCGAGCGGGGGCCTGGCGAGTCGGGGCCGTCGACGCCACCACCCATCACCAAGGCCCGGATGACTGAACTCGTTCGGCAGAT
This sequence comes from uncultured Actinomycetota bacterium, assembly GCA_963785455.1. GTDB lineage: Bacteria > Actinomycetota > Actinomycetes > Mycobacteriales > Nakamurellaceae > Nakamurella. Next base: position 48,801 of record CAWAVL010000008.1, read on the forward strand.
CGAGCCAGAGAGCGGATCCAGTGTTCCACTGGGCAGTCCGGTCGCCGCGGATCAACTCCGAGCTAGCGAGCGGCGACTGGATCGGATGAACGGGGCGCCGGCCGGGTGCCCTGGGCCTCGATCCGCAACCAGTTAACCTGACCCGGTGGCGCTTTCTGCCGCGCCTCCAGAGGCTGCCCGGATATTGCGGAACCACTGACGCGCCTGGCGGATGTGCCTGAGCGTGCCGAAATGCTCGGGCTGCTGGATCGCTGGTCCGGCACGGGCGGCGCCAGCTCCGGGTCCGGGTCCGGCGGAAATACCGATAGCAGCGGCGGCACGCCGGTACCCGTTCCCGTGCCGGCTCCCCGGCACGACGACCAAGGTTCGTAGCGGCGCAAGGACCTACTGGCTCGGGCGTGGTTCGGGTCCGACCCGGCTTCAACTTGCCGGCTCGCCGCGTCCATGCCGTCGAGCCAGTCGGGGTATGCCGGGACCGTTCACCACCAAGTCATGACGATCCGCCGACGCCGCGGCGGGTGCAGTCAGACAACGGTGCATGATGGCCGGGTGAGCGTCTTCGAGTCCAAGCCGTGGTTGCCGGCCTACGCGCCGGGCGTGCCTGCCGAGATCGAGCCGACCAACCAGACCCTCGTCGAGATGATGGAGCGATCCGTCGACCGGTTCGGCAGCAGGGTCGCGCTGGACTTCTTCGGCGCCAGCACCACCTACCGCGAGCTCGGCGATCGGATCAGCCGGGTGGCCAACGCGCTGCGCCGCAAGGGCGTCCGCCAGGGTGATCGGGTCGCCCTGGTGCTGCCGAACTGCCCGCAGCACGTGGTCGCGTTCTACGCCGTCCTGCGGCTGGGAGCCGTTGTGGTGGAACACAATCCGCTTTACACCGACCGGGAGCTGCGGTACCAGTTCGACGATCACGGCGCCGCCGTCGCGATCGTCTGGGACAAGGTTGCGGACACGGTGCTCGCATTCCCGGCGGACATGGGCCTGCGGACGGTCATCTCGGTGGACCTGACGACCGCGATGCCGCTGCGCAAGCGGGTCGCGTTGCGCCTGCCGCTGGCCAAGGCGCGGGATGCCCGCACGGCGCTGACCACCGGCCGGCTCAGCACCGGCGCCGTCCCGTTCACGACGGTGGTCCGCACCCGCCGGCTGCCGCGCGGTCACCCCGGACCCGCGCTGGGTGACACGGCCGTGCTGCAGTACACCAGCGGGACGACCGGCAGCCCGAAGGGCGCCATCCTCACGCACCGCAACCTGCGGGCCAACGCCGCCCAGGGGCAGGCCTGGGTGGTCGGCATGCGGCCCGGCGAGGAGATCTTCTACGGCATCCTGCCGATGTTCCACGCCTACGGACTCACCCTCTGCCTGACGTTCGCGATGAGCATGGGCGCGCGCCTGGTGCTGCTGCCCAAGTTCGACGAGGGCCTGGTGCTCGACGCCATGAAGCACGCACCGGCCACCTTCCTGCCCGCCGTGCCACCGATCTACGAGCGGCTCGCCGCCGCCGCGGCGCAGCGCAAGGCCAGCCTGCGCAGCATCCGGTTCGCCATCTCCGGCGCGATGACCCTGCCGGTGTCGACGGTCCAGACGTGGGAGCGGGCCAGCGGCGGACTGCTGGTCGAGGGATACGGCATGACCGAGGCGTCACCGATCGTCATCGGCAACCCGATCGGGCCGAGCCGGCGCCCGGGCACCGTCGGAATCCCCTTCCCGAGCACCGACATCCGGGTCGTCGATCCCGCGGATCCGACCATCGACCGCGGAATCGACGAGGAGGGAGAATTGCTGGTCCGCGGGCCGCAGGTGTTCTCCGGATACTGGAACCGCCCCGACGAAACCGCCGAGGTGCTGCTGCCGGACGGCTGGCTGCGCACCGGCGACGTGGTGCGGGTGTCCGCCGACGGCTTCATCGAGATCGTCGACCGGGTCAAGGAACTCGTCATCACCGGCGGCTTCAACGTCTCGCCGTCCGAGGTGGAGGAGGTGCTGAGATCCCACCCGGACATCGCCGACGCGGCCGTGGTGGGGCTGCCCGGCGCCGGCGGTGGGGAGATCGTTGCGGCGGCCGTGGTGGTGACGGACGGCGCCGCCCTGGACGTCGAGGCACTGCGCACTCACTGCCGGCAGCACCTGACGGCCTACAAGGTGCCGCGCGCCATCACCGCCGTCGCGGATCTGCCGCACTCGATGATCGGCAAGGTGCTTCGGCGCGAGGTCCGCGGGCAGTTGCTCGCCGAGCAGTGAGCCGGCGCGGCAGGCGGCGAGCGCCTCCCGAGACCGGGTCGAGCCGAATACGACCCAGAAGATCTGCGGGCGGTGCTCGGTGACTGACTTGGTCACGGTCGCTCGCCGCCGGCCCTACGACTTGGACGTGCCGCATTATCCGAGGCGGCCCATCCCCTGCGAGCGATTCACGTGCGACGGCCTGACCTGTCAACGCACCGATACCGGTTACGGCCGAGCCACCTCGCGTTGCTCAATGATGGTCGTCGTCGTGCAAACCTCCACCCGCCCTCTGATCCGCGGTCTTGAGTCCGGTACGGATCATGGCTGCCGTTGTCATCCTGGTCGGGTGACGCGGTGATGTGTGCGATGGACCTACCGTCGGTAGCGCAGGTCGCCCAGCCAGTAGCCCAGCCGTTTAGCGGAGCCCATTGCGAACGAGGAGTCGACCACGGCGTGTTGACCCGAGAGAGTCCGAATGACGACCCAGAGTGGTCAGGACCGACCCCGGCAAGCCGGAGGTTCAGCGCAGCATCTGTTCGGCCGGGGTTCGGGCCCGGTGCCCACGCCCAGCGCGCCACCCTAGACATGTCTGTCCGGTTGCTGGCGTTGCTGCCGTGTGATCCAGTTGGGTCGGTCGGACCGTTCGAGCAGTTTGGTGTGCCAGGCGACAGACATTGAGTGGCCCAGCCTGACGTCGATGCGGCGAGCGGATGCAGGTCTACAGCGCAGTGATGAGGAGGCACCATGGCAGTAGGTCCGGTCGATGTGATGATCATCGGATTCCCAGGCAACAAATTCACGGGTCGGATTGCTCCAACATTACTGGAGTTGGTCGACAATGGCACCATTCGTGTGGTCGACCTTCTGTTCGTCATGAAGGACAACGACGGCGTTGTGACCACAATCGAAGCCTCCGACCTCGAAGCAGATGCCGGCTCCGGCTTCATCGGAATCGATGTGGCGCAACCGGGTGCGCTCGGGGCGGAGGACGCGGAAGAAGTGAGCGATGATCTTCCACCCAACAGTTCGACATTGCTGATCGCATTCGAGAATGTCTGGGCCGCCAAGATGATCGACGCGCTCGAGGCGGCCGACGCCGTCATGATCGACCAAATCCGCATCCCGGCGGATGTGGTGGGAGCAGTTCTCACCGCGCAGTAGGAATTGGTATCCGTGCTGTTCGAGCTATAGAAGGGAATTCACATGGGACTTCTGCGCATGGCGGCCCGAACTGCCGTCGTGGCCGGCACGGCCACAGCGGTGTCGGGTCGGGTGGCGCGCCGTCAGGTACGCAAGTACGACCAACCCGCGGAGCAACCGCAGGAACAACCGCAGTATCAGGCCCCGTTTCCGCAGGCGGAGGAGCCTGCAGAGGACGACTCCCTCTCCGCCCAGATTCAGGAAATGGCGAAGCTGCACACCGCGGGCGTGATCTCAGACGCTGAATTCGCCGCCGCCAAGGCGAAGATTCTCGGCATTTGACCGGGTCGCACCGGCGTGAATGACGTCGATACGTATTCACGGCTGGCAGGGGTCTACGACGAGATCGTCGTGGACCCCTGCTACGAACGGTGGGCGTCCTTCCTCCATGAGCTGTGGCAGGCAGAGGGGCCGAGTGCGGTCACCGCGGTCCTCGATGTGTGTTGCGGCACCGGGCTCATGGCCCAGCAACTCATTGCACGCGGCTATCGCGTCGTCGGGGTGGACGGGTCCGCGATGATGCTGTCGAGGGCGCGTGGCCTGCTCGGGCCGGACGCTGTTCTGCTGCAGCAGACACTCCCCGATCTCGCGGTCGATGGCATCTTCGACGCGGCCATCTCCACCTTCGACGGGCTCAACTACCTCACGCCCGCACAGCTGGGGGCAACGTTCGACGCCATCTCCGGGAAACTGCGTGGTGGCGGCTGGCTGATCTTCGACGTGCACACGGACACGATGATGGAGTTTGCCGCCGTCAACCCTGTCGTCGACGGAAATTCCCACGGGCATGACTTCTCCATCGTCAATGAGGTTGACCTCCGTCAACGCAGGTGTGACACGAAGATCGAAGTCACCCGAACCGCTGACGGCGATGCTTTCACCGAGCACCACCGCCAATACTTCTTCACCGAACAGCAGATCCGGGCCGCGTTGGAAAAAGCCGATTTCGCGATCCTGACGGTGACGGAGGAATACAGCCATCGGCCCGCGGACGCAACGACCTTGCGGGCCACGTGGGCGGCGCGTCGGTCGGACCGTAGGGCTGCTGCCGAGATGGACCAGCGGAAGCGGCCCTGACTCGCAACCCGCGACGATGACAGCTTGCGCGGAACAATGCGGATTGAGCACACTCGACATCCTGTTCCCGCTCGCGAGAGAGTCGACGCCGACTCGGGGTCGCAGGTACGCGAGGAATGGCGAATCGGGCGTCCTTCAGGTCGCGTGGACAGGTGCCAGGCGTGACCGAAGCTGGATCAGGTGTCGTGTGTTCTTCGAGTCTCAGGTCCTCCTGGAGCGTCAGCCACCACGTGCCGACGGGCAGCGTTCGGGTGTTGGTCGTCGATGGGCACGAAGACGGCTCCACGAAGACCGTCCGACAGTGGTGGTCAGTCGCATCTCGAGCATCTTCGGATCCGCGGAGCAAAAAGAATGCCGCAGGAAACGGCCGCGATCGATGTCGACCTCTCCATCCGGCGGCGCACGCGGGCTCCACCGCGGCGCCTGCTCGTGGACCGTGCGGTGATCGCCCCGTGATGGTGGCCGGTGGATTCCCTGCAGGTCGCGGTCGACGAGGGGAATGTGCGCCTCCTTGGTGGTGCGTCGATGACCCTGTCAGACGGAAACCGCCGGCCGTCCTGGCCTTTGATGGTGACCGCCGGGTGCCTGGTCGCCGTGGAGTTCGGGATGAGGCTGCCGGGCGGCATCGCGCTATCGCCGGGGCTGGGCTGACCGGGTTGCCGGTCGTGGTCGGACCGACGCCGCGTTCGGGATCCTCGTGACGCTGTGCGGCACATCCTCGACGCAGCGACCGACCGGCCTCCCATCGCTGCCGGACCGCTCTTCTTGCGTAAGTTACTGGCCAGTAATAACCTGGGTTAACGCGCCGCCGCCGCTCCGACCCCGCCTGGGGACCCGAAACGCGCCGGACCGTAGCAGACCGATCGCATACCGGCACCCACCACCGTTCAAGGAGCATCGGCCATGAGCCACTACCGTTCGAACGTCCGCGACCTGGAGTTCAACCTGTTCGAGGTGCTCGGCGCCGGCGAACGGATGGGGACCGGGCCGTTCGCCGAGATGGACGTCGAGACCGCCACCGGCGTGCTGCACGAACTCGAGCACGTGGCCGCCGGGCCGGTCGCCGCGTCGTTCGTCGACGGCGACCGGAACCCGCCGGTGTACGACCCGGCCACGTTCAGCGTCACGCTGCCCGAGTCGTTCAAGAAGTCGTTCCAGGCGATCATGGACGGCGAGTGGTACCGGCTGGAACTGCCCACCGAACTCGGTGGCTACGGCGCTTCGCCCAGCCTGCGCTGGGCCGCCGCCGAACTGATGCTCGGCGCCAACCCCGCACTGTTCATGTACTCCGGCGGCCCGAACTTCGCGGCCGTTGTGCACAAGAACGGCACCCCGGTGCAACAGCAGATGGCCCGCACCATGATCGACAAGCAGTGGGGCTCGACCATGGTGCTCACCGAGCCGGACGCCGGCAGTGATGTCGGCGCCGGGCGGACCCGGGCGATCCTGCAGGACGACGGCAGCTGGCACCTGGAGGGTGTCAAGCGGTTCATCACCTCGGCCGAGCAGGACATGACCGACAACATCATCCACCTCGTGCTCGCCCGGCCGGAGGGGCCCGGCATCGAGAACCGGCCCGGCACCAAGGGTCTGAGCTTGTTCATCGTGCCGAAGTTCCACTTCGACCCGGAAACCGGCGAGCTGGGTGAGCGCAACGGCGCCTTCGTCACGGGCGTGGAACACAAGATGGGGCTGAAGGTCTCGACGACCTGCGAGCTGAGCTTCGGAATCCACGGCACCCCCGCGGTCGGATACCTGTTGGGTGACAAGCACGATGGCATCGCGCAGATGTTCCAGGTGATCGAGTACGCCCGGATGCTGGTCGGCACGAAGGCGATCGCCACCCTGTCCACCGGCTACCTCAACGCGCTGGACTACGCCAAGCAGCGCGTGCAGAGCGCCGACCTGACCCGGTCCGGCGACAAGACCGCGCCGCGGGTGACGATCATCCACCACTCCGACGTCCGCCGGATGCTGATGAAGCAGAAGGCGTACGCGGAAGGGCTGCGCGCCGTATACCTGTACACCGCCGGCTGGCAGGACAAGATCGCCGGCGGCGAACTGGGGGCCGACGAGCTTGCGGTGGCCAAGCGGGTCAACGACCTGCTGCTGCCGATCGTCAAGGGCGTCGGGTCCGAGCGGGCGTACGAGAACCTGGCCCTGTCGTTGCAGGTGTTCGGCGGCTCCGGGTACACCCAGGACTACCCGATCGAGCAGTACATCAGGGACGCCAAGATCGACACCCTGTACGAGGGCACGACCGCGATCCAGGCGCAGGACTTCTTCTTCCGCAAGATCGTCAAGGACAACGGGGCCGCACTGGGCGCCGTCGCCGGCGAGATCGGCTCGTTCATCACGTCCTCGCTGTCGGAGAAAACCGACGGACGGATCAAAGAGGAACTGTCGCTGCTCGGCACCGCGCTGACCGATGTGCAGGCGATGGTCGGCGCGCTCGTCGGATACGCCGTGGCGTCGATGCAGGAGCCGGCATCGGTCTACAAGGTCGGCGAGCACGCCGTCAGCCTGCTGATGAGCGTCGGCGACCTGCTGATCGGCTACCAGCTGCTACGTCAGGCGACCGTCGCCCAGGCCGCCCTGGACGGTGGCGCGGCACCGCGGGACACCGACTTCTACACCGGCAAACTTGCTGTGGCGCACTGGTTCAGCCGAACCGTGCTGCCGGAGCTCACCGCGCGTCGCGCCGTGATCGAGAACGCCGACCTGTCGCTGATGGACGTGCCGGAGAGGGCGTTCTGAGCCGGCCCGGCGCCCTGACGACAGTTGGGGCGTGACGGACGAGACCCGACCGGACGAGACCCGACCGGACGAGACCCGACCGGACGAGACCCGACCGGACGAGACCCGACCGGACGAGGCCTCGGTCCGGCTGGCCGCGGCGACGGCGCGGAGCATCGCCGAACTCGACCGGGTGATCGCCGGGTGCCGGGCGTGTCCGCGCCTGGTGGCCTGGCGGGAGGAAGCCGCCGCCGTCAGGCGGTTCGCGTTCCGGAACGAGACTTACTGGGGGCGGCCGGTTCCCGGCCTCGGCCCGGCCGATGCGGCCGTGCTGATCGTCGGGCTGGCGCCGGCCGCACACGGCGGGAACCGCACGGGAAGAATGTTCACCGGCGACCGCAGCGGGGACGTACTGTTCGCCGCGCTGCACCGCACCGGGTATGCGTCCCAGCCGATCTCGGAGCGGATCGGTGACGGTCTCGCGCTCGCCGGGCTGCGGATCACCGCACCGGTGCACTGCGCGCCGCCGGCCAACAAGCCCACCCCACCGGAACTGCGCGCCTGTGCCGGCTATCTCGACCGCGAGTTGGAACTGCTGGCTCCGACGGTGCGGGTGACGATCACCCTGGGCGCCATCGGCTGGGCGGCGCTGCTGCGGGCTCTCGGCGACGCGGGGTGGAGCATTCCGCGGCCGCGGCCGGTGTTCCGGCACGCCGCCGAGCTCGAGCTGCGGCATCCGGACGGCCGGCGGCTCACGGTGCTGGGTTGCTACCACGTCAGTCAGCAGAACACGTTCACCGGCCGACTGACCCCCGCGATGCTCGACGCGGTACTGGTCCGGGCGCGCGGGCTCAGCGGTCGCTGATCACCGTTTCGGTGCGGAACCGTCACGCCGCGACGCGGAATGTTCCCCGACGGTGATCACCCGGTCCCGGCGACGCCGAGATGCGGTCCGGCAGCCCCGACTCCGGCGTTGCCTGCACACGCAAACGCCCGGGCGGGACGCAGTGTGCGTCCCACCCGGGCGTTCGTTCGACGGTGGCGCCGGCAGATCATCGTGCCGATCAGTCCGAGTCGCTGGCGTCGACCCAGTCGAAGGTCTTGGTGACGGCCTTCTTCCACTTCGCGTACAGCTTCGCCCGCTGCGCCTCGTCCATCTGCGGCTCCCACCGCTTGTCCTCGGCCCAGTTGGTGCGGATGTCGTCTTCGCTCTCCCAGAACCCGACGGCCAGGCCCGCGGCGTAGGCCGCGCCGAGCGCGGTGGTCTCGGCCACCACCGGCCGGATCACCGGCACGCCGAGGATGTCGGCCTGGAATTGCATCAACGTCTCGTTGACGACCATGCCGCCGTCGACCTTCAACGTGGTCAGGTCGACACCGGAGTCGGCGTTCATCGCGTCCAGCACCTCCTTGGTCTGGAACGCGGTGGCCTCCAGGACGGCGCGGGCGATATGGCCCTTGTTGACGTACCGGGTGAGACCGACAATGGCGCCGCGGGCGTCATCGCGCCAGTACGGCGCGAACAGACCCGAGAACGCCGGCACGAAGTAGCAGCCGCCGTTGTCCTCGACACTGGCTGCCAGCGTCTCGATCTCGGGGGCGCTGCTGATCAGGCCGAGGTTGTCCCGGACCCACTGCACGAGCGAACCGGAAACGGCGATCGAGCCCTCCAGCGCATACACCGTCGGCTGCTTGCCGATCTTGTAGCAGACGGTGGTCAGCAGGCCGTTCTTCGACGGCACCTTCTCGGTGCCCGTGTTGATCAGCATGAAGTTGCCGGTGCCGTAGGTGTTCTTGGCCTCGCCGACGGACAGGCACGCCTGGCCGAACGTCGCCGCCTGCTGGTCGCCCAGGATGCCGGCGATCGGAACACCGCTCAGTGAACCCTTGGTGCGGCCGTGGCCGTACACCTCGGACGAGGAGCGGATCTCCGGCAGCATCGACAGCGGGATGCCCATGTCCTTGGCGATGTCGGCGTCCCAGCTCAGGGTGTCCAGGTCCATCAGCATCGTGCGGGAGGCGTTGGTCGGTTCGGTGTAGTGCAGGCCGCCGTCGACGCCACCGGTCATGTTCCACAGCGTCCAGGTGTCCATGTTGCCGAACATCAGGTCGCCGGCCTCGGCCTTCTCCCGCGCCCCCTCGACGTTGTCCAGGATCCACTTGACCTTCGGCCCGGAGAAGTACGTCGCCAGCGGCAGACCGACCTTGGCCTTGTAGCGCTCGGCGCCGCCGCCGAGCTCGCCGAGCTGACGGACGATGCCGTCCGTCCGGGTGTCCTGCCAGACGATCGCGTTGTACACCGGCTTGCCGGTGTTCCGGTCCCAGACCAGCGCGGTCTCCCGCTGGTTGGTGATGCCGACCGCGGCGATGTCGGCCTCGGTCAGGTCGACCTTGCCGAGCGCGGCGGCCGCGACAGCCCTAGTGTTCTCCCAGATCTCGATCGCGTTGTGCTCGACCCAGCCGGCCCTGGGGAAGATCTGCTCGTGCTCCCGCTGGTCGACCGAGACGACACGGCCCTCGCGGTTGAACACCATGCACCGGGTCGAGGTCGTCCCCTGATCGATTGCTGCGACGTACTTCTCACTCATCTGCTTGCTACACCTTTCGTCAGTGCGTCTTCGAACATGACGTGGGGCCGCTGCCCCGGTCACCTGCCCGATGGCCGGTGACCCCACCCGCGCGCTGCGCGGAACATCACTACGTGGTCCTGCCGGTGCCGCCCTTCGTTCTCCGGGCGGTCGCCGGCGTTCCGGTCCCGATGCGGGCGCGGCCCGGCCGCGGCCGGGACTGCGGCCGAGCCGCGCCCATCGATCGCACGATCAGGAAACACCCGGGAAGATGCCCGGGCCGCCCAGCCAGAGGAACAGCAGCGCACCCAGCGCACCACCGATCAGCGGACCGACGACGGGCACCCACGAGTAGCCCCAGTCGGAGCTGCCCTTGCCCTTGATGGGCAGGATTGCGTGCACGATCCGCGGACCGAGGTCACGGGCCGGGTTGATCGCGTACCCGGTCGGGCCGCCGAGGGAAGCACCGATCGAGACGACCAGCAGCGCAACGAACAGTGGGCCCAGACCCGACGGGGTGCCGCCGGAGATCAGGATGACGAACACCAGCACGAAAGTGCCGATGATTTCGGTGACGGTGTTCCAGCCGTAGTTGCGGATCGCCGGGCCGGTGGAAAAGACCGCCAACTTCTTGCCGGGATCCTCTTCCTCATCGAAATGCTGTTTGAACGCCAGGTAGGCGACGACGGCCCCGATGATGGCGCCGAGCAGCTCTGATCCCCAGTAGAGCGGTACCTGGGACCATTCGATGCCACCGTTGTCCGGTCCGGTGATGGCCAGGCCCAGCGTGACGGCCGGGTTCAGGTGGGCGCCGCTGCGGAACGCCACGTACACGCCGGCGAAAACCGCCAGACCCCAGCCGAAGTTGATGAGCAGCCAGCTGCCGCCCTCGCCCTTACTGCCCTTGAGGATCGCCGTGGCGACGACGCCGCAGCCCAGCAACAGCAGCATCGCGGTGCCGGTGACCTCCGAGACGAAAATCGTCCCATTCGAAACGTCCAACGCTGACCTCCTTGAGAGAGCGACCGGTATCGACGTCGATACCGGAAAAATGCACAGGGACCATGCAAATCCCGTCAAAACCTACGCCACTGCGGTGACCCGAGTCACTGATGAACCGCGGGTGTTATGGCTCCGTGACGACGGGTTGCGCTGGGTACCGAGTTGATCACCCCGCGCCCACCCGCACGTCGGGCGCACCGAGCCGTGCGGCGTCCGCCGTGCGGTCGTCGGGCTGCACCTGCGACTCCCGCTCGGCGGCAACCCGGGCGCGGTAGTGCTCCACCTCATCGGCGACCGTCGCGGCGTCCCAGCCCAGGACCGGGGCCACCAGCTCGGCCACCTCCTGGGCCGCCGCCTCACCGCGGTCCCAGGTATCGATGGAGATCCGCGTGCGGCGGGCGAGGATGTCGTCCAGGTGCAGCGCGCCCTCGTGCGACACCGCGTACCTGGCCTCGACCTTCAGGTACTTCGGCGCCGTCGACAACGGCTCCGCCAGTTCGGGTTCGGCCTCGATCATGTCGAGTAGTTCGGTCACCGCACTGCCGTACCTGCCGAGCAGGTGTTCGATCCGCGGCAGGTCCATGCCGGTCCGCTCCGCGAGCTTGGCCCTGGTCGCCCACATCGGCTTGTAACCGTCGGCGCCGATCAGCGGAACCTTGTCGGTGATGGACTTCCCGACCTTGCCGGGCAGACCCTTGACCGCCTCGTCGATGGCGTCCTCGGCCATCACCCGGTAGGTGGTGTACTTGCCGCCCGCGACGATCACCAGGCCCGGCACCGGTGACACCACGGCGTGCTCGCGGGAGAGCTTGCTGGTCTGGTCCGATTCACCGGCGAGCAGCGGCCGCAGGCCGGCGTACACGCCGACGACATCGTCACGGGTCAAAGGCTTCTCGAGCAATGCGTTGGCGTGCTCGAGGATGTAGTCGATGTCGGAGCTGCTCGCCGCCGGGTGCGCAAGGTCGAGACTCCAAGGGGTGTCGGTGGTGCCGATCACCCAGAAGTCCTCGCTCCAGGGGCACGGGATGATGAACAACAGGCTCTTCTCGGTCTCGGTGATCAGCCCGGTCCGGGACTTGATCCGGTCCCGAGGCACCACGATGTGCACACCCTTGGACGCCTGCACCCTGAACTGGCCCTTGCCGCCGATCATCTTCTGGATGTCGTCGGTCCACACGCCGGTCGCGTTCACGGTTTCCTTTGCCTTGACCTCGATCTCGCGGCCGGACTCGAGATCCTTGACGGTCGCGCCGATCACCCGCTCGCCGTCGCGGAGCAATCCGATCACCCGGGCACTGCTGGCGACGTGTGCGCCGTAGGCGGCGGCCGTCCTGGCGATCATCATGGTGTGCCGGGCGTCGTCGAGCTGGCCCTCGTAGAACTTGATCGCGCCCTGGATATGGCCCTTCTTGCCGTCCGGGAAGCTCTCCAGCGTCTTGCTCTTGCTCATGTGCTTGTGGTGGGACGGCACGCCCTTGCCGGCACCGAGCACGTCGTACACGCCGATGCCCAACCCGACATAGCCGCGGTCGATGCCCTTGCGTTCCAGTGGGTAGATGAACTCCACCGGCTTCGCCAGGTGCGGGCACAGCTCGTCCAAGATCAGCGATCGCTCGCGCAGCGCCTCGAACACGAGCGAGAAGTTCAGCTGCTTGAGGTAGCGGAGGCCGCCGTGTACCAGCTTGGACGACCGGCTCGAGGTGCCGGCCGCGTAATCGCGGGCCTCCACCAGGCCGACGGTCAGGCCGCGGCTCGCCGCGTCCAACGCGGCACCGGCGCCCACCACCCCACCACCGATCACCAATACGTCGAGCTCGGTGGCCGCCATGTCGTCCAGGGCCTGCTTTCGGCTCTCGGGACTCAACTTCGTTGCGCTGTAACTCATCGGTTGCACTCCTGCCGGTGTCGTCAGTTCAGGGAAGGGCCCGGTCGCACGTGTTCGCGCCGCGTGAAGCGAAGCACCGAGTCGAACGAAACGGTGTCGAAGGATTCGGTGCGGGACGAACGATGCGGGACGGAGCGGCTCAAGTGTGCGGTGTCCGCGGCCGGGCCGCAGGGTGGGGCCGTCCTTCTCGGGCGCAGCATTCTTGCGCGGAGCCGGATCGTCGGCACGTACCTCCTCCTTCCGGAACGGACATCGTTGCCCAGCGCCCACAGGGACGTGCCCATCGATTCGCGACCGTATCGACCGCAATCACCGGGTCACAACAGCGACCGTTCGGCAATGCCGAATGCGACGCCGCCGGCCCGGCCGGTTAGCCTGGCGGCGTGCCGGGAAGCGTGCAGTCGGTCGAGCGAGCGGCGGCGATCCTGCGTCTGCTGGCGGAGGAGGACGAACCGGTGGCGTTGTCCCAGATCGCGGGTGCGTTGGGGCTGGCCAAGGGGACGGTGCACGGGATCCTGCGCACTCTGGAGGACGTCGGCTTCGTCGCCCAGGACGAGTCCAGCGGGCCCTACCGGGTGGCCACCGAGGTGTTCCGGTTCGGCTGGACCCGCCTCGACCAGAACGAACTCCGCTCCAAGGCGCTGAACTGGACCGACGCACTGGCCGCGCGCACCGGCGAATCAGCCCGGGTCGCGGCGTTCGCGGGCGGCCGCGCGGAGATTGCGCACCACGTGTTCCGCGGCGACGGCGGATCGCAGGTGCTCACCACCGGCTCGGCGGTGCCGCTGCACGCCAGTGCGCTCGGGAAGGTGCTGCTGGCCTTCGACCCGGGCGCAGCGCGCAGCATCGGACAGGGCCGGCTGCCGGCCCTGACCAACCGCACCATCGTCGACCGGCAGGCCCTGCAGACCGAACTCGCCGCCATCCGTGACCTGGGCTGGGCGTCGTCCGTCGGCGAGGAGGAACCGGGCGCTGCCGGCATCGCGGCACCGATCCGGGACCGCGGCGGGTATGTGGTCGCCGCCGTGGGCGTCGAGGGGTCGATCGACCGGATGTGCGACGACCGATCGCGGCCGCGCAGCGCCCTCGTCAGCCAGGTGAGCCGGGCCGGCCGGTCCATCTCCCGGGAACTGGGCCACGGGCGGCACTGGTGAGCGCCACCTTCGTCGCCGCGCTCGACCAGGGCACCACCTCGACCCGCTGCATGCTGTTCGACCGGCAGGGCCGCCTGGTCTCCATCGCGCAGCGGGAACACCACCAGTACTTCCCGCGTCCGGGCTGGGTGGAGCACGACGCTGCCGAGATCTGGTCCATCGTGCGGCGGATCATCCCGCAGGCGTTGGCCGAGGCCGGCGTGCAGCCACGTCAGGTGGTGGCTCTCGGGATGACCAATCAGCGGGAGACCACCGTGGTCTGGAACCGGCACACCGGCGTTCCGGCGGGCCGGGCGATCGTCTGGCAGGACACCAGGACCAGTGCGCTGCTCGCCGCCATGTCCGATCCTGCCGACCCGAACCGGGAGATCGACCCGGACGAGATCCACGCCATGACGGGATTGCCGCTGGCGTCGTACTTCTCGGCGTCGAAGTTGCGCTGGCTGCTGGACGGCGAACCATCGCTGAGGGCGGCGGCGGAGGCCGGCGACCTGTTGTTCGGCACGATGGACAGCTGGATCACCTGGAACCTCACCGGCGGCGCGGCTTCCGAGGGATCGCCGGCGCTGCACGTCACCGACGTCACCAACGCCAGCCGCACCATGCTGATGAACATCGACACGCTGGAATGGGATGACCGGCTGCTGAGGGCCTTTCACGTGCCGCGCGCCATGCTGCCGGAGATCCGGCCCACCATCGGTCATTTCGGCGTGACGACCGACCCGGTGCCGGGGATCCGGATCGGCGCGCTGATCGGCGACCAGCAGGCGTCGCTGTTCGGCCAGACGGCCTTCGACGCCGGTGAGGCCAAATGCACGTTCGGCACCGGCAGTTTCCTGTTGCTGAACACCGGGAAGGAGATCATCCGGTCGCGGCACGGGCTGATCACCACCATCGCGCACAAGGTCGACGGCGACGACGCGGTCTATGCGCTCGAGGGATCGGTGGCGGTCGCCGGTGGGTTGGTCCAGTGGTGCCGGGACAACCTCGGGCTGATCAGGACACCGGCCGAGATCGAGACGCTTGCCGCCGGTGTGCCCGACAACGGCGGCTGCTACCTGGTTCCCGCGTTCTCGGGGCTGTTCGCACCACACTGGGATGACGCCGCGCAGGGCGTTCTGGTGGGCCTGACGTCGTACGTCACGAAGGCGCACATCGCCAGGGCCGTGCTGGAGGCGACCGCATGGCAGACGCTGGACGTGGTGGAGGCGATGAACGCCGACGCCGGGGTGCCCGCCCAGTCACTGGCGGTGGACGGTGGGATGACCGGTGACAACCTGCTGATGCAACTGGTCGCCGACGCGCTGGACATCCCCGTCGTGCGGCCGATGATGGCCGAGACGGTGGCCCTCGGCGCCGCCTACGCAGCGGGGCTGGCGGAGGGCTACTGGCCGGACCGGCAGGTGTTGCGCAGTCACTGGCAGCGGGCCGGGGAGTGGCGACCGAAGATGGACCCGGAGCGGCGCCGCGCTGAGCTGGCGCAGTGGCGGCACGCGGTGGCGATGGCCAGGCAGTGGGGGAAACGTCCCGCGGGTTGACCGCGGACCTTGCCGGAACGCCGGCGAGAGATGCTGGTGCCGTCGGGAGGAATCGAACCCCCCGCATCGCCCAAGCTCGACTGCCGTGTGCGCGAAGCACACCGTCTGTCGGCAGAAACTACCTTCGCATCCAGGGCCGGCCATGTGCTTGCAACGGTAGCCCCGTTCGAACTATTCCGGTGGTTTCCCGGCTGTGCCGTTCCCGACAGCTGTGTGGTTGGCGACAGTCTTCACCTCGGTGGCAGCGCTGCGGTCGGCCACGGCCGTCACGCCGCCGGTGGTGCGGGTGACGAGAGCCATCCCACCGACCTGGTCCGGCGCCGGCGGCGGCGGGTACGGCAACGCACCCGGCCGGAACAGGTGCTCGAGCTCGTGTGCGGGTGCCGGACGGGCGTAGAGGAATCCCTGCACCAGCTGACACCCCAGCTGCCGCAGGATCTCGGCCTGCTCCACCAGCTCGACGCCCTCCGCCGTCACCAGCAGTTCCAGGTCCCGGCCAAGGGCCAGCAGGGCCTTGAGGAACCGCTCGGCGGAACGGTCGGTATGGATGTTCGCGACGAACGCGATGTCGATCTTCACCGCCTGCAGCGACATCTGCCGCAGGCTGAGCAGCGAGGAGTACCCCGTGCCGAAATCGTCGAGCCACAGCTGTACCCCGAGCCGGCGCAGCGCGGTGGCAACCTCCTGCGCGACCGCGGTCTCGCCGAGCAGCGCGTCCTCGGTGATCTCCAGGATGAGCCGGTTCGGTCCGAGGCCGTGACGGCGCATCGTCGCCGACACCCGCCGCGGGAAGTCCCGGTCGCCCATCAGCCCCGGCGGGACGTTGACGCCGATCATCAGGTCGTGCCGCCGGAACCGCGCCGACCAGTCGGCCAGCTGCGCGCAGGCCCGGTCGACCATCACGTCGGTCAGCTCGCCGAGCAGTCCCAGCCGGCCGGCGAGTTGGATGAAGTACGCCTGCGGCACCGTCTCCCCGCCCACCCGCCATCGGGCGAGCGCCTCCAGTGAATGCACCCGCCCGCTCTGCAGGTCGATGATCGGCTGGTAGACGGTGTCGATGGCGCCGAGCTTCATCGCCTCGATGAGCAGCGGCCGATACTGCAGGTCGGCCGCTTCGGGCAGCACCATCGACGGGTCGTACATCGCCATCTGACCCTTGCCGGCGCGCTTGGCGGCGTACATCGCGATGTCGGCGCGGGAGAACAACTCGTCAACGGTCGGCGTATCGCTGATCGCGGGCACCTCGGCGATGCCGATGCTGGCACCGATCGACAACTCGTCCCGCCGGAGATTGAACGGCTGCCGCAGCGCGTCGACGATCCGGGCACCCGCCTTCACCGAGTCGATGTCGCCCTCGATGAGGATGGCGAACTCGTCACCGCCGAACCGCGCGACGGTGTCACTGGCCCGCATCGCCCCGCGCAACCGCTCGGCCACCCGGATCACCAGCTCGTCACCGACGGGGTGCCCGAGGGTGTCGTTGACGGCCTTGAAATCGTCCAGGTCGATGAACAGCAGGGCCAGTGGTCGCAGGCTCCGGCGGTGCTGCTCCAGCGCATGGGTTACCCGGTCGATGAACAGCGCGCGGTTCGGCAGCCCGGTGAGCTGATCGGCGAAGGCGCGACGCTGCAGCTCCTGTTCCCGGTTCTCCAGATGCCGGGTCAGGGCCTGGTTGTCCCGGATGGTGAGGTACTGCCGGGCCAGCACGGCGACGAAGGTGGTGATCAGCGCGATGCTGGCCACCCGGTCTGCGCCGTTGTTCGCACGGTCGGCGGCCACGACCACCAGCGCCATGGCGAGCGGGACATAGGGCAGTGCACTGGCCCGCTGCGCTCGTTCCTTGAGCGCGGACTCCTCGTCATGGGACTGTGCGGGGACGGCCGGGAACCGGGAGGTCACCGCCCGGTCCCCTTCGGCGGCCAGCCCGGCGCAGCCGATCAGCCCGAAGCCCAGGATCCAGCCGAGAGTGGACATCGACCCCGACTCGAAGTTGTCGCCGGCGCTCATGTAGGCGTAGAAGCCGTCGGACACGGCGATCAGCGCCATGCCGATGGCAACCGCGGCGAGACTGGACCGGCGGTCCGGGCGGTAGCTTGCGCTGAGCAGCACCATGGTCAGCACCACGATGTCGCCGCAGGGGTAGGCGAAGTTGATGATCAGGCCGAGCAGGTCGGTGGTGCCCCCCGCGGAGGCCGCGAGGGCGTCGATGGCCGTCACCCAGCCGATCGTGAACAGCGACAGGCCGATGATGACGGCGTCGAGCGTGGTGCGCAGCCGGTCGGTGTGCCGCCCGTTGGACGGCCAGACCGCTATCGCCATCAGCGCCGTGAAGCTGAGGAAGAACAGGTCGGCCGGCGACACTTCCGGTACCTGCGCGCCGAGGATCAACTCGTTCCAGCTCCAGTACGCCTGGCCGATCGCCCAGAACCCGCAGGCGATCGTCACGAGCAACCAGGCGCGGCGATGCTGCCGGCCGCGCTGCCGACCGAAGGCGATGGCCGCGCCGACCGTGGCGAGCAGGGCAGAGGTCAGCTGGCCGAGGTTGCTCAACCAGACGGCGACATCGGAATCGGCGCCGGCCCACTTGGCGGCCACGTACCCGGCGCAGGCGATGGCGACCACGGTCAGGCCCGCGGCAACGACCGACGGCGATCGCCACCGGGCCGACCCGGCGTCGGCCGGCCGGGCTCCGATGCCGTACCGGGACCCGAGCGGCACGGGCGATCGACCGTCATGGGGCTCGGACGACTCGGCCGTCGCGCTGTCGACCTCCGGCAGCCGGTTGGCAGGCACCATGATCATCGCCTCCCGGCCGACACCTGCTGGAGCCGGGAGCACCGGGGCAGGTCCGGATCGGCACAGCAACGTGGTGCCAAGCGTGTCTCTGATGCCCTATCCGGAGCAAACTCACGCGCCCCTATTCAGCGCAACGACGAAAAACTTCACCCCATCCGAGGTACCTGACCACGCTGTTAACAGCCAGTGACCGCTTGAATCCGAGCAGTCACCGGCAGCCCCGGGCGACCCGGCTACTCCGGCAGCGGCGTGAACGAGCCGGTCTGGGTCACCTTGGCGATGGCGCGCATCTTGTTGACCGCGTCGAGAGCGGCGACCTTGTACGACTCGGCCAGTGTCGGGTAGTTGAAGATGGCGTCGACCAGGTAGTCCACCGTGCCTCCGCACCCCATCACCGTCTGGCCGATGTGCACCAGCTCGGTGGCGTTGGTGCCGAACACGTGAACGCCCAGCAGTTCACGGGACTCGCCGTGCACAAGGATTTTCAGCATCCCGTACGAGTCGCCGAGAATGGCACCCCTGGCCAGTTCCCGGTACCGGGAGATGCCGACCTCGAACGGGACGTTCTCCCGGGTCAGCTCCCCTTCTGTGCGGCCGACGAAGCTGATCTCGGGGATCGTGTAGATGCCGATCGGTTGCAGGTCGCCGAGCTTGCTGCCCACCGGTTCGCCGAAGGCGTGGTAGGTCGCCCGCCGGCCCTGCTCCATGGCGGTGGCCGCCAGGGCCGGGAAGCCGATGACATCACCCACGGCATAGATGTGCTCGACCTCGGTCTGGAAGTTCTCGTCGACCTCGACGCGGCCACGATTGCTCGCCGTGACGCCCGCCGCGGCGATGTTCAACTCGTCGGTGACGCCCTGACGGCCGGCGGAGTACAGCACGGTGTCGGCCGGGATCTTCTTCCCGGATTCGAGGATCGTGAGTGTGCCGGCCGGGTGCTTCTGCACCTCACGGACGGACTCGGAGAACCGGAACGTCACCGCCAGTTCGCGCAGCTGGTACTGCAGGGCCTCGACGATCTCCTTGTCGCAGAAGTCCAGCATCGACGGCCGCTTCTCCACGACGGTGACCTTGCTGCCCAGCGCGGCGAACATCGACGCGTACTCGATGCCGATGACGCCGGCGCCGACCACGACCATGGACGTGGGGACCTTGTCCAGTCCCAGGATCTGGTCCGAGTCCACGATGGTCGCGCCGTCGAAGTCCACCGCGGCCGGCCGCGCCGGCTTCGTGCCGACCGCGACGACGATCTTGTCCGCGGTGATGTCCTGATGGTGGCCGGCCTCGTCGACCACCGAGAGCTGATGCGGATCGACGAATCTCGCCGTTCCGACGATCAGCGTGACGTGATTGCGGGTCAGCTGACTGCGGATCACGTCGATCTCCCGGGCCACCACGTGCTGGGTGCGGGCGGACAGGTCCGTCACGGTGATGTCGTCCTTGACCCGGTACGACTGCCCGTACAACTCACGTTGGTTCAGGCCGGTCAGGTACAGCACAGCCTCGCGCAGGGTCTTCGACGGGATGGTTCCGGTGTTGATGCAGACGCCGCCGACCATGTCCCAGCGCTCGACGACGGCTGCCCGATAGCCGAGCTTCGCCGCGGCGATGGCGGCCTTCTGGCCGGCCGGACCGGAGCCGATGACGATCATGTCGTAGTGGTCCATGGCGATCTGCTCCCTCGTGGCCGGCTGCGATCACCCGCCGATTCGGCGGTCCCATCTACAAGTAAAGACCTGTCCCACCCCGGGCGCGCTCACTGGCCACCGCTTGCAGGTCACGCTCCCGCAGCACCAGGAAGGTCTCGCCGCCGAGCTCGACCTCGTACTGGTCCTCGGGGCTGAACAGGACCCGTTCGCCGAGCTTGACCGAACGCACATGCTGGCCGACGCCGGCGACCTCGCCCCAGACCAGTCGCTTGGCGACCTCGGCCGTCGCCGGGATCAGGATCCCGGCCCTGGTCGTGCGCTCACCCGGGCCGCCCGTCCGACGGATGAGGATCCGGTCGTGCAACATCTGGATGGCCAGCGAGGCATCGTCGGGCGGGTCGAGGGGTGGCATCGGGCGAGCGTAACGGCCGACCACTGCGTGCTTCGCCGGGCCGCGGTCCGGCGCCGAGGCGGTCGGCGAGCAGCGGCCCGGAGGCCGGCGGTCGGCAGAGATGCGGCCCCGACGACAAGGGCCGGAGGGCGAACCGTCCGGAGACAAGTCGACCCCGAACGGCTGCCAGGTCGGGGGTCCGGCAGCTGTCCGGGGTCATTTGGCATATCGACGCGCGGGCGAGCGGCGTTACATGGTTCCGGAGGAAATTTCTTCTCCGATCCGTCCGGTTGCGGGCGTCGTCAGCGGTGTCGCCGGTTCAGCGAACCCAGTAGCCCTGTGCCTGCGCCATGGTGCGCAACTCGTCACGCACGGCCGGGGTGGCCGCGCGGTCGATCGCCCTGTTGATCTCGCGCCGGGCGCGAGTGCTGTCGCGATGATTCCGTACTGCTTGGCCGAAGCGGCTCATGATCGTTCCCTTCTCTGGCACTGCTGTGCTGTTGGTGCAATTTGTTTCTTGCATCCACTATGACGCTCCAGCAACCGAAAGGATGCCCGGATCCGCGGTGAGACTCGCCACAGACCGGCGATCATCCGGCGCTTGTCTTATCTCACAGTCTAATCGCCGCCCGGGCTTGGTGCTCGCCGCGTGCTGCCGGTCGCTGCCCGGGCATCGGACGCCGGGGCCGCCGCCCTACCATTTGTCGGGCCGGACGCGTGCCTGTCGTCGCCGGCCGTGATGACGGAGGTCGGTCAGGGTGAACGCCGGATCCGCCCCGGTGGGGGTGTTCGTCGGCCTGGCCACGCTCGACGTCATCCACCGCGTGTCGCGCCGGCCGGGTGCCGACGAGAAGGTGACGGCGGTCCGGCAGGACATCGCCGCCGGTGGACCGGCGACCAACGCGGCGGTGACGTACGCCGCCCTTGGCGGCCGCGCCCGGCTGGTCACCGCGCTCGGCGCAGCTCCGCCGGCCGCGTTGATCACGGATGAGCTGGCCTCGCGCGGTGTTCAGGTGGTGGATGTGGATCCCGACTCCGTCACCCCGCCCGCCGTCTCGGCCATCGCCGTCGACGACGCCACGGGTGCCCGATCGGTCGTCTCGGTGGACGCGGCCGGACGATCGGTGCGGCCGCCGTCACCGGGCGAGTGGGAGCGACTTCTCACCGGCGCGGGCGTGTTGCTGCTCGACGGACACCACGCCCTGCTCGCGGTATCGGCCGCCCTGGCCGCGGTGGCCGCGGGCGTGCCGGTGGTACTCGACGCCGGCAGGTGGAAACCGGTGATGGCGGAGCTCATCCCGCTTGCCGACGACGTGATCTGCTCGGCGGAGTTCCGCTGGCCAGGAACCGCCGACCCGGCGTCCTCGGCGGCCGCCATCCGCGCCGTCACGACTCCCCGGAGTGCCGGAACAGCCCACGACGGCGATTCCTTCACCCGCGCCGTCGCCGTCACCCAGGGCGCCGGCCCGGTGCTGTGGTGGCAGGGGACGTCCTCCGGCGAGGTGCCGGTTCCGGCGGTGCGAGCCGTGGACACGCTCGGCGCCGGCGACGCCTTCCACGGCGCCTACGCCTACCGACGAGCCGAGGATGGGTCGTTCGCCGACCGGCTGGCCGGGGCGGCGCGGGTCGCGGCCCTGCGCGTCCGGACGGTCGGACCGCGGGACTGGCTCAGCACACTGCACCCGGCCCAGACGCCGAACCCGCTGCCCTCCACCGGCCAGCCCAGGACCGCTCAGGCCTAGAAGGCGAGTGCGAGCCCCGGGTCGGACAGCAGCGCACCGACGTCGGCCAGGAACTGCGAGCCCTGCTGGCCGTCGACGACGCGATGGTCGAAGGACAGCGCCAGCTGGCACACCTTGCGGACGGCCAGCTCGCCGTTCACCACCCACGGCGCGTCCTTGATGGAGCCGAGCGCCAGGATGGCGGACTCGCCGGGGTTGATGATCGGCGTGCCGGTGTCGACGCCGAACACGCCGACGTTGGTGATGCTGAAGGTGCCGCCCGACATCTGCGCCGGCGTGGTGGTGCCGGCCCTGGCGGTAGCCGTCAGCTCCTGCAGGGCGGCGGCGATCCCGGCCAGGTCGAGCCGGTCGGCATCCCGGATGACCGGGACCAGCAACCCCCGGGGGGTCGCCGCCGCGATGCCCAGGTTGACGTACTCCTTGACGACGATCTGGTCATGGCCACCCGGCTCCGGTGACGCCTCGAATACGGCGTTGACCTCCGGCGTCCGCCGGGCGGCCAGGCACACCGCGCGGGCGCCGAACGCCAGCGGGGACAGCTTGACGTCGGCAAACTCGGGGCGCCGCCGCATTCGGTCCCGCAGCTCCATCATCGGGGTCACGTCGACCGTCAGGAATTCCGTGACGTGCGGCGCGGTGAACGCGCTGGCGGTCATCGCGGCCGCGGTCAGCTTCCGCACCCCCTTCACCGGGACGCGATGCTCCCGCGAAGCCGTTGCGGCGCCGCCGGTCGGGACGGAAGGTGATGCGGCCACGGCATTCTCGACGTCGGGGCGGCTGATCACGCCATCGTCCCGGCTGGGCGTGACGCTGCGCAGATCGACCCCGAGATCCTTGGCCAGCTTGCGCACCGGCGGCGCCGCCAACGGCGCCCGCCCGGAGAATGACGCGGGCGCCGGTGGCTCCCGGTCCCGTTCGCCCTCGACCACCGGGACGGTAGAGGCGACGGGCGCCGGCATGACGACGGGCTCGAGAGCGGCACCCGAGGCGCCGCGCCGCGGCCGGCGAACCGTCGCCGCGCGCGCCGAGGTGTACCCGACGAGCGTCGCGATGCGCCCGTCGGCCGACACCTCACCGATCTTGGCGCCGCTGCCGTTGCCGGTGGCGGAATCCACCGTGCCGGAATCGACCGTGCCGGAATCCACCGTGCCGGAATCCACCGCAGTGTCGGGCAGCCCACCGGCCCCCGGATCGGTGTCGACGGTGATGATCGGGGTGCCGACCTGGACGCTGACGCCGGCCTCGACCAACAGGGCATGCACCCGCCCCGCGAACGGGCAGGGCAATTCGACCGCGGCCTTGGCGGTCTCGATCTCCACCATCACCTGATTGACGGTGACCACGTCACCGACCGCCACCCGCCAGTTCAGCACCTCGGCCTCGGTGAGTCCCTCACCCGCGTCCGGCATCGAGAACGTCTGCAGCCGGAGGCCGGTGGCCGTGCTTGTCGTCGCGTTCACTGCTGGGCTCCTCAGTACGCCAGGGCGCGGTCGACGGCGTCGAGCACCTTGTCCAGGTCGGGCAGGTAATCGTCCTCCAACCGGCTGGGCGGGTAAGGGGTGTCGAAGCCGGCGACCCGGATCACCGGCGCCGCAAGGGAGTAGAACGCCTCCTCGGTGACCCTCGCCGCGATGTCGGCAGTGACCGAGGCCTCCCTGGGCGCCTCCGACACGACGACCAGCCGGCCGGTCCGGCGCACGGACTCCACCACCGGCCCGAGGTCGAGCGGGGACAGCGAGCGCAGATCGATGACCTCGAGCGACCGGCCCTCGGCGGCGGCGGCGTCCGCGGCGGCCAGCAGGATCGGCATGCTCGGCCCGTAGGAGACGACGGTGACGTCGGTCCCGGGGCGCCGGACGACGGTGCGGAAACTCGGCGGCGGCCACTGACCTGTCGGCCCGGGCCGGGCCGAGGTGTCCAACGGACCCTTCTCCCAGTACCGCCGCTTGGGCTCGAAGAACACCACTGGGTCGTCACACGCGATGGCGGCCCGCAGCATGTCGAACGCGTCCTGCGGTGTCGAGGGCGCCACCACCCGCAGGCCGCCGATGTGGCAGAAGAACGATTCCGGCGCCTCCGCGTGGTGCTCGACGGCGCCGATGCCGCCGCCGTAGGGAATGCGGATCACCAGGGGCATCGACCACGCACCCTGCGTGCGATAGGTGATCTTGGCGACCTGCGAGACGATCTGGTCGAAGCCCGGGAAGACGAAGCCGTCGAACTGGATCTCGGTGACCGGGCGGTAGCCGCGCATCGCCAGACCCACTGCGGTTCCGATGATCCCGGATTCGGCGAGCGGGGTGTCCAGCACCCGGTGATCGCCGAAGTCCTTCTGCAGGCCGTCGGTCACCCGGAAGACGCCGCCGAGTTTGCCGACGTCCTCGCCCATCACGATGACCTTGGGGTCGTCCTCCATGGCCGATCGCAGTGCGGTGTTCAGCGCCTTCGCGAGGGTGCTGCTGGGCGGCGGCGGCGCGGTACCGAGGAAGCTCTGCAGGCCCTCGGGTGTCAGGCCGACGGCGCTGGTGGCATCGGGGGCGCCCGGCCGCGTCATGCCCGTACTCCTGCACTCGAGTCACCGGTGACCTGGTCGGTGAACCCGGCGAGGTAATGCAGGTAGTCCCGCTGCTGCGCCTCGAGTTGCTGGTGCGGGTGGGTGTAGACGTTCGCGAAGATCCGCTCCGGCGGTGGTTTCTGCATCCCGATGCAGTGCGCCCGGAACCTGGCGGCGAGAGCGTCGGCCTCCGCACCGACGCCGTCGAAGAAGGCCTGGTCGGCCAGTCCCTGCCGGGACAGGTGCGCGCGCACCCGCTCGATGGGATCGAGCAACTTCCAGTGCTCCTCCTCGGCGGCCATCCGGTAACGGGTGGGGTCGTCGGAGGTGGTGTGCGCGTCCATCCGGTAGGTGAAGGCCTCGATCATCACCGGCCCGTTCCCGGAGCGGCATTCCTCCAGTGCCCACCGGGTCACCGCAAGGCAGGCGAGCACGTCGTTGCCGTCCACGCGCACCCCGGGGAAGCCGTACCCGGTGGACCGCTCCCACAGCGGCACGCGGGACTGCCGGGCGACGGGCTCGGAGATCGCCCATTGATTGTTCTGGCAGTAGAAGACGACGGGCGCGTCGAAGGTCGCGGCGAACACCATGCCCTCGTGCACGTCGCCCTGGCTGGTGGCGCCGTCCCCGAAGAACGCGATGGTGGCCTCGTTGGTGTCCTCACCGGCGGGTGCATCTGCGGCGTCGTCGTTCTCCTTGACCGCCGCCACCGAGCCGATGACGCCGTCGAACCGCTGCCCCATCGCGTACCCGGTGGCGTTGAGCACCTGGTTGCCGATGACGATCGTGTAGCTGTTGAACCGGGTCGCCTTCGGGTCCCAGCCGCAGTGGTCGGTGCCGCGGAAGATGCCCAGCAGTTGCGTCGGGTCCACCCCGCGGCACCACGCCACACCGTGCTCGCGGTAGGACGGAAAGGCCATGTCGCCCCGGCGCATCGCCCGGCCGGCGCCGATCTGCGCAGCCTCCTGGCCGAGCAGCGGGACCCAGATGCTCAGCTGGCCCTGACGTTGCAGGGCGTTGCCCTCGCGGTCGAACCTGCGGACCATCACCATGTCCCGGTAGAGGCCGCGCAGCAATTCGGCGCTCACCTCGATCGGGAAATCAGGATGCGCCGTGAAGTCCCCTTCCGGGGACAGGAGTTGGACCAGGTCGTCACCGTGGCTGGTCGCCCGGAGCCCGGCGATCACCTCCGACGGCGTCGGCTGACCACGCAACCCCGCGGCGCCGCGCGCGGCTGCCTCACCGGCGGTGGTCGGGTTGGCGGCGATGGCGGTGTCTGGATCCGCTGCGCGGTGAACGGGTGGAACGCCTGCCATTGCGCAACTCCTTCACTTCCGATGACCCGACCCCCGGGATCGCCGGGAAGCGGCACCGGCGGTGGCCACGGACGCTTCGGCCCACGGGCGCCGTCGGCGGTGACGGTGGTGACGACGGCGACCGGTCGTGGATCGCACCCCAGGCCGCCGTACGACATCTCGATACTGGCACGGAATCACCGTCAACTCGACCTCCGCCACGGCCCCGGGGTGCCCGTCCAGGCGCGGTCGCCGGGGTCCCACCTGCGGCGTTACCCCCGGACGCGGTTCGCCGGGTGTCGACATACGATCGCAGCCTGCCGGCGGATCAGATCGTCCGGCCGGATACCCGGAGGTCTGTCGTGGAACTGGAGCACCGGTTCGAAGTCCCGGTCGGCGTGGAAAAGGCCTGGACGAGTCTGCTCGACATCGAGCAGGTCGGGACATGCTTTCCCGGCGCCACGCTGGACAGCGTCGACGGCGACGAGTTCAGCGGCTCGGTGAAGATCAAGCTCGGCCCCATCCGGATGACGTACAAGGGGTCCGCACGGATCGTCGAGAAGGACCCGGTGGCGCACCGGGCGAAGATCGAGGCGACCGGCAACGCGGGCGGATCGTCGTCGACCGCCGCCATGCTGGTCACCGCGACGGCGACGGCGCTCGCCCCCAACCGCACCGCCGTCGAACTGGTGACCACCCTGTCGCTGACCGGCCGGCCGGCACAGTTCGGTCGCGGCGTGATGGTGGACGTCGGCAACAAGCTGATAGGCCAGTTCGCCGATTGCGTCTCGACCAGGCTGAGCGGCCGAACCGGGACCGGCGCGGAGCTGATCGACGTGACGAACCCCGACGAGGTCGCCGCCGAATTCGTCGCCCCGGCGTCCGCCGCGACCCCGGGCAGCGCAGGCACCGCCGCAGCGCAACGGGCCGCGGCCGACGATCTGAACCTGCTGTCCGCCACCGCCGCACCGGTGCTCAAGCGCGTGCTGCCGGTGATCCTCGGCATCGTCGCGATCGTGCTGGCCCGAAAGCTGTTCCGCCGCGGGTCGGCCGAGGCCGAGGCCGACGACTGACCCGTACGCGGAACAAACACCGCGGCCGAAGCCCGGGCACACACGACTGACCGCCAGGGCGCAACGCTGGGCCCTGGCGGTCGGTCGTGGTGCTTGTTCAGGTGGGTCGCGGGCCGGTTCGGCGAGGTGCGCCGGTCCGGCGAGGTGTCAGTCGAGCCCGAGCCGCAGCTTGAGCGAGTCGAGCTCGTCACGCAGCGAGGTCGGGACGCTGTCGCCGATCTTCTCGAACCACTCCTCGATCAGCGGCACCTCTGCCTTCCACTCCTCCGGATCGAAGGCGAGGGCGGCCTCCACCTGCTCGAGGGTCAGGTCGAGTCCGTCGATGTCGAGCGAACCGGCGGTCGGGACGAGGCCGATCGGGGTCTCCACCGTGCCGACGGTGCCCTCGATGCGGTCGACGACCCACTTCAGCACGCGGGAGTTCTCGCCGAAGCCCGGCCACAGGAAGCCGCCGTCGGCGTCCCGCCGGAACCAGTTGACGTAGAAGATCTGCGGCAGCTTGGTGGCGTCGGCGCCCTTGCCCAGGTTGATCCAGTGCGCGAAGTAGTCGCCGGCGTTGTAACCGATGAACGGCAGCATGGCCATCGGGTCGCGGCGGACCACGCCGACGGCGCCGGTGGAGGCGGCGGTCGTCTCGCTGGACAGCGTCGCGCCCATGAACACGCCGTGCTGCCAGTCGCGGGCCTGGGTGACCAACGGGATCGTGGTCTTACGGCGTCCGCCGAACAGAATGGCCGAGATCGGCACGCCGTGCGGCTCGAAGTACTCGTCGGCAATGATCGGGCACTGGGTGATCGGCGTGCAGAACCGGGAGTTCGGGTGGCTGGACGGCTCGCCGGCCGATTCCAGCTTGTTGCCGTTCTCGTCGAGGCCGCTGGGCGTCCAGTCCCGGCCCTTCCAGTCGATCAGGTGCGCCGGCGGTTCGTCGGTCAGTCCCTCCCACCAGATGTCGCCGTCGTCGGTGAGGGCGACATTGGTGAAGACCGAGTTGCCCTTCTCGATCGTCTTCATCGCGTTCGGGTTCGTGCCCCAGCCGGTGCCGGGCGCGACACCGAACAGTCCGTACTCGGGGTTGACCGCGTAGAGCCGGCCGTCCTCGCCGAACTTCATCCAGGCGATGTCGTCACCCAGCGTCTCGACCTTCCAGCCGGGGATGGTCGGCTCGAGCATGGCGAGATTGGTCTTGCCGCAGGCGCTGGGGAAGGCAGCCGCGACGTAGTGCACCTTCTGCTCTGGCGAGGTGATCTTGAGGATGAGCATGTGCTCGGCGAGCCAGCCCTCGTCACGGGCCATCACCGAGGCGATGCGCAGCGAGTAGCACTTCTTGCCCAGCAACGCGTTTCCGCCGTAACCGGAGCCGAACGACCAGACCATCCGCTCCTCGGGGAACTGGACGATGTACTTGATGTCGTTGCAGGGCCACTTGACGTCCTGCTGCCCGGGTGCGAGCGGAGCGCCGACCGAGTGCAGGGCCTTGACCCAGGTGGCGCCGGCGTTGATCAGCTCCAGCGCCTTGGCGCCCATCCGGGTCATCACCCGCATCGAGACGACAACGTATTCGGAGTCGGTGATCTCGACTCCCAGCTTGGGATCTTCGGCGTCATACGGGCCCATGCAGAACGGGACGACGTACATCGTCCGTCCCCGCATGGAGCCGGCGTACAGGCCGGTGAGGATGGCCTTCATCGCGGCCGGTTCCATCCAGTTGTTCGTCGGACCGGCATCGGCCTTGTCCACCGAACAGATGAACGTGCGGTCCTCGACACGGGCGACGTCGGTCGGGTCGGACGCGGTCTGGAACGAATTGGGCTTGGCGGTCAGGCGGGTGAACGTCCCGGCGTCGACCAGCGCGTCGGTCAGCCGCGTCCATTCCTCCTCGGAGCCGTCGGTGAAAACGACCCGGTCCGGCTGCGCGAGCTCGGCTACCTCAAGTACCCAGGAGAGCAACGCGGGCGATGTGCCTTTCGGGGCACCGACTACCTGCACCCCGGTCGAGACCGCCCCGGGTTCGTTGCTGGTCGAGGACTTCGTTGCGGGCGGGCGGATGACCGCGGTCACATTCACCATCTCCTGGAGTTCGAGCGCTTCCCAGGCGGCCGCTCGGCTCGCGCTGGCTTGAAATCAACGGCACCGCGCTGTGCCCGGTCGATTCTGCGACCATAGCGAGAGTGGGCCCTGAGCGCCTCGAAATAGCCTGTTGTTCGCACCACAGAATCGTGAAAGTCATCGGCTTATCGAGCGCGCAACTTCCGCTGCTGTTAGGTTTTGTTGGAACGAGATAATTCATGGTCGAACGTGCCGCTACCTGCGCTGATAGCGCATGACCCAGCTCACGCCGGGTTCTCCCGGCGGGAGAGCGGCGTCACAGCGCAATGGCGGGGGCGCAATTGCTCGTGCCATCAATGGCGCGGGCAATTTGCGCGTCCATTGCACTTCTCCATTTCCTGGCCCAATTGAACGTGCTGGTTGCCCACCAGAATTCATCTGCCGCAGGCATTGTCGAAGGTGCGAACCGGTGCCGGCCGTGACAGGCTCGCCGGAGACCACACCAGGGGGACCACGCGATGTGTCGACTGTTCGGACTGCACGCCGGATCGGACCCGGTGGGAGCGACGTTCTGGCTGCTGGATGCGCCCGACAGCCTGCGCGAGCAGAGCCACCGTGAGCCGGACGGCGCGGGGATCGGGGTGTTCGACGCCGACGGCGGCCCCGTCCTCGACAAGCAGCCGATTGCCGCGTGGCACGACGCCGAGTTCGCCCGTGAGGCCCGCACCGCGCGCAGCCGAACCTTCATCGCCCATGTCCGCTACGCCAGCACCGGGGCGCACACCGCCGTCAACACGCATCCGTTCGCCCTCGACGGCCGGCTGTTCGCGCACAACGGCGCGTTCGGCGGCCTCGACCGCCTCGATGCCCGGCTGGCCGAGGAAGGCGCGCTGGATCTGGTGGCCGGGCAGACCGACAGCGAGCGGCTGTTCGCGCTGATCACCGCGCGCGCACGGCAGAACGGCGGCGACGTCGAGGCGGCGATCGTGTCGGCGGTGTCGTGGGTCGCCGCCGAGCTCCCGCTGTTCGCGGTCAACATCCTGCTCGCCACCCCGGACGACCTGTGGGCGTTGCGCTATCCGGCGACGCACGAGCTCTACATCCTGGAGCGGCCTGCGATCGACGACCACCTCGAGGTCCGCACCCGCCGGATCAGCACCCGGTCACACGACCTCGCCGGCTTGCCGTCCGTCGTCCTGGCCAGCGAGCCGATGGACGGTGAATCCGGTTGGCGGCTGCTCGATCCCGGCGAGCTCATCCATGTCGGCCGGGATCTCACCGTCTCCAGCAGCTCCCCGCTGACCGCGTCGCCGGCCCATCCGCTGACGCTGGCCGATCTGTCCCCCACCGCCGCTGCGTCGCAGGCGGGCAGTGCGCAGCGGACGCAGTGAGCATCGCCGGTCGGTCCAATTCCCGTGACACCCTGGCCGCGACTGCCCTGCGATCGCCAGGTCACCGGTCGCTCGGGTCGGCCCTCGACGCACTGACACGGTCATCGGCGGCAGGCAGGTGGCGAAGCAGCAGACGCGGGAGCGTGTCGACCTGCCCGCCCAGATCGTTGACCTGTCTCCGCGTGGCGGCCTGGCTCTCCTGCTGATGCTCGGCGACGCGTTCCACGAGCCACGAAGCAATGGTTGCGGTGATCGTTCCAAGATGCGCGATTCCGCCCAGCATCAGTGGCGCGTGCCGTCAGGGCACGGCCCAACGGGCGTACCGCGGACATCGTCCACAGCAACGCAGACGTCGCTCGCTTTTCCTGTTCGTCCAGTCCACCGATCCCCGATATCGAGAACAACCGCGATGGCTGCCATGCCGGGTCCTCCGCCAGTCGCATGATCGGAACAGCTGCAGATTTCACGGGCGCAATACGCACTCGCCCAGTCCCTTGCGCCGGTGACGCTCCGGCGGCGCGATTCTGTGCCTTCGCCGGTGTTGCCGACTGAACCACCTCGGCGGCCGCGCGGCCGACACCGCCATCGGAGAGGCCGGCAGAACCCGCTTCCCCATCCTCCGGTACGACGTCGGCCGCCACGGCTTCCGCCACCGCGACGGGCGCTGCTGACTCGCTGACGTCAAACTCGTCTTCGGTGTCCGCAGTGGGTGCGTCGTCGTTGGCGATGCTGACCCCGTAGTCAGTGGCCAGATCGGCAAGTCCGCCCTGCCAGCCTTGGCCCACCGCCCGCAACCGCCAACCGCCGCTCCGCCGGTAGAGCTCGCCCAGCACCAGTGCACGTTCTGTGGTCAGGCCTCGAGCGCGATACGTCGTGAGCTGTTGCTGAGTGTGTGAGAGCACGCACCATTCGAGTTCGTTGACTTCCTCGAACGGCGCCCCATCCGTGCTGGCCGCGACAACCAACCCCATGACATCGTCGCTGAACAGCCCGATGTCCACCGATGCGTCGTCACTCCCACGACCATGACCAATCACCTTGCCCACATGCACGACGGACCCGTCCGGCGTGCCCGGCTGGTTGTAGAAGATCATGTCCGCGTCTGATCGCACCCGTTGATCACTGCCGACGATGAGCGCGACCAGGTCGACGTTGGCGGCGTCGCCCTGGGCCGTCCACCGAACGCATCCGAAGGTTGTTCACCTCCGGATCGATCGCGACGTTCCGCCCCTTGGCCAATTCATGCGGTTGCGCCATCACGCATCCCCCAGTTGCGTATCTGTTGATCGTGCCTGACGGCCGACGTCATCGCCTGGCGCGCACCATGCTGAGGGCGCACGGACGGCAATCCGGCAATCTGTTGTTTCGTGGATTGGCGCCGAATTGTCCGACTACTGCGCCGCTGAGACCGACGACATGTTGAAGTCGTGCACGACCAGCGGAGGCATCGCGGACCGGGTGAACCAGTCGCTCCATTCCCGGGACAGCGTCGGCCCGGTCCCGCCTGCGTCGACGGCCTGCCGCAGCACGTCCAGCGGTGACATGTTGAAGCGGAAGTTGTTGACGGCGCCGGCGATCTCGCCGTTCTCGACGAGGAAGACGCCGTCCCGGGTGAGTCCGGTGAGCAGCATGGTCATCGGGTCCACATCGCGCAGGTACCACTGCGAGGTGACCAGCAGTCCGCGACGGACGCCGGCCACCAGGTCCTCGGTGGTCCGGCCGGGATCGCCGCCGGTGAGGATGAGATTGTCGGCCATCGGGACGAACGCCTCACCGAACTCGGCGGCGGAGCCCCTGGTGTGCAACAGGTTCGAGATGACGCCGTCGGTGAGCACGTCGCACCGGCCGATCGGCGCGCCGTTGTCGAACACCGAGACCTCGTCCGCCGAGGCCGATGTCACCAGGAACGGCGAGGACTCCAGACCCCGGTAGGCGGGGTCGGCGAACAGGGTGAAGGGCCGTTCGGTCAGCCGCTGACCGACCTTGGTGCCACCGCCCGGCGCGGAGAAGGCGGACCGCCCCTCGTGCGCGGGCCGCGCACCGGCACTCCAGGCCAGGAAGATCATGAAGTCGGCGACCGCGGTGGGCGGCAGCACCGTGTCGTACCGGCCCGGCGCCAGGTCCACCGTGCGGCGCGCCCACTCCAGCCGGGTCGCGAGGGCGTTCGCCGCCTCGTCCACCCGGATACCGGCGAAATCGGCGGTGGACACCCCGGACCAGGCCGAGCGGCGCAGGTCGGCCGACTTGGCGTTGAGCTCCAGCAGTCCGGTTGGTTGCACCCAGCGGGCGCGCAGTCCCGTCGAGGAGCCGAGATGCGTGGTGGTGCTCTCGTGCCGGGCGAACCCGTACAGGATCCGCTGACCGGAGCGGGCATCGTCGAAGGCTGCGCGCAGGGACGGCAGCAGCTCACCGAACACCTCGAACGAGGTGGGAGCCGCGGGCTGGTCGAAGGCCCCCGACTCCTCGCCGGCGCCCGGCTCCACCACCGGCTGCGCGTCCCGTGCCGGACCGGACGCGGCGGCTGCCTGCGCGGCGGCGTGCGCCTGCGCGACCACTTGCCCCACGGCAGCAACCGATTCCGCGGACGAGGCCGATGCGGCGACCGTCCCCGCCGCACCGCCCACGACGGCGACGACGAACCAGGACAGCGAGCGGGACACCCCGTTGGTGGTCACCGTGTTGTTCGCCCACCGGACATTCGCCTCGGTGCTGGACTGCACGACCACCACGCAGCCGTCCGAGGTGGACGCGGCGAGCCCGGCCTCGATGATCTGTTGCGGGCTCAGCAGACCGGTGGCGGTCATGCCGCTCCTTCCTGGACGGTGTTGAGAATCGAGATCCCGCGGAACCTGGCCGCCGGGCAGCCGTGCGAGACGGACGCCACCTGACCGGGCTGGCCCTTCCCGCAATTGAAGGCGCCGCCCAGCAGGTAGGTCTGCGGACCGCCGACACCGTCCATCGCGCCCCAGAAATCGGTCGTGGTGGCCTGGTATGCGACGTCCTTCACCTGCCCGGCCAGCGCGCCGTTACGGATCCGGTAGAACCGCTGACCGGTGAACTGGAAGTTGTAGCGCTGCATGTCGATCGACCACGACTTGTCGCCCACGACGTAGATCCCGTCATCGATCCCGGAGATGAGATCGGTCGTGCTGCCGCCCTGCGGGTCCGGCTGCAGGCTGACGTTCGCCATCCGCTGGATCGGTACGTGCGCAGGTGAGTCGGCGTGCGCGCAGCCGTTCGACCGGTCGAGGCCCAGCCGGCGGGCGAACACCCGGTCCAGCTGGTAGCCGGTGAGAACGCCGCCGGTGATGAGGTTCCACGACTGGCCCGCCACGCCGTCGTCGTCATACCCGATCGTCGCGAGGCCGTGGTCGACGGTCCGGTCGCCGGTGACGTTCATGATCGACGACCCGTACTTCAGGCTGCCGAGCTTGTCCGGCGTGGCGAAGGACGTCCCCGCGTAGGCGGCCTCGTAGCCGATCGCCCGGTCGTACTCGGTGGCGTGGCCGATCGACTCGTGGATCGTCAACCACAGGTTCGTCGGATCGATCACCAGGTCGTACCGGCCGGGTTCGATGGACGGGGATTTGATCTTCTCGGCGAGTTGCGGCCCCATCGAGGCGATCTCGCCGTCGAAATCCCAGCTGCCATCGGTCAGGTACTCATACCCCTTGCCCACCGGCGGCACCAGGCTGGACATCGTCTCGAATGCACCGGTGTCGGAATCCACCGCCGTCGCCGTCAGTGTCGGCTGCAACCGGATGCGCTGCTGGGTGGTGACCGTCCCCGCGGTGTCGGCGTAGAACTTGTTCTCCTTGACCTGGAACAACCCGGCCGAGCTGTGCGCCACCCCGTCGGCGGCGAGCAGCCGCTCCGAGCGGTCGAGCAGCAGCGCGATCCGGTCGGCGGCGGCAACGCCGAACGGGTCGATGTCATAGCCGCTGACCCATTCCCGGTCGCGGTGCATCGGCTCGTCGGCCCGCTCCAACCGCTCGGCGATCACGCCCGACAGCGCCCGCGCGACGGCCACCGCCTCCCGCGCGGTCCGCGCCGCCTCCTCCGGCGTCGCGACCACCGACGAGGCGAAACCCCAGGTGCCGTCGACGATCACCCGGACCGCGTAGCCGGTGGTGACCGCGTCGGTGGCCGACTGCACCGCGGTGTCGCGAATGGTGAGATCCGCCGTGACGAGTCGCTCGAACCGGAAGTCGGCGTGCGAGGCTCCCGCGCCGGTGGCCGCGGACAAGGCCGCGTCGGCGAGCAGTCGCAACGGCAGGTCGGTGAACACGGGATCGATCCGGTGCCGTGACGAGGAGGTCGCCGGCGGCTGGGACGCATCGGTCGGTTGCACGGGCTTCACCCTAAACGCGGGTCCGCCGCCGCCCGCGGGGTGTGTCCGGCACCGATCCGGCGCAGACCAGTCAAGGGCAAATCAGTGCAGCGCAGATCAGTGCGGCGCAGATCAGTGCAGCGCAGATCAGTTCAGCGCAGATCAGTTCAGCGCTGCCACGCCCGCGTTCAGGGTGGTGGCGTACACGGCCCACGCCAGGTACGGCATCAGCAGCACCCCGGCCAGCCGGCGCCGCCGGTAGAAGGCGACCACCGTGCAGGCGAGCACGATGTCCAGCGCCACGATGACGGCCAATCCGAGCCAGAGCTGCTCGGCGCCGAAGAACAGTGGCGTCCAGATCGCGTTGAGCGCAAGCTGTGCCGCGTACAGCAACAGGGCCGGCCGGGCGGCGTGCCAACCCCACCGGCGCCACACCAGCCAGGCGGCCACGGCCATGGCGGTGTACAGCACGGTCCACACCGGTCCGAACAACCAGTTCGGCGGCGTCCACGGCGGTTTGTCGGCCGCTGCGTACCAGCCGTCGACGCCCGAGGTGCTGGACAGGCCGCCGACGAAGGCGACGAGGAACGAGGCCGCCAGCAACCCGGCGAGCACCAGCCACTGGCGCACCGTGCCCGCTTCGCTGTCGCGGCGTGATGTCGTTGTGGTGTCCACGGAGTTCATCCCGTCAATGGTAAGCGTGCTGACCATCGGGCGGGGCGGGTCGTTGTAGGTTCGGCGTGAATGATCGGATGCACACCGTTGACCGACCCGACACCGCTGCCCGCGATCGATACCAGTCAGGGACCACACGCATGATCGAAGCGATCGAACTCACCAAGCACTACGGCAGCACGGTTGCCGTCGACAACCTGTCGTTCACCGTGCGGGCCGGGACGGTCACCGGGTTCCTCGGTCCCAACGGGGCCGGGAAGTCGACCACCATGCGGATGATCCTCGGCTTGGACAACCCCACCCGGGGCACCGCCCTGATCGGCGGCCGGCCCTACGCACAGCTGACCCGCCCGCTGACCCAGGTCGGTGCGCTCCTGGATGCGAATTGGATCCATCCGAACCGCTCGGCGCGCGCCCACCTGCGATTCATGGCCGGCGCCAACCGGATTCCGTCCAGCCGGGTGGACGAGGTGCTGGACCTGGTCGGTCTGAGCAGCGTGGCCAGGAAGTCCGCCGGCAAGTTCTCGCTGGGCATGAAGCAACGACTCGGCCTGGCCGGAGCACTGCTCGGTGACCCGAAGGTGCTGCTGTTCGACGAGCCGGTGAACGGGCTGGACCCGGAGGGCATCTTCTGGATCCGCAACTTCATGCGAAATCTCGCCCAGCAGGGCCGGACGGTGCTGGTGTCGTCACACCTGCTGTCCGAGATGGCGCTGACCGCGGACCACCTCATCGTCATCGGCAAGGGCCGACTGATCGCGGAGGCGTCCACCGCCGAGTTCATCGCGCGGTCCACGAGGACCTCCGTCCGCGTGCGCTCGCCGCAGATGAACGACCTGCGGGATGCCCTGCGCGCGGCGGAACTGACCTTCACCGAGCTCAACGGCGCCCTGGATGTCACCGGCGCACCCATCGAGCAGGTCGGTGACATCGCCGCCGGCGCCTCCGTGCCGCTGCACGAGCTGTCGCCGCAGGCCGGCTCACTCGAGGAGGCGTTCATCCAACTCACCGGTGACGCCGTGGAGTACGGCACCTCCAGGGCCGTCCCCGGGCGGGACGCAGTGCTCGCCGGCACCGGAGCGGCCGGTCCGCCGATGGGAGCCGCAATCGGATCGCCGTCCGCATTCGGTCCGCCGCCGGGGTACGGGCCACCACCGGGATACGGGCCACCACCGGGATACGGGCCACCACCGGGATACGGACCTCCCCCTGGTTACGGACCTCCCGCGCCGGGGCCGGCCGGAACCGGACCACCTCCCGGGTACGGACCCGCACCGGCATCCACGCCGCCGGGACACGGGCCGGCACCGGGGCCCCCACCATCATCGAACTCCGCATCGCAGCCGGGCTCACCCACCGGACCGCAGGAAGGGCAGCAGCGATGACCCTGCTCAACGTCGAACGCATCAAGCTGTTCACGACCAGGTCGCCCTACTGGTGCCTGGTCGCCATTGCCGTCGCCGCCCTCGGTTTCGCGACGCTGTTCGGATTGGTCGACCGGGGCAGCGCCGCCCTGCCGTACCTGGTCCTGCGCGGCGTGAACCTGGGACTGAGCATCTTCATGGTGCTGGCCGCGTTGTCGGTGACGACCGAGTACCGGTTCGGCACGATCCGCAACACCTTCCTCGCGGTTCCCAAGCGGCCGGCGGTCCTTGCGGCCAAGACCATCCTCATCGCGGTGATCGGCGCCGTCGTCGGCCTGATCTCCGCGTTCGGGGCCTTCTACCTCGCCAAGGCGCTGGCCACCGACCCGCCGGTGCCGTTGCAGCTGAACACCGGGGACGACTGGCGGCAGGTCGCCGGCTACGGCGCCCTGTTCGCGATCGCCGGCGTCATCGCCGTCTCGGTCGGCGCGATCGTCCGGCAGTCGGCCGGGGCGGTGGCCATCCTGCTGCTCTGGCCGCTGGTCCTCGAGGGCCTGTTCAGCCTCATCCCGACGGTCGGCAAGGCGGCGCCGTGGCTGCCGTTCAGCGCGGGGGACCGATTCGTGACCCCAACATCGGGTATTGGGAATCTGTTCCAGCCCAGCGCGGGCCCGACGCCGATCCAGGGTCTGCTGGTGTTCGCCGGTGCGGCTCTCGTGCTGTGGCTGGTGGCGCTGATCCTGCTGCAGAAACGGGACGCCTGACATGGGTGAACTCCGCGATACCTTCGGTTCGGCCCGGCAGACGGACCGCACGGTCGAGCATCCACGGCCGCCGGGCACCGACGACGCCACGGTGGACGCCGTCGGGAAGATCTCCGCCGCCTTCGAGGTGGTGGAGAACGCGCGCGGCATGCTGTACCAGTTCCACCGGATGTCCGGTGAGGCGGATCTCGCGCTGCAGGAGGCGATCGCGGCGCTCCGCGACGCTGGCCACGGCGAGCTGGCCGACGAGATCGACGACGTGCTCGTCGGCCGCGACGTGGTCGGCGACATGTGGACCTTCCAGATCGTCGAGTCCTACGACGAGCAGTACTGGCACGCGTTCAAGGCCGCGAACGAGCTCGTCAGAGCCAGGCTGACCGGCGGCACCCCGCACGTGTTCGAGGCGGAGATGAAGCAGCGCGAACAGCGCGAAGGCGCCTCCTGAAGGTCCGTTCGTGGCCGGTTTCGGCCGGCCGGGGACGTACGGTCTTGAACCATGTCGACTCAGCACGTGTCGGTACCGGATCAGTCTGTTGCTGACTCTCCGCGCGGCGGCGGATCGGTTGCCGACCCCGCCGCGGACGCGGTGCTGTCCGGCTCCACGTCACCCGCGATGCCCGACATCCGGATCGTGACGGCGAAGGTCGACGACGGCCTGCCCAGCCACTTCCGCCGGGTGGTCAGCTTCCACCCGCGCGGCGGCCGGCTCAACGCCGTGCAGCGCAAGGCGTTCGAGACGCATGCCGACCACTGGTACCTGGAGGCCGCGGAGCTCAAGGAGCCGATCGTCCCGGCCGAGCTGTTCAGCCGGGACGCCGGCCTGGTGCTGGAGATCGGCTCCGGGATGGGTGAGTCCACCGTCGCCATGGCCGCTGCCCGTCCGGAGATCAATCTGCTCGCCGTCGAGGTCTACAAGCCGGGGGTGGCCCAGACCCTGCACCACTTGAGCCGGGCACAGCTGCACAACGTCAGGGTGATGCGCGGCGACGGCGTCCAGGTGCTCACCGACCTGACAGCGCCCGGGACGCTCGCCGAGGTGTGGCTGTTCTTCCCCGACCCGTGGCCGAAGACCAAGCACCTCAAGCGCCGCCTGGTGACGCCGGAATTCGCCGCGCTGGTCGCATCCCGGCTGCGCCGCGGCGGCACCTTCCGGTTGGCCACCGACTGGGCACCGTACGCCGAGAGCATGCTCGCCGCGTGCACCGCCACCAAAGGCCTGCGCAACGCACACGCCGGCTGGGCCCCGCGGCCGGACTTCCGGCCGAAGACCCGGTTCGAACGGCGGGGCCTGGCCGCCGGGCACGAGATCTTCGACCTGGAGTTCGTCCGGCGCTGAGTCGCCGAGTTCGTCGGGGCGGCAGGCCCGGCCCCGACCAAGCGGGGCCGGTGGAGCGGGGCCGGTGGAGCGGGGCCGGCGGATCCGCCGGGCCTACCCGCGCTCGCCGAGGTCGACGATCGCGGCGACCGGGCCGCCACCGTCCGGCCCCTGATGGGCCGCCGACACGGACACGAACACTGCGGGATCTCCGGTGACGGCCGCCGTCACCCCGCCCACGCAGGCCTTGATCTGCCGGTGCCAGTGCACATCGGAATCGTCGAGCATCGCGTTTCGCCGGCCCCGCACCTGGCCGTCCTGCGATGCCTCGCACTTGAGGAAGACGTTCACCAGCCGACCGTCGAGATCCTCGGTCCGCGGGCGATCCGGCAAGTCAAGACCGGCACTGCGGATCGCCGCCCAGATGCCGTCGGCGTCCAGCGCGTCCTTCATCACCGAGTGGCCGACCCGGTACCGGCCGCCGACGCCCGCCGCGTTGCCGACCACAACGACCTGCGCCCGGTCCAGTTCCACCCCGGACGAGCAGGAGGCCACCGCGGAGAACAGCGACCTGTCGTGCATCACGTCGGCGTCGGTCGGCATCTCGATCTCGCCGAGTGCCACGGCGATGCCGAGCGCAGTGCATCCGTTGGACAGGTCCATCGACTCGTGCGTCTGCTCCGTCCACACCGTCTTGCCGCGTGACTTGGCGTCCCTGATGGTGGTGATCGTCAGCAGCGGGGTCTTGGTCTGCACGTAGTGCACATCGGCGGGGTCGGTGATCCCGGCACGGCCCATCGCCTCACGCACGGCCGCGGCCACCTTGGTGATCATCGCGACGCGGCCGATGTCCTCCGGCAGCAGCGTGTCGCTCATCGCGAACCCGACGGTCAGCCGCGGCTCGTCGGTGACCGGGGCCCGGTCCGCGGGCAGCGTGGCGAACACCGTCGCGTGCGGGGACAGCACGCCGTCCGTGCCGCCGGACCAAACGATCGGGATCTGCTTGACCTCCTCGGCGGTTCGGCTGCCGCTGGCGGCGATCACCTCACGGAACGCGCGGTCGGCGATGATCCGGGTGTAATCGTTGACGCCACCATTGCCCTCGGTCTTGCCGATGACGGCGATGATCCGGTCGGCCTCGAGCACGCCGTCGTCGATCAACGCGGTCAGCTCGCTCGCGTCGGACACGGTGTGCAGGGGAATCTTGCGGACCTCGATGGGCTCTGGCACCTGGTGCTCCTTTGTCGTCGACCTCCCCGGAACCGTACCGATCGGCCCGGGTCTGGTCGGTGCGGCCGGGTTCGGACCGGCGCGGCCGGGTCCGTCCGGTGGCGCGACACCGATACCGGTGCCTGATTTCGCCCGATTCGCTGCTGGTGAGTTCGCTCACCCAGAATGTGTTCGACCGCCGGCCGACCGGAATGACCGGGCGGCACCGACGACCATTGTTTGACTATTCCTTTACCAAATTCCGCCGCGGTTCTACGGCACCTG
This sequence comes from uncultured Actinomycetota bacterium, assembly GCA_963785455.1. Lineage (GTDB taxonomy): Bacteria > Actinomycetota > Actinomycetes > Mycobacteriales > Nakamurellaceae > Nakamurella. The sequence continues at coordinate 89,065 of CAWAVL010000008.1, forward strand.
TACTCGGCGAGAATCGCCGCTCGACAGCACGTCCGGCCGCGGCGCGGCCCGGTTCGGTTTGATCGGCCGGGCCGAAGTATCCGCTTCCGCCAGGCACCGCCGGAAGCTGGGGGACCGCATCAGGGGGCCGGGCATCGATGTACCGGAATGGTCAAAGGTGTTCCGGCAAAATGGTATGGGCTGCGATAATCGTCGGCGTGCAAACTCCCGATCAGCCGACCGTGACCTCGATGAAGGTCGTCCGATGGTGGGATTCGCTGCCCAGGGCGACCCGGATCGTGATGGTCGTGCTGCCGGTCACCGTGGCGGCGTTCGCGTCGTGGGTGTTCGGCGAGATCATGGGCCAGCACCACTCACAGTTCGACCTGCGGCTGTACTACGACGCCATCAACTACTGGCGCAGCGGGCACGACCTGTTCTCCTACTCGCAGCCGGACCCGGTCAACATCTCGCTCGGCTTCACCTACCCGCCGGTCGCTGCCGTGCTGATGTCACCGATGGCCTGGCTGTCGTACCCGGTCGTCCTCCTGCTGTCCCTCACCGCGATCATCGCCTCCGCCGCAACCTTCGTGTACCTGATCCTGCGGGAGCGGATCCGGCTACCCAGGCCGCTGCTGTTCGCGGTCGCCGGGGTGGCCACCGCTTTCGCGTTCACCCTCGAACCGTTCCGCCAGACGCTGTCCTTCGGGCAGATCAACGTGTACCTGAGCCTTCTGGTGTTGGTCGACCTGCTGGTTCTGGGCCGGCGGAACAGCAAGTGGACCGGCGTGGGCATCGGGCTGGCCACCGCCGTCAAGCTCACTCCGGGCATCTTCATCGTCTACCTGCTGCTGGTGGGGCGCTGGCGGGCCGCGCTCACCGCGATCGGCACCGTCGTCGCGGCGAACCTGGTCAGCGCCATGGTGGCGCCGACCGAGACCTGGCGGTACTTCACGTCCCTGGTCTGGGAGACCTCGCGGGTCGGCTTCCTCGACACCACGATGAACCAGTCCGTCAACGGTCTGCTGGCCCGGCTGAACGCACCCCTCGCTCCCGACCGGGTGGCGTGGCTGGTGCTCGCCGGCTCGCTCGCAGTGTTCGGACTCTGGCGGGCACGGCGCGCCGCCATGGCCGGTGACGAGCTCGCCGGTCTGACCCTCGCCGGCCTGGTCGGGGTGCTCGTCAGCCCGGTCAGCTGGGTGCACCACATCGTCTGGGTCTTCCCGGCGATGCTGCTGCTGAGCCTGCGACTGGCGTCCGGTATCCGTGAGCTGGCCAACGACGACAGCGGTTACCAGCGCTCCGACCGGGCGCTGACCGGCCGCATCGTGCAGGTGGTCGGCTACTCGGTGCTGATGACCGCGGGTCTGGCGATCTGGTGCACACCGACCACGTCGCTCATGCACCTGCGGGACGGCGACTACGACGCCGGCGGTGCGTTGCTCGCCGTCGCCGGGAGCGTCCAGTTGCTGTGGTTGGTGGTGGCGCTGTTCGTGCTGCCGGTGCATCGCGGGTACCGCTCATCGACTGCGTCGAGCGGCGCCGCGGCGGGCGCGCCCGCGAGGGATCCGGCCGCTGCCGGTCCGCCGCAGAGCCCCGCGAGGACCGCGTCAATCGAGCCGCCGGTGAAGCTGTCGGTGCAGAACAAGATCATGCTGCCCTCGCAGCAGGTGCGGCGGGACTGACCTGCGACCGGCGCGGCCGGTCACCGCGTCGACGGAAGCGAGGCCTCGCCGAGGGACCGCCCTGCCTTGTCCAAGGCGACGACCTGCGAGGAATGACGACCCGGCCAGACCACGGCCACCCGCCCGTGCCAGGGCACCGGCACCAGCCTCCCGCCGGTCCGGATCGTCATCACCTGCGCGTTGACCCGCACCTCGGCGTAACTGATCCACCGACCACTCCACGGCCAGCGGTCCGCCTTTCCGCGGTGGTCGTGAACGCCGCCACAGCCCTCGACCGACAGAACCCGTGGATCGGCCTCGACGACCGCCCGGTCCGGCCGAGGCGGGGCCACCGGAAGCTCGGCCGGCCGGTCGGCGAGCAGGTCGTCGTCGTTGTCCCAGCTGCTGCCACCACCACCGAGGCAGCTCCACGTCCCTTGCCGCAGCGTCAGCACATGAAACTCCTGCCAGACACAGGCGACGCCCCGACGCGCGAACACGGTCACCGCCACATCGCCGGCGACGTCGACCGCCATCGCCGCGAACCGGCGTCGCCTGCTCAACCGCCGCACCGGCTCGAGTCGGCGCGACTCCACCAGCGCAATGCTTTCCGCAGCGGCGTCGTAGGACACAGCTGGATGTTATGGCGCACCGTGGACGAGCCCGGCCGTCTCGCGTGGGCCGTGGCGGGCGCGCCCATTCCGGTCCATCACGTGTCGTTCTGACCGTTACCGGGAACTGGAGCCGGGCAGACACGCATCGACGATCGGAGATCTCCCATGGCTTTGCCGAAGTACACCGTTCCCTCCATGACGGTCGAGGAAGGCGCCGCGGTCGCCGGCGCGCTGCAGGACCGGCTGAACGCCCTCAACGATCTCGCCCTGACGCTCAAGCACATCCACTGGAACGTGGTCGGCCCGCACTTCATCGCCGTGCACGAGATGCTGGATCCGCAGGTCGACGCCGCCCGGGCGATGGCGGACGAGGTGGCCGAACGGATCGCGACGCTCGGATCCTCTCCCGTCGGCACTCCCGGCGCGCTGGTCCGGCAACGCTCGTGGGACGACTACTCGGTGGGCCGTGACGACGCGATAGCGCACCTCGGCGCACTCGACGTGGTCTACCAGGGAGTCATCTCCGATCACCGGGGCGCGGCCGAGAAGGTCGAGGAGTCCGATCCGGTGACGAACGATCTGCTGATCGGCCAGTTGCGACAGCTGGAGCTGTTCCACTGGTTCGTGCGGGCGCACCTGGAGTCCTCCACCGGCGCCCTGTCGACCAACGGTGAGGCCACCGAGAAAGGCGCTGCCCAGCGCTCGGACGCCGCCAACTGACGCAGAGCCGCGGCGCACGGCACGGAACCCGGCCCTCAGGGACGCGTGGACGTCCGGCCCAGCGGTCTGGGCGGCCCGCCGGCCCGGTAGAGCGAGCTGGGCAGCACATGCCCGACGGCCTTCTCGGCGACCGCGGCCGCGTCCAACAGGGCCGGCATGTGCAGCCCGGTTTCCACGCCCGACCCGGCGAGCCAGTAGAGCAGTTCCTCGGTGGCGATGTTGCCGCTCGCCCCAGGGGCGAACGGGCAGCCGCCGAGCCCGCCGATGGACGCATCGAGTTGCGTGACGCCGGCCAGCACGGCCGCGAGCGCGTTCGCCTGGCCGGTGCCCCTGGTGTCGTGGAAGTGCACACCGAGGTCCGGACCCGGGGTTGCGTCCCGCACGGCGGCCACCAGATCGGTGACCCGCCGCGGCGTGGTGGTGCCGATCGTGTCCCCCAGACACAGCCGGTCCGCTCCCAACTCTGCCGCCCGACGGGCGACCCGCACGGTCCGCGACCGCGGTGTCCTGCCGTCGAACGGGCAATCCCAGGACGCCGCGATCACCACCTCGCAGCGGCCACCGGCGTCGTGCGCGACCGCCGCGACCTCCGCTACCTGGGCCAGCGCCTCGTCGCTGCTGCGGCCGACGTTGGCCAGGCTGTGCCCGTCGGATGCGGACACCACGTACTCGATGTCGGTCAGCCCGGCCGCGACCGCGCGCCGCGCGCCGTTCGGGCTGGCGACCAGCGCCGACCAGGCGATGTCCGGCCACCGGTGCAGCTCGGCGGCCACCCGTTCCGCGTCGGCCATCGCCGGCACCGCGCGCGGCGAGACGAACGCAGTGGCCTCGATGCGCCGAGCGCCGGTGGCGGCGAGCGCCTCGATCAGCGCGCGCTTGTCCGCCCACCCCAACGGAGCTTCGATCTGCAGCCCGTCGCGCAGGCCGACCTCCCGGATGTCAACGGCGGCCGGCAGGTCCAGCGACAACATCGTCATGCCCGAGATTGTCCACCCAGGGCCCGGACCGATCGGTGCGTGCGGCAGCGGAACGCTACGACATCCCGGTCATCATCCGTTCCGGGCGACGACGGCCCGCGGGCGTCCCGGAATACTGCGAAACATGGCCTTGCATACCGGTTCGTCACAGCCCGCCCGCGCAGTCCACTCCAATCCGATCTACGGCCTGGCGAATCCCGCCGTGGGCGACGAGGTGCAGTTGCCCGAGATTGCCATCGGCGACGAGCCGGTGCCGGCCGATGTCGCCTATCAGCTGATCAGGGACGAGTTGCTGCTGGACGGCAGCGCTCGGCTCAACCTGGCCACGTTCGTCACCACCTGGATGGAACCGCAGGCGCTGACGCTGATGTCGGACTGCGCCGACAAGAACATGATCGACAAGGACGAGTACCCGCAGACCGCGGAGGCCGAGCGGCGCTGCGTCGCGATCCTGGCCGATCTGTGGCACGCACCGTCACCGGACGATGCCACCGGATGCTCCACCACCGGGTCGAGCGAGGCCTGCATGCTGGCCGGGATGGCGCTCAAACGCCGGTGGGAGCGCAAGGTCCGGGACAGCGGCGGCGACCTGAACGTCCGCAAGCCCAACCTGGTGATGGGCGCGAATGTGCAGGTCTGCTGGGAGAAGTTCTGCCGCTACTGGGACGTCGAGCCGCGCACGGTGCCGATGGACGGCGAGCGGTTCCACCTGGAACCGGAGGGCGCGATCGCCGCATGCGACGAGAACACCATCGGCGTCGTCGCCATCCTCGGTTCCACGTTCGACGGCAGCTACGAGCCGGTCGCGGCGATCGCCGCAGCGCTGGACGACCTGGTCGCCGATGGCGGCCCGGACATCCCCGTGCACGTGGACGGCGCGTCCGGCGGCATGATCGCGCCGTTCCTCGACCCCGACCTGGAGTGGGATTTCCGGCTCCCCCGGGTGTCGTCCATCAACACCTCCGGCCACAAGTACGGCCTGGTGTACCCCGGCGTCGGCTGGGCGCTCTGGCGGGACAAGTCACACCTGCCGGAGGAACTGGTGTTCAACGTGAACTATCTCGGCGGCAACATGCCGACGTTCGCGCTGAACTTCTCCCGCCCGGGCGCCGAGGTGGTCGCGCAGTACTACAACTTCTTCCGCCTGGGCCGCCAGGGATTCACCGCCGTACAACAGGCCTCCCGCGACGTCGCGATGTCGCTGGCCGAGCGGATCGGCAACCTGCCCGATTTCCGGCTGATCACCAAGGGCGACCAGTTGCCGGTGTTCGCGTTCACCACCGCCGACAGCGTGGGCGGCTGGGACGTCTTCGCGGTGTCCCGGCGGCTGCGGGAACGTGGTTGGCAGGTGCCGGCCTACACGTTCCCCGAGAACCGGCAGGACCTCGCGGTGCTGCGCGTCGTCTGCCGCAACGGGTTCTCCCTGGACCTCGCCGACCTGTTCTTCAAGGACCTGCTGTCGGCGGTGGAGAACCTCAACACCGAGGCCGGCGCCGGCAGGATCAGCGGGCCGTCCGGGTTCCGGCACTGAGGGACCTGCCGATCCACCAGCCGCACGACCCGGTCCGCGACGGCTCCGAGCCCGGAGCCGACGTCGGACGTGCCATCGGGACAGCGGTACCGCACCGGCGGTACCGCGAAGTGTCGGCGCCGGGACGACGACCGGACGGCGGCGAGTCGGCAGGCTGGGCATCCAGCGCAGGTCCCGCGCCGTCAGGAGTCTTTCGTGATCGTTGTCGAGCACATCAGCAAGCGGTACGGCCGGCAGGTGGCCGTCGATGACCTGACGTTCACCGTCCGGCCCGGTGTGGTGACCGGGTTCCTCGGCCCCAACGGCGCCGGCAAGTCGACGACCATGCGGATGATCATCGGGCTGGACCGCCCCGATTCCGGCCGGATCACGATCGACGGCCGCCGGTACGCCGACCACGTCGCGCCACTGCACGAGGTCGGCGCACTGCTCGACGCGAAGGCCGTTCACCCGGCCCGTTCGGCTCGCAACCACCTGCTCGCGATGGCCGCCACCACCGGCGTGCCCGCCGACCGGGTGGACCAGGTGCTGGACATGGTGGGCCTCACCGGCGAGACCGGCCGGCGGGCGGGCGCCTTCTCCCTCGGCATGTCACAGCGGCTGGGCATCGCGGGAGCGCTGCTCGCAGACCCGCAGATCCTGTTGTTCGACGAGCCGGTCAACGGGCTCGACCCGGAGGGCATCCTGTGGATCCGCGGGTTGCTCGCCGACCTGGCCGCGCAGGGTCGCACCGTTTTCGTCTCCTCGCACCTGATCACCGAGCTGGCCGCCGTGGCCGAGCATCTGGTGATCATCGGCCGCGGCCGGATGGTCGCCGAGATCCCGATGTCCCAGCTGGGCGCCGGGGCGGCGCAGAGCTCGGTCCTCGTCCGCTCACCGGATGCCGGCCGGCTGGCCGAGGCACTGTTCGCCGACGGCATCGAGATCCGGTCGGGCGCCGACCGGGAGGTCCTCGAGGTCACCGGGCTGGCGGCCCGGGACATCGGCCGATGTGCCGCCGGCGCCGGCATCGTGCTGTACGAACTGACCCCCCGCACGGTCTCGCTGGAGCAGGCGTTCATGGACCTGACCAGGGACAGCACCGACTACGCCACGCACGGGGACGCCGCCGTTTCGACCACCGACCGGAGCGCTGCCTGATGACCGTCGTCAACAACCCGGCCACGCCTGCCGCGACCCCCACCCCGACCGTGGCACCCGCCCCCCGCGACCGGCTGGACGGCACCGACCTCGCCGTCACCGGACGCCGGGTCCTGCGCTCGGAGTGGATCAAGCTCCGCACCGTGCGCTCGTGGATGACCATGTTCGGCAGCGCGGCGGCGGTCCTGGTGGCGTTCGGGGCGCTGGCTGCGTCCGTCGCCAGCGGTGACATCACCCCGGCCAACGGTCGTCCGCCCACCGGCGGCGGCCCCTTCGCCAGCACCGACCCGACCGCGCTGAGCCTGGCCGGCGTGACGCTCGCCCAGTTGATCGTCGGCATCCTGGGGGTCCTGCTGATCAGCAACGAGTACGCGAACGGCCTGATCCGCAACACGTTCTCGGCGGTGCCCCGGCGACTTCCGGTGCTGTGGGCCAAGGCGATCGTGCTGGCCGTCACCCTGGCCGTGGTGATGGTGCTCGCCGCCCTTGCGGCGTTCGTCGTCGGTCAGGCGATCCTGGGCAGTGGCCGGAGCACCACGCTCGCCGCCGACGGCGTGCTGCGCGCCGTCGTCGGGTCCGGGCTGTACCTGGCCGGGATCGGTGTGCTGGGCGTCGCGGTGGGTGCCCTGCTGCGCAACACGGCGGGTGCGATCGCCGTCATCGTCGCCGGGCTGCTGATCATCCCGGGGCTGCTCCGCGTCGTCCTTCCCGACAGCTGGAGCGACGCGATCACGCCGTACCTGCCGTCCAACGCCGGGTCCGCGTTCACCAGCGTGACCGGGTCGTCGACGCTGCTCAGCCCGGGCGCGGGCGCGGCGGTGTTCGTCGGCTGGGTGGTGCTGTTGCTCGTGGGCGCCGCCGTGCTGATCCGGCGCAGGGATGCCTGAGGTGTTCCCGCGATGCCTAGGGTGAGGCCATGAGAGAGACGACGGTGCCCGGGGCCACGGCTCCGGGCGCCGCCGTGCGTGCCGTCGCATCGCAGCCCGTCCCGGACGCGCCGCCGCCGGCCGCCGGGCGGCGGGAACCGGAAGCCCCCGGCTATGCGCCGACGACCCACGTCGAGGCGTCCGCGCCGCCGGCGCCGACCGAGGACGATCCCGCGGCCAACCCCAGCCGCTGGCAGCGGCACTGGCAGCAGGGCTGCCGCGCGCACCCGCACCTGTACGACGCGGGCCTGGCCGTCCTGATCTTCCTGCTCAGCGCCGGCGGGTTCGTCGCCGGGGCGCGGATGGGGGTCGACCCGCTGCCGTCGGCGGGGGTGTGGATCGCAACAGCCGTCGGGTGTCTCGCGCTGCTGTTCCGCAGGCGCCACCCGTGGCCGGTGCTGCTCGTCACGGCGATCTGCTACCTGACCGTGCAGACCTTCACCCACGATGTGCCGTCCGTCATCCTCGCCGTGGTGACCGCGCTGGTGACGATCACCCTGGCCGGGCAACGCTGGGCGGCGATCGCCGCCGCCGTGGTGATCACCCTGACCGCCATGGGCATCGGCACCATCCGGGACGCCGAGTACTGGTCGCACCCCCGGCCGGTGGCCGTTGCGGCCCTGTGCGCGCTGGCGATCGCGCTGGCGGACGCGGTGCGGAACCGGCGGGCGTACGTGGCCGCGGTCGAGGAACGCGCTAGGCGGGCGGAGCAGTCCAGGGAACAGGACGGCCGCCGCCGGGTCGCCGACGAACGGCTGCGGATCGCCCGGGAACTGCACGACGTCCTGGCGCACCACATTGCGGTGATCAACGTGCAGGCCGGGGTCGCCGGACACCTGTTGGAGCGCAAGCCCGACCAGGCACGGCAGGCGCTGGATCACGTGCGCGACGCCGCCCGCTCGGTGCTGTCGGAGATGCAGGCCGTGGTGTCCGTGCTCCGGGAGCCGGGCAGCACCGCCGACGACGCCGGCGAACCGGCCCAACCTGCGCCCGGCCTGGCCGGCTTGACGTCGCTGGTGGAGGAGTTCCGGGCCGCCGGGCTCACGGTGCAGACGGTGACCAGCGGCGTGCCGGCACCGTTGCCGCCGGCTGTCGACCTGGTCGCGTACCGGGTCGTGCAGGAGTCGCTGACGAACGCGCGCAAGCACGCGGGGGAAACCGACGTGGTGCTCCGCTTCGACTACCGCCGCCTCGCCCTCACCCTCGGTGTGCTCAACTCCGGAACGGGCGACCGCTCGGTCCGCGCCGGGCGGTCGGCGGCGGGTTCCGGTGGCTTCGGCCTGCTCGGCATGCGGGAGCGGGTGACCAGCGTCCGCGGCGACTTCGACGCACAACCGCTGCCCGATGGCGGATTCCGGGTCGCGGTCCGGCTGCCGATGTCAGCCGGATGAGCAGCCGGCCGCAGGGTCCGTCGGGGTCAACGCCGACCCGGGTGCTGATCGCCGACGACCAGGCGCTGCTGCGCGCGGGGTTCCGGGTGCTCATCGAATCGGCCGACGACCTGGCGGTGGTCGGTGAGGCGACCACCGGGCTCGAGGCGCTGAGCCGGGTGCGGGACGGTGGCGTCGACGTGGTGCTGATGGACATCAGGATGCCGGAGATGGACGGCCTCGCCGCGACCCGCGCCATCATGGCGGACCCGAACCTGGGCGGGGTCAAGGTGCTGGTGCTGACCACCTTCGAGCTCGACGAGTACGTCTTCCAGGCGTTGCGGGCCGGGGCCAGCGGGTTCCTCGGCAAGGGCGTCGGCCCGGACGAACTGCTGGACGCGATCCGGCTCGTCGCGAGCGGTGACTCGTTGCTCTCACCGCGGGCGACCAAGGCTTTGATCAGCACGTTCCTCGGCCGCCCGGAGCGTTCGGATGCGGTCTCCGCCGCGCGGCTCGCCGCGCTGACCCCGCGGGAGCTGGAGGTGCTCTCGCTGGTGGCCATGGGGCTGTCGAACGAGGAGTTGGCGGCACGTCTCGTGGTGAGCCCGTTGACGGCCAAGACGCACGTCAACCGAGCGATGATGAAGCTCGGGGCGCGCGACCGCGCGCAGCTGGTCGTCATCGCCTACGAGAGCGGGCTGGTCCGTCAGGGACCGTCCTGAGCCGGTGAGCCCGCCGGCCGGGGCCGACCGCCGCCGGGTGAACCCCGAGTACCGCCCCGGGGCCGTACTGCGCCGGCGGTAGGCGCAACAGTCGCTTGCCGGACGACGACACCTGGCACCCCGATGACGAAAGATCATTCCGGGGAACGGAGTTGGGAGTCGATCATGGTCACCGCCATCGCACCGGCGCCGCCCCCGCCGGTGGTCACACCGGATCAGCGCGGCCCGCGACCGGCCCCCCGCGACGCAGGTGCATCGGCAGAACTGCGGGCGGAGGAGGACGATGCCCCGGTCGACGCCGACAAGGTCGGTGCGCGGACGGGCCGGCGGCTAGCCGGGTTCGGCGTCACCGTGCTCGTCATCGCGGTCGGCGGGTACGCCGTGCGCGGCCAACTACCGGCCGTGGGCTCGGTGATCGACCTGCTGACGGACGCCCACCCGCTCTGGGTGTCCGCTGCCGTGATCACGACAATCGTTGCCCTGTGGGCCTTCTCACTTGTCCAGCACCGGTTGGTGTCCGACCTCGGCGGTGACCTCAGCCGTCGGCGGTCGATGGAGCTGACCCTGACCAGCGGCGCCATCTCACTCGCCCTGCCAGGAGGGCCGGCCCTGGGCGCCGGCTACACCTACCGGCGGCTGCGTCGCACCGGCCTCAGCTCGGCGGACACCGGCCTGAGCATGGTGGGTTCCGCGGGACTGCTGACCGGGGCCCTGCTCGCGCTGTACCTGGCCATCACCGGCCCCACCCTGGCCCGGACGCTCACCACGCAGTTCGGCGGCGTCATCACGATCGTCCTCGTGCTCGGCGTGCTGGTGGCCGTCGGGCTGGTCCTGCACCGGGTCCGGACGCACGCGACCGCGGCGACACGGGCGTCGCAACTCGACCTCCTCGCTGCCTCGGCGCATCGCTCGACGGTGGTTCCGGCGACGGTGACGGCCGGGCGATCGGGCAGCCGGCGGGACCGGCTCACCGCCGCGATCGCGACCGGCCCGCAGTGGTTGACCGGTTATCTGCGGGACCTGCGGCGGGCGGGGGCGTCGCTGCCCGCCGGGACCTGGCGGTCCGGCGCGGCGTGGGCCGTGATCAAGTGGGTGGCGGATTTCGCCGTCCTGGCCGCGGCGCTGCTCGCCGTCGGCGGCGGCGCCGATCTCATCGCCGTGGCGAGCGTGTACGTGGGGGTGCAGATCCTCCGGCAGATCCCGCTGACGCCCGGTGGCGTCGGGGTGATCGAGGCTGCACTGCTCGGCGGTTTGATCGCGGCCGGCGTCGCGGCCGCACCGGCGGCCGCGGCGGTGGTGATCTACCGCGGGCTGACGTTCTGGCTGACGTTGGCGGCCGGCGCGGTCACCGCCCTGCTGGTCCGGGGCCCGGTACGGGCAACCGTCGCCTGACGGCCGCCTTCCGTCACCGCTGCCGGGACGCCTCCCGGCCGATCTGCTCCAGCAGGTCGTCGATGACGGTCGGCCGGTAGGGCAGCGCCCCCGTCCTGACCACGGCGGCGGCGATATCCCGCAGCTTGCTGTTCGTGTTCTGGCTGGCGACGGTGAGCAACCGGAAGGCCTGTTCCGCGCTGAGACGGTAGGTCGCCATGACGATCCCGATCGCGGTGCCCACCACCCGGTTGCTCTCCAGCGCGCCACGGATCTGCTGCGTGCGGGTCTCCGCGGCGTCCACCGCACCCTCCCGCAACCGGTGCAGTTCGTGGTTGGCGCGCACCCTGGCCAGCAACTCGCGGGACGAGAACGGCTTGGTGACGTAGTCATCGGCACCCGCCGCGAGCCCCTCCCGGGCAGCCTCGGCGCCGCCACGCCCGGTGACGACCAGCACCGGCAACCGAGCGGTGCGCGGGTCCTGCCGAACCCGGGCCACCAGCTGCAGGCCGCTCTCGCCCGGCAACATCACGTCGGTCAGCACCACGTCGGGCAGCGTCAGGTCGGGCAACCTCGGGTCGGGCAACCTCGGGTCGGGCAACCTCGAGTCGGGCAACCTCGGATCCGGCAACTTGGACCCCGCGAACAACAGCTGCCCGGCGGCCTCCGCGTCCGGTGCGGCGGTCACCACCCACCCGTCGCGGGTCAGCAGTCGGGTCAGGTAGCTGCACAGATCCGGATCGTCCTCGACGACGAGCACGGTCGGCCGACTCGACAAGCCGTTCTCCGGGCGCTCCGGTTCGCCGACCGCGGCGGCGGCCACTCCTAGCGGCACCGTCACGGTCACCGTCGTGCCCGCACCGGCCGCACTCTGCAGATCGACCCGTCCGCGGTGCAGGGTGACCAGGTCCAGGACCAGCGCCAGGCCGATGCCCGCCCCCGCGGCGGGCGAGCCGTCGGCCGCCGGCGCCGCGCCCAGGGCCGCCCGCCGGGCCTTCCCCGCGCGGTAGAACCGCTCGAACACGCGCGCCTGCTCATCCTCGCCGATGCCCCGGCCGGTGTCGGCCACCGTCAGCACGGCGTCCGTCGCGGTGCCGCTCAGGGTCACCGAGATACCGCCCGCGGTCGTGTACTTGGCGGCGTTCGACACCAGATTCGTGACGATGGTGGACCACATCGAGGCATCGACGGCGGCGATCAGCGGGGCATCGGGCAGCGACACATCGAACGACAGGCCGGCGTGCTCGGCGGCGGACCGGAACATCGCCGCTGCGTCGGCAGTGGCCGTCACCAGGTCCGTCGGGCGCGGCGTCGGGGACAGGAACCCGGCCTGCGTCATCGACTGGTCGAGCAGGGCGTCGACCATCACCCGCAGGCGTTCGGCCGCCCGCAGCGCGGCCCGCAGATCCTGCCGGGTGACGGTGCTGTCCGGGGTCCCCGCGTCCGACCCGGCGACCAGATCCTGCAGCGGGGCCAGCAGCAGGGTCAGCGGCGTGCGCAGTTCGTGGCTGACGTTCTGGAAGAACTCGGTCTTGGTGCGGTCAAGGTCGGCCAGCGCCCGCAGCCTGCTCCGCTCGGTTTCGTGCGCCGCGGCGTCCGTGACGGCCACCCGCAACTGCCGACCGATCAGTTCGATGAACGAGGAGTACGCGTCGTCGAGCGGGCGGTACGGATTGATCCCGAGGACGACCGCGCCGACCGGCACCGACTGTCCGCTCACCGTCAGCGGCAGCACGACGGCGACGTCCGGCAGCAGCGGACCGATCGGCCCCGGCGCGAGCGCATCGGACGATGTCGCGCGGAGATCCCGCAGCACCTGCGGGCGACCGGTGGCCATCGTGCCAGCGACCGCCTCCGCGGCACCGGCCAGCGCGGTCAGGACGCCCCCGTCTTGTGCCGCCAGCCCGTAGGTGTCCACCTCGCGGACCGGCCGGTTCGCCGCGTCATCGGTGTCGGCGACGAACGCCGCCGCGAACGGCACGCTCTCCCGCGCGGTGGACAGCACCGTCAGCGCGGCCGCGCACGTCGGGGCGATCCCGCCGGTCTCGGCCGCGGACAGCGCGCCGAGTTCGCGCACCACCCGCATCCGGCGCTCGGACAACACCTTGCCGGTGGTTTCGATGGCCACCGTGGTGACGCCGCCGATGCTGCCGTCGACGTCGACGATCGGGCTCTGCGAGAAGGTGAAGTAGCACTCCTCGGGGTAACCGTGCCGGGTCAGGATCTGCCGGTCGTCGTCGAACCGTAGCGTGGCACCGCCCAGCACCCGGTCGAAGCGCGGACCGGCCCGATCCCAGGTCTCGGGCCAGACATCACGCATCGGCCGACCCAGGCCCTCCGGATGCCGCTGACCTCGCAACGGCACGTGAGCATCGTTGTAGATGGTGACCAACTCGGGGCCCCAATGAATCTCGGTGGAGAAGCCGGATCTCAGTGCCATCCGGACCATCACGGTCAGCACAGGTGACCATGACGTCACCGGACCCAGGGGTGTCGAGGACCAGTCGATACCGTGCAACAGCGTCCGCAGCTCCGGGGAAGCAGCGTCGAAGACAGCGGCGTCCGGTCCGGCCACCGTCACCTCCACCTCAACTTGCGTGTCCGCCCGTCAGCAGCTGCTGAGGCGGATCAACCGGTAACCCGACCATCGCCGCCCCGGGTCCGCAGGTCGACCTCGGAGGGAGGAGCCGGACTCAATGCACCGTAAGTGGGACAACCAGGTCGTCGCAACGGGTCGACGGCCCGGACGCCATATCGCCCACATCGCCCACGGGGCCTCCCTTCACCGACCCCGTGTCCGCCGCCGACCGGGCCACGCTGAACGGCGCCAACGCCGCGGTGAAACCGTGACGCTTCGCCTGCCGGTCCATGTCCGGTCTGGACCGCTGCGCCGCTCCACCGGCGCCGAGGTCGAGGTCGAGGGCACCCTCGTCACCTCACAGCTCCTACCGCAAGCAGAAGTACGAACGGGATCGACGTGGTACGAGCCGGTCTCGACTCGAGCGCGGTCGGTTCTCAGAGCCGGTCGACGTCGGCGTTGGCCAGACCGCCGGCCAGCCGGGCGTATCCAGGTCCGCGGTCGAAGAACGCGGGGTCGGCGGGGCCGTCCGCGGCCAGCAGGCCCCGCGCGGCCGCGGTGCCGTCGTCGTCCACCGCGTAGGAGCCGGGCGCATCGGTGATCACCACGCCGTAATCGGCCAGCGCGCCGTCGACCGAGACCTTGCCCCAGGTGACGTCCCTGAGCACCTTGTCCGGCGGCCGGGTCAGCGGGTCGCCCCAGCCGCCCCCGCCGGTGGTGCGGATGCGGATCACCTCGCCGGCGGCGACCGGCTCCGCGTCGGCGAGCGCGTCCACGTCCCGCTCGTTCGGCCCGCCGGGATCGATCGTCACGCTGAACGACCGGCCCGCCCGGCCGCCCGCCACGCCCCAGCAGGCCAGGATCGACCGGTCGGCGATGGACATGAAGTGCGCGTCGACCAGCATCCGGATGTGCTTGTCGTACCCCAGGCCGCCCCGGTACAGACCCGGCCCACCGGAGTCGACGGCCAGCCCCAGCCGCTCGACGACGAACGGGAACCGGGCCTCGGTGAACTCGGTCGGCAGGTTCCGGGAGTCGGGCACGACGTGGATGGTGTCCTCGCCGTCGGCGTAGTACCGGCCGCCGGACCCGCCGCCCAGCACCTCGCGCATCAGGTACGGCCGCCCGCTCAGGTCGGTGCCGTAGACGCCGGTGTACCGGATGGTTTCCTGGTCCGCCGGCATCCGGCCGTCCACGGCCTTGGCGAGCACCCCGGCCAGCACGCCGAGCAACCGCAGGATCACGAACGTGCGGGCGTTGGTCGGCGCCGGGAAAACCGGTGTCAGCAGCGTTCCCGGTGGCGGGAAACGCATCTCGATCAGCGGCACGACACCTTCATTGACCTCGAGCTCGGCCATCCGCTCCGGGGTGTCGGCGAGGTTCCGCAGGATCGGCGCCAGCCACTTGGCGAGGAACACGCCGTCGGAGTAGTCGGCGCAGTGGTTGATCGGCCCCTTGGCCTGCGGCGAGGTACCCGTGAAGTCCAAGATCAGCCGGGCGTCGGTGACGCCGTCGCCGGCGGAGAGCTTGGTGAGGGTGATCCGCTGGGCGTGCAACCGAGGCGGGTCGACGCCGTCGTGCTCGGCGTAGTCCTCCCACACGTACTCCCCGTCCGGGATCTTCGACAGCAGCTCGGTGCGGAACGTGTGCGTTGTCGCCTGCAGGATTGCCTCGAACGCCGCCTCGATCTGCGCCCGCCCGTAGCGCTCGAACAGCTCGGCTAGCCGGCGGGCGCCCATCAGGCAGGCCGAGCACTCCGCGTCCAGGTCGGCGGCCAGCGACTCGGGCATCCGGGAGTTCCGGGTCATGATCGTCAGTGCCGCCCGGTTCGGCACCCCCGCCGCCCACAGCTTGATCGGCGGCACCATCAAGCCTTCCTCGAAGACGCTGGTGGCGTGCGACGGCATGGAGCCCGGAACGGCGCCGCCGATGTCGTCGTGGTGCCCGAACGCCTGCACGAACGCGACCACGTCGCCGTCGTGGAACACCGGCACGGTGACGCACAGGTCCGGCAGGTGACCGATGCCGCCCTCGGACAGGTAGACGTCGTTGTGGAAGAAGACGTCGCCCGGCTCCATCTCCTCGATCGGGAAGTCCCGGACGATTGGTTGCACCAGCGCCGAGTACGACCGGCCGGTCAGCTTGCGCATCGCCGCGTCATGGATACCCGCCCGGAAGTCGTGCGCGTCCCGGATCATCGGCGAGCGGGCGGTACGGCCGATCGCCGTTTCCACCTCCGCCTCGACGGAGGCCAGTGTGCCGGCCACGATCTCGACCAGGATCGGGTCGATCATGTGATTTCCACGGTGTTCTCGGCCGGGCGAAGCAGCAGGTTGCCCACCGCGTCGACGGCGGCGAGACAGCCTGGGAAGACCGGGACGGTGGCGCCGAATTCCTGCACGACTGCCGGCCCGGGAACGGTATCGCCCGCACCGAGCAGCGCCCGGTCGTAGATGGCTGCGTCGTACCAGGCGCCGAAATGCGCCCGCCGGGCGCCGAGCAGGGCGGCCTGCGCGCCGGTGCCGGCGGGGATCTGCCGGATGCGCGGGCGCTCGATCGGCCCGATGCCGGCAACCCGCAGATTCACCCATTCCACGGGCTGGTCGGTTCTGGACCGGAAGTCGTATCCGTACAGCGCGCGGTGCGCGTCGTGGAAACGCTGCACAACCGTGTCCGCCCAGGCCCGGCCCACCTCCCCCACCGGGCAGGGCACGGTGACCTCGAACGCCTGACCGATGTACCGCAGGTCGGCCGACCGTTCCAGCAGGCCGGTGCCCGCCGCGAAACCTTCTGCGTGCAGGGCGGTCTGCGCCTCCACCGCCAGATCCCGGTACCCGTCGCCGAGCACCGCCAGGTCCAGGTCGCGGTCGGGCAGCACCACCGTCCGGACCCCGTCGTTGCGGACGTCGACCGTCAACAAGCCGTAGGCGGAGACGGTACCGGGGTGCATCGGCACGAGAACCGTGCCGATGCCGAGGATGTCCATCAGCCGGCAGGCCAGCAGCGACCCGGAGCCGCCGAAGGTGACGAGCGGGAAATCCCGCACGTCAAGGCCTCGCTTGGTGGTGATCCGCCGGACCGCGTTCGCCTGGTTCCACGCCGAGATCTCCAGGATGCCGGCCGCACAGTCCTCCACCGAGAGCCCCAGTGGCGTGGCCACTGTCGCGATGGACTGCTTCGCGGACCCGACGTCCAGGCCGATCTCACCGCCGAGCAGGTGCGGCGGGATCCGACCCAACGCAAGATGCGCATCGGTGACGGTGGGCTCGGTCCCGCCCCGGCGGTAGCACGCGGGGCCCGGATCGGCACCGGCGGACCGCGGGCCCACCTTCAGCGTGCCCTCCGGCGAGATCCACGCCACCGAGCCGCCTCCCGCGCCGACCGTGACCACGTCGATCATCGGGATCTTGGCCGGGAACGGGCCGACGGCACCCTCGGTGGTCAGCGAGGGCCGGCCGTCGGTGATGACCGTGACGTCCGTGGAGGTTCCCCCGCCGTCGCAGGTCAGCACGGCCGGGAAGCCGGCCCGCGCCGCGATCGCGGCGGCACCGAGGGCGCCGGCGGCCGGACCGGACAGCACGGTGCTGATCGGTTGCGCCGCGACGTGCGCCGCGGAGAGCACGCCACCGTTGGACCGCATGATCGAGAACGGCAGCGGCCGCCCGCCGTCGAGTTTGCCGAGCCGGGCCGCGATGTTCGAGACGTACGCGGCGACGGTGGGTTTCACCGCCGCGTCGATCAGCGTCGTCATCGCGCGTTCGTATTCGCGGTACTCCGGCAGCACCGCACTGGACAGCGACACGACCGCCTGCGGGTACTCGGCCGCGAACACGTCGGCCATCAGCCGCTCGTGCGCGTCGTCGGCGTAGGAGTGCAGGAAGCAGACGGCGATGCTGGCGATCCCCCGGTCCCGGAAGAACCGCGCCGCGGCAACGGCGTCGTCCCGGTGAAACGGCCGCAGCTCCCGGCCCTGGAAGTCCATCCGGCCGCGCACCGTGCGCACCAGGCCAGCGGGCACGATCCGGTCGGGCTTGACCCAGAAGTAGGAGTTGCCGTACCCGTCAGGAACCGACTGCCGGGCGATCTCCAGCAGGAATTCGTAGCCCTCGGTGGTCACGAATCCGAGCGAGCCGGCCCGGCCCTGCAGCAACTGATTGGTGGCAACCGTGGTGCCGTGCATGATCCACTCGATGTCGCCGGGACCGGCGTCGAGCGTGGCCAGGATCTTGCCGATGCCGGTGAGGAAGCCGTCCGCCGGGTCGGCCGGTGTGGACGGTGTCTTCGTCGTGCTGACGGCACCGCTGCGGGTGTCGACGGCGACGACGTCGGTGAACGTGCCACCGGTGTCGATGCCGATGCGCAGGTGCGTCATCGCGTCATGATCGCATCACCCGGTGGGCCGCCGAGCGGTGCGCGGACTGCCCGCTGCGCTCCGGCACGGTCCGACAGGCACGCCCGCCAGGCAGCGCCCGCCAGGCGGCGCCGGCCAGACGGTGTCAGCGCAGCCGTTTCTTACTGGTCGTGCCGGTCGTACCGCGGGACGGCATCCTCGCTCGTCTCACCGAGGTCCTGCACGTCGTGCCGGGAAAAATCGCCGACTTCTTCCTCGCGCTCGGCGTGCGGTGTCTCGATGTCGTGCTCGTCGAAGCTGCCGACCTGCTCGGGCCGTTCCTCATGCGGCGTCTGGATGTCGTGGGTGGCGAAGTTGCCCACCTCTTCGGTGCCCCTTGTCCGATCGCTCTCGCTCATACCGGGAGGGTAGTCCCTGTTCACGGCGGCGGCCGGGCGATCGTGCGGCGGTCCCGCACCGGGTCGGTGCCGGCGGCGGGCAATTCGGTGGTGACGGACGCGGTGCGTCATGAACGATGCACCGTGCGCACGGACCGGCCGGCGCTGGTGTCGGAAGGACCGGGTCGACGCGTGGTCGTCATCGATGGGCCGTTGGTGCGGGCGCTGATCCGCAGCCAGTTCCCGGCCTGGGCGGACCTGCCCATCACGGCGGTGCTGCCCGGCGGCGTCGACCACCGCACCTTCCGGCTCGGGTCGCAGCTGCTGGTGCGGCTGCCGAGCGCCGAGGGCTACGCCGTGCAGGTGGACAAGGAACAGCGGTGGCTGCCCCGGCTGGCGGCGGCCCTGGCGGTGCCGGTCCCGGTGCCGGTCACGGTGCCGGTCGCCCGCGGCGGTCCCGGGCACGGCTACCCGTTCTACTGGTCGGTGTACGAGTGGCGGGACGGGCGGACGGTGCTGGACGGCGCGGAGATCGACCTGCCGGGGGTCGCCGTGACGTCGCCGGGTTCCTGCACGACCTGCAGGCGGTGGACCCTTCCGGTGGGCCCGGACCGGGGTTGCACACCGGATACCGGGCCGGAACGGTGAGCTGGTACGACGCCGAGACCCGGGTGGCCATCAACGCTCTCGCCGATCTGATCGACGCGCGGCGGGCGATGCAGGTCTGGGAGCGGGCGCTGGCCACCCCCTACCGCGGGTCGGGCGTGTGGTTCCACGGCGACGTCGCGCCGGGCAATCTACTGCTCCGGAACGGCCGGCTGAGCGCCGTCATCGACTTCGGCTGCGCGGGTGTCGGCGACCCGGCGTGCGACCTGGTGATCGCCTGGACGCTGCTGGATGCGCCCGGGCGCGCCCTCTTCCGCTCGACGCTCGAGCCGGACGACGGCTGCTGGGCGCGCGGCCAGGGCTGGGCATTGTGGAAGGCCCTGATCACCGGGCGCGACCTGCGCGGTGCGAGCGCACTGTCAACCGACGGTGTCGCCGCCGCGGAGACCCACCGGGTGCTGACCGCTCTGCTGGCCGATGCCGGCTGACAACGGTGCCCCATCGAGCGCGCCGATCAACCGTTCCATCGTCGCCGGCATCGCCCGCAGGTCACCGGCGTCGAGGCCGGCGGTCACCCGATCCGCCCAGGCGCTGTCAAAATCCGCAGATGCCGTCGGCCGTCAGGTGAGATACCGGTAGGCCGCCGAACCGGGCAGGATCCGCTCCACCTCCATCGGCGCCGCTGCCATCCGCTTCAGCAGCGCGGGAAGGCCGTCGGCGGAACCGATCTCGACGCCGACCAGGGCCGGCCCGGTCTCCCGGTTGTTGCGCTTGACGTACTCGAACAGCGTGATGTCGTCGTCGGGGCCGAGCACCTCGTCCAGGAACCGGCGCAGCGCACCGGGTTCCTGCGGGAAGTCGACCAGGAAGTAGTGCTTGAGCCCGAGGTGCACCAGTGACCGCTCGAGGATCTCCCCGTACCGGGACACGTCATTGTTGCCGCCGGACACGACGGCGACCACCGTGCTGCCGGGCGGCAGGTCGAGCACGGTCAGCGCGGTGACCGCGAGGGCTCCGGCGGGCTCGGCGACGATGCCCTCGCTCTGGTACAGCCGCAGCATCTGCGTGCAGATCGCGCCCTCGTCGACGGTCATCACCGTGGTACCCGCCTCGGCGACGATCCGGTACGGCAGCGATCCGATCTGCCGGACCGCGGCGCCGTCGACGAACGGGTCCATGGATGCCAACCGGGTCGGTGCGCCCTTCTCCAGGGCGGCGACCATGGCCGGAGCACCGGCCGGCTCGACGCCGACGACGCGCACGCCGGGCGCCCGTTCCCGCAGGTAGGTGACCACGCCGCCGATCAGCCCACCGCCGCCGACGGGCACGATCACCACGTCCGGCGGGCGACCGAGCTGCTGCAGCGTCTCCCGGATCACGGTGCCCTGGCCGGCCACGGTCCGCGGGTCGTCGAACGGCGGCACGAGGACCGCGCCAGTCCGGTCCGCATGCTCGGCGGCCGCCTGCGCGGCGTCGTCGAACGTGTCCCCGATCAGCACGAGTTCCACCGTGCCGCTGCCGTGCGAGAGGATCCGGTCCCGCTTCTGCCGCGGGGTGGTGTTGGGCAGGTAGATCCGGCCCCTGACACCCAGCTCGCGGCAGGCGAAGGCCACCCCCTGCGCGTGATTGCCGGCGCTCGCGCAGACGATGCCCGCTGCCCGCTGCCCGGCACCGAGCTGTGACATCAGGTTGTACGCGCCGCGTACCTTGTACGACCGGACGACCTGCAGGTCCTCGCGTTTGAGCAGGACGGTGGTGCCGGTCTCCGCGGACAACCGGCGGCACTCCTCCAGCGGGGTCAGCGCGGCGACGCCGGCGATCCGTCCGGCGGCGGCGTCAATGTCCGCGGCGGTCACCGGTCGGCGACCGCCACGCACTGCCCTGATCTGCGACACAGCATCGATCTTGTCACCACGACCGCGGCACCCGGAGCGGTAGGTTCGTATCGTGCTCGCTGCCATGCGCCAGGCGCGCATCCTGGACGAGGTCCGCCGTACCGGCGGGGCCAGGGTGGCGCATCTGACTGCCCTGCTGGGCGTCTCGGACATGACGGTCCGCCGCGACCTGGAGGCGCTGGACCGCAAGGGTCTGCTGTCCAAGGTGCACGGCGGCGCCACCGCCATGGACACCGCCAGCGCCATCGAGCCCGGCTTCGAGGTCACCAGCCAGCGTGAGGTCTTCGAGAAGGAGGCCATCGCGGCCAGGGCCGCACAGCTCGTCAGGCCCGGTATGGCCATCGCGATCACCGCCGGCAGCACGACCTGGACGCTGGCCCGGCACCTCGGTGAGATCGCGAACCTGACGGTCGTCACGAACTCGCTGAAGGTCGCCGAGGTGCTCCACGCCCGGCAACGCCCGGACCTCACCGTGGTGCTGACCGGCGGGCTGCGGACGCCGTCCGACGGGCTGGTCGGACCGGTTGCGGTGCAGGCGATCCGTTCCCTGCACGTCGACATGGTGATCATGGGCGTGCACGGGATCGACGAGCGGGCGGGCCTGACCACGCCCAATCTGCTGGAGGCGGAGACCAACCGCGCGCTGGTCGAGTCCGCGCGCCGGCTGGTGGTGGTTGCCGACCACACGAAGTGGGGCGTCGTCGGCCTGGCCCAGATCGCGCCGCTGCGGGCGGTCACCACCCTGCTGACCGACGACCGGCTGCCGCCCGGCGCCGCTGAGGTTCTGGCGGACCAGGTGCCCGAGGTGATCATCATCCCGACCGGGGGCGACGAGGAGCAGTCCGGTGACGGGCACTCGGAGGAAGCCGCTGGGGCCGCCGGACGCACCGGCGGCCCCGCGCGGGCGGCTACCCGTTCCGGCCGCTGACGCCCAGCGACGACAGCGACGTCCCGGTCTCCAGCAGCGTCTTGAGGTCACTGAGCACCTCGGCCCAGCCGCCCCCGGCGCCCTCGACGGTGCCGCCGACCATCCCGGCGGTGCGCGGTGCGCCGTCGAGCTCGTGGGTGAGTGTCAGACACGTGACACCGTTGGCCTTCTCGGCGATGTCATAGGTCAGCCGGGTTGCCGGTTCGGTGTCCCAGCCGGCCCGCCAGGTCTGCACCAGCCGGTGCGGCGGGTCGACCTCGATCACCTCTCCCTCGACGACGATCTCCGGCATGCCGGCATCCTGCATCGCCCGATCGGCGAACATCCGGAAGGCACCACCGGGATGCAGGTCGAATTCGGCGCGCCCGCCGTAGCCGTACTTCTCGGTCCATTCCGGTCGGGTGATGGCGTCCCAGATGGCCTGCGGGGTGGCCCTGATGTAAATCCGGTTGATCTGAACAACGCCTCCGCCACTGGCGGCCGACGTGTCGGGATGGGCAGTGCTCGTCATGAGGGATTCTCCAGTTCGGCTTTGAGATCGGCGAGCGCGGCAATCCCGCGCTCGGTGTACTTGTCGATCCAGCGGTCGTGGATCAACCGGATCGGCACCGCATTGAGAAAGTGCTGCTTCTCCCGGCCCGATCGGTGGGTGACGACGAGCCCCGCGTCCTCGAGCACCTTGAGGTGCTTCATGACGCCGAAGCGGGTCATCTCCACCATCGACTCGAGCTCGGTGAGCGTGCGGCCGTCACGCTCGAAGAGCAGGTCGAGGAGGAGTCGCCGGGTCGGGTCGGCCAACGCCTTGAACACCAGGTCGTCGTCCGGCACGTGAGAAGAATAGGTGACCGAATGGTCACACGTCAAGGGTTACGCGTCCTTCCCGGCGATGGTGACGGTCCGGCGATGCCGACCGTCAATCTGGGATGATCGGCCGAACCGGTTGGCGCAACACGGTTCTGAGCTTGTCCGGGGCGACCCTACGCGGATCGCCGAGGTAGATCTCGTGGTGCGGGCCGTTGAAGGTCAGTCCCCGTGCGGGCAACACCTCGCGGTGCAACCGGGCGAGGGTGCCGGCCTCGGCGTCGTAGCTGCCCACGTGCAGGATCTGCAGGGACCTGCCCTCCGCGAGCACGACGGGCCGCACGGCGGACAGCGGCAGGTCCGGCTTCCGGGTGGCGGCTGCGGCCAGGCCGTCTGCGATGTCCGCGGCTGTGGCGAGGTCGGGCAGCGGGATCAGCATGGTCCAGTCCCACTCGTCCTTGCGGCGGTCGACGAAGGACGACGGGTCGGTGCTGCTCCACAGGCCCTCGAGCGGTCCGACCACGAAGTCGTCGCCGGTGCGCTTCTTGACGCCGGCCCTGATCGCATAGGCGGCCGCATAGAGGGCGCCGACCGCAGCCGCGTACGCGGGCGAGGTGTTCGGGTTTCCGTGCCCATCGGTCGCGAGATAGGTGCGGGCCGGGACGTCGACCTCGGTGAACTCCGCGGTGCCCGGCCGGTACAGCTCGGGATGATCCTTCTTGAGGTCGATCCGCATCGGTCCACCGACTCCTTCCACCACTGCAGATGCTCACCAGTCCCGGGTCGCATCCCGCAGGGCGCCGTACTGCTCGCGGACCTCCGGGGTCGGGTCCGCGGTCAGCACCCGGGCGTTCGCCGCCGGCCACTGCGGTGGCTCCGCCGAACCCGCCAGCGCCCAGGCGGCTTGCCGTGCGGCGCCCAGCGCCACGTACTCCGCGGGGGCAGGCACCAGCACGTCGGTGCCGAAGATGGCCGGTGCCAGCTGCTGGATCGCCGGGTTCCGCGCGGCCCCGCCGATCATCAGCACGCGCTGCGGGGCGACGCCCAGGGCGTCCACCGCATCGGCGAGCGAGCACAGCAACGCCTCCACCGCCGCCCTGGCCAGGTCGGCCCTGGTGACCCCGGAGGTGAAGCCGCGGAGCACCCCGGTCGCGTTCGGCCGGTTGGGAGTCCGCTCCCCGTCCAGGTACGGCAGCAGGGTGAGCCCTCCTGATCCGGGTGGTGCGGACAGCGCCAGATCCGCGAACTCCGCGTGGTCCACGCCGAGCAGGTTGCCGACCACCGCCAGCACCCGCGCCGCGTTGACCGTGGCCACCAGCGGCAGGTACCGGCCCGACGCGTCGGCGAACCCGGCGACCGATCCACTCGGGTCGGCCGTCGGTGAATCGGTGACGCAGAAGGCGGTGCCGGAGGTGCCGATGGACACGGCGACGTCACCGTCACCCAGGCCCAGGCCCAGGGCGGCGGCCATGTTGTCACCGGTGCCGGCACCCAGCTTCGCGCCGGAACTCGTCTCCCCCACCACCTCCGACGGACCGGCGATCCTGGGCAGTACCACCTGCTCGTCGGCGCCGCCGCGGCCAAGTGCCCACTGCGCGACCTCGGGCAACCACTCCCGGTCGGCGGGCGAGTAGTAACCGGTTCCGGACGCATCACCGTGATCGGTCGTCATCGGGGCGCCGGAATCGTTGCCGCCCGCCAGCTTCCAGGTCAGCCAGTCGTGCGGGAGCAGCACACTGGCTGTGCGGGCGGCGTTCTCGGGCTCGTGCTCGGCCATCCAGCGCAGCTTGGTGACCGTGAACGAGGCCGCCGGCACCGATCCGATGGTCCGGGCGCACCGCTGCGGGCCGCCGAGATGGTCGACCACCGCTGCGATCTGCGGTGCCGAACGCAAGTCGTTCCACAGCAACGCATCCCGCACCACGGCGCCCGCTGAGTCCAGTGCCACCATGCCGTGCTGCTGCCCACCGACGGCGATCGCGGACGCCCGGTCGAGCAGCCCGGACCCGGCCTGTGCCAGGGCGTCCAACCAGTGCTGCGGGTCGACGGCCGTGCCCGCCGGGTGCGGCGCGGTGTTCTCGGCCACCACCGAGCCGTCCTGGGCCCGGACCAGCACGACCTTGGTCGACTGCGTGGACGAGTCGATACCGGCCACCAGCACGTCATCGGCCAAGGGGTGCCATCCTTTTCGCTCGTCGTGGCCCCGGGGTGCTCCGCCGGCGCGGTGCGAGGCGACGCATGGGTGCCGGGCGCGGCGGGTCTACGGTACGGGGCCCATCGATGCTGCGCCGATCGATCCCGCGCCGATCGCTCCCGCCCCGACCGAACCCGCATCGACCGAACCCGCGCCGACCGACCCGGGGCGGATCCCGGCCAACGTCGGGTCGGCGATCAACTGCTCGATCCCGGCATGCGCCGCCCCGAGCGATGCGGCCTCCAGGCCCAGCTCGGAGAATTCCAGCCGGCACATCGCGGCCGGCCCGGCCAGTAACCTGGCCCGCAGCTCGGCCACCACCGGTTCCTCGAGATACCGGCGCAGCGCGGGGTAGTGGCCGCCCAGCACGATCGTGTCGGGGTTGAGCACATTGGCCAGCAGGGCCACGCCGATGCCGAGCCAGCGCGCCTGCCGCGCCAGCGCGTCGAGCACCACCTGGTCGCCGCTCTCCGCGCGCTGCACCACCCGGACCAGCTGGACGCCCAGATCGCCTCGGGCGGGTTGGGTGCCGGCCGGACCTTCCGCGACCATCTCCAGCAGCCCGCTCAGCCCGACCTCGGTCTCCCAACACCCACGGCGGCCGCACCCGCACAGCCGGTCCGGCGCGCCGATCGTCATGTGACCGACCTCGCCGGCGAAACCGTCTGCACCACGGACGATGTGGCCGTCGACGATCATTCCCGCGCCCACCCCGACCGCACCGGCCAGATACAGCAGGTTCGACGCGCCCGCGACCTGGCCGACGGCGTAGTGCGCCATCGCACCCATGTTGGCGTCGTTGTCGACGGTGATCCGGGTGTCCGCCCACTGCAGGCGGCCCAACAGGGTGTGCACGATGTCGACGTCCCGCCAGTGCAGGTTGGGCGCGAAGGACAACATGCCCGCCCGGGCGTCGACCAGTCCGGGCAGCGCGATGTGCAGGCTCTGCAACTGCTCGACCGAGCAGTCGGCTTCCTCGACGAGCTTGCGCGCGACGTCGGCCACCACGCCGAGCGCCCGGGCGGGTCCCAGCTCGGACATCGACCGGGCGATGCGGCGGCGGCACAGCACCCGACCGCGCAGGTCGACGACGATCCCGGCGATGTAGTCCACCTGCACCTCGATGCCCAGGAACCGCACCCAGGTCGGGTCCAGCTCCACGGTGCGACCGGGGCGACCGAGACCGCTCCGGTCGATGTTGCCCTCCATCACCAGGCCACGATCGCTCAGCTCGGTGACCAGGCTGGACACCGTCGCCTTGGTCAGGCCGGTGTCGTTGGCCAGCTTGGCCCGCGGGCGCGGGCCGCCCTCGGCCAGGCTGCGCATCAGCAGGGCGAGGTTGAGCCTTCGAACCGTGGCCTGGTCCGCCGGACTGGCATCGCCGGTGGACCGGACGGCGATGGGCACGAGAAGCCTTTCGTCGTAGGCGGATGGGCGTCCCCGGTACGGCTGAGGTTCAACCGCGCCGGACGGGCGAGAGGTCGGATCAGCGGCCGGAACTCGTCCGCCTACGACGAGTGATGGCATCGACGCTGGCCGCGAGCAGCAGCACGACACCGGTGATGATGAACTTGATGTACGCCTGCAATCCGAGCAGGCCGAGGCCGTTGTCGATCACGGCGATGACCAGACCACCGACGATGGCGTCCCTGGCCTTGCCCTTCCCGCCGAACAGGGAGGTCCCGCCGATGACGGCCGCGGCCACGGCGTAGAGCAGGGTGTTCCCGGCACCGGCATCGGGGGTCACGGAGTTCAACCGCGACGCCGCGACGATGCCCGAGATCACCGCCATCCCGGAGCTGATCACGAAGCAGGCGATGGTGATCTGGCCGACGCGGATACCGGCCCGCCGGGCCGCCTCGGCGTTCCCACCCACTGCGTAGATGTGCCGCCCGAAGGCGGTGCGATTCTGCACGAACGTCCACAGCACCAGCAGCACGCCGACCAGCGGGGCGATCCACGGGATGCCCTCGAGCACGATGTTGCCGAACGCACGGTTCTGGCTCAGCAGATACGTCGCGCCGAGCAGCACGACAGCCAGCACACCGATCCGGATCAAGATGATCGCCAGCGGCGGCGTCACCAACCCGTGCGCGGTTCTGCGTTGGTACACCAGCAGGTTCAGCCCCGCATAGGCCGCGATGGAGGCGATGACCACGATCCAACCCAACAGCACCGGCATGTTGCCGTTGGAGATCTCCAGGATGGTGGGGTCGGTGATGGCCACCGTGCCACCGGTGCCGATGATCCACAGCAGGATGCCCTGATACGCAAGGAAGGTCGCCAGCGTCACCACGAACGACGGGATACCTACCGCGGAGACCAGGATGCCGGTGAAGATGCCCATCACGATTCCGACGCCCAGGGCGATCAACACCGCGAGGTACCACGGCAAGCCGGCCTTCAGCATGAGCATGGCCATCACACCGGCACCCACACCGCCGATGACGCCGGCGGACAGGTCGATGTGGCCGAGCAGCAGGACGAATCCGATACCCATGGCGAGCACGCAGATGGAGCCTGCCTGGGTCAACAGGTTGGCGAGGTTGAAGGTGGACAGGAAAGTGCCGGGGGAGGCGATCGTGAAGACGATCATCAGCACGAAAAGGCCGAGAACGGCAGGCAGTGATCCGACGTCACCCGCCCGGAGCTTGTTGCGGTAGGCCTGGAAATACTGGCCGATCGATATCGGCCCGGCTGCATCCCCGGAGAATGCCGCCCGCGCCTCGACATCCGGCATGGTCTGGATCTCTCCGGGCTTCTGGGGAGCGCTCATGCCGAGTCCTGCGCGAAAGCCGGGGCAAGACCGTGCTCGCCCGACCGGCCGGTGGTGATCAACTCGACGATCTCCCTGCTGGAGACATCGGCGGCCGGCACATCGGCCGCCACCCGGCCGAGGTACAGGGCGGTGATCCGATCGCTGACCTCCTTCACGTCGTTCATGTTGTGACTGATCAGCAGCACACCGAGGCCCTGGTCGGCCAGTCTGCGGACCAGATCCAGCACCTGCCTGGTCTGCGCGACACCCAGTGCAGCCGTGGGCTCGTCGAGCATGACGACCTTGGAATTCCACAGCACCGACTTGGCGATCGCCACCGTCTGCCGCTGACCACCGGACAGGCTGGCGACGAGTTGGCGAACCGAGGACACCGTGCGGACCGAGAGCGATGCCAGGGTGTCCCTGGCCTTGATCTCCATCTCACCCTCGTCAAGGACGATTCCCGACTTGGGTTCTCGGCCGAGGAACATGTTCTGGACGATGTCCAGGTTGTCGCAGAGGGCGAGATCCTGGTAGACGATCTCGATGCCCAGGGCGGCGGCATCCCGAGGATTGCCGACATGAACCGGTTTCCCGTCGAACAGGTACTCGCCGGTGTCGATGCCGTAGATGCCGGCGACGCACTTGACGAGCGTCGACTTGCCGGCACCGTTGTCACCGACCAGCGCGGTGACCTGACCTGGATAGATCGAGAGGTCGACGCCGTGCAGCACCTGGACGGCGCCGAAACTCTTGTTCACCCCCCGCAATTGCAGGATGGGGGCAGTTGACTGCGTCATCGGACGTGCTCCTCGGCTGGGAGATCGGGGGACAAACACCTGCGCCGGGCCCGGACGCCGCACTGCGTCGTCCGGGCCCGGCGAGCTACTTCAGGTCAGCTGATACCGAGTTCGGTGCACTGGGCCGCGTAGGCGCCGGTGCAGAGTTCTTTCGCGGTGACGCCCTCGGCGTCCACGACGTCCTTGACGTTCTCCTTGTAGATCGCCTCCGGCGTCTCCAGGATGGCCTGCACCTCCCGGTTGCCCTCGGTGTCCTGAACCGTGCCGGTGGTCGTCGGGGTCTCCCCGTTGGCCAGCGCGATGGCCACGTCGGCGAGTGCTCCGGCCTCCTTGGTGGTGTCCTTGAAGACGGTCATGCACTGATCGCCGGCCAGGATGTTCTGCAGTCCCTGCACGGTGGCGTCCTGCCCGGTGACCGGGATCTGGACGCCGTTCTTCTTGTTGATGGCGATGACAGCGTTGCCCAGACCGTCATTCGCGGCCAGGACACCGTCGATGTTGCCGCCCTGCGAGGTGAACATCTGCTCGTAGATCGTGCCGGCCTGCTGATTGTCCCAATCCGGCACGGCCTGCTCGGCGACCACGGTGTAGTTCGTCATCGGGTCGAGCACCGAATGCGCACCCTCGGAGAACGCGGTGGCGTTGGAGTCCGACGGAGAACCGTTGAGGAACACGATGTTCTTGTCGCCACCGCCCAGGCACTTGTCCAGGCCCTTGCCCTGGAGTTCACCGACGGTCGTATTGTTGAACGACACGTAGTAGTCGGCGTTGCCACCGAGGGTCAGTCGGTCGTAGTCGATCGTCTTCACACCCTGTGCGGCGGCCTTCTTCTGGATGGCGGCGCCGGATTCGTTGTCCAGGTTGACGATGGCCAGGACGGTCGCGCCGTTGGCGATCATCTGATCGGCGATGGTGGCCATCGCTGCCTTGTTGCCGTTGGCGTTCTGGATGTCGTAGTCGACGCCGGCGGCCTTGAAGGCGGCCTCCAGGTTCGGGCGGTCCTGCGTCTCCCACCGGGCGGACGACTTGGTGTCCGGCAGGATGATGCCGACCTTGCCGGTGCCTGCGGCGGCGCTGCCGCCACCGGCGGCGCTGGACGCCGCCGAACCGGCAGCACTGGCGGCCGAGTCAGCAGCCGACGTGACGGCGGAACCCGCGCTCTCGGCCGCCGAGGTGGCGCTGCTCGTGGCGCTGTCGCTGTTCGAGCCACAGGCGGCCAGCAGCAACGACCCGGCTGCCACCAGGCCGAATACTGCGGAGGTCTTCAGACGCATGAACATTTCCCTCTCTGACGAAACCACCTACCGGACGGCAGGCGGAAGGGCACAGAATTCGACGACCACCGGGATCGAATCCCCCAGACCGGCCGACCCGGCGTCCCAGGAGAGCGAAGCGGGACGCCGGTTTACCTGTCGAAAATGTGCTCGACATGCACTAGTACGGTGGTCACACAAACTAAAGAGCGCGACTCGCCGCGTCAATCCCCCCAGAGGTCACATTTTGGTAAGTGTCCCAACGAAGTCCGACCGTCACACGATCGACATTGTTGCGTGATGGCGAAGGGTGACGGAGCGACGACGTGGTTCCCCGGCCGTGCGCGGCCGGCACCGATCCGTCCCTCCGTCGGGCCGCGATCGGATGGCCGATAACGATTTCAGTACGAGTAGAGCGAGCCCCGCACCGCGCCGCTCCCGGTCACGATCGAGATGCCCGCCGAGGTGCCGATCAGGTCGGCGCCACCGGCCAGCAACGCACGCACCTGTTCGACGGTCTTCACCCCGCCGGAGGCCTTGACGCCCATCGACGCCGGTACCGACCGGCGGAGGTAGGCGATGGTGGCCGGGTCGGCGATCCCGACCGCCCCGCGAGAGGCGATGGAGACGAACGCCGCACCAGCGTCGATGGCGGCCTGGACGGCCCGTTCGCGCTGCCGGGCGTTGAGCAGCGGGAGCTCCAGCATGAGCTTCACGCCGACCGGTTCGGCCGCCCGGACGACGGCGGCGAGGTCGGCGGCGAACTCGGCGAGCCTGCCGGACAGCAGGAAGCCGACGTTGACCGTGGAGTCCAATTCGTCGACGCCCTCATCGACCAGGGCCTTCACCTCGGCCACCCGCGCGGCGGTCAGGCCGGAACCGTTGGGGAAGTCGACGATCGAACCGATCCTGGCAGCCGACCCGCCGAGCTCGTCACGCGCGGCCCACACCCAGCACGGCGGCACCACGGCGGCGTCGAAACCGTGCGTCAACGTCTCCCGAACATGCTGGCGCACTTGACGTTCGGTGATTGCCTGGCCGATCAGGGTGTGCTGGATCCGGCCGGCGAGTTGCTCCTTAGGAAGCGCCGCGCCGGGATGATCGCCCCACTCCGATGTCGGGATGTCCGCCGGGTCCCACACGCGCTCAGTGTGGCAGGGCCGTCACACCGCCGCACGAGCGGGCTCCGTGGTGTGCCGGGGGACAGTCGCCGATGTTCACCTTTCCCGGCCAGCAGCAGTACTCCGGCGCGGAAGTCGACAAGCGGCGTGATCGGCATTGCTGGCGCGATGCCCTGGCGGTGAGGTTGGTCGCCGTGAACCGGTGCCGCGGCAGCGCCTACCGTGCCATCAGACGCAGACGCGTCGGCCGGTCGCGCCCAGCCGAAGGAGCTCGCATGCGGATCCTGTCCATCCAGTCCTCCGTCGCGTACGGCCATGTCGGCAATTCCGCAGCGACATTCCCCCTGCAGCGGCTCGGCCACGACGTCTGGCCGGTGCTGACCGTGCACTTCAGCAATCACACCGGCTACGGCTCGTGGCGGGGACTGGTACTGGACCCGGCCGTCATCGCGGACGTGATCGAGGGCATCGCCGATCGGGGGGTGCTGGGCACCGCCGATGCCGTGTTGACCGGTTACCAGGGCTCCCCGGGGGTGGCCGATGTGGTGCTGTCCACGGTGCGGCGGCTGCGCGACCTCAACCCGGACCTGCTCTACTGCTGCGACCCGGTGATGGGCGACGTCGGCCGGGGCATGTTCGTGCTGCCCGGTCTGCCCGAGCTGATCAGGGAACGGGTGGTGCCGACCGCGGATGTGGTGACGCCCAACGCTTTCGAGCTGGCCTACCTGGCCACGGGGGGTGACCCGGCCGCGGTGGACGTCGCCGCTGTCGGCACGGTCCAGGGACTGCTCGCGGCAGTGGACAGCGTCCGTGCCATGGGCCCGTCGACGGTGCTGGTCACCTCCGTGCAAGGGGCCGGCGTGGCCGACGACGAGATCGGGATGCTGGCCGTCGACGACACCGGCGCCTACCTGGTGCGGACACCGGAGTTGCCGATCAACGTGAACGGGGCCGGGGATGTGACGGCAGCGCTGTTCCTGGCGCACCTGCACGACGGCCCGGAGGCCGCGCTGGCCCGGGTGGCGTCGTCGGTGTACGCCGTGCTCGCCGCCACTCATGTCTCCGGGTCGCGGGAGATCCGGCTGGTGGAGGCGCAGAACGCCATCGCGGACCCGGACTGCGAGTTCCCGGTGGCGCGCGTCCGGTAGTGCGCATCCGGTCGTGCGCATCCGGTCGTGCGTATCCGCGAGCGCGCATCGGCCGACGCGTCAGGCGCGGGTGCCCGGCGGCGCCGGGTCGCCGCGATCGAGCACGGCCAGGAAGTCCGCCAGGAACCCCGGCGCGTCCACGCCGGTGACCGCCGTGCTGTCGGGCGCCGGTTCGATGTCCCACGCCACCGGCCCACCCTCCCAGGTGCGCATCACGTGTGCCCTGGTCGCGAAGCCGTCGAAGGTGATGTTCACCGGGCCGGTGACCTCGTCGGTGATCCAGTCGGGCTGCACCGCCAGGGCCGCGGCCAGACCGTCGTGCACCGGGCAGATCCGCCGCCCCCAGGCGAGCCGGTAGAAGTCGACGTACGACTCGAGAACGGCGGCCGCGAACCGGGCTGGAGCCGACGTCCCGGCATGCAGCCGGGCGATGGCCGCCTCGTCGGTGACGACGGTCCGGGTGACGTTGACGCCCACCATCAGTCGTCGTCGGCACGGTGCGGCGAACACCCGACGCGCCGCCTCCCCGTCGTTCTGCACGTTCGCGTCCACCATCAGGGACGTCCCGACGGCCGGGAACGGCCCGGACCCGCCCATGATCACCACCTGGCGGAACCGGTCGAGCAACAACGGTTCCCGCTCCAGGGCGCGGCCGACGTTGGTCAGTGGGCCGAGGGTGATGAGCGTGCGACGGCCGGGGTCCGCCGATGCCCAGTCGATCAGCGCCGCCGGGGAGTCGACGTCCAGCAGCACCGCGGGGTCGGCCTTCTGCTCCGGCGGAACGACATCGCCGAGCCCGTCCCGGCCGTGCACGTAGTGTGCGATGTGCGCCTCGCCGACCAGCGGCCCGGTGGCGCCGCGGGCGACCGGGGTGTCCGGGATGCCGGCCAACCGCAGCACGTGGCCGATGTTGCGCACGGCGTCGTCGACGGTGCAGTTGCCGTACACGCCGGTGACGCCGACGATGCGCACGTCGCGGCGACCCGCGAGATACAGCAATGCCAGTGCATCGTCGATGCCGCAGTCGGTGTCGACGATGACCTCGTGCGCTCCCTGCGCTGCTGCCGGCGGCTCGGTGGTCATCATGGCGCCATCCTGCACACTGCGCGGCGGCGGCCCGCTGCCGGACTCCCCGGGCGCGTGGCGACCGACCCACCGCGTGTTCAGCGGCGGACGGTCGCCACGGCTCGTGCGTGTGCGCCAACCAGACGGCATCGGGTCCGAGCTTCGTGATCTGCAGCTGACCTTCGGTCGTCGGTTCGTCGAGTTCACCGAACCACACTGCGGTGTCGCCGGCGATCACCACCGGACCGCCGCCGCTGTCGATCACGACCACCTGACTGCCGGCCGTGTGTCCCGGCGCCGGGACGAGCCGGACCCCGGGAAGCAACTCGAGTTCACCGTCCACCGGCACGTACCGCACGCCGGGCGCCCGCACCCATTCGCGAATCGTGTAGTCGTCCCGGCTGCGCGCGTCGTCGAGTTCACGATGCTGAACGCAGATCGGCACGCCGGCGAACAGGTGGTTGCCGCCGCAGTGGTCGAAGTGCAGGTGTGTGTTGACGACGACGTCGATGCCGGCGACATCGAACTCCTGCGCGTTCAGTGGCCGCAGGCGGGGATCCATGTCGGCCACCGCCGGGTGCCACTGCGTGAGGCCGGTGTCGACCAGGATGCGCCCGGCGGGGTGGTCGATGACATGGACGTAGACCGGCATCCGTTCGTCCCCCGCGAGGAGGTCGGCGACGAAACCGGGGTCACGACGATGGGTCTCATACCGATTTGACACCGGATGAGGCGAGAACTCGTCATCAGCGCCGTTGCCGGGCCGGTGCCGTCCGTGCCGTGGTCGCGGATCCCGGTGTCGGTTCCGCCCGGCCGGGTCCGTTCACCGCGGCCGCAGCACCGTCATCCCGGTCGCGGGGTCGCTGGCCGCCAGCGGCAGCAACTCGGCGGCCTGCTCGAGGGTGACCACGCGACCGACAAGCGCCTGGGGCCGGAGCCGTCCGCCCCCCACGAGTTCGAGCATGTCGGTGTAGTCGCGGGCCGCCATACCGTGACTGCCGAGGAGATCGAGTTCCCAGCCGATCACCCGGTCCCACGGGACCCGCGGCCGCTGATCGGCCGACAGCAACCCGATCTGCACGTGCCGGCCGCGGCGGCGCAGCGAATACAGCGCCGCTGTCGCGATGGCCCCTGACCCGACGGCGTCCACAGCGACATGCGCACCGCCGCCGGTGATCTCGGCGATGCGGTCGGCAACGGACGACGATGATGCCAGCGCGTGGACTGCGCCGACGCGCTGCGCCAACGCTCGTGCGTCCGGGTTGGGATCGACGGCGATCACCCGGGCGCCGACGGTCGCGGCGATCATGACGGTGCTCAGCCCGACGCCGCCGGCACCGAAGACGGCCACCCACTCGCCCGGCTGCACAGCCGCGCGCGCCCGGACGGCACGGAAGGCGGTCGCGAACCGGCAGCCGAGGCTCGCGGCGGCTGCGTCCGTGATGGTGTCGGGGACGGTGACGAGATTGACGTCGGCGGCCCGGACGACGACGAACTCCGCGTGCGAGCCCCAGTCGGTGAAGCCGGGCTGGGTCTGCCGCGGGCACACCTGGGCGTCCCCGCGCATGCACCACTCGCAGGTGCCACACCCGCAGACGAAGGGTGCGGTCACCCGGTCGCCGACCGACCAGCCCCGCACACCGACGCCGAGAGACTCGACGGTGCCCACGAATTCGTGACCGGGCACGTGCGGAAGGCGAACGGAGTCGTCGTGCCCGGCCCAGGCGTGCCAGTCGCTGCGGCACAGCCCGGACGCGCCCACCCGGATCACTGCACCCCCGTCCGGCGCGACCGGGTCGGGCACCTCCCGCACGTCGAGGGGGCCGTTGAATCGCTCGTAGACCAGGGCCCTCACGAGTCGGCAGGTCTCGGCATCTCAGCGGCGGCGGGCGATCCGCGCACCGACCAGCACCCCGGCCAGCATGGACAGAGCGCCGAACGCCGCGGCACCGAGCAGCGAGACCGCGTTCTGGCGGGAGCCGGTGGGTTGCGGAGCCCGGGGCGCGGGCACAACGGCCGCTGGTCCCGCACCTGCAGCGGTGCGCGCGGTCGGTGCGGCCTCGACCGCCCGGGCGCCGGTGAGCACGTCATCGATCGCGGCGAAGAACAACCCGGCGGTCTTCTGGGCGACGCCGGCGAGTACCCGTTGGCCGACCCCGCCGACCATGCCGCCGACGATGGCGTCGGCCTCGTAGTCGACCCTGGTGGTGCCGTCGGGAAGTGCCTCGAAACCGACCCGCACCGTGGTGTCGATGGTGCCCGGGCCACCGGACCCGTTGGCGCGCATGGTCAGCGCCTCCGGTTCGCGCAGGTCGCTCAGCGCCACCTGGCCGGAGTACGAGCCCTTGATCGACGCCACCCCGAGAGTGACGGTCAATGCGAAACGGTGCTCAGCGACGGGCGTCAGTGCCTCGCATCCCGGGATCACCGTGGCCAGCACGGCCGGGTCGGTGACGGCGGCCCACACCTGCCCACGGGCGGCGTGCAGCACCGCGGAACCGGACACCTTCATGGCGTTCGCCCCTTCACCTTGTCGACCAGCCCGTCCTCGGCGCCACGGCGCAGGTCGAACAGCGCGCTGGGGAACAGCGGCATCCGGTCGATCCGCAGCCCGAGGGCGTCCTCGATCGCGGAGGCCAGCACGGCGGCGACCGGGATCACCCCGGCCTCCCCGGCGCCCTTGATGCCCAGCGGGTTCAGCGGAGACGGCGTCTGCTGGTGTCCCAGTTCCAGCGACCGCGGCATCTCCGTCGCGTACGGCATCAGGAAGTCCATGAACGAGGCGTTCAGCAACTGCCCGTGCTCGTCGTAGGCCAGGGTCTCGTACAGCGCGCCGGCGATGCCCTGCGCGACGCCGCCGTGCACCTGCCCGCTGACGATCATCGGGTTGATCAGCGTGCCGCAGTCGTGCACGACGCAGTACCTGTCGATGGTGACCTCGCTGGTGTCCGGGTCGATCTCGACGATCGCGGCGTGCATCCCGGACGCGAAGGTGCACCGCGGCGGTGAGTAGTAGTCGCGGGATTCCAGGCCGGGCGATTCACCGTCGGGCACCGGCGGGACGTCCGGGTCCGCGGGCCGGGCGAATTGCGTTGCGGCCTTGGCCGCCTCGTCGAACGCGTAGCGCAGCGGGTTGGACAGCACGGCCACCTGGCCGAGCGGGATGGACGCTGTGGGATTGCCCTTGACGGCCACCACGCCGTCGGTGAGCACGAGGTCGTCGGCGGAGCATTCCAGCGCGTCCGAGGCCACCCGCAGCGCCTTCGCCCGCACCGCCCTGGCCGCGAGCGCGACCGCGGAGCCGGACATGACCGCGGCCCTGGATGCGAACGTACCGACGGCATAGCCGAACCGACGGGTGTCACCGGAGGTCACCCTGACCGCCTCGAACGGCACCCCGAGCTCGTCCGCGACGATCTGGGCGAACACCGTCTGGTGGCCCTGGCCCTGGGTGGTCAGGCCGATCGCGACCTCGACGGTGCCGTCGCCGAGCACCTGCACATGCGCGCCCTCGTACGGCCCCGGCCCGGTTCCCTCGACGTAGCAACCGATCCCGATGCCCAGCAGCCGACCCTTGGACGCCGCGTCGGCCCGCCGCTGCTCGAACTCGTCCCAGCCGATCAGGTCCTTGATCAGGGCCAGCTGCTTCGGATAGTCACCGGAGTCGTAGATCAGCGGCCGGCCGTCCTGGAACGTCAGGTGGTGGTCGAACGGGAACTCGTCGGGCTGGATGAAGTTGGCCGCCCGCACGGCGGTCCGGTCCAGGCCGAGGGTTTCGGCGATGCGGTCCATCGTCCGTTCCATCGCGAAGACGCCCTGCGGCCGCCCCGCGCCGCGGTAGGGCGTGACGATCACGGTGGTGGTGTACAGCGAGAAGAACTCCACCCGGTACGCGCCCGGCTTGTACGGGCCCAGCAGTTGGGTGGAGGTGACGATCGGGCAGATGATCCCGTACGGGGTATAGGCGCCGTTGTCGTGCCAGAACGTGACGTCGAGGGCGAGAATCCTTCCGCTGTCATCGAATCCGACGCTGATGTGCTGCTGCTGACCGCGTTCGTGCGCGGAGGAGATGAAGTGCTCGCGGCGGTCCTCGGTCCATTTCACCGGCCGGCCGAGCCGGATGGCGGCCATCGGCACCAGGATCTCCTCCGGCCACGGATGCATGATCTTGACGCCGAACCCGCCGCCTACGTCGGGTGCGATGACCTCCACCTTGGGCAGCGGCAGGCCCAATTTGGCGGCGATCGCGGCGCGCACGGAGGTGGCCGCCTGGGTGGAGGAGTACACCCGCAGGCTCCGGTCGTCCGGGTCCCAGCGGGCGTGCACAGCCTTGCCCTCCAACGGCATCGAGCACGACCGCTCGATCTGCAGGTCGAGGTCCAGCCGGTGCGGGGCGGCCGCCATCGCGGCGTCCACGTCACCGACCTGCTGGATCAAGTTGGCCGCGACGTTGTCCGAGATGTCGGCATGCACCGCGTGTGTCGCCGCGCGGGCGGCCGCAACCCCGACCACGGCCGGCAGCACCTCGTACTGCACGCTGATCCGGGCGGCCGCATCCTCGGCCAGGTAGCGGTTCTCGGCCACCACCATGGCCACCGGCTCACCGACGTGGTGCACGGTGTCCTTGGCCAGGGCGTAGCCGGTGCGCGGCGCGTGCAGCGCGGGGTGCGGGATCAGCACCGGGAGCGGTTCGGCGGCCGGGCCCTCGAGGTCCTCGTGGGTGTAGATGGCGACCACCCCCTCGACGTCCAGCGCATCGAGCACGTCGATCTCACCGACCCTGGCGTGCGCGTGCGGCGACCGGACGAAGGCGACCTCGAGGGTGCCCGTGCCCTCGCCGATGTCATCGGTGTAGCGGCCCTGCCCGGTGATCAGCCGCAGATCCTCCACCCGGCGGATGGGTTGGCCGACGTAGCGGGTGGCCATCACTCCCTCCGTTCCGCGGTCAGCTCCGCGGCCCGCAGCACGGCATCGACGATGTTGTGATAGCCGGTGCAGCGGCACAGGTTTCCGGCGATCATCTCGATCGCATCGTCCCTGGTCGGCGTCGGGTTCTGTGCCAGACCCGCGGTGATCGTCGTGAGGAAGCCGGGGGTGCAGAAGCCGCACTGCAGCGCGTGGCACTCGCGGAATGCCTGCTGCACCGGGGACAGCCGGTCGTTGGCGCCGTCGTCGGCGGTGCTGTTCCCGGCGAGGCCCTCGACGGTGGTGACATCGTGGCCGGCGACGGAGACGGCGAACACCAGGCACGCCCGCACCGGTGCCCCGTCGAGCAGCACCGTGCACGCCCCGCACACGCCGTGTTCGCACCCGACATGGGTTCCGGTCAGGCCGATGTCGTGCCGCAGGTAGTCGGACAGCGTGCGCCGGGCGACGACCCGGGCGGAGCGGAGCACACCGTTGACCGTCATGCCGACCTCGTGCCGCGGTTCGACCCGATCGTCGGTGGTCATGCTGCCTGCTCGGCGTTGCCCGCTGCGGCCACGGCCTGCCGCGCGGCACGGACGGTGAGGACGCCCGCGAGCTGCCGGCGGTAATCGGCGGTGGCGTGCAGGTCGGATCGCGGATCGACGGCCCGCCTGGCCTGCTCGGCGGCTTCCCGCTCGCCCGCCGTCCACGCCTGGGTCAGGTCGAGCACCAGCGGTGTGTCGGTGACGGAGAGGTAGCCGCAGCGCAGGCGGACCAGCGAGCCGGAGTCGTCGACGGTGGCCAGCGCCGCGACGCCGCACAGCGCGTAATCGCCGTGCCGCCGACTGATCTCGACGAACGCGGACCCGGTACCCGCGGGCGGGGTCGGGAAGAACGCCTCGGTCGCCAGTTCGTC
Source organism: uncultured Actinomycetota bacterium (assembly GCA_963785455.1). Taxonomy (GTDB): domain Bacteria; phylum Actinomycetota; class Actinomycetes; order Mycobacteriales; family Nakamurellaceae; genus Nakamurella. The sequence goes on from CAWAVL010000008.1 coordinate 127,778, forward strand.
CGCGCGCAGCGCGGATTCCAGCGGCCCGACGAAGAAGTCGGCGGCCGGGATGGTGCGGGAACCGCTGACCGACACCGCGGTGACGCTGCCGCCGAGAACGGCCAGCACGGCGGTCATCTCACCGGCGGGGTCGGCGTGCGCGAGCGACCCGACGGTGGTTCCCCGGTTCCGGATCGTCGGGTGCGCCACCATCTTCAGGGCCTGGCCGAGCAGCGGCAGCGCCGCCCGGGCGGCTGCGTCGTGTTCGACCCGGGCGTGCCGGGCGAGCGCACCGACGGTGACGCCGCCGGCATCGGTACGCACGTCATCGAGGTCGGTCAGGCCGTTGATGTCCACCAGGTGGGCCGGCGCGGCGAGCCGCATGGCCAGCACCGGGATCAGCGACTGCCCGCCGGCGAGGACCTTCGCGTCGCCGCCGTGGTCGGCGAGCACGGCGACCGCCTCGGCGACGGACCGGGGTCCGTGCCAGGTGAACGGGGCCGGCTTCATCCGTTGATCCTTCCGTAGCGATCGGTGCGCTGTCGCGGCGAGATGGTCAGGCTACGTCGGGGGCGCGGTGACCGGTCGTCGGCGGCTCCCGACACGACTCACGCCGCCGGTTCTGCGCGGGCGGCCGAGCTGACCACCGCGCCGATCTGGACGCCGACGGCGATCGCGATGACAGTGGCGATCACGCTGCCCAGCAGGGCCTGCCCGGACGGTGCGTCACCGCTGGCGGACACCTGGGTGATCGCCACCAGGCCGAGCGATCCGGGCACGAGCAGCCAGAACGCCGGCCGGAACGTGACGGCCGCCGGCCAGCGCGGGTGCTGCAACTCCAGCAGGCGCAGCAGGGGCAGCATCACCGCCGCGGCGACACCGCTGGCGACCGGTGCCGCCGTCACCGTCTGGGTGGCGGCCACCAGTCCGTAGGTGGCGGTGAGGACGACGACGAGGACGGCCGTCAGCGACCACGACGCGTCGAAGAACAACCCGACGCCGACCGCCAGCACCACCACGGCCGGCAGCACCGCCCAGCCCGGGACCGGGTAGGCGGGCGCGACCTCGGCACCGTCCACCGGAGCGCCCAGCACCGCGGCGCCGGCCGCGATGCCGACCGCCAGCATCGCCCACAGGATGAGTCCGGAAACGAACCGGCCACCGCCGGACACCACGTCCCCCGCTGCCAGTTCCACCACGCCGGTGGTGATCGTTGCGCCGGGGATGAGCACCACCAGCGGAGCGCACACCACGAACAACGTCACCCCACCGGTCTGCAGATAGGGCGCGAGTCCGTAGACCACGCCGGACACGGCGAACGCGGTGAGAAACGGCAGCAGCGCGGACAGACCCTTGATCCCGGTCCCGTAGATGAGCACCACACCGACCACCAGGGCGAGCACGAAGTCCAGCAGCACCGCCCACCAGGTCGTGCGGAACACGACGGCGATGCCGGCGGACATCAGCCCACTGCCCAGCACGGCGAGCGGGCGCGGGAACTTCGCGGGCAGGTCGCGCACCGCATGCAGCCGTTCCCGCAGGCGCGCCGGCGGCTCGGCCGCCTTCTGCGCGGCATCGGCGATGGACGCGATGGACGCCACCTGCCGGAAGGTCATCTGTTCGCCGGTGGCGTTGACGAGCCTGGTCCGGCCGTCCGCCGGGTTGTCGATGAGCACCGCGCTCGGCAGCACCCCGATGGCGATGTCCGGCCGGCCATGGGCATCGGCCACCTCGGCGAGCGTCCGCTGCACGTCCGTCACCGCATACCCGGCGTCGAGGAGTGCGGCGCCCAACTCACCCAGGGCCAGGGCCGGGTCCGGCAGGCCGAGGTCGTCACCCGGCGCTCGGCGACCGGGGGGTGGTGCGCTCACCGGCTCACCTCACCACACCTGTTCGTCCGTCCGAAGCGGGCGACCCGCGCGACGCTCTCGGTGTGCATCGGGTGCTCGCGTTGCAGCATGAGTGGGCGATGGGTTTGCTGAGCAGGGGCCGGGTCGCCGGTCCTGCCGTGTCACGGGCCGAACGTCCGGTCCAGCGAAGGAGTTCGCCGGTGGTTGCGCACGAGAACCGCGAGCGCGTGCACCCGGAGACCGTCGAGCAGTGGCGGCAGTGGCTGGTCGACAACCACGGGAGCACCGACGGCGTGTGGCTGGTCTCGTGGCGGACGGCGACGGGCAAGCCCCGGTTCGGCTACGAGGCGGCGGTGATCGAGGCGCTCGCGGTCGGCTGGGTGGACGCAGTGCAGGTCAGGCTGGATGAGGAACGCAGCATGCTGTGGTTCGCCCGCCGCAAACCGACCAGCGCATGGTCGCGACCCAACAAGGAGCGGATCGCCCTGCTGGAGCGGGAGGGCCGGTTGCTGCCCGCCGGCCGCGCCGCGGTGGAGACGGCGAAGGCGAACGGCGCCTGGTCCAGGCTGGACGACGTCGAGAATCTCCTCGTCCCGGATGATCTCGCAGCAGCGTTCGCCGCCGCCCCGGGTTCACGGGACAACTGGGACGCGTTTCCGCGGTCCGCCCGGCGCGGCATCCTCGAATGGATCGTGCAGGCGAGGACGGCGCCGACCAGGGCCAAGCGGATCGCCGAGACGGCCGAGAAGGCCGCGCGCGGGGAGCGCGCCAACCAGTGGCCACGCGGCTAGCGGCCGCGGCGTCCGCGGTGCTGCCGCTGCTGACCGGCCCGACTGTGCCCGGACGGGTGCTCGGCAGCCACCGCACCGCGGTCGTCATCGCGGTGCCGACGGACGACGGGCGTCGCCTGGTGTCCGTCCTGGCGGCTGGGGCGGCCGGCGTACCGAACGGCGTCCGAGTTCCCGGCGCCGCCGACCTGCCCGCGGTGGCGGCGGGCACCTCGGCCGCTGTCGGCGACCGGCGGATCCGCACCGGGCCGCTGGACGTCCGGGTCGTCCGGCACTGGGACAGCTCGATCCCGGTCGGCCGCTCGGCGCCGGCGGCAGTGGCGTCGCTGGCCCGGGCCGCCGCGCAGGCACCGAGTGGAGTTCCGGACGGCGAGCTGGCTGCGCTCCGCGGTGGACTAGCCGCCTGGGGCGACCCGCGTTCCGGGGAAACCGCGACGCTGGCGGCGGCGGTCGACGGGCTGATCGGCCTCGGTCAGGGCTCCACACCCGGCGGCGACGACGTGCTGGCCGGGCTGATCGCCGGCCTGCACGCCACCGGGAACCGCGCCCTCGTCGCCAGGATCGCCGCCCGCCTCGACCGGCTCGCCGGCCGGACGACGGCGCTGTCCGCCGACCTGCTCGACCTCGCCGTCCGGGGTCACGCCTGTCAGGAGGCGCTGGCGGTGCTCGCCGCGGGCCGCGGCCGGTCCAGGGCGGCCGCGGCCCGCGGCGGCCATGACATCGCGGTGCGCCGGTTACTGTCGATCGGTCACACCAGCGGTGCCGACCTGGCGATCGGGCTCGCTCTCGGGCTGTCCGTGGCCGCCGCGGGCTCCGGGCCCGCGGCGGACGGCGCGGCTGTGCCACCCTTCGCCGAATGCCGAGGACCGAGATGACCGACGATGCAGCGGCTTGGCACGCGGGACCAGACAGTGCGCCGAGCGGTGCGACAGGCGCTGCGCACCATCACGTGTCGATCCGCCGCGGGACCTACCACGACTCCGTGACGCTGCTCCGGGTCACTCAGGCCGCCGCGGCCACCGCGGGGATCCGCGCCGCGCAGATCGCGATGGCGACGCCGCTGAACACCGAGCTGGCGTCCGGGCTGGGCTTCTCGGTGCCGGAGGAAGCCGGACCGAACGACCTGTTGATCGCCGTCATCGGTGAGCACGCCGACGCTGTCGCCGCCGCGCTGGATGCGGTCGAGTCCGCGCTGGCCGCCCGGTCCGCGCCGTCGCCATCCGGGCCCGGCGGCGGCCCGGCACCGGCCCGAACGGTGCGGTCCGCATGTGCGGCACATCCGGACGCACCCCTGGTGCTGCTGTCGGTCCCGGGTCCGGCCGTGCTGGGCGAGGCACTGGACGCGATCGACGCCGGCCGGCACGTGATGATCTTCTCCGACAACGTCCCGGGCGAGGACGAGGTGACGCTCAAGGCCGCCGCCGCGTCGGCCGGCGTGCTGGTGATGGGCCCGGACTGCGGCACCGCCATCCTCGGCGGGGTCGGCCTCGGCTTCGCCAATGTGCTCACCGCGCAGGGTGGGCCGCGGGTGGGTGTGGTCGCCGCGTCCGGCACCGGGGCGCAGCACCTGACGTGCCTGCTCGACGACGCGGGCATCGCGGTGTCCCACGTCATCGGCGTCGGCGGCCGGGACCTGTCGGCGGCGGTCGGTGGGCGCAGCACCATGACCGCGCTGCGGATGCTGGACGCGGATCCGGCCACCGATCACATCGTGCTGATCTCCAAGCCGCCGGACGCCGCCGTTGCGGCCGAGGTGCGGACGATGGCGGCATCGCTCGGGAAGTCGGTCACGTTCCTGCTGATGGGGCCCGGTCAGCCCGACGTCACCTCAGCTGCCGCTGATCTCGCCGTGCGGCTCGGCGCGGTCGCGCCGGACTGGAAACAGTGGCTGCCATCGGCTGTCGAGCCGGGACCCCGGCGGCCGGGGGTGCTGCGCGGGTTGTACTCCGGTGGAACCCTGGCCGACGAAGCGATGGTCGTCGCGGGCACCGTGCTGGGCGACATCAGGTCCAACATCCCACTGCGCCCGGATCTGGCGTTGCCCCCCACCGGACGTGGCGGGCAGCCGGCGCTGACCGGGCTGGGCCATGTCATCGTCGACCTCGGTGACGACGAGTTCACCGCGGGGCGGCCGCATCCGATGATCGATCCTTCCGTGCGGCTCGCCCTGCTCGAGCAGCAGGCGGCGGACCCGGACGTGACCGTCGTGCTGATGGACGTTGTTCTCGGGTACGCCGCGGACCCGGACCCGGCGGCCCGGTTGGCGCCGGCCGTCCGGTCCGCGATCGCATCGGCGGACTCTTCGGATCGGGTGTTGTCGGTGGTCGTCGCGCTCTGCGGGACGAGCGGCGACCCCCAGGACCGGGACGCCCAGGCCACCGCCCTGGTCGCCGCTGGGGCTTCGGTGTTGGCCTCCAACGCCGAGGCTGCGCGGTTCGCGGCCGGTCTGGCGGCAGGCGCCGACGCAGGAGGCGGGTCCGATGATCCGGCGCAGGCGACCGCTGCGGCGAGCGGCGCACCCGCGGGCGCCGCGGCTCCCGCGCCGACCCTGCAGCCAGCGGCCCGGCCCTCGTCGGCCGCCGACCCGGGCACCGTTCCTGGTGTGCCGCTCGAATTGTCCGCCGTGGTGTGCGCCGGCATCGACCTGCTCGCCGACGCGCTGCGAGAGCAGGCGGTGAGCGTCACGACGGTCGGCTACCGGCCGGCGGCGCTCGCGACGCCCGACGCCGCAGGAGTTCCGGACGCGCTGCGCCGGGTGCTGGCGGACCCGCGGCGGGCCGCCGCCAACGCGCTGGCAGCGCAGCGGATGCTGTCCGTGCGAGCCCAACTGGTGGATGTCCGGCCGGCGAGCGAGGCGATCGGACTGCGGCCCGGCGAGTTCTGCCACGCCGGGCCGCCCATCACCTTCGACCGCGCGTCCGGGCCCCTGCGGGGGGCGCTGATCGGCGCCATGCTGTTCGAGCGGCTCGCGGACGACGAGGACGACGCCGTCGCAAAACTCTCTGCCGGCCGGGGCATCTCGCTGCAACCGTGCCACGACCGGCATGCCGTCGGGCCGATGGCCGGCGTCATCTCACCGTCCATGTGGCTGTTCGAACTGGCCGACGAGTCCACCGGGGCCCGGTCCTGGTGTTCGCTGAACGAGGGCCTCGGCAAGGTGCTCCGGTACGGCGCCTACTCCTTCGAGGTGATCACCAGGCTGCGCTGGATGACCGACGTGTTGGGCCCGGCACTGGCCGTCGCCGTCCGCGCCGCGGGACCGGTCGACATCACCGCGATCATCGGCCAGATGGTGCAGATGGGCGACGAGGGCCACAACCGCAACCGGGCCGGCACGCTGATGTTCCTGCGGGAGATCCTGCCGTCGCTGATCGCCTCCGGTCTGCCGCCCGCCGATATCGCCGAGGTCGCGCGGTTCGTCGCCGGCAACGACCACTTCTTCCTCAACTTGGTGATGCCCGCGGGCAAGCTCATGGGTGACGCGGCGGCCGGTCTCCCGGGCAGCACGGTGGTGACGGCGATGTGCCGCAACGGCACCGACTTCGGCATCCGGGTGTCCGGAACCGGTGACCAGTGGTTCACCGGACCGGCGCTGTATCCGGACGGGCTGTTCCTGGCCGGCTTCGGCCCGGATGACGCGAACCCGGACATCGGTGACTCGGCCATCGCCGAGACCGTGGGCATCGGCGGGATGGTGATGGCCACCGCCCCGGCCATCGTCCGCTTCGTCGGCGGCTCGGTGCCGGACGCGCTGGCCGTCACCGGCCGGATGTACGAGATCACCGAGGCGGAGAACCCGGCGTTCGCCGTGCCCATCCTCGAGTTCCGCGGCGCACCAACGGGAATCGACGTCACCCGGGTGCTGCGCACCGGGATCCTGCCGCAGATCAACACCGGGATGGCCGGCCGGGTGCCGGGCACCGGGCAGGTCGGCGCCGGTTTGGTGACGCCGCCGATGGACTGCTTCACCGCGGCCATCGCGGGGCTCGCCTCCGTGGTGTGAGGTCGAGGACCACCAACCCATCGAGGTGGGTCGGCAAACGTCACCCGCGCCGTCACCCACCCCTGTCACAAGGCCCACAGGAGGTTTCCGATGCCCAACGCTCTGCTGACCGGAGTCGGTCGCCGTCGCGGCATCGCCGCCGGGATCGCGACCGGACTCGCCGCCGACGGTTGGGACCTGACGCTGAGTTTCTGGCATTCCTACGACCAGCGGATCGGCCTGACCGGCTCCCCGGACGATCCGGAGGATCTTGCCCGGGAACTACGCGCCCAGGGCCGACGGATCGTCCTGCTACCAGGGGATCTCGAGGATCCGGAGGTGCCGGCCATGGTGGTCGAACGTGCGGCGGAGCAGCTGGGCCCGCTCGACGCCCTGGTGCTGTCGCATACCGAGTCGGTGGATTCCGGGATTCTGGACACCACCGTGGCGAGCTTCGATCGGCACTACGCGGTCAACATCCGTGCGACCTGGCTGCTGCTCGCCACCTTCGCCCGGCAGCTCCCGGACGGCGGCGGATCCGTCATCGCACTCACCAGCGATCACACCGTGGGCAACGTGCCGTACGGCGTGACGAAGGGCGGTCTGGATCGACTCGTGCTCGCCGCCGCGCACGAGCTCGCCGACACCGGGCTGCGGGCGAATGTGATCAACCCGGGACCGATCGACACCGGCTGGATGAGCGACGAGGTCCGGGACCGCGTGATCACCGACCAGCCCACCGGCCGGCTGGGCACGCCGACGGACACCGCGAACCTCGTCCGCTTCCTGATGTCGGAGCGTGGGGGCTGGATCAACGGCCAACTCCTGTACAGCAACGGCGGCTACCCACGGGGCCGCCTGCCGATCTGAGTCCTCTCAGGCCGGGCAGAGCCAGTCGTCGCTCGGCAGGATCGCCGCCTGCGGATCGGCCGGACCGGGGAAGGGCGCGCGGACAGTGAAGGCGTCGCCACACCCACCATTCCCAGCTTCAAGAAAAGAACTGGCCTGCGCTGCACGATTGATCGATACAAAGCAGTAGGTCGGCGGCCGGAGCCAGTTCGTCTATTTCTATTCGACGCACACCTTCGGGCCTACCTCGCTTGATGTCTGCAAGCAGCGCTTCAACTCGACGACGAAACGATCGCCGAGCTCACCGTGCTCTCCGGGTTTGACGACGACCTCGCCGGGCAGATCACCGCGACCAGCAACCGGATCCGTGGCCTGCTCACCCACACCCACCCCCCCGGAGCGCGTCCTCGGACCGCGGCTGGATCACCCGGCCGTGTTGGACCTGCTCGAAACATGGCCGACCCCGGCTGCTTCACAACCGCGGGGAAGACCAAGGTACGCACGAGGCTGTTCAAACGGACGCCACGGCTCGGCGGGCCGGCTTACCGAGGCGATCTTCGCCGCACTCGCGGCGCAGACCGTCGTGATCACCGGCACCAACGCCGCCGGCACCGTCCTACCCCGGCTGGCCACGCACTCGCGGCGCTGCGTCAGCAACGCGCGGAGGTCGCCGAGAAGGTCGCCGAGAAGGTCGAGGAACTCGTGGCCGCGCACCCTCCTTCCAAGGTCCTGACGATCATGCCAGGCGTCGGCGTCGGGAACTGCGCACGCATCCTCACCGAGGTCATCGGCAAGGACGTCACCACCGCCGGGCACCTCGCCTCCTACGCCGGCCTGGCCCCCGTCACCCGCGGATCCGGGATTTCCATCCGCGGCGAACACCCACCCCGCGGCGGCAACAAAGTGCTCAACCAGCCACCGGTGCCGCTGGGAACAGGCTGAGTAGCAGGTCGGTGGCCTGCGGTCCACCGGTCAGGCCGACCTGAGTCCGATCATGACCAGGTCAGCGGGCTGCTCGGCGAAGGCATCCGCAAGGGCGAAACTGTCACTCGCCCAGTCCGTGTCCCTTGCGGCGGTGTTGGAACCTGCCGGGCCCGGGCACCCGTGGCCGGACACCGTGATCTCCAGCCGATTCGGCATCGGCCGCGACCGGGTGCTGCTGACCAAGGTGAAACCCACTGTGATTTCCGAGATCTCGGCCGACACCGCGCGGCAGGCCGGGGTCTATCGGCACGGTGTCCGGTACCTGCGGTTCCGGCCAGAACTCGATCCGACTGCGTCGCCACCATCGCACCCTTTGCCATCGGAGATTGACCCAACGAGCAACGCCGGGCTCCGGACTCGGGTCGTGAGCGGGCGCTCAGGGGGCTGCCGAATGATGCCTGAGGGGCGGGTGACCGATCGTCCGGGCGGGCGAACGCGCCATCGGCGTTCGATCAGTCGTCGACGATGAGGTCGGGCAGGCACTGCACCCTGAAATCGGCCATGACCGTCCAGAAGTCCTCCCGGGCGATGGTCCAGTTCAGGTCCGGGTAGCGCTCGAGGAACTCCATCACCCCGGTGTGCAGGGCCAGGCAGACCTCTTGGACGTTCGCCGCGACAGTCACCGGCCCCTGCGTGCCGAACACCTCGACCCGGCCGCCCCGCGCCCGGCGCAGCGTCAGCAGGCGCTTGACCTCGACACTCGTCAGGTCGGTCCGCGCGCTCCTGCCGTGGCACCAGGTGAGCAGTTGGTCGGCGATGGTGATGAGGGTGAGCACCAACTGGACCCTGTTCTTCGGCCCGGTCCCGGCAGTTCCCAGGTCGCCGATGAACCGAAGGTCGCCGAATGTGAGGTCGGTGGCCTCGACGCCGGGCGGAAAGTCTGCCTCGATCCGCAGCACGTCACCCTCCTCGGACCGGAAAGACGGTGATGACCCGTCCGTCGGACGCATCCACAATGACCCGGACCACGTCGGTCTGCCCGTTGACGCTCGCCCGGCCCTCGAACGTCTGTATCCGTGTTTCCGGACGCGACACCCGCGTCCCGGAGTCAACCACCTGTTGTGCCGCCGCCTGTACCTGACCCCGAGTGGTGCCCGGGGCGAAGAGGTCACCGGCACCCTCGGGGGCGTTCCCGGTGACATGGCGGGCATCGATGTGAGCCCATCCCTCGGCGGCGTTGCCATCCTCGATGTTCGCCCGTCCGCGCCAGTTGGGCTCCCAGTTCACCTGGGCGCGATCATCGAAAATCTGTCGCAGATCGGGCCATTCAGTCGTTTCGATGAGCTCCATCAGCTTCACCGGCGCACGCCCGCGGGCCGCGTAGTCCTGCACGAGGTTGCGGAGCCCAGCCAACCGGTCGCCCCGGATCACCCGCTGCGCCATCAGATCCAGGATCTGCTGCGCCTGTGCATCGGTGAGGTAGCCGGCGATCGTGCGTGCGTCCATGCCGAGGGAGTCGGCGAGCTGCTGCTGGACCGGTGTCGGCGCCCCGCCTGGTCCGAGCTCTGCAACTCGGGCCTCGAGGTCGTATGCCGTTCCCTCTGCCACTCGCAGCTCGCGCCCGAAGCCCGTCAGTCCTTCCGGCGTGCTTGCTCCGTCCAGCCTTCGCGCCATGTTCTCCACGCTGGCCTCGAGGCGGGTGAGCTCGTCTGCAATGACCGGATCGGCCGACCCGGACTGGGTGAACTGTTGACGCAAGCGCGCCACTCGACCCTGCAGAAGCTGCAGCTTCAGTCGCCAACCGGCCAGCGAAGCCGGCTCCGTCTCCACCGGTCGGGGCGCGGGTTCCTGCTCGGTCGGTGTCGGGGTTCGATTCGAATCCTGCGCCGGCGGCGTTCGCTCCGGCGGCGGCTGGTTTCGCTGGCGCCCGGCGTGGCGGCTGAACTCCGCAATCGCCGCGGCCAGCCGCGGCGGCATGACCCGCGCCAGTAGGGGCGCTATCCGCGCCGCTAGTTTTGCGCCGGCCCAGCCGACCGCCACCAGGATGGCCACGACGGCGAGGGCGATCGCGCTGTCCACCGTCTGGTTGTAGTCGTCGGCCTTCTCCTGCGCGGTCTGCCGGACGGTGAGCAGATCGAGCAGCGACTTCACCACTTCGGCCACGTGTGCAGCAGCGAAGGCGATGACCACACCCTCCCCCAGGGCCATTGCGGTTCCGAAACCCGCTCCCGCGCCTGCGGCGCCACCACCGACGCCGCCACCGACGGCCCCGGCCGGAGTCGCCAGGCCAAGGCTGGCCAACGCCGAAGCGACGCCGCCGACGATCGTGCCGGCACCGGTGCCGAAGAACGCACCGGCCAGCATCAGCAGGACCGTCACCCAGCCCATCAGGGCAAGGCCCATGGTGCTCAGCCGCCGCACGAGCAGGATGGGCAGATCGACCACCGTCATCAGGTTCGACCACACGTCGTGCAGGCTGCCGGCCGGATCTCGCAGCGGGTTGCGGGGGATGAAGAACTGGCCCGCGAAGGCACCGAGATCGGACCACAGTCCCCTCATCTCCGCCTCGACAACGGGGATCGGCCAGAACAGATCCTTGATGAGCTGCGTCAGGGCGTTGAACACGAAACCGAAAGTGACTCCCGTCAGCTTCTCGGTCAGAACGTGCCAGAGTCCGGATAACAGTGGGCCCGGTGATTCGGTCGTCCGGTTCTCCACTTCCTGACGTTGGACGACCGGGCCGGGTGCCGCGGAGGCCGCGACCCCCTGTTGTGAAAGGTGTCGGGTCAGTACGGCTCGACTCTGGCCCGGCAACTCGGCGTGGACCTGCTGCGCGGCCGCGCGGACATGCGGTGCCATCGCAGCATCCGGAGCGCGAACCAGGCTCTCTACCTTTCGCACGGCCGGGACGACCTCAGCGGCACGGGTGAGGGCGCCCGCCCAAGGCACCGAGCGGATCCGCGAGATGATGCCACCGACCCCACTGGAGACCCTGCCCACCAACCCCTCTGCTCCCGCCTTGACGCGATCCCAACCGCGGCGAGCCAGCTCAGTTGCCCCCGAAACCGTCCTGGACGCCAGCGATCCGGCACCGGTCACGAGTTCTCCCGCCGATGCGGCGGCCGGGGCGAACCGCGACGACAGGCCCGCCCAAGCGCTCTCGCATCCACCCCAGATCGAGCGCGCACCACCGATCAACCGCCCCACCACACCGGCGTCGAATCCAGCGGCCTGCGAGGCAAACCCGCCGATCTGTTGCGCCCGCGACGACAAACCGGTCCAGGCCGAGCCGAGGCGGGACGTGAGCGAACCCGCGACGGATCGAACGCCGGCAAACGCAGCACCCGCGGCCGAACTCACCCGTTGCCCTGCCGCTGAGGCGGTAGAACTCACCTCGGACCAGGCCGACCCGACCGCACGGGTGACGGCCTGACCGGCGCTCGCGACCCGGCCGCCGACACCGTTGACGATCGTGAGCAGTCGACCGACAGTGGTTCTCAGCGAGCTGACGTCCATCGATTCGACCGCGCGCCGCATTGCGGCCACTGGACCGCTGAGCGCTGACAGTGCCGACCCGACAAAGCTTTGGAAACGACTGGTGGCCGTGGAGATCGCACCCCGTGCGGCTCCCCAAGCTTGCTGAACCCCGTTGGCCACCTGCGCGCCCAGTTCGCGCACCCGGTTCACCGCGGCGCCGGCGGCGGATCGAACCTGGGAGAACACGCCCGACGCCCGCGAACGCAACGAGGACCATCCCGACGTCAGGCCGCTGGTCAGCGACCCCACCCCCGAACGGATCCCGTCGAGCAGGCCGCCACCGAATCGTTGGACCGAACGGGGCTGTTCATTGTCGGCGCCCGAATGGTTATTGTCGGCGCCCGGATGGATCGGCGCGGCGGTCGCCTGATCGTCCGCCTCGATCCCTACGGCCTCCACGGGACCGGTGACGGACTGATCAGTCGCGGGAATCGTCGGTGCCACCGGTCGGCTCGGACCCGCGCTGAGCGGTCTCTTCGGCGGCGAGGCGACGACGGCCGGCCCCATGGGACTGCGTTGCGCAGGTCGCGTCGCCCGGGTCAGAGTATTTTCAGCAAGCCCGTGGCGGATCAAGGATTCGGGTGACGCCATTGGAGGGGCCGGAATCGTCCTGGCGTTCTGCATCATCGTCGCCACCGCACGATTGCCGGCCATGGACTGAAGACTGAGCATGCCAGCAGCGGTTCGATGCGCGGCGGCGGATCGGCGCGAGGGCGGGGCAGGACGCGCAGGATCGCGGTCCGGGTCCGTTGTCCGGGCAGATTCGGACATGTCCAACCTTCTCCCCGGCAGCGTGGCCGTCATTGAACAAGCTCACTCGACATACCGATGATCCTCGAACTCGATCCGACAGAAGCGAGTCGATAGGGCTGCATTGAGTGCCCGTTCGGGCACGACACCGCTCGTCCTGCACGATTCCGGCGAGCCTGTGACCGCGTACGACGTGTGTCGGCCTCAACTGAACGGCACCAGTCGAACTCCGCCGGATAGGGACTGTTGGATCTTGTTCCTGAGTACGTCAATTACTGATCTCAGAAGGAGGAACCCGTGCACATTGCGTTCACCGCATCAGAGGCGAAGCCTCGCTAGGGACCAGGGTCAAGATGATTTCCGCGCAGATCTTGACGGCGCTGGACGGCCGATGTCACGCGGCGTCAGCTGCGCGAGATCGTCGGGCCGCCCGGGCAGGAGCTGGGACCGAACCCGGTGGTGTGGAAGGCGATCAGCGGCAGGCTGTTCGCCCGCGGCGCCGTGCAGGGACACCCGCGCCGAGCAGCGTGACCTCGATGCGGCCGCGATCAACCGAGCCCTCCGCCGGCGACGACGAGGTTGGTCCGGTGCCGCAGGACCAGTGGCGCACTATCCGCCCGCGCCCGCTGACACGGCCCTCGCGCCCGCTGACACGGCGCCTGCGCCCGATCAAACAGCATCCGCGGCGACGACGGTGGCCCGGCAGTCCCCGAACCCGATGGCGGGCAGGCCGGGTCGGTGGGCGCGGGCGCGGAGCAGCACCTCGTCGCCGTCCTCCAGAAACGTTCGGGTCTGGCCGGAAGCCAGGCGTAGGGGTGCGCGTCCGTCGGAAGTGATCTCGAGCAGGCTGCCGTACGACGATGCGTCCGGCCCGGAGATGGTGCCGGTGCCGAACAGGTCACCCGGTCGCAGGTCGCAGCCGTTGCTGCTGTGGTGCGCGACCATCTGCGCCACGGTCCAGTACAGGTGACGCGTCGAACTCGACGACAGCCGTTCCGGCGGCAGTCCGCTCGCCTTCATGCCGGCGGTGAGGAGCAGCATCTCCAGATCGATGTCCAGCCCACCGCCCGCCTGGTCGGCGGGGTCGGTGAGGTACGGCAGGGGCGCTGGTTCGGCTGGACCACGGGCCGGCGCCGGGATGCGGTAGGGCATGAGCGCCTCCGGGGTGACGACCCACGGCGAGACGGTGGTGGCGAAGCTCTTGCCGAGGAAGGGGCCCAGCGGCTGGTACTCCCAGCTCTGGATGTCGCGGGCCGACCAGTCGTTCAGCAGGCAGAACCCGGCGACGTGCTCGCTCGCCGCACCGATCGGGATCGGCTCCCCCGGCGCATTGCCCGGACCGATCCAGACGCCGAGTTCGATCTCGACATCGAGCTTGTCGGTAGGCGCGAAGCGGGGCCGATCCTCACCCGGCGCGCTGAGCTGGCCGCATGGTCGCCGCACCGGTTTCCCGCTGATCCGTACCGACGAGGCCCGCCCGTGATAGGCGATGGGCACCCACCGGTAGTTGGGCAGCAGCGGCCGGTCCGGGCGGAACAACTCCCCGACCCGGCGGGCGTGGTGGATGCCGGCGTAGAAGTCGGTGTAGTCGCCCACCGCCGCAGGCAGTTTCATGTCGACGGCATCGATGTCGTGCAGCAGCGGCGAGACGGCGGTGCGGTGTTCGGGTTGAGACAGCAGGGTGTGCACCCGGGCCCGCAACGCCCGCCGGGCAGCCGGTCCACGCGCGAACAGCGCATTGAGCGTGGACCGGGCCGCGGCCTCCGCACCGGCCAGGGCGTCGCCGGTCAGCAAGCCCGACCGCGCAAGCCCATGCAGGTCGAGAACCCGGTCCCCGATGCGGATACCGCCACGCGGGCCGGCGTCGTCGGCACCCGGCTCACGCGGCGCGAAGACCCCGAAGGGCAGATTCTGCACCGGGAAGTCCGGGTGTCCCTCGGCGGTGTCCACCCAGCCGGTGATGCCCGGGTCGTGTGTCGCATCCGGAGCGCTCGCCGGCGATCCGGCGCCCGTCATTCTGCGTCGGTCCGCGGCGGAGTGAATCGCGCGTCCAGCCCGGCCCAGCAGTCGGCGTAGCCCTCCTGCAGTTGCGGCAGCTCCGCGGCGTAGCGCGTGACCCGCTGCGGGAAGCGCGTTTCGAACATGAACGCCATCGTCCCGACGAGCTTGGTCGGGGTCAGCTCCACCGTGCTGGCCGCCTGGAACGCCTCGGTGTCCGGTCCATGAGGCAGCATGCAGTTGTGCAGGCTGAAACCGCCCGGCACGAACCCCTGCGGTTTGGCGTCATAGACGCCGTGGATCAGCCCCATGAACTCGCTCATGATGTTCATGTGGTACCAGGGCGGCCGGAACGTGTTCTCCGCCACCATCCATCGGTCCGGGAAGACGACGAAATCGACGTTCGCCGTCCCGGGCGTTTCCGACGGAGCGGTCAGCACCGTGAAGATGGACGGGTCCGCATGATCGAACAGCAGCGGGCCGACCGGGGAGAACCGCCGCAGGTCGTACTTGTAGGGGGCGTAGTTCCCATGCCAGGCAACGACATCCAGCGGTGAATGCCCCAGGTCCGTCCGCCACAGCGAACCGCCCCATTTCACGAACAGTGCGGACGGCTCGTCTCGCCGCTCGTACGCCGCCACCGGCGTCAGGAAGTCCCGCGGATTGGCCAGGCAATTCGCCCCGATGGGTCCGCGATCGGGAAGAGTGAAGGTGCCGCCGTAGTTCTCGCAGACATAACCGCGGGCCGCGCCGTCCGGCACCTCGACCCGCATCTTGACACCTCTCGGAATGACGGCGATCTCCCCGGGTTCGACATCGATGGTGCCGAATTCGGTGCAGAAGCGGACGTCCCCGTGTTGCGGCACGAACAGCATCTCGCCGTCGGCGTTGTAGAAGTATTCGTCCTGCATCGATCGGGTGAAGAAGTACAGGTGATTGGCCATCCCGGTGTGGGTGTCGACGTCGCCGGCCGCCGTGACGGTGCGCAGCCCCCCGTCGATCAGCGTCATCGCGTCGTCCGGGATCGGCACCGGGTCCCAGCGCAACGGGCCGATCGGGATCTCCACCTCACGGTCGGGGGCACTGCGCCACAGTCCGGCGTCGACCTTGCGGAAGCGGCCACCGTGCCGCACCGACGGGCGGATGCGGTACAGCCAGGACCGCTCGTTGCTGGTCCGCGGTGCGGTGAACGGCGATCCACTCAACTGCTCGGCATACAGGCCGTACGCCACCCTCTGCGGCGAGTTGCGCCCGACGGGCAACGCTCCGGGAACCGCCTCGCTCTCGAAGCCGTTACCGAAACCGGTCTGATAGTTGGTCATCTCGACTCCCGGGGGGTGTGGGCCGGCGCTGAGCTGCGCACTGACGGGTCACGGGCTCCAGAAACCGGCGTGCACCTCGCGTGCCCGGGGCAGGTCGAACGGTCCCCGCGCGTCGACGGCCCGCTGACCGGCCGCGAACACCGTGCGACACGGCAGCGCCAGGGTCGGGTTCTGCGGGTCCGCACCGGTCATCGCGCGCAACTCGTCCTCGCCGAGCGCGTACACGACGGTGCCGATCCCGGACCAGTAGATCGCGCCCGAGCACATCGCACACGGCTCGGTGCTCGTGAACAACGCCATGGTGCGCAGGTCGCTGACGGAGATCGACGCCGACGCAATGCGCACCAGGTTGGTCTCGGCATGACCGGTGACGTCCCCGGTCGTCACCACAGTGTTCTCGGCGGTCAGCAGCACGTGGCCGCCGGCATCGCAGAGCAGCGCGCCGAACGGGTGATTCCCGTGCTCCCGCGACCGAGCGGCGAGCGAGATCGCCTGCAGCAGGAGTGCTTCGGTGTCGGGCATCGCCGTCAGTCCTGGAATTCCCAGTGCACGGTGACGTCCACCCCGACCTGCGCATCACCGGTGGCCACCGGCATCGCCTCGCTTGCCGCGGCACGCATTGCCATCATCGGCCGGGGTCCCCCACCGGAGGGACGCTCCTCGATCCACCCGACCCGGCCCAGCACCCGACCGGCCAGCGCAGCGAACTGCTCCGCCTTGGACCTGGCGTCGGCGAAGGCCGTCTCGCGCGCCTGTGCCATGGCCTCCTCCGGGTGCGCGGGTGTCAGCGCGACACCGTCGATCCGCACCCCTTCGCCGCCCAGCGACGCGACGTCGGTCAGCAGCCGTTCGATGCCGTGCAGGCCCTCCCGCCGCACGGTGAGGCGTTGCCCGGCTTGGTATCCCAGCAGCTGCTGGCGCCCGTTGACGTACTCCGAGCGCGGGCCGAGGGTCAGGTCGGACGTCCGGACCGATCGGGCGTCCACCCCGCCGTCGGCCAGGATGGCCAGCAGCCGGGTGGCGGTGGACGAGGCGACGGCGAACGCGTCCCCGGGCTCGGCCCGGCCGACCTCGACGGCCAGCGAGATGGTGACCTGATCCACCGCAGCGGCCGCCGACCCGGACCCGATCACGGTGATGCCGTGCGGCGGCGATTCGGCGGCGATCATCGGGCCAGTGTGCAACACCGACGCGGTGCTCACCCGGGTGGGCCGGATTAGTCTGTGCCGGTCCGATGTTGACGTGTGCGGGCGTGCGGAACTGCCTCCGGGGCGTGACCACAGAGCAGGGTCGCACCCGGCGTGGCGGGCTCGCGGAAGGGCAGGACGACAGTGCAGGACGACATCGAGATCTCCGAAACGAAACTGCCGGGCATCGGGATGCGCTACGACTTCATCACCGATGCGGGCCGGCGGATCGGTGTCGTGAGCCACCGGGACGGTGACCGGGACCTGTTGATCTTCAGTCAGGACGACCCGGACTCCTGCAGCTCCGTGGTCCAGATGAGCGCGGCCGAGGCGGACGCGCTGGCACAGGTCCTGGGCAGCGGGCGCATCGTGGAGCGCCTCGCGTCGTTGAGCGAGCAGATCAGCAGCCTGTCGACCGGGAAGATCCGCATCCCGCACGGGTCCAGATACGACAATCGCACGCTGGGTGCGACGAAGGCGCGAACCCGGACAGGTGCGTCCATCGTCGCGCTGATGCGAGGCAAGGAAGTGGTGCCCTCACCCGGACCGGCCACCGAGTTGCACGGCGGTGACACCTTGGTCGTGGTCGGCACCGCCGACGGCATCGATGCGCTGAAACAGATCGTGAACGAATAGCGTGGGATCAGCTGCGTCAGCGTGAACGCTCCCGGATGGGACCTGATGGGTCGGTCCGCTGCCGTCATGCAGAACGGAGCCGGCAGTGGAAATGGGACTGTTGCTCATCGAGTTGGGCGCGGTCGTCCTGGGTCTGGGCGTGCTGGGGCGGCTCGCCGCACGGATCGGTATGTCCCCCATTCCGCTGTACCTCCTCGCCGGGCTGGCCTTCGGGCACGGTGGCCTGATCCCGTTGGACGCCAGTGACGACTTCATCGAGATCGGCGCCGAGATCGGCGTCATCTTGTTGTTGCTGCTGCTCGGGCTCGAGTACTCCGCAAGTGAGTTGATCACCAATCTGCGGCAACATGCCTTCGGCGGCATCGTGGATCTGGTTTCGAATGCACTGCCCGGGGCGGTCGTCGGGCTGCTGCTGGGTTGGCCGCTGCCGGCGGTCCTGGCCATGGCCGGCGTCACCTACGTGACCAGCTCGGGCATCACCGCAAAGCTGCTCACCGACCTGGGTCGGCTCGGGAATCGTGAGACGCCCGTCGTGCTGTCCATTCTGGTGCTCGAGGACCTCTCGATGGCGCTGTATCTCCCGGTGCTCACCGCGATGCTCGCCGGGGTCAGTCTGGCTGCGGGCGCAACCTCCGTCGCGATCGCCTTCGTGGCGATCAGCATCGCGTTCTTCATCGCACTGCGGTTCGGCCGGGCACTGGGCCGGTTCGTCTACTCGGAGAACAAGGAGGTGTTGTTGCTCATCGCCTTCGGTCTGGCGTTGCTGGTCGCGGGCGTCGCACACCAGCTCCAGGTCTCGGAGGCGGTGGGTGCATTCCTGGTCGGAATCGCCCTGTCAGGACGGGTCGCCGAGGGCGCCCGGGAGGTTCTCACACCGCTGCGTGATCTGTTCGCCGCGGTGTTCTTCGTCTTCTTCGGCCTGGAAACCGACCCGTCGGAGATTCCGGCGGCGCTGCTCCCGGCGATCGCGTTGGCGATCGCGACAGCGTCGACCAAGGTCGGCACGGGGATGTGGGCGGCCCGCCGATCGGGCGTCGCGATCGCCGGACAGCTCCGCGCGGGCACCGCCATCGTCTCGCGGGGTGAGTTCAATGTCGTCATCGCGGGACTGGCCACGGCGTCCGGCGTCATCGCACCCGGCTTCGCCGCGCTCGCAGCCGCCTACGTGTTGATCATGGCCGTCAGTGGTCCGTTGATCTTCCGCTTCGGCGAACCTCTGGGTAGATCGGTGGCACGACGGCGGGCGGAGCGGGCGCCCCGCCCCACGGCGCAGCGCCCGCGGAACTCGCACGGCGAGGACGGCGCGGTCAGCGAGAAGGCGTGAGCCCGGCGGCAGCCGATGGCCGAGAGGCACCCGCGGCGCGGTCGACCTCGGGGAACCACCCGGCGCGGCCCAGCTGACCGGACACCGGATGCCCGATCTCGCTGGTCAGCGCCGGCAGGATTTGGATCAGTCTCTCCGGGTCGATGCCGGTGCTCACCCCGGAGCGGTGCAGCAGGTACAGCAGGTCCTCGGTGGCGATGTTGCCGGTGGCGGCCGGCGCGAACGGGCAGCCGCCGATGCCGCCCACGCTGGCGTCCAGCGCGCTCGCACCCCGATCCAGCGCCGCCTGCGCATTGGCATATCCGGTGTTGCGGGTGTTGTGGAAATGCCAGCGCAGCGGAATCGTCGGGGCCGCCGACGCGGCCACGTCGGCCAGCGCCTGCACCTGCGCGGGCACCCCGACGCCGATGGTGTCGGCAATGGCCAGCTCGTCCGGCGGTTGCTCGAGACAGCGAATGACCAGGTCGAGCACGGCCTCCGGCGCCACCTCGCCCTCGAAGGGGCAGCCGAACGCCGCGGCAACGGTCAGCGTGCTGCGCAGCCCTGCGGCCGCCGCCCGACGGGCCAGGTGATGCCATGACGCGATCGCCTCGCCGATCGACATGCCCTGGTTGCGCCGGCTGAACGTCTCGCTCGCCACCACTACGACGTTGACCTCGTCCATCCCGGCGGCGACCGCGCGATCCAGGCCGCGCTCGTTGAGCACCAACCCGATGTAGGAGACCTCGCCCCTGGGCAGCCGGGCGGCGACCGCCTCGGCGTCGGCCATCTGCGGCACCAGCCGGGGGTGGACGAAGCTGGTCGCCTCCATCCGCCGTACACCGGCGTCGACGAGGGCGCCGATCAACCGCAGCTTGGCGTCCGTCGACAGCACAGCGGATTCGTTCTGCAGCCCGTCGCGCGGAGCGACTTCGACGATCTCCACAGGGTATGTATACAACCGCTGGAAAGAATCGGGAAGTCCTCGCATCGAGGTCTTGCAGGGTGTCGGCCCGTCTGCGAGCATTCCATGCAATTCGTCCCGAACAGCAACCCGGCTCCGACCGCAATCCGGCCCCGACCGCCCCCCGTCCCGACCATCGATGAACACCGAGGAGATCCGTGGCTCACGCCGCCAAGAACACCGCGGTCCTGCTGCGCGAGATGATCCTCGCCGGGGCGCTACCGGCCGGGGCGAAACTCGGCGAGGCGGAGCTGGCCACGCGTCTGGAGGTCAGCCGCACACCGGTGCGCGAGGCACTGTCCCGGCTCGCCGCCGAGGGCCTGGTGGAGCTGGTGCCGAACCGCGGCGCCCGGGTGGCCCGCTGGACGCCGGAGGACTTGGAACAGATCTTCGAGCTCAGGTTGCGCCTGGAGCCGTATGCGGTTGCGCTTGCGGTGCCACGGTTGTCGGAGACCGACCTCGCCGACCTGGATGACCTCGCGCACCGCATGCAGATCCTGGGCAAGCCGGGCCGGGCGCAGGATCTGGACGGCATCGTGCATCTCAACCGGCAGTTCCACCGGATGCTGATCAACCGGGCGGCGAACCCGGCGGTGGCCTCGGCGCTGCTGGCGGTGACCCATGCGTCCGTCGTGAACCAGAACTTCCACAACTACTCACCGGAGGCACTCGCCCGCAGCCTCGCGCATCACGTGGAGGTCGTCGCGGCCGCCAGGGCGGGCAACGCGGAATGGGCGAACAGTGTGATGCGCTCGCACCTGTACAACGCGCGGGCGACGATGCTGCCGACGCATCGCCAACAGCCGGCGGCCCAATCATGAGCGCCGATGCCGCCCGGAAGGCCACCACCGGCCCCGCCGCCGAGCCGACGCTCGGAACCGGTCGGCCACGGTCCGAGCTGCGCGCGTCCGATCTGCGCGCGTCCGGTTTGCCGGTATCCGAGCTGCCGGTATCCGAGCTACCGGTATCCGAGCTGCCGGTATCCGAGCTGCCACTGTCGGATCTGCGGGTGATCGAGCTCGGTCAGCTGCTGGCCGGTCCGTTCTGCGGGCAGCTGCTCGGCGACTTCGGTGCCGAGGTGATCAAGGTGGAGGACCCCGGCCGCGGCGACCCGATGCGGCAGTGGGGCAGGGAGAAGCCGCACGGCAAGTCGCTGTGGTGGCCGGTGGTTGCACGGAACAAGAAGTCGGTGACGTGCAACCTTCGGTCCGCGGAGGGCCAGCGGCTGCTCCGCCGGTTGATCGACACCGCCGACATCCTGGTGGAGAATTTCCGGCCCGGGACGCTGGAACGCTGGGGGCTCGGCCCGGAGACCCTGTGGGAGACCAATCCCGGACTGATCGTGACCCGGGTCACCGGTTACGGGCAGACCGGACCGTACGCACCCCGGGCGGGTTTCGGTTCCATCGGCGAAGCGATGGGCGGGATCCGTTACATCACCGGCAATCCCGACCAACCGCCGGCCAGAGCCGGTATCTCGCTGGGCGATTCCCTCGCCGCGACATTCGCATGCCTCGGGACGCTGGTGGCCGTGCACAGCCGCGGCCGCACCGGGCGGGGTCAGGTCGTGGACTCCGCCATCTACGAGGCGGTGCTGGCGATGATGGAATCGCTGCTCCCGGAGTGGGCGGTCGCCGGTTACCAGCGCGAGCGCACCGGCGCGGTGCTGCCGAACGTGTCCCCGAGCAACGTGTACCCCACCGCCGACGGTGACATGGTGCTGATCGCAGCCAATCAGGATTCGGTGTTCAAGCGGCTGGTCGACGTGATGGGCCGCCCGGAGCTGGCTGCCGACGCGCGCTACGCCACGCACTCCGCGCGCGGCGCGACGATGACCGAACTGGACACGCTGATCGCCGAGTGGACGGTCACCCTGGGCGCCGACGACCTGCTGGCGAGCTTGCACGACGGCGGCGTTCCGGCAGGCCGGATCTTCCGCGCAAAGGACATGTTCACCGATCCGCACTTCGCCGCCCGGGAGGCCATCGTCCGGGTCGTGCACCCCGAGCTCGGTGAACTGCCGATGCAGAACGTGACACCCAAGCTGTCCGGGACGCCGGGCGCCGTGCGAACTGCCGGGCCGGAACTCGGCGAGCACAACACGCAGATCTGGCAGGGCCTGCTCGGCCTGTCCGATGCGGAGATCGAGAACTACCAGAACCAAGCGGTGATCTGACCAGCATTCGTTCGCAACTGCCCTGGAGGACTGATGAGTTATCGGCTCGGCGTCGACGTCGGTGGCACATTCACCGATGTCCTGCTGGTGGATTCGGGCAGTGGGCGGACCTGGCGCACCAAGACGGCGTCCACCCCGGAGGATCAGTCGGTCGGCGTCCTGCGCGGCATCGAGAAGGTCTGCGCCGACGCCGGTATCGCCCCCACCGAGATCGGAACGGTGCTGCACGGCACCACCGTGGGAACGAACGCGATACTCGAGGGCAAGGGAGCGGTCGTCGGCCTGGTCACCACGCAGGGTTTCCGCCAGGTCCTGCAGATCGCCCGGTCGTTCGTCCCGGGCGGCCTCGCGGGCTGGATCATCTGGCCGAAACCGGAACCGCTCGCGGCCCTGGAGAACACCATCGAGGTGCCGGAGCGGATCGCCACCGACGGCAGCATCGTCCTGCCGCTCGACGAGGACGAGACCCGACGCCGGCTGCGGGCGTTGCGGGACAACGGGATCGAGGCGCTGGCCATCTCGCTGATCAACGCGTTCGCCAACGGTGAGCACGAGGAACGGATCGCGAAGATCGCCGCCGAGGAACTGCCGGGCATCCCGATCTCCCGGTCCAGCATCGTGCTCCCCGAGATGCGCGAGTACGAACGGGCGCTCACCACCGTTGCCAACAGTTACGTGCAACCCCAGGTCGCGCGGTACGTCCGCAACCTGTCCGATCAGCTGGCGCAGCAGGGACTGTCGGCCGACCTTTCCATCCTGCGCAGCGACGGCGGGCTGGCGGCTGCGGAGGTGGCCGCCGATTCGCCGGTCACCATGCTGATGTCGGGGCCGGCCGGCGGGGTCACCGGTGCGGTGTGGCTGGCCGGCCAGACCGGCAGCAAGGATCTGCTGACGTTCGACATGGGCGGCACCTCCACCGATGTCGCACTCGTCCAGGGTCTGAAACCGCGAACCGGCCGGGAGACCAAGGTCGGCGACCTGGTCGTCCGGGCCTCCTCGGTGGACGTGCGCACGGTCGGCGCGGGCGGCGGCTCCATCGCGCACGTGCCCGAGCTGACGAAGGCGCTGCGCGTCGGGCCGCAATCCGCGGGCGCCGTCCCGGGCCCGGCCGGATACGGGCTCGGCGGCACGGCGCCGACCGTGACCGACGCCAACGTCGTCCTGGGCTACCTGCCGACCTCACTCGCCGGCGGCGAGATCACCCTCGACGTCGACGCGTCCCGTGCGGCGGTGCAGACCATCGCCGACGCCATGGGACTGCCGAGTGCGGAGGCGGCGGCGGCGGGCATCATCGACATCGTCAACGAGAACATGCTCGGTGGCCTCCGACTGGTCAGCGTGCAGCAGGGTTTCGACCCACGCGACTTCGCGCTCGTCGCGTTCGGTGGCGCGGGACCGCTGCATGCCAACGCGATCGGCGCGTTGACCGGGGCGTGGCCGGTGATCGTCCCGCCGTCACCGGGCGTGCTGTGCGCCCTCGGTGATGCGACCACGTCCGTCCGCGACGAGTCGGCCCGGACCTGCCTGCGCCGGTTCTCCGACCTGACCGGCGACGAGCTGCGGAACATCCTCACCGGGCTGTCGGACGACGCCTCCGAACGGCTCGCCGCGCAGGGCCTGGACGCCGCCGAGCAGCGCATCGAATACGAGGTCGACGTCCGGTACTTCGGGCAGGGTTTCGAGATCCCGGTGACCATCGAAGCGGCGTTGCTGGCCGATCTGGACACGCTGCTCCCGCGGCTCGGGGCGTCGTTCGACACCGAGCACGAACGGCTCTTCTCCTTCCTCCTGGACACCGACCATGAGCTGGTCAATGCGCGTGCCTCCGTCAGCGGGCCGCGACCCGAGGTGGCGCCCACCCTGCTGGAACAGGGCGACGGTGACCCGTCCGTCGCCCGCACGGGGACGACGAAGGTCTATGTGCAGGGCGCCTTCGCCGAGGCCGGTATCTACGACCGGCTCCGGCTGCGGGCGGGTGACGTGATCGCCGGGCCGGCCATCATCGCCGAGATGGATTCCACCACGTTGGTTCTGCCCGGGCACACGGCCGTCACCCACCCGTCCGGCAGCCTGCTGATCCGGCCGGATGCCGGCAGCGCCGCCGCCTCCGACCCGACCGATTCCCCGAGCGAGGGCTGAGCAATGGCACGACTTGTCGAGACGAACACCACGCCGCTGCCGGCCGCGGACGTCGATCCGGTCACCCTCGACCTGATCGAGAACGGGTTGCGCAACGCCCGGTACGAGATGGACGAGGTGCTGTTCCGCACCGCCCTGTCGCCGGGTATCCGGGAGCAGCACGACGAGTTCCCGCTGATCGCCGACCCGTCCGGGAAGATGGTGGTGGGCCAGTTCGGGTTGTCCATCCCCGATTTCCTCGACGGTTTCGACGGCGACATCGGCGAGGGCGACGTTCTGCTCACCTCCGACCCGTACGCCTGCGGCGCCGCGATCAGCCATGCCAACGACTGGCTGGTGGTCACCCCGATCTACGTCGACGGCCGCCTGGTGGGCTGGGCGGCGATGTTCGGCCACATGTCCGACGTCGGCGGCAAGACCCCGTCGTCGATGCCGACCGATGCCCGGACCATCTACGAGGAGGGCGTGGTCATCCCGCCCTTCAAGCTGTACGAGGCCGGGAAGGTCAACGAGGACGCGCTGCGGATCATCCTCAATCAGGTGCGGGTGCCCGACTGGAACCGGGCCGATCTCAACGGGCTGGTCGCGGCCTGCCGCACTGCCGGCCGCCGGGTGCAGCAGATGTGTGCCCGGTTCGGCACGGCCACCTACCTGACAGCCCTGGACTCCCTGCTGCAACGCAACTACGACGCCATGAAGACGTTGCTGCACCTGGTGTTCGCCGAGGGCCGGACGCTCTCGTTCACCGACTACATCTGCGACGACGGTGTGGGATACGGGCCGTACGAGCTGAAGTTGTCGCTGACCCGCACCGGCGACACCGTGCACCTGGACTTCACCGGATCCTCGCCGCAAGCTCAGGGGCCGATCAACTACTACATCAACGAGAACCTCGTGCGGATGTTCTTCGGCATCTACATGATCACCGTGGCCGACCCGCAGATCCTGTGGAACGACGGCTTCTACCCCCTGGTGAAGGTGACGATTCCCGACGGCTCGTTCTGGAAGCCGAAACACCCGGCCGCGCTCAATGCCCGCAATCACGGCATCGGACGGGTGTTCGACCTGTTCGGCGGCCTGCTGGGGCAGACCAACCCGGCGCTGCTCAACGCGGCCGGTTTCTCGTCCTCACCGCACTTCATGTACTCCGGCAATTACTCCGCCGGCGACCGCAAGGGCGAATGGTTCCAGCTGTACTCCATCGGTTTCGGCGGGATCCCGGGTCGGCCGCTCGGTGACGGACCGGACGGGCATTCCCTGTGGCCGAGTTTCGTCAACATCCCCTGCGAGTTCCTGGAGTCGTACTACCCGCTGCGGATCGAGAAGTGGGAGACGGTCGCCGACACCGGTGGCGCCGGGGTGCACCGCGGCGGCAATGGCGTCGACGTCGCCTACCGGTTCCTCGAGCCCGGGACGATCGCCATCCACGACGACCGGTGGCTGACCTATCCGTGGGGCGTGAACGGCGGCGAGCCGGGGACCCGCGGGCGAAAGTGGCTGGACCGCGCGGACGGCACGCATCAGGTGCTGCCCAGCAAATGCCATGACGTGCCGGTGCTCCCGGGTGACGTGCTGCACTTCGTCACCTGGGGCGGCGGCGGGTGGGGTGACGCCCTGGAACGGGACCCGGATCTGGTCGGGCTGGAGGTGCGGCGCGGGCTGGTGACGGCCGCCGGCGCCCGGCGCTACGGTGTGGTGGTCGGCGGTGACGGGCACGTCGACCCGGCGGCGACCGACGCCCTGCGCGCCGAGATCCGCAGCGGCAGAACCGGTGAGTTGCCGGTGTTCGACATGGGTCCGGGGCTGGAGACGTTGCTCGAAAGGTGCGAGGAGGAGACGGGGCTGCCGGCACCCAAGGCGCCGGTCTGGCTGTGAACGCCGACGCCCGCGGCGGCCCGCCGATCGATGACGTGCCGCCCGCCGCGGCGCCGGCCGAGCCCACGGCGTTCGGCGGCCGGATCGGCTGGGGCCGCCGGGCCGCCCTGCTGCTCGTCGACCTGATGCGCGCCTATTTCACCACCGGCAGCCCGCTGGACCTGGGTTCCACCGCGGCGTTGGAGACCGCCGCCGTGCTGCTGGAAGCCGCCCGGCTGCGACAGGTCCCGGTGCTGCACACGACCGTCCACTACCGCCCCGGCGCCACCGACGCCGGCCATTTCGTGGTGAAGGTGCCGGCCCTCACGTTGCTCGCCGACGACGCGGATGGCGACCTGCGGGAGTTCATGCCTCAGGTGGCACCGCACTCCGGTGAGGTGGTGATCGTCAAGCAGTACGCCTCGGCCTTCTTCGGGACCTCGCTGGCGTCGACGCTGCGGGCGCTGGACGTCGACACCGTGGTGATGGCCGGCGTGTCGACCTCCGGCTGCATCCGGGCCAGCGCCACCGACGCACTGCAGCACGGATTCCGGCCGATGGTGGTGCGCGACGGGTGCGCCGACCGGACGGCCGAACTGCACCAGAGCAATCTGCGGGACCTGGACGCGAAGTACGCCGACGTCATCGACAGTGCCGAGGCACTGCTGCACTTCGGCCCAGGTTTCAGCGCCCCGGGATGAGGAAACCAGGCGGGTGTGAACGATTTCCCGGACGGGCGCACCCGCGACAACACGGCCGACCTCGACACGGCCATTTTCGATGTCGACGGCACCCTGGTCGACAGCAACTACCAGCACGCACTGGCCTGGTTCCGGTCGTTCCGCAGATTCGACATCACCCTGCCGCTGTGGCAGCTGCACCGCGGCATCGGAATGGGCGGTGACCTGTATGTCGAGCACGTTGCCGGCAAGCAGGTGGAGGACGCCCACGGCGACGAACTGCGGGAGGGCTGGGTGGAGGAATTCGAGCCGCTGATCGGGGAGATCCAGCCGTTCGCCGGGGTACGGGCGTTGCTGGACGACGTCAAGCAGCGCGGCTTCCGGCTGGTGCTGGCCAGTTCCGGCAAGCGCCAGCACGTGGAGTTCTTCCTGGACCTGTTCGGCGGCAAGGACTTCGCCGACGCGTGGACCACGTCCGATGACGCGCAGACGAGCAAGCCCGCGCCGGACATCGTCCAGGCTGCGCTGGCCCAGGTATCCGGCGCCCGTGGGCTGATGGTCGGCGACTCCACGTTCGACAGCATTGCCGCGGGAAAGCTGGGCGTGCCGACGATGGCCGTTCGCACCGGCGGTTTCTCGGTCGAGGAACTGCGCGGGGCCGGGGCGATCCGGGTCTACGACTCGCTGGCTGAAATGCGGGAGGACCTGGACAACACACCCCTGGCACGGGCCGCTACTGCGCAGTGACGTCGGCGACACCCGCGGCGTGGCCGGGAACCTGGGCGGCCCGCCGGGCGGCATTGACCTTGAACCAGCCGAGCAGGACCACCCAGGGAATCACCAGCGCGCCGACCCCGAATACGAGAAACGTTTCCAGACTGCTGATGTGGTCCACCAGCCAGCCGAAGTTCTGCCCGAAGAAGCCGGTGACGAAGGTCAGCGGCAGGAAGACCGTGGACAGCTTCGTCAGCTGCTCGATGGTGGCGTTCTGCAACACACTGACCTTGGTCTGCTCGACGGAGATGACGGCGATGTTCGCTTCCAGCACAGTGGTCAGCAGATCCCGTTGCGCGGCAACCTCTTCGTCGACCAGGGCCAGGTTGTCGTGCACGTCGTGCAGGTACGGCAGCAGCTTCTCCGGCGCGCCGCGTTCGATGGTGGCGACCACGGCCAGCAGCGGGTGCACCGCGCGGTAGGAGTTCGTCACCTCCCGGCGCAGGAAATAGATGCGTTCGGTGGGCGCTACGGCACCGGAGAACACCGTGGCCTCCACCTGCTCGATGTCGCGGTCGACCTCCCCGATCACCGGCGCATAGCCGTCGACGACCTGATCGAGGATCGCCCACAGGGCCGAGACACTGCCCGCCCGCAGCAGTCCCGGCCGGTGCTCCAGCCGCGCCCGGGCGCCGCGCAACTCGCTGGCGACACCCTGCCCGCACCGTGATCACGAAGTCGGCGGCGAGGAACACGCTGATCTCACCGAAGTCGATCTCCTCCCGGGCGTCGTCGTACCGGGCCGTCCGCACCAGTTGCACGCCGTCGTCGAACTGCTCGACCTTGGGGCGCAGATGGAACTCCTGAACGTCCTCGACCGCAACCTCGTGCAAACCGAAGCTCACCTTGATCTCGGCGAGTTCGGTCGGTGAGGGCTCGACGGTGCCGAGCCAGACGAACGCGCCCGCCGCCCGACGCGCGGCGGCCTGCTGCAGCGTCAACCGCTCCACCTGTTCCCGGCGGCCTTCCCGGTACACCGCACAGTCCACGATCACCCCGCCGTGGTTCCCCCGGCACGTTGCGGTCAACCCATGCCGGGCGCAATGCCGGCGAGGTAGTAGCAGTTGACGCAGTCTCCGTCCACCGCACAAACCCTCACCCGTCCGAAGCCGGCCACGTGGAGCATCCGGGTGGCGGTCTGCTCGCCCCACGCCGAGACCCGCCCCGTCCGGCGACCTTCCGCCTGGCCACCACCGACCTGCCGCCAGTTCACGCCACGACATGGCCTAGGCATATGCCTACTGGTAGCCAGGACGGTTTTATGCTGGGCAAGTGCCTACTGTTGAAGCCGTGGAAATCCTTCTCGGCAACGCCGAACTCGGCAGACTCCTCGCCGTCAGCCGCCAACGGGTCAGCCAACTCGTCGCCCGCGACGACTTCCCCACCCCGCGAGCCACACTGACCATGGGCAGCATCTGGGCCCTCCCCGACGTCATCGCCTGGGCAGAACGCACCGGCCGCAAACTCAACCTCGACGCGTTGGACTCCCCCGCCGACGCCGAAGGTGACAACGGCTGACACCACAGTGCAAAGGAAGCCCCATGGGGTCATTGAAACCTGACGAGCATGCCGAGGAGCCACCCGTGTCTCAGACCTCATCCCGGATCAGGGGGATCCTGCCGACGTCCAGTCGCAGTGTCATCGGAGCGACCGCGGCCACCGGTGTGCTGACCGCGTTGGCCTCGATGCCCGAACGCCTGAGTCGGTTGCTGCGCGATCGTTACCCGATGGTGGCGGTGACGGGCATGACCGGCGTCGGCAAGAGCCAGCTCGTCGACCGGCTGACACGCCGCTCGACCGCCGACGCGGCGGCCGAGGTCGGCTCGGCCGTCATGGAGCGGAGAACCCGCCGCGGGGCCAAGCTGCACGGCTTCCGGTTCCTCGTCGTGCCCGGTGACAATGCCGCCACGCGGCTGGGAGCCCTCGACGAGGTGTTCCATGACGAGCCGGTCGACGGCGTCATCCACGTCGTCGCAAACGGCTACGCCACCGCGCGTCGCGCCGCCGGCACCACCGGTGCCGCGTCGGCCACCCACGAGGAGCAGCTGGCTGCGGAGCTCGAGGACTGGGCCATCACCTCGCACCGCATCGCGTCGATGGCCGTGCGCCGCCACAAGCCGATCTGGCTCATCATCGCCGTGACCAAGACCGATCTCTACCCGGACGACATCGACGAGGTCGTCCGCTACTACTCCCCGGGCAGCGGCTCACCGTTCGGCGACAAGGTCGACGCCCTGCGAGCCCTGGCCGGCGGCGCGAAGCTGTCGGTCGACGTCCTTCCGGTCTCCAGCCAGGGCGGCGACAAGAAGGCGACGATCTCCGACAAACGAGCCGGCGCCATGGTCGACGCCCTGGCCGACCGGTTGGGCCAGCTCAGCGGCCACGCCTGAACCAAATTCCCTGACCCATATCCTCCGGCGATGCCGACACCCACCGGCGACTTCCAGCTGACCACCGACGAGCTGCGCGCGGTCGTGGCGTATGCCGTCGCGTGCGCCGAACCTTTCCTGTTCCTGTTCCACAGGGCTGTGCGCAGCAGGACCGCCCGGTGACACAGCGGGCGGGGTCACGCCCAAGGCATCCGTTTTGCGCCTTCAACCCAGGCTTAACCCGGCCGCCGCTGGGAACCCTCACAGCACAAGCCCCGGGCGCCTACCGATCGTGCGCCCGCGGAGCCGTCACCTGCGACAGAGGGGAAACCAGATGTCACTGGCAGGCAAGCTGCGCCGTGCACCACTGCGGCTGGTCACCGGCGCCTACATCGTCAACTCGGGCATCAGCAAGCTGACCGCCGGCGAGGGTGCCGCCGAGGGCGTCCACGGGATGGCCGCCGGCGCTTACCCCGCCGTCAAACGGGTGGAACCGAAGGTGTTCAACCAGGTACTCGCGGCCGGTGAGATCGCCGTGGGGGCGGCGCTGTTGCTTCCGGTCGTCCCCGCCGGGCTGGCCGGGCTGGTGCTGGCCGGGTTCGGCTCCGCGCTGCTGGGGCTGTACGCGCGCACCCCCGGCGTGCACGACAAGTACTACCGGCCAACCGGTGAAGGCGCCGGCCTGGCGAAGGACATCTTCCTGGTCGGCATCGGCACCGGCCTGGTCATCGACGCGGCACTCGCCGAGTCACCGATCACCAACACCGACTGACTCGCCCGCAAGCGTGATCGGCGGCGCGGGTCGCCGTCGGTGCCGACCGCTGCCGGCGGACGTACCGGGGCGCCGAACGTGCACCGGTGGCCGACCCGCCAGAATGTCCCGCAGTGCCCCGACAGCGGCGTCCACATCGTCGAGTGAGTTGTACAGGTAGAAACTGAGCCGGCAACTCGCCAGCGGATCCAAACGCAGGAACCGGTGCGCCAGGGATGCGCAATGGCAGCCGGCCCTGGACTCGACGCCCCTCGCGTCGAGGGCTTCGGCCAGGGTGAACGGGCTCCAGCCGCCGACCGTGAAAGCGAGCAGCGGCGACCGCGGGTTGCCCAGGGCGGGACCGTGCACAGTCAGGCCGGGGATGGCCGACACCATCTCATGGGCGTGCTGAGTCAGTTCGGCGGTGTGCGCTCCGATCGCCTTCATGGTTGCCACCGCGGTCGCTCTGGGGACCGGGCGCACGCTCCCGAAGTACCCGTCGGGGGTCTCCGACGCGGGCAGACCAGGGGTCGGGGTCGCCACCATGTCGACCGCCCACCGGAGCGCCTGGGCCGACGCAATCACGCCGAGAATGTTGGGCGTGCCTGCGGAGTACTTCCACGGGAGGTCGTTGTACTGCACCCGGTCCAAGTAGACGCCGCCGTCGGCGATCATGTCGCCGCCGTACAAGAACGGATTCGACGCCGTCAGCAGGTGCTCCTTCGCGTACAACACGCCCACCCCGAAAGGGGCCAGGAACTTGTGGAATGAGAACGACAGGAAGTCAACGTCCGAGTCCACGACGTCAACGGCGTTGCTGGGAACCAACTGTGCCCCGTCGATCAGCAGCAACGATCGCCGCATCCCGTCCGGCTGCGAATAGCCGCTGCCGTTCGCGATGTCACGAACGATGTGCAGCGGTGGCTTCGTCCCCAGGAAGTTCGATGCCCCCGTGCAGCAGACCAATTTCGTCCTCGAATCGACCAGTGACCGCAGGTGGTCCACATCGAGCTCACCCGTGTCGGCGTGGAACCGTGCGATCCTGCATTCCACCCTTCTGCCCAGGGCAGGAAGAAGGTCGTTGCACAGCGCGAACCACGGCACGAAATTCGAGTTGTGTTCAAGGAACGTCGTCACAACGTTGTCCCCGTCGCGGAATTCCGGAAGGAGGGAATACATGACGGCGTTGTGCGCTTCGGTGGTGTTGCGGTAGGTGCAGATGGATCGCCGATCGGGTGCATTGATCCAGCCGGCGATCGTGTCGAAGGACTCTTCGAACAACGCGGTGGTCCGCCGAGACGCCGCGGATTGTCCCCGATGGACGTTTTCGTACGACGGGATGAGAGCGGCATAGAGGTCCATCAGTTCGCGCGGCGGCTGGGTACTTGCGGCGTTGTTGGTGACCACCCGACCGGCGTCGACGAAGTCGAAGCTCGTCCTGACCCGCTCGACGTCCAGGTTTGCTGCACTGAGATGGCTCATCGCGTGCTCCTCTGGCTGCACCGTCGGCGCCCGATCGCGGACCCCCTGTGGTGAGGGATCTCGCGGGGCGACTGATACCCGTGGTCCGGGAGGCCGGCCGACCGGTTCATCCGGGCGCTGGTGGATACATCCCACCCATGGCGAAACCACCTGCCGACGTCGACGGCATCTGGGACGACTGGAACGACGCGGTGAACATGACCGCCTCGGAGATCGAGAAGTGGCTCGACACGGAGGAATCGAAGTCCGTGGGCGACAAGAAGGACGGCGGTGAATCGGTCGGCCACCAGTCGGGTCGACGCATCGTCGAGATCCTCGGCAAGAAGAAGGCCGATCTCAGCGACAGCGACGTGGAATGGATGCACAAGGTGGTGGGGTACGTGCACCGGCACCGGGCACAGGGTCCATCGTCGGACGTGGAGCACTCGCGGTGGCGGTATTCGCTGATGAACTGGGGCAACGACCCGCTCAAGTCATAGGGTCGGACGATCGGTGGTCGCCGATGAACCGTTGAAGGTCGTCGAGTTCGACGTCGGCGGATTCACCCGATGTGCCGGCCGGACCTGCGACCCACCAATCGGCACCCGGAAGCCCGGCCGACAGGTAGGCGCGGCTTCCGAGGGGCCGTGGCCATGGACCGCGTGACCGGGCCAGCACTTCACCGTGGGTGGGCTCCCACATTCTGACGAGGTCGCCGTCCGCCCCGACGACGACCGCGTCATACCAACGCCAGATGACGCTTCGCGCGCCGTCCAGGGCGGTCGTGACCGCCACCAGGTTGCCGGGGCTCACCCGATCTGTCAGAGGTGACGGGAAGACGGTCGCGAATGGCACCCATTCGGGCGCACCATCAGTGATGATCTGGCAGGCGTTCTCCTCGACACCGATGACGGTCGCTGCTCGCAACGCCGAAGCGGTCCGGGTGGAAACCTCGCCACCGATGCCGATCTCGTTGCCGTCGGGATCATTGAACACGTACTTCCACACCGGATCGTGCTTCTCGATCCCTGTCGGCTCCAGCCCGCGCCCGGTGATTGCAGCCACGGCCGCCGCTGGGTCGTCGAACCAGATCATGTTCACCGCGCCGCCTGCCCGTTGGGCGTCCACGACGATGTAGACGAAGCGATCCCCCGCCAACTGCCACACCGCTTCGACGTCGTTCGGGTAGAAGGACGGATCGGTGCCGAGGAGCTGTCGATACCATTCCAGCGCCTGTGCGAAGTCATCGACGGGAATACCGGCGAAGATTCCTGTTGCCGAGACGGGTTTCCTTTTCCTTCGGCGTAACACCACTCCAGGAAGGATGACGCAATCCGTTCGTCGTTGTCATCGCAGCTCCACGGCCCGGGGGCCCGAGTTCCGCCCTCACGGCCGGTGGGTTCCTCCAAATTTGCCGGCCGGACGTGCGCAGCAGTGGCGCGACCCGACGAGATCCGACAGCGGCTTCACGAGCGTCGAATCGACGCGCTGCTGCGAATCTGTCAGCCGGCGAGGTCTGCGAAGCGTGAGTAGTGCAGCTGGTGGGCGACGGCGACGGTGGCGGTGGGGCCGTTGCGGTGCTTGGCGATGATCAGGTCGGCCTCGCCGGCGCGGGGGTCGTCGGCCTCCCAGGCGTCCGGCCGGTGCACCAGGATCACCATGTCGGCGTCCTGCTCCAGCGACCCCGACTCACGCAGGTCCGACAGCATGGGCCGCTTGTCGGTGCGCTGCTCGGGGCCGCGATTGAGCTGGCTGAGCGCGATGACCGGCACCTCGAGTTCCTTGGCCAGCAGCTTCATCTGCCGGGAGAACTCGCTGACCTCCTGCTGGCGGGACTCCACCCGCTTGCCGGAGGTCATCAGCTGCAGGTAGTCCACGACGATCAACTTCAGGTCGTGCCGCTGCTTGAGCCGGCGGGCCTTGGCCCGGATCTCCATCATCGTCATGTTCGGTGAGTCGTCGATGAACAGCGGGGCGTCGGAGATCTCGGTCATCCGCCGGACGATCTTCTGCCAGTCCTGCTCCCCCATCGTGCCGGCCCGCATGTGCGAGAGCCGGATCCCGGCCTCCGCGGACAGCAACCGCATGGTGATCTCGGTCTTGCTCATCTCCAACGAGAAGATCACCGACGCCTGCCGGTGCTTCACCGCCGCATGCCGCGCCATGTCCAACGCCAGGGTGGAGTTGTGCGTCGGGATCATGGACCTTCCCGCGAGGTACAACCGATCCGGTCCGTCGACCTGGACACAGCGGACCGGCACGCTCGGCACGGGCCGCACATCGACGATGTAGTGGCTCTCGTGGTCCCGGTGCCAGTCGCTCCCGACGGAGCATGCCTTGCGCGGCAGCCGGGCCAGCGCGGTTCGCGACCGGGCAACGACCTCCCACATCGGGGGCCGCGGACGTCCCTCATGGCTCAGGTACCGCCGGGACAACCGGGATGCACATCCCAACGAGGCCAACAGCTCCCGCAGGCCTTGTGCCAGCTCGGGCTCCCTGGTGCTGAACCGGTACCGCCCACGAGCGTCCACATCCCCGTCGCTGTCCATCAGGCCCTGCACCAGCGCGGCCCGCTGCTCGATTGATGCAGTCCGATAGATCGACGGGATCGTCCGTGCGGCGGCCAGCCCGAGGTCGCACCAGATCGAGTAGACGTCCTGCACGACGAACTCGGCCGGCGATGCTGACTCCCGGACCCGGAACCCCAGGCGGTCGAACTCCTTCATCGCCCATTCCCGGTCTTGCACCGGGCACAACACCCGACCCGACCCGGACAGGTCCGCGCCCCCCAGCAGATACCCGAGCGCCCACGGGTCCAGCGGAAGCGACGCGTGCGCCATCTGCACCGGCTCGCAGGTGGGCATCGCATGGTTCAGTTCCGCGCCGTCGTACAGGGTGGCCGCCAGCTCCGCGGTGGTGCGGCACCGCGGACCCGACCCGGCGCCGTTCCCGGTCCACCGGCCGGCGTCCGGCCAGCCGCGGGCACCGGCCGCCGGATGCTCCAGGCTCTTGCGCCCGCGCGCGTCCCAGGTGAGCCACTGATGCTCGGCGTCGGCGATGATCACCTCGCCGTCGGAGAACTCCACCCGGAAACAGGGACGGCCCGGCATCACGTCGGTGGCCGCCAGCACCGTTGTCGGCCGACCGTCGGCCCCGATCAGCTGGTCGCCGACACCGATCTCGCCCATGGTGGTCCAGCCGGTGGGCGTGATCAGCGGCGTATCCAGGGCCAACGCCTTCCCGATGCCGGGGCGGGCGGCGACGATGATCATCTGCCCGGGGTGCAGGCCGTTGCTGAGGTTGTCCAGGTCGGCGAACCCGGTCGGCACACCGGCGGCCCGGCCGCCCTGCTGCGCGATGGCGTCGATCTCGTCCATCGTGGGCTGCAGCAGTTCCTCCAGCACCACGTAGTCCTCGGAGGTGCGCCGCTCGGTGACGTCGTAGATCTCCGCCTGCGCCCGGTCCACGATCTCGTCGACCTCACCGCCGCCGACGCTGCCCTCACTGCCGCCGTAGCCGAGCTGCACGATCCGGGTACCGGCCTCCACCAGGCGCCGCAGGATGGCCTTTTCCGCCACGATCTGCGCGTAGTAGGCGGCGTTCGCCGCGGTGGGCACGGTGGCCATCAGGGTGTGCAGGTACACCGCACCGCCGATCCGGCCCAGGGTGCCGGTCTTTTCCAGTTCGGCGGCCACGGTGATCGTGTCCGCCGGCTCCCCCCGCGAGTACAGGTCAAGGATCGCGTCGAACACCAGGGCGTGCGCCGGCTTGTAGAAGTCCGCGGTGCCCAGCGACTCGATGACGTCGGCGATCGCGTCCTTGGACAGCAACATCCCGCCCAGCACCGACTGCTCGGCGGCCAGGTCCTGCGGCGGTTGACGGTCGAATGCCGTGGGGGTCGGTTGCGCAGGCGGCCCGGCCCACCGCTCGTCGACGACGACCATCGGTGTACCGCCTCCCCGTGTGCTCCTGGGACTGACCGGGCCGGCCGGTGCTGTGGACATGTGTTCGTTCTACCGCCGGGCACCGACAGCCCCCGGCTGCGACTCCATGGGGCCGCTGCCGGGGGACAGGAATGCCAGAACCACTGATGCTCACGCACCGTGCTCGTCGCGGCCCGAACAGCGAACCACCGACAGGGACGGCGCGGAGCACCTCCGGCACGGTAGGACGGGCGCCGTCGGACACCAAACCGCGTTGTGCACAAGCATCTGCACAGACTGTGGACAGGTGCGCCGGCTGCGCACACCCCGACGTTCACAGGTTGGGGACAACCTGGGGAAAACTTCCTTCTTGACGGCAGTCGGCCCAGGTCACAGGGATGACCGCGCGGTGAAAAGGTGTGGACAACCGAAAGTCTCCGCGGCCCGGCGCGCCGCACCCGGCGTGTCGGCGCAATCCCTCGTTCCTTCGATCGTCATGGATCCGTGATCGCACCGTTATCACTGCAGACTGCCCTGGATCACGACCCACCGGCTCGGGGCCGACCGGACACCCGCCGATGGAAGCGATTGCACAGTATTCTCCGCCGGCTGGCCGTCGGTCACAGTCTGTGATAGGCACCGGCACCGTCGGGCAACCGGTCACCGCCCCGGAAGTTGATGATCATCGCTTCGTCGCCCGCGCTCTGCGCAGGCCTTCGACGCGATGATCTCGGCTTGATCGGTTCCGCGACATCCGTGTCACCCGGCCGCTCAGTCGGGAGTGGCGCACGTATTGGCTGCACCCCTGCGGAGTTTCCGATGACGACGGTCGGAAATGGTGTGTTCACTCAACTGTTCCGCCGCAAACGGGTCGATTCCGCGCCGCGCTGGCGGCTGTCCGGGCGGAGCCGAAAGGTCGATCGGCACGTTCTCGCTGGCGACGTTCGGCGTCGGCGCCACCGTGGGTACCGGCACATTCTTCGTGCTGTCCGCGGCCGCCCCGAAATCGGTTCCGGCAGTGGTGATCTCGTTGGTCGTCGCGGGCATCGCCGCCGGTCCGGCCGCCCTGTGTCGCGCGGAACCTGCGTCCGGCATTCCGGTTTCGGGATACGCCGGATTCCAGCCACCACAGGCACTTTCGGCGGCACGGTTCGGCGACGACCCGCGTCTGCCGAACCTGCCTGCCGTCATCCTCATTGCCTGTGCGCGGTCCTGCGGATCCGCGGTGCCGGCGAATCCGCGGTGTCGGCGAGTCAGCGGCGGTGAACGCGGTGATGGTCGTCATCAGGCTGTCGGTGCTGGTGGCCCGTGCTGCCGCGGGGGCGGTCATGTCGTCGATCTTCTCGGTGACTCCGGTGCCGCTGTACGGCCGGACCCGCATCCTGCGGGGCGACCGGGCCCGCGCTGGAACTTGCGGCACGAAACCCTGCGGCACTGGACCTTGCGGCACTGCTGGCCAGATCCGGTCGGCGCGAGGACATCGCCGCGACCACGGGGGGCACGATGGTGGTGGTTCCGGCGGCCTCGCGTCGGCCAGGGACGCAGTCCGCGGAAGGCGAATCAGCCGGCCGCCACGATGGTGGTGGTCCCGGCCGGCCTCGCCTCGGCCAGGGACGGAGTCCGCGGAAGGCGAATCAGCCGACCGTCACGATGGGTCCGACGATGCCGTGGCTGACGAAGCCGTTCAGGGCCATGCGAACCCGCTGAGGGCCATGCCGATGGCCCGGCAAGCAACGAGGCCGCCACCGGACCCGCAGGTCCCGTGACGGCCTCATGACAGCGAGCCGGCGGAAACCGGTCAGCTCGAGGTGACCCGCACGGTCAGTGCTGCGGTCACGCCCGGGTGCAGTTTCACCGCGACCGGGTGCGCACCGATGGTCTTGATGTGACCTCCGGTGTCGATGGTCCGCCGGTCCAGCACGGGACCACCGGCGTTCTTGATCGCGTCGGCGACGTCGACCGCGGTGATCGAGCCGAACAGGCGACTGCCGTCGGCAGTGGTGCGGGCAACGATCGTGAGCTTGTCGCCGAGGTTCTCCAGCGCCTGCTTGACCTCGTTGGCGTGCTCGGTGCCACGGATCTCGCGCGCCATCTGCGCCCGCTTGATCGTCGCGACCTGCTTCTCGGCACCCTTGGTGGCGACAATGGCCTTGTTCTGCGGCAGCAGGTAGTTGCGGCCGTAGCCGTCCCGCACCTCGACGATGTCGCCGGGTGCACCCAGGCCGGGAACGTCAGTGGTCAGAATGAGCTTCACGTCTGATCCCTTCTCAGCGAGCGGTGGACGTGTAGGGCAGCAGGGCGACCTCGCGGGCGTTCTTGACCGCGGTGGCGATGTCCCGCTGATGCTGCGTGCAGTTGCCGGTCACCCGGCGGGCACGGATCTTGCCGCGATCGGAGATGAAGCGGCGGAGCAGGGTGGTGTCCTTGTAGTCGATCGGCTGGGCGTTCTCCTTGCAGAACGCACACACCTTCTTCTTCGGCTTGCGGACGGGGGGCTTTGGCATGAAAGGTCCTTGTGCTCAGTAACGAGTCTGGTTCGAGAGTGTCAGGAAGAAAGGAGGGGAACGGCGCCGGTCAGAACGGCGGTTCGTCCGAGTAGCCACCGGCGGAACCGGCCGCCGGCGCGGAACCCCACGGGTCGTCGGCCGGGCCGGTCTGCCGTGAGCCACCGGAGGACCCGCTGCCGCCGTAGCCGCCGCCACCGCCGGAGTCGGACCGCTGCACGCGGTTCACCTTGGCCGTGGCATAGCGCAGTGACGGGCCGATCTCGTCCACCTCGAGCTCGATCACCGTGCGCTTCTCGCCTTCCTTCGTCTCGAAGGAACGCTGCTTGAGGCGCCCGGACACGATCACCCGGGAGCCGCGGGTCAACGACTCGGCCACGTTCTCGGCCGGCTGCCGCCAGATGTTGCAGCGCAGGAACAGCGCCTCGCCGTCCTTCCACTCCCCCGACGCGCGGTCGAAGGTGCGCGGGGTCGACGCGACGGTGAAGTTCGCGACGGCAGCGCCGGAAGCGGTGAACCGCAGTTCGGGATCGGCGGTCAGATTACCGACCACGGTCATGATGGTGTCGCCAGCCATGGATGCCTGCCTACTTGGCGTCGGGACGGGTGATCTTGGTGCGCAGCACCGACTCGTTCAGGTTCAGCTGACGGTCGAGCTCGCTCACCACGGACGACGGGCAGGTCACCTTGATGACGGCGTAGATGCCCTCGGGGTTCTTCCTGATCTCGAACGCAAGGCGACGCTTGCCCCAGATGTCGACGTTCTCGACGGTTCCGCCGCCCTGGCGGACCACGTTCAGGAACGTGTCGATCGACGGCGCAACCGTGCGCTCGTCGAGGTTGGGATCGAGGATGAGCAGCAATTCGTAGTGACGTGGAGCAGTCGAAACGCTCACGTGCACCTCCTATGGGCTCGTCGGCCGCGGTCGTTCCGCGGCAGGAGGGTGGAACACAAAGCACCCGCCGGACCCTGTCTGAGGACCTGGCGGGCTCTGCACAGCCACTCGATCCTACCAGCGGCCGCCGGTTGCCCCGACCTGCCGCGGTCGGCGCACACGGGTCGGTACCCGGGCGGTGCGGCCGGGTCGGTACCGAGCGCTGCCCGATCGGCGTCGTCGAACCGGGGCGTGTTGCGGTGGCTGTGGTCGGAGGCCGTCACCCGCACGAGCCCGGATGTTCGCGCGGCCGGTGAGGCCATCCATCTGCGTTTGCGGTTGCAGGTGAGTAGATCAGCGGTTGCCGGCTCAGTGGCGCAGGGTCACCGGTCGCGCAGGCGGGTGACGAACTTCAGCCCGGACCAGGTCGCGTCGATGGCGGCAACCTTGACGTCGACCCGACCGTGGTCCAGCCCGTACTGCCGGACGACGCCGTCGGACAGGTCGGTCGGGACGCCCGACGAGCGTTTGGGCCAACACACCCACACCATCCCGGCGGCTCCGTGTGCCGACGCCGCCGGCTCGAACCCGGCGTGCAGTGCTGCCACGTCGGCGCAGAACAGCAGCACGACGTCGTACCGATCGCCGTCGGGCTCGGTGTCGTAGGGGGCGCCGGGGTCGAAGCCGACCGGTGCGTCGACCGCCAGCACCCGCGAGTCCGGACGCACCCCGAGCTTGCGCGGCAGCGGCGTGCCCGAATAGCCCGCGGTCATCGCGCCGTGCCGGGCGCGGTCAGCGCGGGAGGCCGGAGCCGGCGTTGGCTCCGACGCACGACCGTCACGACCACCGCGGCCATCAGAAGCAGCCAGGCCGCCCAGCTGAACAGCTGCTTGCCGACCGACGCAAGACCTAGCAGGTCCGCTGCCGGTCCGGCGGGATCGGCAGCGAGGACGGTCCAGGCCGCCAGGTTCTCCAGGTAGTCGAACAAGCTGCCGACCAGTGGCACTGCGGCCAGCGCCGGTAGCCAGCTGGTCGGTGCGACCAGTCCACACAGAGTCACGGCCAGCGCGGCGGCCAGGAAGATGCCGGATATCGCGGGATAGAACAGGTCGGCAATCTGCAGGTTGCGATACGCCGCGTGGCCGGCTGCACCGCAGCCGGACAGGAACGTCCGGACATCGTCTCCGGCGGTGTAGAACCGGACGTCCGGCGGCGACTGCCCGCACGCCTGCGTCACGACCGGAATCGCGAACGGCAACGCCGACGCGAAGAACAGAACCGTCGACAGGACGTACAGCACGGCGGCCGGCACCAGGACCTCCCACCGCGCCAGGCGACGCATCCGGACTGCCAGGGCAGTGCGCACCTGCATGTTGACCTCCTCGGAACGACCGATAGTGTGAACAGTATTCAGCTAATGAACGATGTTCACAAGGGAGTTTGATGACGGAATCCGCGCCCGTGCCGACGCGGCGGCACGATCGCAACCGGCGTGTCATCCTCGACGCCGCACTGGCGCTGATCGAGGAGTCCGGTGTCGACGGCTGGTCGATGCGGGAGCTTGCCGGCCGCGCCGATTACACCGCCGGCGCCCTGTATCGCTACTTCGAGGGCAAGGCAGCACTGCTGGACGCACTCAGGGCGCAGGCGCTGCAGCAGCTGCGGCGACGGCTCGACGCGTGTCGTTCGACAGCAGGACCACTGGGGCAGCTGGAAGAACTGGCCCTCGCCTACCTGGAGTTCGCCACGACCGAACCCACCCTGTTCCGGCTGGCGTTTGTTCACACCCTGAGTCGTCGAGACTCGTTGAGCCGATCCCCCTCCGCCGGCTCGCCGTACAGCGTGTTGCTGGGGGGCGTCCGCGCCGCCATCGAAGCGGGCCAGTTGACGGTGACCGAGACCTTCTCCGATGAGCACATCGCATTCACCATCTGGTCCGCGGTGCACGGGATGGCCGTTCTGGAACTCACCCATCTGCGCGATTTCGACGCTGACTTCGGTGAGTTCCACCGGAAGGCGATCCGTCGCGTCCTGCACGGCCTCGCCCTTCCGATGCCTGACGGGCAGGCGCAGGCCGGAGTCGATGGCTGAGGCATCACCCCGGCGGGACGTAAGTTTAAGAGGGGTAAACACCGGCCCTTCGCCCGCGAGGAGATGCCATGCGCGACGCAGTGATCGTCGAAGCCGTCCGGACCCCGATCGGCAAACGGAACGGCGCACTCTCGGGTGTTCACCCGGTTGATCTGTCCGCGCATGTGCTGCGGGCGATCACCGAGCGCACCGGCCTGGATCCGGCCGTCGTCGACGATGTCATCTGGGGATGTCTCGGCCAGGTCGGCGAGCAGACCCTCAACATCGCCCGAGTTGCCCTGCTCGCGGCCGGTTGGCCGGAGACGGTGCCGGGCGTGACCATCGACCGGCAGTGCGGGTCGTCGCAGCAGTCCGTCCACTTCGCCGCCGCGGGACTGATCGCCGGCCAGTACGACGTGGTCGTCGCCGGCGGGGTGGAGTCGATGTCGCGGGTACCGATCGGTTCCGCCGTGCAGCCGGCCGGGAACCCGTACACGGCCAGCGGCTGGATCGCACGGTACGGCGTGGTCGGGCCGCACCAGAGCGTCGGCGCGGAGATGATGGCTCGGCGGTGGAACCTCACCCGGGCGCAACTGGACGAGTACAGCCTGGCCAGCCATGAGAAAGCGGCAGCAGGACAGGATGCCGGCCTGTTCGACGCACAGATCGTGCCCGTGCCGGTGGAGTTGACCGGCGACGCCGAGGTCACGGCCGACGAGGGTGTGCGGCGCGGCGGCAGCCTCGAAGCAATGGCCAGGTTGCGCCCGGCGTTCGTCGAGGACGGTCTCGTCACGGCCGGCAACGCCAGCCAGATCTCCGACGGCGCGGCTGCGCTGCTGATGACGACGTCGGACAAGGCACGTGAACTGGGGCTGACGCCGTTGGCCCGGGTCCATACCGCGGTGCTGGCCGCCGCCGACCCGGTGATCATGCTCACCGCACCGATCCCCGCGACCCGCAAGGCGTTGCAGCGCAGCGGACTCCGACTCGACGACATCGGCGCCTTCGAGGTGAACGAGGCGTTCGCGACGGTGCCGCTGGCCTGGCTTGCCGATATCGGCGGCGGCGACGCCCTGGAGAAAGCCCTGAATCCCAACGGCGGTGCCATCGCGCTCGGTCACCCGCTGGGCGCCTCCGGGAGCAGGATCATGACGACGCTGGTGCATCATCAGCGTGCCGCCGGCATCCGGTACGGGCTGCAAACGATGTGCGAGGGCGGCGGACAGGCCAACGCCACCATCCTGGAACTGCTCTGACCGCGGTGGGTCAGCGGCGGATCCACGCCGGTGACGCGGTCACCGAACCGGGTGCATCGACAGCAAGTTGCTTCAGTTGGGTGCCGTCGAGGCGGATCCTCCAGATCTGGTTGCCAGTGGACCCGCCCGCGCCCGGTCGGTTGCTCTTGAAAGCCATCAGCGTGCCGTCCGGTGAGAAGCAGGGATTGACATCTGCGGACGCGCTGGCGGGTGTCAGCGGGCGGACGTTCGAGCCGTCCGTGTCGGCCAGGTAGATCCGGGTCGAGGCGTCGACGCCGTCGCGCGCGGACTGAGCCCGGGTGAAGGCGACGGTGCTGCCATCGGGTGAGAAGCCGGGGTCGACGTCGCTGGCACCCTCCGGGCGTTGCGTCAACCGCCGGGCCGGCGCGCTGCCGTCCGCGGGTTGCAGGTAGATCGTGCCGGCCCTGCCCACCTTCTCGGATGCCCAGAACGCCAACGTGGAGCCGTCGGGTGAGTAGGTGACGTCGTCGACCACGGTGAACCCGGTGGTGATCGGCCCCTCGTCGGTTCCGTCGACCTTGATCCGGCGCAGCCGGACCTCCCCCTGCGCATTCGTGCACGGCAGCGCCAGCTCCGTCTGGTCGACCGGGTTCCATGCGGGTCGCGCCACCCTGTCGCAGCCCGGCGGAAGGTCGAACAGCTGCCGATCACCACTACCGTCAACCGCGACCGTGCGCAGGGTGTCGGCGGCGTCGGTGCCGGCGCGCACATAGATCAACGTGCCGCGGTCCGCCGACAGCAGGGGGGACAACGCCCCTGGCACGCCCTCGGTCAGCTGTTTGCCCGAGTTCCCGGACGCGGCGTCCAG
Source organism: uncultured Actinomycetota bacterium (assembly GCA_963785455.1). Taxonomy (GTDB): domain Bacteria; phylum Actinomycetota; class Actinomycetes; order Mycobacteriales; family Nakamurellaceae; genus Nakamurella. The sequence continues at coordinate 171,508 of CAWAVL010000008.1, forward strand.
CTGGTACAGCGCGGCCACGCCGTCGGCCACCCTGCCGACGACGAGCACCTGCTCCGGTAGCGGTGTCGCGTGCGGCAGCCCGGGAACCGGTGTGGCCGGCGGGAGTGCCGCGCTGGACGACGACCCGGGTGACGCCGCAGCGCTGGAAGACCCAGCACCCGACGACGCAGCACCCGAGGACGCCGGCCCGCTCGCGGAGCCGGTCGCCGAGGTCAGCGGTCCCCGCGAAGCCGAGCCGTCCGACGAGCTCCGCAGCGCGAACCAGGTCCCCGCTCCGGCCAGGACGAGGACGGCGACCACGATCGCGGCGACGACCGGCCAGCGGCGCCGACCGCCCGGGCCGGGCCGGTCGGGCGGTTGTCGGCCCGGCGGCCCTTGACCCGGTGCCACCCCGCCGGGCGCAACCTGGCCGGGTGGCCCACCGTCGGGAGCGCCCGGGTAGGGCGCAGCGGCGCCGCCCGAGTGCTGCGGCGGGAACTGTTCGACCGCGTAGTGCTGGCCCGCGTACTGCTGGCCCGCGTACTGCTGGCCCGCGTACTGCTGTGCGGAACGCGGCAGGCCGAAGTGCCCAGGGGGGTCGGTCTGCCCGCCGTGCCCACCCGGGACATCACCGGGCGCAGCGCCGTGGCCGCCGTCGTAGGAGTCGTCCTGGAACGCCGGCTGCTCGAGGGTCGGTCGCGGGCCGGCCTGCTGGGTGGGTGGGGTTTCGCCGCGAACACCGCCAGAACCGTCCGCCGGTGAGCCCGCCGCCGGTGCCGCCGGTGCACCGCCGGGCGGACCGAGGGACGATGCGACCGTCGACAAGCCGCCGGCGGTGAGTTCCGGCGACACCGCCGCGGCCTGCGTCGCGGCGGACGTGGCGTCCGATCCGCCCTGCAGCGGGTGTCCGGCACCAGACGGTGTCCCGGGATGGGCGGTGGCGGCCAGGCCGGCGACCGGGTACACCGTGGTCGGCAGGCCGTCGTCGTCGGCCGCCGGCGCGGCCGCCGGTCCCGTCGCGAGCGCTGCACGGGCGGCGACCGCCAACGCACGGCAGGTCTGGTACCGATCGTCGCGCTCCTTGGCCATCGCCGTCGCGACGACGTCGTCGAAGCCCGCCGGCAGGCCCGGCACGGCGCCGGTCGGCTGCGGCACGTCCTTGTTGAGGTGCCCGTACACCCGCGCGACGATCGACTCCGCCGGATAGGGCACGTCCCCGGTCAGCAATTTGTATAGCACGCAGCCCAGCGCGTAGATGTCGGACCGGTGGTCGAGCGCCTGGCCCTTGATCTGCTCCGGCGAGGCATAGTCCAGCGTGGCCACGACACTGCCGGTGTTGGTCAGCGACGACATGCTCTCCGACGCCTCGCCGATCGCCTTGGCCACGCCGAAGTCCGACAGGAAGACCCGCTCCAGTTCGTCCTCGTCCTCGGGTCCTGGGGCGAGCAGGATGTTGGCCGGCTTCACGTCCCGATGCAGCAGGCCGTGTCGGTGGGCGTAGTCGAGAGCGGACGCGACCTTGCCGATGATCCGGACCACCCGCTCCGGCGGCATCCCCGCCGGCTCATCCCGGAGCGCCTGCTCCGCGTTGGTCCCGTCGATGTAGCGCATGCTGATCCACAGCTGCCCGTCCTGGGACCCACGGTCGTGCACCGAGACGATGTTGGGATGGTCGAGCCGCGCCACCATGTCGGCCTCCCGCTCGAAGCGAGCCACGAAGCTCGCGTCGGAGCACAACTCGGGGCGCAGCAGCTTCAGCGCGTCCATCCGCGGCAACCGGGGATGCCGGGCGAGGTAGACCGCACCCATTCCCCCCGAGCCGAGTTCGCGCTCGATGATGTAGCCGCCGAAGACATCACCCGGCCGAAGCGACATGTCGGGCATTGTGCCAGTAACGCGCCGTCACAGACCGGTTTCTCGTCGGCGGCCACCACCCGGCCCCCGGCAGCTGCCGCCGACGTCGACGAATTCGGCCGGCCGCCGGTCAGGAGCGGGTGAACGGCAGCACCGTGGTCAGCCAGTCGACCAGGGCGGTGGCGTTGCGGCTCTGCGTCCACACCCGGCCGGGCCCCTGGATGTCCATCACCAGTCCCTCGCCCGACTTGCCCGTCTGGATCCACCCCGACGCAACCTTGCGGACCTGCACCTGCATACCGTCGTCGTACGCGACCAGGTGGCCCGTGTCGATGGTGAACCCTTGTCCTGCAGGCAGTTCGATCAGATCGAGGGCGCCGAACGAGCCGGCGACCACTTTGCCCTGGCCGGTGCAGTGCACGACGAACCCGCCTTCGCCGCCGAACAGCATCGCGCTGCCGCCCCACTTGGTGTCCAGGTTGACGCCGGTTTCCGACGCCAGCCACGAACCCTTGGTCAGCACGACACCACGCCCCGGTAACACCTCCAGAACGGTGGCGTCACCGGGCAGCCGCGCCGCCACGTCCACCCACGTCGGGCTCTGCGGATGACCCGTGAAGGTGGTGATGAAAAACGATTCGCCGCCCAGCGCGGACCGCTTGAGCGCCTTCATGAAGCCGCCCTGCATCTGCGACTGCACCGTCACCCCGAACGACTGCATGACCATGACACCGGCCTCGCCCTGGAACTGCTCGCCGGGCGCCAGATGCAACCGGGCCACCGCGTACGACGGGCTGTGGCGCAACTCGACCTGCATACCGTTCCTCCCCTGGATCTTCTTCATCTCCCGGGCCACCGGGCCCGTCGCAAGATCCAACTGTCGCGCCTGGGAGCCGCGCGTGCCACCGGACGTCGCCAACGCCGGTCGACGGCGGGCGGCGCGTCGGTCGTCCACCGCGATCAGCCCAGGTGCTTGAGCGCCTCACGTCGGGACAGCGGGCTGATCTCGGCGGCGTGCTGCTCGACGAAGGCCCGCACCCACTCCGGGTCGGTCCGGGCGTATTGCCGCAGTGCCCAACCGATCGCCTTGCGCACGAAGAACTCCGGGTGGGCCAGATTCGGTTCGATGACGTCACGGAGCAGTGTGGTGTCGGTCCGCGGGCCCAGCCCGAGCTGGCAGATGATGCTGCTGCGCCGGAGCCACCGATCGGGATCCGCACTCCACGTCCGGACGACCGGCTCCACCGCATCCCGGTGGGCGACGAGCATCGCGCCGATGCGCGGCGACACCGCGTCGACGTGGTCCCACCAGGCGCCGGTGACGATCATCTCCGTGCACAGCGGCAACAGCTCGAGCCGACCCGCCGCGATCTTCAGGCCCGTCAGTTCGGTTGCCGCATAACGCTCCTCGCGGTACTCCGCGTCCCGCCACAGCCGGGCTGCGGCCGTCATCAGGTCGGCGAGCCCGAACGCGAAGCGATTGCCGGCGGCCCGCCGGGTCACCTTCCGCGTCACCGGCACACCTACCCCGAGAAAGGGCATCCGGGACTTCATGTACGCCTGCATCTGTGGCGCCCGGGCGGGGTCGGCCGTCGCCCGCAACGCCGATCGGATGGCCCCCACGAGGTCCTCGGCGGCGCGACCGGCAGTACCCGCGGCCCCAGTGCCCGCGGCATCAGTCCCCACGGCATCAGTCCCCACGGCATCAGTCCCCACGGCATCAGTCCGGATCGCCCGGAGCCTGCCCGGATCGCGCTGACTCGGGCACGCCACTCCCGGCGTGTAGCAGTCCGGCGACGAAACCGTACGCGGCATCCCGCTGCAGGATGCCGAGCTGGGCGGACAGCACGTAGGGCACGTCGGTGAGCACGGCACGCAGCACCACCACCATTGCGGCCGGGTCGTCCGCTCGGGAGCCGGTGGCCGACGCGACACAGTCCGCGGCGGTGTCCAGCGCGTGATTGACCCGGCCGGTCAGCTCGGCCAACGCGACGCCGTCGACCTCGTGCGTCCAGACGAACAGCACCGGCCCGTGCTGGTCGAGCATGCACACCCAGTCGTCGAGCCAGGTGTCGAGCCCGTCCGCCGACCGCAGGGCGGCCGGCAATGCGGCCACCCTCAGCTCGACCGCGGCCACCGCGTCCTGGGCCAGCGTCCGGAAGACCGCCTCGCGGTCCTTCCAATAGGTGTAGACACTGCCGTGGCTGACTCCCGCGGTGGTGGCCACATCGGTGAGACTCGTTCCCAGGTAACCCAGTTCGCGGTACCGCTCGGTGGTCGCCTGCAGGATGCGCTGGATGGTGCCCAGGCCCCTGGCCGTCACCGGGCGGCGCAGCCCCAGCTCGTCACCGAGCGGCAGGCTCGGCACCTCGTGGCGTTCATCGGCGGCCACCGGCCAGTGCGCCGGTGGCCCCGGCGGACCGAACAGGTACGCGTGCAGCGCGGCCGCCAACGCGCGTTCCACCCGCGTCAGACCGACCTGCGGGAAGCGGGCGACGAACAGGAAGTACGACCACTGGACGACGGACAGGATGCCGACCGCGACGATTCCGGGCACCGGTGGATGCGCACCGGAGACGGCCAGGCGACGCAGCACTGCGGACTGGAACCGGTCCAGGTTCTGCCGCCCGATCGCCGCCAGCGCCGGTTCGTTGAACTGCACCTGCGCCCACAGCAGGAACGTCCCGTGATGCCGGCCGAACATGCCGACCAGCTCGGCGATCCAGTCCGCCAGCGCCTGCCGGCCGGCGTCGTCGTCGGTGAGCAAGGGGAAACGCTCGCCGACGGCGCACAGGTCGGCGCCGGCCTCCCGCAGGAAGATCCCGAAGATCTCGGCCTTGCCCTCGAAGTACTGGTAGACCGCGGCCCCGGACCGGCCGGTGGCCTCACCGATCGACTCCACCGTCGTGCCCTGATAGCCGTGCCGACCGAACAGTTCCCGGGCCGCGTCGATCATTTCCGTGCGCGCACGCATGCCGGCCGCGGCCAGCACGGGGTTGCGCCCGTACGGCGGGCGCCGGATCTCGCCGGCCGCGGGTGACTCACCGGCCGGTGGCGCGTTCAGCTGACGGTCCACGTGTCGCGGCCGGCCAGCAGCGTTGCCAGGTCGCCGTGCCCCTGCCGGGCGATGGCCGTGTCGATCTGGGCGCTCATGGCGGAGTCGTAGGTGCCGCGCCTGACGTCCCGGAAGATCCCGATCGGCGTGTTGTCCAGCGTCTCGGGATGCGAGAGCCGGGAGAGCGCAAAGGCTGTCGACGGATCCTCCGCATGCGCGTCGTGCACCAGCAGGGCCGCCTCACCGACCTGGTCGACGTCCACCACCTGCAGTCGGCCGGTCCGGTCCCGCACGATGCCGCGGTGCCCGCCGATACCGAACCGGATCGGTGTGCCGTGCTCGAGCCGGATCGTCACCTCGTCCTTGCCGGTGGCGTCCTTGAGCGGTTGGAACGCACCGTCGTTGAAGATGTTGCAGTTCTGGTAGATCTCCACCAGCGCGGTGCCGGGGTGCACGGCCGCGGCCTGCAACACCGAGGTGAGGTGGGCGCGGTCGGAATCGATCGTCCTGGCCACGAAACTGGCCTCCGCGCCGAGCGCCACCGACACCGGGTTGAACGGGGTGTCCAGCGACCCGAGAGGCGTTGACTTGGTGCGCTTCCCGACCTCCGACGTCGGCGAGTACTGGCCCTTGGTCAACCCGTAGATCCGGTTGTTGAACAGCAGGATCTTCAGATTCACGTTGCGCCGCAACGCGTGGATCAGGTGGTTGCCGCCGATGGACAGCGCATCGCCGTCGCCGGTGACCACCCATACCGACAGGTCGCGCCGGGTGGTCGCCAGGCCGGTCGCGATCGCCGGTGCCCGACCGTGGATGGAATGCATGCCGTAGGTGTTCATGTAATACGGGAATCGCGCCGCGCAACCGATCCCGGAGATGAAGACGATGTTCTCCTTCCGCAGGCCCAACTGCGGCAGGAAGCCCTGGATCGCGGCGAGGATCGCGTAATCCCCGCAGCCGGGGCACCAGCGGACCTCCTGATCGGACTTGAACTCCTTGGCGGTCTGCGGGGTGTCCGTCTTCGGGATCAGTTTCAGGGACTGCGCGCCGGCCAGGGACACCGCCTGCGGGCGGACCCGGGCGGGGCGAGGCGGGGTCTCGGTCATCGTGCGGCTCCGTTCGTCGCCGGGACGGGAGCGTCTGCCGGCAGGGGGCGGTGCGGGTCGTCGGCGTCGTGCCGGGCCGTGTCGGGCGCCGCCGGCTGATCTGCCGTCAGGTCGTCGGTGCCGTCGTCGCCGACCGGAATCGTTGGGACACCGATGGTTCCGAGTCGTCCCGCGCTGCCGACGGACGTGCGGACGTAGCTGCCGTCAGCCACCGAGCGGACCGCCGTCACCAGCTCGTCGACCCGGAACGGCAGCCCACGGACCTGGTTCACCGCGATGACGTCGATCAGATAGAGCCCGCGCAACAACAACGCCAGCTGCCCCAGGTTCATCTCCGGCAGCACCACGGTGCGGTACCGGCGCAGCACCTCTTCGGTGTTGCCGGGCATCGGGTTCAGGTAGCGCAGATGCGCCTGCGCAACCGTCACCCCCGACTCGCGGAGCTTGCGCACCGCACCGGTGATCGGGCCGAACGTCGACCCCCAGCCCACGACCAGCACCTCGGCGTCGCCGGTCGGGTCGTCCACCTCCAGCGGCGGGACCTCGATGCCGGCCACCTTCGCCGCCCGGGTCCGGACCATGTGGTCGTGGTTCGCCGGGTCGTAGGAGATCGCCCCCGAACCGTCCTTCTTCTCGATGCCGCCGATCCGGTGCTCCAGACCGGCGGTACCGGGGATGGCCCACGGCCGGGCCAGGGTGTCCGGGTCCCGCTGGTAGGGCCAGAACGTGGCGCTCTCGCCTGCACCGTGGTTCGTGGCCGCCGCGAACTGCACCCGCAGGTCGGGCAGCGACTCGACGCTCGGGATCAGCCACGGCTCGGACCCGTTGGCCAGGTACCCGTCGGAGAGCAGGAAGACGGGGGTCCGGTAGACGGTAGCGATCCGCGCCGCCTCCAGTGCCGCGCCGAAGCAGTCCGACGCCGACCGCGCGGCGACCACCGGCACCGGTGCCTCACCGTTGCGACCGAACATCACCTGCAGCAAATCGGCCTGCTCGGTCTTGGTCGGCAGACCGGTGGACGGGCCGCCGCGCTGCACGTCCACCACGATCAACGGCAACTCCAGCGCCACGGCGAGCCCGATGGTCTCGGCCTTCAGCGCCACCCCCGGGCCGGAGGTGGTGGTGACGCCGAGACTTCCGCCGTAGGAGGCGCCGAGCGCTGCCGCGACACCGGCGATCTCGTCCTCCGCCTGAAATGTGCGCACGCCGAAATGCTTCAGCGACGACAGCTCGTGCAGGATGTCCGATGCCGGGGTGATGGGGTACGAGCCGAGGAACAGTTCGAGGCCGGCCCGCTCCGCCGCGGCGACCAGCCCGTAGGCCAGCGCCTGATTGCCGCGGATGGTCCGGTACCGGCCCGGCGGCAGGGCGGCCGGCTTCACCTCGTAGTGCACAGCGAAGCCCTCGGTGGTCTCGCCGAACGACCAGCCCGCCTCCAGCGCCACCAGGTTGGCCCGCAGGATCTCCTGCTTGCCTGCGAACTTGGTTTCCAGGAACCGCCGGGTGCCTTCCAGTGGCCGGTGATACAGCCAGCTCAGCAGGCCCAGCGCGAACATGTTCTTCGCGCGCTCGGCGTCCTTGCGGCTCAACCCGACCTTGCTGACCGCGTCGACCGTCAGCGAGGTGAGCTTGACGGCGTGCACCTGGTAGTCGGCCAGGGTGCCGTCCTCCAGGGGGCTGACCGCGTAGCCGACCTTGGCCAGGTTGCGCCTGGTGAATTCGTCGGTGTCGATGATGACGGTGCCGCCGCGCGGCAGGTCGGGGAGGTTCGCCTTCAGGGCGGCCGGGTTCATCGCCACCAGCACGGTCGGTGCGTCGCCAGGGGTGACCACGCTGTGATCGGCGAAGTGCAACTGGAAGGCCGAAACGCCGGGCAGCGTGCCCGCCGGCGCCCGAATCTCGGCCGGGAAATCGGGGAGCGTGGACAGGCTGTTGCCGAACGCCGCGGTCTCGGTGGTGAACCGGTCGCCGGTGAGCTGCATGCCGTCACCGGAGTCACCGGCGAACCGGATGATGACCTCGCTGAGGTTCTGAACCGGCTTGCCGGCCGTCGTACTCGTCATGGGCACCTCTCCTGGCTCCCGCACGGGATGTGGTTGCTGCCAACTCACAGGATGTCACCGGTTGCGGGCGTCAACGCACGAGCCTCCGGCCGGCGGGGCGGGGCGGTCCGGTATCGGCGGTTCCCGCGCCCGGCGCGACCGGTGGCGGGACTCGCTGCGGCGTCCGGTCCGGGATCAGCCCGGCGGTGCGGCGGACAACCCGGCACAGCCGCGGAGCTGGTCGACAGCCGTCACGATCCGGTCCCGCTCGGCGCCGACGGCGGGCACCGGGACACCGGTGTCGTCGAGATGGGCGGGGGCGAAATGGGCCGCCGCCACCGCGGAACCGTCGACGGTGAGGGTCAGGATGCCGTTGTCGTCCTGGTCGTTGCCGAAGGATCGCCACCACAGGTAGTTGCCCAGCCCGTACGCGACGTACGTTCCGTCCGGCCGCCAGCCGGCTCCCTGCAGCAGATGCGCGTGGGTGCCGATCACCGCGGTCGCCCCGGCCGCCGCCAGCGCGTCCGCGAGCGACTGCTGGTCGGCGTCCGGGCAGGTGGTGAACTCCGTCCCCCAGTGCAGGTACACCAGCACCGTTTCACCGGCGGCCGCGGCCGCCCGCACGCGGTCGACGAGCGCCGGGTCGAAGGCGCCGGCGATGCCGGGTGTGGCCGGGCCGGCGGCCCAGACCTCCAGGGTTCGATCGCGGACGGCGCTGGCCGCGAAGATTGCCACCCGGACACCATTGACCGTCGCCCGGTACGGCGCCGCGGCGCTCGCTGCGTCCGCTCCGATGCCGATCACCGGGAACTGCGCCCGGGCGATCGCCGCGATGCTGTCCCGCAGTCCGCTGGCGCCGTAGTCGGCGCCGTGGTTGTTGGCCATCGTCGCCACGTCGACACCGGCCGACCGCAACGCCGTCAACGCCGACGGCGGGGCGCGGAACGTGAACTCCTTGGGTTCCGGCTCGCCGCCGGTGGTGACCGCGGTCTCCAGATTGACCATGGTCAGATCCGCCGCCGCCAGCGCGGGCGCGGCGGCACCGAAAGCGGTGGCGGGATCGGCGGCCAGCCGGTCGGCGGTGCGGTCGGCGAAGTTGACGTCACCGGCGAAGCTGATCGTGAACCGGTGGGACGGGCCGGTGCCCGGCGGGACCGTGCTCGGTGCGGGTGCGGACAGGTCCGTCGCCGGGGATGGTGCGACAGGTCTGGGCAGGGCGGTCGGGGGCGGGACCGTGACGGATGGGATCACCGTCACCGACGACACGGTCGCCGAGCCGCCCTCGAACCCGGCCTCAGCGCGCGGGCCACCGCAGCCGCCGGCGACGACCGCGGCCAGCATCAGCGGTGCCAGCACTGTCGCCCTGCGACGACCCCGACGGCAGACCATGCCTGCACGATGCCACCCCGCTGGTCCCGTGGCCGGATCGGCGCGCACCGCCCCCCTGACTCACGCGCACCGCCACGCTGACTCAGGGGCGCGCGACCTCCGGGCTGCCGGCAACCGGGGCCGGCTCGCCGCTGGGCTCTTTCGCGTCCTCCGCCGCGGCGACGGGCTTGCGCCGGCGCTTGGCCCACAGCGACGGCAGTGACGGCACCACGAACCGGTCCGCGGCACCCTCCAGGACGCCGCCCGAGGGGTCGTCATCACCGGCCATCCGGACGAGATCGCCGGACGGCCGGAGGATGTCGCGGACCACCAGGAACATCAGGACCAGCAGCAGCGCGTCCCGCAGCAACGCGGCGTTGACGAACGGGTGGATCGACAGCCCCTTGTTGGCCACCCCGGCGAACGACAGCATCAGCAGCACCCAGACGACCACCTCGGACGCCTGCCACAGCAGCAGCGGGCGCCACCGCGGCAGGGCCAGCACCGCCAGCGGCAGCAGCCACAGCGAGTACTGCGGTGACCACACCTTGTTCGTCAGCAGGAACGCCGCGATCACCATGAACGCGAGCTGCGCGAACCGTGGGCGCCGGCGTGCGGACAGTGCGAGCCAGCCGATCGCCGCGCACGCGAGCAGGAACAGGATCAGCGACAGCACGTTGACCAGCGCCGGCGTCGCGCTCCCGGGTGGCGGCTCCCAGATCTTGGACCCGGTCAACGTGGCGTAGATGAAGTACCAGGAGTCGTACTCGGGCGGGCGCTCGGAGTTGAGCCGGATGAACTCGTACCAGCCTGCCGGTGCGGCCAGCCACACCGGCACGTTGATCGCCAGCCAGACGACGGCGGCGGCCACCGCCGCACGACTCCAGGCCCCCATCTTCCCGGTCCGCAGGCACAGCACCAGCAGCGGGCCCAGCAGCAGGATCGGGTACAACTTGGCCGCCGCGCCGAGCCCCAGCAACGCGCCGGCGAGCACCGGTTTCTCCCGCGCCCAGGCCAGCATGGCCGCCGCGGTGATGCCGATCGCCAGCAGATCCCAGTTGGTGAACGCGTGCACGATCAACAGCGGCGACAGGCACATGATCGCCGTGTCCCACACCCGCCGCCGGGCGATCCGGGCGGTCGACGACACCGCCCACAGGTACATCAGCCCGAGCAGGATGGCGCCGATGGTGAAGTAGGCGGCGACCTCCAGCGGAACCGGCAGCAGGCCCGACGACTTGGCGAAACCGACGTACCGCTCGGACATCTGGGCCACGCCCCACATCCAGTAGCCCGTCACGACGGGGTACTCCATGTACCGGGTCTCGCCGTTGTCCTGCCACGAGGTCGTGTACGGCAGGGCGCCCTTGTCGAGCTGGTGGCTGCCGAACAGCGGGACGGCGTCGTTGTAGCAGGCGGTGATCCACGGCCGTTCCCCACCCTGATCCAGGGTCACCCCGCCGGCACCGTCGGGTCCCTGCTGGATGCACGCCGACTTCGCCAGCCACCCGCAGATGAGCACGACGATCGCCATCAGCAGGCACACCCGCAGCGGCGTGAAGATCTTGGCGCGACCCACCACCGCGTGCCGACCCAACGGGCCGCCGATCAGGTCGCCGGCCCGGCGCACCGTGGGGTCCGTCCAGGTCGGGATGACCCGCTCGGTGGCCGTCAGGGACGCCGAACGGCGGGGGACCGGACGGTCTGCCGGCGCGCCACCGTCGCCCTCGTCCCCGGACCCCCCCGGCGACGTCTCGTCCGTGGGGGCGTCGGTCACGGGCGCGATGCTACTGGTCGGACCGTCGTGGACCGGTGATGCGCGGCGCTGCAACGGTTCGCGACGACCGTCGCCGACACCGGAGAACGCGGCGCGGCAGCGACACAGCGGGAGCCGGGCGGGCGTTGGGACGCTCGGCCTCTGGCTCCAGTTGCCCGCCCCGGCTCGGCTACTTGGCGGCGCGGCGCCGTGATCGCGGCGCGGTGTCGCCCTTGGTCCCCATCACGAAGGACGACACGAGGTGGTTCCACGAGCAGGTCCGGCAGACCTCGACCTGGTACACGGAGAACTCGCCGAACGAGCCGGCCATGGTCTCGAGCTCGGCGGGCAGCCGGGCCGACCCGGCCATGTGCTTGATCTCGTCGCCGTAGACCCAGTAGACGTGGGTCAACGGCTCCTTGCGGCACACCGGGCACGCCGTCTGGGTGGCAACACCGTGGAACTTCGCGGCCCTGATCAGGTATGGGGAGGCGTCGCACACCTCGACGACACCGGTTCTGCCGGAGCGGACTTCGGCGAGCAGCGCGCGGCGCTGCAACGCGTAGTCGACCAATCCCCGTTGGGTCCGCACCGATTTAGGGTACGCGCGCTGTCGGCGCCGTCGAGGGCGCCTCCGGCGGCGAACCGCGCCCTCACCGACCCGGCTGACGGTGGGTGCCAACCGGTGACGGCGCGTGCCTTGACCACCCGCCGCACGTTGCGGCGGCCGCATCGGGCGAGCCGCGCGCGACACCGGACAGCCCTGTCGCATCCGACCGGCAGCGGGCATGCCCACTCGCGGCGCCGACGCCCCGCTCGTGCTGCAGCGCGAGCGGGCCGCACACACGTCGAGCGAGCGCGCGGTGCACGAGCAGGTGCCCGCCCCGCTCAGCAATGCGGGCTGGGCGCAGCCCCGGGCGGTCGATGAGGGTTGGGCGCAGCCCCGGACGGCCGGCCCTCAGGTACCGGTACGCCGCACCGGCGGCTGGCTCCCGACGATCCAGCGCACCAGGCTTCGCCGGGGCCGCTCCGCGGACGGGGCGGGCGGTGCCAGCCCCTCGTCGGCCGTGGCCTGGATCTCGGCGGCGAGCGGGTGCTCCGGGCCGTAGTTCTCGATCAGGGCGACGACCACCGCCGCGATGGGCACGCCGATGATCGCGCCGATCGGTCCCCAGATCGCCGCCCCCAGGAACACCGACGCCAGTGCGATGGCCGGGTTGACGTTCATCGTTCGCTGCGAGACGTGCGGGGTGAACACGTAGGTCTCGATCTGCTGATAGACGACGGCGAACAGCACGATCCACAGCGCACTGATCGGCTTGTCGGCCAGGGCCACGACGATTGGCACTGCAATGCCGATGTAGGTGCCGACCAGCGGGATGAACTGGGCCGTCAGGCCGACCAACAACGCGAGCGGCAGCCAACCGGGCAGCCCGATGAAGTAGAAGAAGACGCCGTAGAAGAACGACGAGATGGCCGACAGCACCACCTTCGACGCGACGTAGCCACCGGTCTTCTCGGTCGCGATCTGCCACAGCTCGCCGAGCATCAACTGTCGCTCGTGCGGCATCCACACCGCGAGGCGCTGCACCAGCCCGGGTCCGGCGCCGGCGATGTAGAACGAGAACACGATCACCGTGATGAGGTCGAACAGCACCGACGCGAGCGATCCCGCGACGCCCAGCACGCCGCCGCCGAGGTCGTCGGCGAGCTTCTGCACGTCCGAGGCCTCCAGCTGCAGGCCGGAGACGACCGTCGCCGGATCCAACGTGAGGCCGAAGGTCTCGTTGATCTGGGTCGTGACCCGGCCCACGACGGCCGGGCCCTGGCTGACGAGCTGGCTGGCCTGCTGGAAGGCGGTGGTGCCGAAGAGCACGAACAACGCCAGCAGCACGACGATCGACGTCCCGCCGACCACGGCGGTCGCCAATCCCCGGCTGCGGCCCCGCCTGAGGAACCACCGGATCGCCGGTTCGGCGGCGATCGCCACCAACCACGCGAGCAGGATCAGGAACAGGAAGTGCCGGGCCGCACCGACCGCCCAGATCGCCACCAGCCATGCGGAGATGATCAGCAGGATGCGGATGGTGGCCCGCTGCACCTCGCGCACGTCCATCCTGATGCGTACGGACGGGTTGTCCTCGGGTCGAACGGCGTCCGTGGTCGATGCCGGGGCCGATCGGGAGTCGGCGGTGGATGACGGGGCCGACGGAGTCTCGGCTGTGGATGCCGGTGCAGCGTAGTGCGCGTCGCCGGAAGCCCCACCGTTCGCCGGCGACGAGCCGTTCGCCGGAGCCACGTCGTTCGCCGGCGACGAGCCGTTCGCCGGAGCCACACCGTTCGCCGGCGACGAGCCGTTCGCCGGAGCCACGTCGTTCGCCGGTGAAGTGCCGTTGCCGGAGTCATGCTCGACCGACGGCCGGGAAGTCGAAGGATCACCGGTCGCCGCGGCCGTGCTGCTCTCCGGATCGGTCCTGGCCACTGGTCACCGCCTCCCGGGCGATCGCGTGTGTCGTGTCCATGTTCCCAGTGGCCGAGTGCTTCAGCCGCCGGTGCGGGGAGAGGCGCCTCACACGGCACGCCCCGTCTCCCGCTCGCCTCGCGGCTCCGGTCCCCGAGCCGACTCCAGAGTCCTCCGGGCAGGCCGCCCGCACATGGCAGCCGGACCCGCGCGGTGCAGCCTACGGTCAATCCGATGTATCGTCGCGATATAGTTTGTCGAGGTATCGGAGCGGGAACATCACCTGCGAGGACGTCACAGGCGTCCCCGGGTAACCAGGCCGAGGAGGTGGGTGACGTCGTCAGAGAGAGTTCCAGCGTCTTCGAACTGGCCGTCCTCGGCCTGCTCAGCGAGTCCCCGATGCACGGGTACGAGTTGCGGAAGCGACTCAACCTGACACTGGGTTCCTTTCGCGCCTTCAGCTTCGGTTCGTTGTACCCGACACTCCGCCGGTTGCAGGCGGCAGGGCACATCGCCACCGAGGACCCCGTCACCGACGTCGACGCGGTGCCGTTGTCCTCGAAGCGCTCGCGGGTGACCTACCGGATCACCGCCGACGGCAAGGAGCGGCTCGGCGAGCTGCTCCGCGACACCGGCCCGCAGTCATGGTCCGACGACGGATTCGGTGTGCACCTCGCCTTCTTCTCCCGCACCACCTCCGACGCCAGGATGCGCATCCTGGAGGGCCGTCGCCGCCGCGTGGAGGAACGGCGCGAGGGCCTTCGGTCGGCGATGACGAAGGCAGCCGAACGCCTCGACACCTACACCGCCGAACTGCACCAGCTCGGTCTGGAGGCCTCCGACCGCGAGGTCCGTTGGCTCAACGAGCTGATCGACCAGGAACGGCTCGGTCCGTCACCCGGCCCAGGGGCAACGTCGCCCGAACCTCCCACCACCCACCGCACCACCACCCCACCCCGCTGACCGAGCGTCAGGCGACACCGACCACGGCCCAGCCCACCTGCGGCCGGCGCACCAGGAGGAAGTCCATGGCATCACCCCAAGGAAAGATCCGCACCGCCATCGTGGGGGTCGGCAACTGCGCGTCCTCGCTGGTGCAGGGCGTCGAGTACTACAAGGACGCCCAGCCGGGCACCCAGGTCCCCGGCCTGATGCACGTCCAGTTCGGTGACTACCACGTCTCCGACGTCCAGTTCGTCGCTGCCTTCGACGTCGATGCGAAGAAGGTCGGCTTCGACCTCGCCGACGCCATCGGTGCCAGCGAGAACAACACGATCAGGTTCGCCGACGTGCCGCCGACCGGCGTCATCGTCCAGCGCGGCACCACCCTGGACGGCCTGGGCAAGTACTACCAGCAGACCATCACCGAATCGCCCGCAGAGCCGGTCGACGTGGTGGCGGCGCTGCGCGAGGCCGAGGTCGACGTGCTGGTCTGCTACCTGCCCGTCGGGTCCGAGGACGCCGCGCGCTTCTACGCCCAGTGCGCCATCGATGCCGGCTGCGCTTTCGTCAACGCGCTTCCGGTCTTCATCGCCGGCACCCCGGAGTGGGCCGAGAAGTTCCGCGCCGCAGGACTTCCCGTCGTCGGTGACGACATCAAGTCGCAGGTCGGCGCCACCATCACGCACCGCGTGCTGGCCAAGCTCTTCGAGGACCGCGGCGTCATCCTCGAGCGGACGATGCAGCTCAACGTCGGCGGCAACATGGACTTCATGAACATGCTCGAGCGCGATCGGCTGGAGTCCAAGAAGGTCTCCAAGACGCAGTCCGTCACCTCGCAGGTGGACCGCGACCTGGGCGCCCGGAACGTGCACATCGGGCCCAGCGACTACGTCGCGTGGCTGGACGACCGCAAGTGGGCCTACGTCCGCCTCGAGGGTCGCGCCTTCGGTGATGTCCCACTGAACCTGGAGTACAAGCTCGAGGTGTGGGACTCGCCCAACTCGGCCGGCGTGATCATCGACGCCGTGCGCGCCGCGAAGATCGCGAAGGACCGTGGCCTCGGCGGCCCGATCCTGTCCGCCTCGTCGTACTTCATGAAGTCCCCGCCGGTGCAGTACCCGGACGACCAGGCCCGGGACAACGTGGAGAAGTTCATCCGCGGCGAGGTCGACGGCTGAGCACGTCGGCCGACCATCGCGTCGGCCGCTGAAGCGCATCGACCTCTTCGGAGCAGTTCCCGGCCCGGGTGATCAGCCCGGGCCGGAGTTGTTTCACGATCCGACGCGCACCGGCAGCGCGGCACGCCCGACACCGTGCCCCGGCGCGCCCGGATCCACACGCGGACCGACAGCGCCGATGAGCCGTGCCCACCACGCGCCCCATTGACCACAGATCCGCCTGGCTGCCGCTACCGTCGAGCCGTGGCGGTCGAGAATCGGGCTGGGTCGGTGGCCTTCACCGCCGCGATCGGCGCGGTGGCGGGAGCAGCGCTCACCGCGTCCCGGGGCAGGTGGGCCGCGGTGGCCGGGGCCGGCGTCGGCGCGGCGGCATTGACCGCAACGGACCGGCTGGCGCGGCGGAGGCAGCGGCCGGGGACGATCCCGGCGCTGTGGTCCCGGATCGCCGCCAGCGCAGCCCTGGTGGCGCCGGCCGCCTGGGTGGTCGAGCGGGTGACCGGGGCCGGGCCGATGGCGATCGCGACCGGCACCGGGACAGTGGCCGGGCTGCTCGGCATCCGCCCGCAGAAGGTGCTGTTCGGGCCGCTGTTCGGAGCCGTGGCCGGGCGGGTGTTCCTGCTGGGCGGTCGGCGTCCGCCGGCGGCCGTGGTCGCCGCCCTCACCATGATCGGTTACCGGGTCGTCTCCCCACTGCTGTTCCGGACCCCGCAGCTCAGCCTGCTCGCCGAGCGGGTACCGGCGCAAGACCTGCCGTTCGTCGTGCCGCGGGCGGCTCGGTCCGGCTATGTCGGTACCGGCTACCTGCGGGAACTCGCCGACGACCTGAACGCGGAGTACGTGGCCGACGCGGTCGACGTGGGGATTGTGGCATCCCTGGACGCGCTCGGCGGCCCGGACTTCAACCCGGCCGCGGTCCACCCCCTGGTCCGCGAGTTCTACGAGCACACCACTCGCTTCCGGTTGGACATCGTGCCGCAATGGCGGATCTGGGTGCGGCCGGGCTACCTGCTGTACCGGTCGGTCGTGGCTCGCCCACTGGGCCAGGCGAACGTGCCGATGAACCAGCGGGAGACTCAGCGCGGGATCCGCAGCCGGATCGACACCATCACCCTGCCGGGGCAGCGGGAGGTCACCGTCCGCGGCTGGATCAGGTCGTTCACCGACACCGACGAACCGATCTTCGTCGGCATCTACACCACCTACCGGGACGCCGACCGCGGCTACGTCAGCGTCGGGTTCCCCGTCCCGCAGGGCAGTTTCACCGCCACCCTGTTGCCGCGTGCCCGTCCGGACGGCGGTCTGGTGCTGACCAGTGCCGGCTCCGGCTTGCCGGACCCGGGCCACTACCTCGCCCACGTCGACCCGGGGGACGGTCGGCTGACCGCGGCGTCCGTCTCCGGCTTCGCCGAGCGACTCGACGTCTACGTGGCCGACGGGGAGCTACGGGCGGACCACGCGTTCTCCGTGTTCGGCCTGCCATTCCTGACACTGCGGTACCGCATCGACCGCAAGCCGGCGGGGTGAGACGGTCACCCGTCGACCGGCCAGGCCGGCTCGGACGCGGGCGATCGTCCCGCCCAGCACCGCCTCGAGCCGATCACAGTCCGCGGCGGCCTCGCCGGCGATGGTCCAGTTGTCGCTCACCGGGACCCGCGCCCGTCGCCCGAAACCGTCGGACGAAACCGTCGGGCAGGCCCTGCTTCGCGCCCGGTTCGGCTGGTGTGCCCGGGACTACGGGTGTGCCCGGGACGACGGGTGTGCCCCGGACTACCAGGGCGCCGGCCGCGGCCCAGGGAACGCGATGGCGGCAGTGTCGCCCAGCGCGATGACACCCTCATCGGCGGCGCTCGACCGGTACCCGCGGGCACCGCCGTCGAGCGCCACCATGGTGGTCCGCACGTCGTCACCGACCACCGGTGACGGCTCCTGACGCAGGCAGAAGCGGCTGAACTCGACGCACGGGTCTGCCTCCCGCACGCCGTGCAGCACCAGCGGCCCGCCGGCGGTGTTCACCGTGATCGTCGGCGGCAGGGTGGTGGCGGCCAACCCGTCCGGCACGTCCAGCAGGATCGTCTCGCCCGCGATGCCGTCGACGACGTGATCGCCGTACCGCTGCCGCAGGGCGACGTAGTCGCCGGTCCCCATGAACAGGATCCCGGCGGTGCCGCGAATGTCCCGGGACTGCGGGTGGTGCTGGTGGTGCACGTCCAGCACGGTCTCGCCGTCGGCCGTGGTGCCGCGGACCCCCAGCGGACCGGCGGAGAGCCGCTGCACGGGTACCAGTGCCCTCGGCTCGTAGTACCGCAGCGGCGCCCGGCCCGCCTTCATCGGGAACCGCTGCACCTGCATCCGGACGATCGGGTACTCGGGCACGCATCACTCCTGCGATCGGTGGGTGTCCCGAAAGAGCCCGAGCGACCGTCACAGGAACGGTGCGCGGGGCCCCTCACGGGACGATCGACACCATCTTCCCCGGCACCACCACGACCTTGCGCGGCGCGGCACCGCCCAGCAGCTCGGCGATCCTGGGGTCGTCCAGTGCCGCGGCCTCGATGTCCGCGGCGGGAGCGTCCGCGCCGATGGTGATGCGGGAGCGCACCTTGCCCTTGACCTGGATCGGGTACTCGACCTGGTCGGCGACCAGCAGGGCGGGGTCGGCAACCGGGAACGGGCCGTGCGCCAGCGACGTCGGGTGCCCCAGCCGCTGCCACATCTCCTCACTGATGTGCGGCGCCAGCGGGGCCGTCATCAGCACCAGTGCCTCGGCGACCGACCGCGGTACCGGTGCCGCCGACTTGGTCAGCGCGTTGGTCAGCACGATCAGCTTGGCGATCGCGGTGTTGTAGGCCATCTGCCGGTAATCGGCGGAGACGCCGTCGATGGTGCGGTGCAACAGCTTCCGCAGCTCGTCATCGGGTTCGGTGTCGACGACGATGGTCTCCCCGGTGGTCTCGGAGATCACCAGCCGCCACAGCCGCTGCAGGTAGCGCAGCGAACCGACGACATCCCTGGTCTGCCACGGCCGGGACATGTCCATCGGACCCATGCCCATCTCGTACATCCGGAAGGTGTCGGCGCCGTACCGATTGCACACGTCGTCGGGGGTGACGACGTTGTTCAGCGACTTGCCCATCTTCCCGTACTCGCGGTCGACCGGGCGGCCCTCGAACTCGAACCGGCCCGGCGTCGGCTCGACCACCTCGTCGGCCGGCACGTACAGGCCCCGCTCGTCGGTGTATGCGTACGCCTGGATGTAGCCCTGGTTGAACAGCCGCCGGTACGGCTCCTCGCTGCTGACGTGGCCCAGGTCGTACAGCACCTTGTGCCAGAACCGCGAATACAACAGGTGCAGCACGGCGTGCTCGACGCCCCCGACGTACAGGTCGACCCCGCCGGGATCGTCCGGCCGGGATGCATCCTTACCCATCCAGTACTGCTCGACACCCGGGTCGCAGAAGGTCTTGTCGTTCGTCGGGTCCAGGTAGCGCAACTCGTACCAGCAGGAGCCCGCCCACTGCGGCATCACGTTCAATTCCCGCCGGTACCGCCGCGGCCCGTCGCCCAGGTCCAGCGTGACGTGCACCCAGTCGGTGGCCCGGGCCAACGGGGGCACCGGCTCGGAGGTGGCGTCCATCGGGTCGAACGACTGCGGTGAGTAGTCCTGCACCTCCGGCAGGGTCAGCGGCAGCTGGTCGTCCGGCAGCGCGATCGCCACACCGTCGTCGTCGTAGACGATCGGGAACGGCTCACCCCAATACCGCTGCCGCGAGAACAGCCAGTCGCGCAGCTTGTACTGCTGCTCCGGACGACCGAAACCGCGGGCGGTCAGCCAGTCGATCATCGCCGCCTTCGCCGCGGCGACATCCATGCCGTCCAGCGAGATCTCGGCGTTGAAGCTGTTGATCGCCCGGCCGTCCCCGGTGTAGGCCTCGTCCTGCGGGAAATCCGCCGGCGGCTGCACGGTGCGGATGATCGGCAGCCCGAACGCGGTGGCGAAATCCCAGTCCCTGGTGTCCTGCGCGGGCACCGCCATGATGGCGCCGGTGCCGTAGCCCATCAACACGTAATCGGCGATGAACACCGGCAGCCGGCCGTTGTTCGCCGGGTTGACGGCGTAGGCCCCGGTGAACACCCCCGTCTTGTCCTTGTTCTCCTGCCGGTCCAGGTCCGACTTCCGGGACGCTTCGCGCCGGTAGGCGGCAACCGCCTCCACCGGGGTTTCGGCGCCGCCGGTCCAGCGCGGGTCGGTCCCGACCGGCCACCGGGCCGCGGTGATCACGTCGACCAGCGGGTGTTCGGGGGCCAGCACCATGTAGGTGGCTCCGAACAGGGTGTCCGGCCGGGTGGTGTAGACCTCGATCTCGCCGTCACCGCCGCGCAGTTCGCCCTCGGCGGTGATCGGGAAGCTCAACCGGGCGCCGGCCGAGCGGCCGATCCAGTTGCGCTGCATCGCCTTGACCGACTCCGGCCAGTCCAGCCGGTCCAGGTCGTCCACCAACCGGTCGGCGTAGGCGGTGATCCGCATCATCCACTGCCGCAGGGTGCGACGGAACACCGGATAGTTGCCGATCGCGCTGCGGCCCTCCGGGGTGACCTCCTCGTTGGACAGCACCGTGCCCAGGCCCGGGCACCAGTTCACCGGGGCCTGATCGATGTAGGCCAGCCGGTACCCGGCCAGCACCTGGTGCCGATCCGCGCGGCTCAGCTCCGCCCACGGCCGGCCGTTCGGTGTCGGCCTGACACCGGTCTCGAATTCCTCGATCAGCGCGCTGATCGGCCGGGCCCGGCCCGCCGACCCGTCGTACCACGCCTCGAACAGCTGGGTGAAGATCCACTGCGTCCAGCGGAAGAACTCCGGATCGGTGGTGGCCACACTGCGCCGCTGGTCGTGCGCGAAACCCAGCCGCCGCAGCTGCGCCCGATACCGGACGATGTTGGCCTCGGTGGTGGTGCGCGGGTGCGTCCCGGTGCGCACCGCGTACTGCTCGGCGGGCAGCCCGAACGCGTCGTAACCGATCGTGTGCAGCACGTTCCGGCCGGTCATGCGCATGTAGCGGCCGATCACGTCGGTGCCGATGTAGCCCAGCGGGTGCCCGACGTGCAGGCCCTGTCCGGACGGGTACGGGAACATGTCCAGCAGGTAGAACTTGTCCGCCGGCACCGGGGCGCCGTCGGCCGGGGCCAGCGGACCGGTCGGATTCGGCGCATTGAACGTGCCCTCGGCCTCCCACCGGTCCTGCCAACGGGCCTCGATCTCGGCGGCCAGCGCCGCGGAGTACCGGAACGGCGGGGACTCGTCACCCGCGGCGGGGTGGCCGCCGGGCTGGTCGCCCCCGGTCGCCACGCTTTCGCCGGTCGGCGTCATCGGGGTCGGGCTCATCGGAATCGTCACTCCCTCGTCGGCACTGCTGCACTGCGTGATGCTCACCGGTCAGGTGTCCGACGCCCGGGGACCGCACCGTCGGCGGGCACAAAAAATCCCCCCTGCTGTGCAGGAGGGATCGCCGCGCCGCCGGCCGGGTCGTCGGTTGCTGCCCGGCGGTCAGCGCGGCCGGGAAAGAAGCCGGACCACTGCCACGGGGCAGGAGTCTACCCCGCGACCGATTCCCGTTTCGAGTAGTACGCCTTGCTCGCCGGCGCCAGCAGCAGCACGACGATGAGCGCCGCGACCACCAGTCCGACGATGTTCATGGTGACCGTCGCGGTGTCGTCGTAGTAGAGGACCACGGTCAGGTTGCCGATCACGCCGATCAGCGCGACCACCAGGGTCAACTCCCGCGCCCACCGCCGCCCGGCCCACAGGTAGTACGCCGCGACGCCGTACAGCACCAGCAGGAACAGGGGTGCGGTGACCACGTAGGCCTGGTAGTCGGCAGGACGGAAGGCGGCGAGGGCGGCGGCCGCTGCGCTGGTCACCAGCTGCAGCAGCACGAGCAGCACCGCCAGGACCACGGTCACCGGGCGTTTTGCTGTCATGGTCGGCTCCTGACGAACGGACTGAAACCACGGTAGGGCGGGGCCGGTGCGGTGCGCATTACCCGGTTCGGGCGAGCCCGTCGCCCGCGGCCGATACCATTCCGGGTGTGTCCGCCGCGCCGCTGTTCCTCGTCATTCCGATCGCCCTGATCCTGGTCGTCGTCGCGATCGCCGCCGCCGTCATGGCGGTCCGCGGGTACCGCGGCGGTCTGGTCCGCAGCGGCCGCCTCGGCGTGCACACCCCGGCCGCGATGGCCAGTGACGAGGCATTCACCGTCGCCAACAAGGTGGCCGCGCCGGTGTCCGGCGGTGCGGCCGTCGTCGCGGGGCTGATCGCCGTGCTCGTGGTGGTGCTGCCCGTGGGGGCGGCCACCACCGTCGTCATCGGGCTGGTCGGGATCGCGGGTTCCCTGGCACTGCTGATCGCGGCCGGGGTGCTCGGTGACCGCGCCGCCCGGCAGGTGCCGGTGCCGGCCCGCCGACCGGGCTCGGGTGCGGCCGGAGCGTGCTCGGGGTGCGCGTGCGGCGGCGGGGGTTGCGCCGGGATCAGCAGGACCGATCCGGCGGCGGCCGGTTCCGCCTGACGAGCTCACTCCCGACGAGATCACTCCCGACGAGATCAACCCTGACGAGCTCACCCCTGCCGGGTCCGCACCGGCCCGGCTAGTTCCGGGTCAGATCGCCCGGGTGGTAGGCCATCAGCGCCAACGGGAACGGCTGCCGGCGGAGCACCGAGAACCACAGGTCCGTCCGCGGCCCGGCGATGATGTCGTCGGGCAGACCCGGCACGACGAACCAGGACCCTTCGAGGATCTCGTCCACCAGCTGCTGGGCGTCCCACCCGGCCCGGCCGGCGTAGATCCGCGCGCCGCGCAGCGCCGGCGTCACGAGTTCCGGGTCGGCGTCCAGGTTCACCAGCACGACCGGCCCGGTCACTGCCACCACGCCGTCCACCTCGACCGGGTTCGTGCCGACCCGGCAGACCCCCAGACACATCGCCGCCGACGTCTGCACGGGCCCGCCGGCGAACACCGCATGCGGGCGTGAGGTGTACGACGCCCAGCCGGGGAGCACGTTCTGCACGGCCGTCTCGCTGGGCCGGTTGAGGATGACACCGACGGTTCCGTCCTCGCCGTGCGCGACGAGGTACACCACGGTGCGGCGGAAGTGCGGGTCGCGCAGTTCCGGTGTGGCGACCAGCAAGGTGCCCGCCCGCAGTGTCTCGATCCGCTTCATCGCCGACCATTCTCCCCGTTCGGGCACACCGCGCGCGGCGGCCACCACGTGTGTCGGTGCGGTGCTGGTCCGGCCCGTCGGAGTGGCCGTCCCCCGGACCGGTGGATCACCGATGAGGCCTGGGACGAGCGCATGTTTGCCGCGTACCGTTCCCTCGTGACCCCGGGAACATCCCCGGCGACCGGCGCCGGCACCGCGGAACCGACGGCTGCGCAGCCGGCCGGGCAGTCGGCCGCGGGCGCGGCAGCACGTCCCTCGGTGCGCGGGCTGCTGCAGCTGTGGCGGGTTCGCGGCTTGCGCAGGTTGGTGTTCGTCCGGGTCCTGAGCGCCTTCGGTGACGGCGCCTTCCAGGGCGCGCTGGCCGTGCTGGTGCTGTTCAGCCCCGAGCGGCAGACCGATCCGGCGGAGATCGCCGCCGGCTTCGCCGTGCTGCTGCTGCCGTATTCGGTGATCGGCCCGTTCGCCGGCGCGCTGCTGGACCGCTGGAGCAGGCGCCGGGTGATCGTCTGGGCGAACCTGATCCGCTGTCTGCTGGTCGGCGTGGTGGCCGTCCAGATCGCCGCCGGACTGCCCAGCATCGTGCTGTTCGTGACGGCCCTGCTGATCATGGGCGTCGGCCGGTTCGTCGGCTCCGGCCTGTCCGCGTCGACACCGCACACCGTCGCCAAGGACTCGCTGGTCGGCGCCAATGCCCTGACCACCACCTCCGGCGCGATCGCGACCGCGGTCGGTGGCGGCTACGCGATCGCACTGCGCAGCGTGCTCGGCGACACCAGCGACAAGATCGCCATCATCACGGCGACGATCGTGGTGTTCTACCTTGCCGCCGCGCTGATGGCGATGCGGTTCCGGCTGATGGAGCTGGGACCGGACGAGACCGACGAACCCGCGCAGCCGCTGCTGGCCGTGCTCGAGGGCCTGACCAGTGCCCTGCGGCATGTGTGGCAACGCCCCACGGTCGGGCTGGCGATCCTGGTGGTGATGGCGGTCCGGTTCTCCTTCGGCATCTGCACGCTCGTCGTGCTGCTGTTGTTCCAGAAGCACTTCACCGAAGGGCTCGGCATCCTGGCCACCGGTGCGACCGGGATCGCCGAGGTGCTCGCGGTGGGGGCGATCGGGGTGTTCGTCGGCGCCCTGGTGACCGCACCGATCGTCCGAATCATCGGCCGCACCCGGTATGTGCTCATCCTGCTGAGCCTGACCTCGGTGCTGGTCGTCGCGTTCGGCTGTCAGTTCACCATCTGGTCGACGCTGGTGACGACGTTCTCCATCGCCTTCGCCTACCAGTCCAGCAAGGTCTGCATGGACTCGGTGGTCCAGGCCGACTCGGATGACGCGCACGTCGGCCGGGTGTTCGCCCTGTACGACACCGCCAACACCCTCTGCTACGTCGCGGCCTTCGCCATCGGCGTCGTGATCGTGCCGGCCGACGGCGCCGGTGTCGGGGCGGTGATCCTGGTGGCCGCGCTGTTCCTGGTCACCGGCCTCGGCTACGGCCTGGCGATGTCCAGGCTGCGCAGCGGGCCGGTGGTGCTCAACGACCTGGACCTGCTGGCCGACCCGTCCGGTGGCGCGCCGACCGCATCGGCGGGTGCGGAGACACCCGCGGCCTCGACTCCGCGCACACCCGGCCGACCTCGATGACCGTCGCCGACGTCGGGCGCGGGTCGCGCAGGTCTGGCGCCGGTATCCGCTGCCAGCAACTCAGCCGGCGGGCCCGCTCGCGCCGCCGCCGCCGAGCACGCCCTCGCGCCGCGCCCACACCAGCAGTTCCCGCTCCGCCTCGTCCCGGTCGAGCGGCCCGCGTTCCATCCGCAGCTCCTTCAGGTAGGCCCACGCCTTGCCCACGATCGGGCCCGGTGGGACACCGAGCAGCGTCATGATCGCGTTGCCGTCAAGATCCGGGCGCACCCGCGCGAGATCCTCCTCGGCGGCGAGCCGGGCGATCCGCTCCTCCAGGTCGTCGTAGGAGCGTTGCAGGGCCGCCCGTCGTGCGGGATTGCGGGTGGTGCAGTCCGCGCGCACGAGCTTGTGCAGCCGGGGCAGCAGGTCACCGGCGTCGGTGACGTACCGGCGAACCGCGGAATCCGTCCACGCCCCGGTGCCGTACCCGTGGAACCGCAGGTGCAGGAAGGTCAGCGTCGCGACGTCCTCGATCAACGCCTTCGGCATCCGCAGCGCCCGCAACCGCTTGCGGACCAGCTTGGCACCCACCACCTCGTGATGGTGGAAGCTCACCCCGCCGCCACCGGTGAACCGCCGGGTCGCCGGCTTGCCGATGTCGTGCAGCAGTGCGGCCAGCCGCAGCGTCAGGTCGGGCCCGTCCGTCTCCTGCGCGATGGCCTGGTCCAGCACGGTCAGCGTGTGCTCGTAGACGTCCTTGTGCTGGTGGTGCTCGTCCCGTTCGAGTCGCAACGCCGGCAGCTCCGGCAGCACCCGGTCGGCCAGCCCGGTGTCGGTGAGCAGCGCGAGCCCCGCCCGCGGATCGGCACCCTGGACCAGTTTGACCAGTTCCGCGCCGACCCGCTCCGGGGTGATCCGGTCGATCTCGCCGGCCATCGCCGTCATCGCGGCCGCCACCCTCGGCGCGGCGGCGAACCGCAACTGGGAGACGAACCGGGCCGCCCGCAGCATCCGCAGCGGGTCGTCACGGAACGAGTCGGCCGGTTCACCGGGGGTGTCCAGGACCCGCCGGGCCAGCTGCTCCAGGCCGCCGAACGGATCGGTGAACCGGTGCCCGGGCACCGACACCGCCATTGCGTTCACCGCGAAGTCGCGCCGCAGCAGGTCACCGGACAGGGTGTCGCCGAACGTCACGACCGGGTTGCGGGTATCGCCGTCGTACAGGTCGGAACGGAAGGTGGTGATCTCCAGCCGCAGGCCCGCCTTGGCGACTCCGACCGTGCCGAATTCCATCCCGGTCCCCCAGGTGCCGTCCGCCCAGCCGTCGACGACGGCCAGGATCTGCTCCGGGCGGGCGTCGGTGGTGAAATCCAGGTCGTCGCCGAGCCGGGAGAGCAGGGCGTCGCGGACTGAACCGCCGACCAGGTGCAGCTGATGGCCGCGGGCCGCGAACCGGCTACCCAGCTCATCGGCGACCGGGGAGATGCGCAACAGCTCGGCCACCGCGGCCTGCTGCAGCGCCGTCAGCCGGCCTTGCGCCGGGGCCGCCGTCGGCCGCACCGCAACAGGTTTTCCCGACGACGGTGACCCGGCCGCACCGCCCGCGGGAACGGGAGGCGCGGACGGTGTGGACGGGCGCGGCGATCGGGACACGACGGACCAGTCTATCGGTGCTGCTCACGGCTCGGTGCCGATGCGCACCGGCCGGCACCGCCCGGTCACGGCCCGTCCGCGTTGGACGCCCTCCGGTGGCTTCCGACCGCATTACCATCGGCAAATGCCCACCGTCCGTCGCCCCGCAGCCGCCGCGCCGCGACGGCGCCGGGCGGACGAGACCTCGGCCGGCGGTCTGGTGGTGCGGACCGTACAGGGCACTTCCTCGGGAGCGCTGATCGGCCGGCTGGACCGCCGCGGCCGCCTGCGCTGGTCGTTGCCGAAGGGGCACGTCGAGCACGGCGAAACCCACGAGCAGGCGGCCATCCGCGAGGTCGAGGAGGAGACCGGGATCTCCGGACGGATCACCGCACGGCTGGGCAGCGTCGAATACACGTTCGTCGCCCACGGCAAGCGGATCCACAAGCGGGTGCACCACTACCTGATGGAAGCCGTCGGCGGCGAGCTGTCCGACGCCGACGTCGAGGTCACCGAGGTCGCCTGGGTGCCGCTGTCCGACCTGCCGGCGAGATTGGCCTACGCCGGTGAACGTCGGCTGGCGAGGCGGGCGGTCGAGATGCTCGCGGACCCCGCGTGACCCACTGGCTCGGCCGGTTCACCGCCCTGCTCGCCACCGTGTTCCTGGCAGCCGGGGCCGCGGCGGTCGGACTGCCGGCTGCGGCGGCGTCGCCGTCCGCCGGTTCGAACGGCGCCACCGGGCTGCGGGTGGCGGCTGAACCGTTCGGCGACTACGTCGACCGGCTGCGCTTCGACGTCGACGCCGTCACGCCCGCACTGGTGACGTCCGGCGGTCCGCGCATGCTGACCATCACCGGCAGGCTGACGAACACCGGTCCGGAGGCGATCACCGACCCGATCTACCGGTTCCACCGTGGCGATGCGCTGCCGGACGCCGCGGCCGTCCGGCAGGAACTGGCCGAGCCGGGTGAACCGTCCGCGGTGGTGCAGCAGCGGTTCACCCCGGTGGCGACACGGGGCACCACGCTGGCCGCCGGTGGGTCCGTCCCGTTCCGCTTCACGGCCGCGATCACCGGCGCCGACGGCCTGGCCGTCACCGCGCCCGGCGTCTACCCGCTGATGGTGAACATCAACGGCGGTGTGGTCCTGCCCGAGGGGTCGCTGGCCGCCAGGGTCGGCGAGCTGCACCTGCTGCTGACCGTGATCGGGGTGCCGGGCACCGCACCCTCCGCCGGCACCACCGACGGAGCACCCTCCCGCTCGCGGCCGTTGCCGGTGAACGTGGTGTGGCCGATCGTGGATCAACCGCACCTCGGTGTCGGCGGGGTGTTCCTCAACGAGGACCTGCTGGCGGCCATCGCCCCGGGCGGGCGGCTCAGGACGCTCGTCGATGCGTTGGGCGACCCCGCGGCGGCGTCACTGCCGCCGGGGTCGGTGACGGTGGTGCTCGATCCGCAACTGCTCGACGAGCTGGACCGGATGACGCAGCCGTACCGGGTGGTGACCGACCCCGCTGCGCCGCAGCCGTCGATGAACCAGATCGTGCAGGCGGCGCAGTCGGCCGCGGCCGCCGCGGCGACCACCGGCACTGCCACGACCTCGTCCGCCGCCCGCCCGACCCCGAAACGCACTGTCACCGCACCACCGCTGCGGTCCTCCACCCCGGGAGCTGCTGCAGCGACAACCGCGCCCGCGGCCGCCACCGGCGCACCCCCACCCGCCGCCGCGGTGACACCCACCGGCGGCGCCGCTGCCAGCTCCGCACCGGCACCCACCTCGGGCGCCACCACCCCGACATCCAGCCCGGCGACATCCAACCCGGCGACCACCGGGACCACCGGGACCACCGGGACCACCGCCGGCACCAGCCCCGGCGACACCGGCGTCATCGGCTCCGCCGACATTCCCGGGACGCGAGCCGGAACCGGCCAGGCCGCTGCCGCGTCGTTCGTGGAGCGGCTGCGGGCCGTCGCGGGCCGGTACCCGGTGGTGACGCTGCCGTACGGCGACCCCGACGTGGTCGCCCTCGTACGAAACGGCCTGACCGGGGAGGTGGACGCTGCGGTGCAGCACGGAACGAGCGTCGCCCGCCGCGTCCTGGGCACGGCGGCGGCCAACCTGAGCACCACGACCGGGTACCCGATCAACGGTGCGATCGACGCGTCGACCCTGTCGGCGCTGCGCAAGGCCGGGCTGACCACCGGCCTGCTCGCCGGTTCCTCCGTCGCCCCCGGCTCGCCGCCGGGCGCTGCCGCCGTCGTGTCCGACGGTTCGGCCCCGGACACCGCTGCGGCGAACCGGCTGCCCTCGGTGATCGCCGAGGCCGACGTGCTGGACGGTGTGCGGAACCTGATCGCGCGGGGCCAGCAGTCCGGCTGGGCCACCCGGGTCAATGCCCTGACCGGGATCGTGGCCCAGCGGTCCATGGACGGCAGCGCCGGTCCGGCGGTGTTCACCCCGGCGCGCCGCTGGGCACCGGACGCGGCCGGGCTGCGGGTGCTCACCGACCTGCTGACCAACCTCGGCGACAGCGGGGTGATCGCCGGTGTCCCGCTCGGCCGGATCGCCGGCGGTGCCACGGCCGGGGCCGTCACGGCGTACCCGGACGAGGCCCGGCTGCAGGAGCTGCCGGACGGCTACCTGCAACGCATCTCCTCCGGCCGGCGCGAGGTCGCCAGCCTGCGTCGCACCCTCGCCAGCACGCCGCAGGCCAGCGACCCGGAACTGGTGCTGGCGCCGCTGGATCGGGCGCTGGACGACGCCGCATCCACCGCGTTCCGGCAGAATCCTGCCGTCGGCGACGCGAACCTCGGCACGGTCGAGTCGACCACTGCCACCATCCGGCAGGGCGTGCAAATCCTGTCAGCCGGCAATTCCTACACGCTGGCCTCGTCGACGTCACCGCTGCTGCTCACCGTGCAGAACACGCTGCCGTGGGATGTTCCGGTCCGGGTCCGGATCAGGGGCGGCGAGCTGGTCGGGCTGACCGTCACCGACCCGCAGATCCAGGTCGTCCCGGCGGGGCGGTCCCAGCAGATCCGGATCCCCGCAGAGGTGTCCCGGTCCGGCCAGTTCCAGGTGACCGCCGAGCTGATCGCCGCCGACGGCACCTCCTGGGGGCCCCCGGTGGAATTGTCGGTGGAATCCACCGCCTACGGTGCTCTGACGGTCATCATCATCGTCGTCGCCGGTGGAGTGCTGGTGCTGATGGTGGTGCTGCGCATCACGCAGCGGTTGCGCGCCCGGCGGGCCAGGCTCGCGGCGGGTGCGCCGGTCGACGACGACACGAACGCCGCGGTCGGCCGGGACGAGCACGAGTCACACGTCGGCACCCGTGACGTGCTGCTCGCCGACCCAGCGGAGAAGGCGCGCGCCGACGCCACCACGGTGAAGACCACGGACCAGGTCGGGACGGAAAGCTCGTGACCACACCAGGCGCACCCGGGCAGCTGGCGCAGGACCAGCAGCAGCCGATGCCCGTCGACGCCACCACGGCGACGGCGGTCGACGACGTCACCGGCATGAAGACCGCCCGGACGGGCGGGGTCGTCCGGGCCGGCGCGGTGATGGCGGTGGCCACCCTGGTCAGCCGGGTCACCGGATTCCTGTCCAAGGTGGTGCTGCTCAGCGTCCTTGGCTTCGGCATCGTCAATGACGCCTACACGCTGGCGAACACGCTGCCCAACATCATCTTCGAGCTGCTGATCGGTGGCGTGCTCACGTCCGTCGCGATCCCGTTGCTGTCCAGGGCGCGATCCGATCCCGACGGTGGCGAGCTGTACACCCAGCGGCTGATGACCGTCGCGCTCGTCGGGTTGCTCGGCGCTACCCTGCTCGCGGTGGCCGCGGCACCCCTGCTGACCAGCCTGTACCTGTCCGGTGACGGCGGCGCCGTCGACCGGGGGCTGGCCAACGCGCTGGCGTACCTGCTGCTGCCGCAGATCTTCTTCTACGGCATCGCAGCCCTGTTCGGCGCCATCTTGAACACCAAGGAGAAGTTCGGCATCCCGGCCTGGGCGCCGGTGGCGAACAACCTGCTCGTCATCGGCGTCGGGATCGCCCTGCACCTGATGCCCTCCGATCAGACCGGCGGCCTGACCAGCCTCACCCGCGCCCAGTATCTGGTGCTCGGGCTCGGTACGACCGCGGGCATCGTGCTGCAGGCGGCGGTGATGATCCCGGCGTTGCTCCGTTCCGGGTTCCGGTTCCGCTGGCGCTGGGGCGGCGACCGTCGGTTGCTCGAGGCGGGCGGGTTGCTGCTCTGGGCCGTCGCCTACGTCGTGGTGTCCCAGGTCGGCTACATCGTCACCACCAACGTCGCGTCCGACAAGGCCGGCGGCATCACGCTGTACGCGTTCGCGTCGATGCTGTTCCAGCTGCCGTACGGGATCATCGGGGTGTCCATCCTGACGGCGATCATGCCGCGGATGAGCCGGCACGCGGCCGCCGGTCAGATGGCCGAGGTGAAGGAGGACGCCGGGCTCGCCAGCCGGCTGTCCATCGTCGCGCTGACCCCGATCGCCGCCGGGATGATCGTGCTGGCCACGTCGCTGGCCGTGATCACCTCGCTGTACGGCGCCGTCCGGCTCGACCAGACCGTCGTGCTCGGCACCACCCTGGCCGCGCTGGCCTTCGGGCTCGTCCCGTTCGCCGTCACCCTGGTCCAGATGCGGGTGTTCTACGCGATGAAGGACGCCCGCACGCCGACGATCATCAACGCGATCATGGTCGTGGTCCGGGTCCCGCTGATGATCGCCAGCGCCTCGCTCGACGAGCGCCTGATCGTGCCCGGTCTGGCCCTGTCGATGTCGCTGTCCTACCTGGCCGGGGCGATCGCAGGGGAGATCTGGCTGCGCGTCCGGTACGGCCCGATGGGCACCCGGCGGACCCTCGTGACGCTGGTGAAGATGACCGTCGCCGGAGCGGCCGGAGCCGCGGCCGCCCTGCTGGTCAGCGGCCCGCTGCTCGGCCTGGAGATCACCGGCCTGACCGACGCCGTTGTGCAGATCGTGGTCGCCGGCGTCGTCGGTCTGCTGGTGATCGCCGCGGTCGGGACGCTGCTCAAGGTGGAGGAGCTCGTCCCCGTCCGGAACCGGCTGATCGGATTGGTCCGGGCGCGAACCGCCCGCACATCAGATGGTGGCTCGGGTCACGGCTCGGACCGCGGACCGGCGGGTGGGCGGGCAGCCGGGTCGGGCGCGTCGGGTGCGCCGACCCCGTCCGACAGCGCCGGACGTGACACCCTCGAGATGCAGCCGCCCGACGGCGAGATACAGCCGCCCGACGGCGAGATACAGCCGCCCGGCGGCGGTCCCGCAGCGGTCGGGCGGTCGGCGATCTCGGCAGCAGAGGTTCCGGTGTCAACCCCAGGTACGGTTTCCAGGCAATCGAGCAGCAGGGAGCAGGTGTCCAACCCGGTGGCCAACGACAGTGGTGGCCCAGCGGTCCGCAGCGGCGAGCCCGGCATTGACGAGCAGGCAGCACGGCACGCAGCGCCCGGGCCGGGAGATCCCGACCCGGCCGACGCGACGACCGTTCTCGACGCCGGAGCCGTCGGAGCGGCGACCGGCGCCGCCGCGTCTGCGCATCCGGCCGGTGCGCACGCCGCCCCGGACGACCCCGCCGACGGCGCGACCGCGGCCGGCCGGGACAACCCCCATGACGGGGAGCCGGACGACCGGGAGCTCCGCAGTCTGCTGCGCGGCGAACTGCCCCCGGAGCAGGCCGCCGACCTGTTCGGTGACGGCAGCGCCGACCGCACCCTGCCCGTCACGGGATCCGCGGCAGCAGCCAGGGCGGTGGCCGAAGCCAACCCGGGCTTGGCCAAGGAGCTGACCCCCGGCACCACCATCGGCGGCCGGTACCGGCTGGTCAGCCTGGTCACCGATGACGGCGCCGGGCACTGGTTCTGGCGCGCCAAGGACACGGTGCTGCCGCGCGACATGGCGGTCACCATGCTGCCGGACACCAGCGGATCGTCGGCGACCGTTGCCCGGACACTGCGCGCGGGGCGGTTGCACCACATCGGACTGCCGCAGACGCTCGACGTCGGGACCGATCATGGCCAGTCGTACGTGGTGGGCCAGTGGGTGGACGGTGCGACACTGACCGACCTGGTCTCCGGCGGGCCGCTGGAGGTGGACGTCGCGACGTCCATCACCGCAAAGCTGTCCGAGGCCGTCGCCGAGGCGCACCGCAACGGGATCGCATTCGGCGCGCTGAACCCCTCCCTGATCCGGGTGAACTTCGACGGACAGGTGCGGTTGTCGCACGTCATCGCGCACGGCTCCGCCACCACCGACCAGGACATCAGGGCGATCGGGGCGCTGCTGTACCTGATGCTCACCGGTACGTGGCCGCTCGGCGACCCGATCAGGCCGGGCGGCAGTTCCGCAGACGGGCTTCCCGCCGCGCCGACCAGCCTCGGCCGTGAACTGCCCGCCAGCGAGGTGAACCCTGCCGTCCCGGAGGCGCTGTCCGCGCTCGCCGAACGCGCGCTGCACCCGGAGGAGCCGGACGGCATCCACGCGGTCGGGGCGATCGCCGCCTTGCTGCGCAGCCCGGACGTCGTCGGACCGCCGCGCTCGGCTCCGGCCGCGGAGGTTCGACCGCTCAGCGCCGCGGACCGCCGGCTGATCAAGGAACGCCGGGTCAAGCTCACCCTCGCGACGGTGGTGCTGGCGGTGTTCGCGGTGCTGATCATCATCGCGCTCGGTGGGCTGACGAATCAGGTCGTCGCCTCCTTCCAGAACAGCGCACCCGACGAGCTCCCGGTCATCGACACGGCCGCGAGTTCGGCACCGGCGAGTGCGACGGCCGCCGCAGGTCCGGCGGCGCCGAAACCGTCGGCCGCACCCTCTTCGACCGCTGCACCCGCGGCCGGGCCGGTTCCGATCGTCGGCGGCACGGTCTACGACCCGCAGGGTGACGGCAGCCCCGACTACAAGGACTACGTCGACCGGGCGTTCGACGGCAACCAGGAGTCTGCGTGGTTGACCTGGGTCTACAAGCAGCAGTTCCCGACCCTGAAGACCGGCGTCGGCCTGATGCTCGAGTTCGACCGGGAGATCACGCCGACGTCGGTGAACATCAAGAGCACCACCAACGGCACCGGCATCGAGGTCCGCTCCGCGACCTCGCCGAACGTCCCGCTGGACCAGACGACGGTGGTCGGCACCGGCACCGTCACCAACGGCGGCGTGGACATTCCGCTGACCAAGGCGCCGAAGTCGAAATACCTGCTCGTGTTCCTCACCACGCTGAGCCCCACCCCGGACAACCAGTTCCAGGGCAAGATCAACGAGGTCTCGGTGCTGGGCAGCTGACCGGCGCGCGACGGGCGGGGGAATCTTTGCTCGGTAGTTTGACGTTGACACCTCTGTGCCGCTGTCCCCCGCGGCGTGCCGGGTGCCCGATTCAGATGTCTGCACCGACAACGGCGGGGGCCCGCCCGCGTACCGCCGGGCGTGGAACGAAAGGGATCTGCTGATGGATCACACTGTCGCCCCGAACGAATCGCCGCTCGCCGGAGCGCCCGAGCCGGTGCACGACGTGATCGTGGTCGGCTCGGGCCCGGCCGGTTACACGGCCGCGATCTACCTCGCACGGGCCGAGCTGAAGCCGCTGGTGTTCGAGGGTTACTCCTACGGTGGTGCGCTGATGACGACCACCGAGGTGGAGAACTTCCCCGGCTTCCCCGAGGGCATCCAGGGCCCGGAACTGATGGCCAAGATGCGCGAGCAGGCCGAGCGCTTCGGTGCGGACCTGCGCACCGTCGACGCCGATGGGCTCGACCTCGCCGGACCCATCAAGACGGTCACCGTCGACGGCGTGGCGCACCGGGCCCGCGCGGTGGTGCTGTCCACCGGCTCAGCCGCCCGCTACCTCAACCTCCCCGACGAGCAGCGGCTGATCGGCCGCGGCGTGTCGGCGTGTGCGACCTGCGACGGGTTCTTCTTCCGCGACCAGGACATCGTGGTGGTGGGCGGAGGCGACTCCGCGATGGAGGAGGCCACCTTCCTCACCCGATTCGCCAAGTCGGTGACGATCGTGCACCGGCGCGAGGGGTTCCGGGCCAGCGCGATCATGCTGGACCGGGCGCGCAAGGACCCGAAGATCAAGTGGGTCACCAACGGCGCGATCACCGCCCTGCACGGTGACACGAGCCTGACCGGGATCACCGTGACGGACACCGTCACCGGTGAGCAGCGGGAGCTGGCCGTCACCGGCGTCTTCGTCGCGATCGGTCACGATCCTCGCTCCGGCCTTTTCGCCGGACAGGTCGCCACCGACTCGGAGGGGTACGCGCTGACCGGCGCGGCCGTCAGGGCAACCGCGTCAACCGGCACCAGCGTGGAAGGCGTGTTCGCCAGCGGCGACGTCGTCGACCACACCTACCGGCAGGCGATCACCGCCGCGGGTTCCGGTTGTGCCGCTGCGCTGGACGCCCAGCACTACCTGGCGTCCCACCCGGTGGCCACGCCCGACGGGCCGGTCACGCACACCACGAACCCGTTCCCGCAGGAGCCGACCCAGGCCTTCGCCGATTCCCTCGGCGTCTGACCCTCGCTCCGGCACCCCGGCCGGTCGCCGGTCGGGCTGTCCGCACCTCGTCGTCATCCGAACAACCAGCGCCATCCATACAGCAGCGCCATCCATACAGCAGCGCCATCCACAGGAAGAGGTCAGTCATGGCAACCGTGAAGGTCACCGATGAGAGCTTCGTCACCGACGTCCTGCAGTCCGACGTCCCGGTCATCGTCGACTTCTGGGCCGAGTGGTGCGGCCCGTGCCGCATGGTCTCCCCCATCCTCGAGGAGATCGCCGCCAAGAACGAGGGCAAGGTCACCGTCGCCAAGCTCGACATCGACGCCAACCCGCAGACCGCCCAGCAGTACCAGATCCTGTCGATCCCGACGATGCTGGTCTTCCAGGGTGGCAAGCCCGTCAAGCAGGTCGTCGGCGCCAAGCCGAAGGCCGCGCTGCTCGCCGAGTTCGCCGACGTCCTGGCCTGAGCCCGTCCCGTTCGACTGCCGCCTGTCCGCATCCGCGGGCCGGCGGCAGTTCGCATTTCACCGCCTGCCGATCCGCGCGGTGCGCCTCGGTTTCCCGCGACGACGGTCACCCGGCCGACCCGCCGATCGCGATATCGACCGCCGTCAGGTGGCGGCCGGAGGCGTGTGCTGGTCGGGCGGCCGGCCGATCCGTTGCACAATAAGGACCGTCGACGGCCGGATGACGAGGTGATTGCCATTCCCCTGCCAACCGGATCGCCCGCCGGACGTCATGTACAGGACATGAGTTTCGGATGTGCAAGCCCTGTCGATGATGTCCATGCTGAGGTACCGAAGAGGTCAAGGAGAGCGATGCTGCTGCGGCGCGGGGATCGAGGACCGGCGGTTGCTGAGCTCCGCGAGGCGCTGGCCAGCCTTGAGCTGATGCCGGCGTTGAACGGGTGCGATCGCGCGAAGGTCGAGTTCGACGCGGCGACCGACGGAGCGATCCGCAACTTCCAGCAACGGCGCGGCCTGATCGTCGACGGCATCGTCGGACCGGTCACCGTCCGGTCGTTGACCGACGCCCGGTGGACGCTCGGTGACCGCCCGCTCACCTACACCCTGGCCGCCCCGATGACCGGCGACGACGTGATGGCCCTGCAGACGCGGCTCGCCGAGATGGGCTACAACACCGGGCGCCCCGATGGTGTCTTCGGTCCGCTGACCGACGCGTGCGTCCGTGATTTCCAGCGCCACCGCGGGCTGCAGGAGGACGGCGTCTTCGGCCCCGCCACCTACCGCGAGCTCAACCGCATCGGCCGCATGGTCACCGGCGGCCGGCCGCAGTACTTGCGTGAGTACCAGCTGGTCCGGCAGGCCGGACCCCGGCTGCACGGCAAGCACATCGTGCTCGATCCCGCGCACGGCGGCGACGACCCGGGCTGGACCGTCGGCGACGTCCGCGCCGCCGACCTGTGTCTGGACATCGCCGAACGCCTGCAGTCCCGGATGATGACGGCCGGCATGCGGGTCTCGCTGACCCGCGGGCCCGACCAGAACCCCACCCCGGAGGAACGCGCCCGGTACGCCAACCGGGTCGGCGCCGATCTGCTGCTGAGCCTGCACATCGACGGGTCCACCTCACCGCAGGCCTGCGGCATCGCCACCTTTCACTTCGGCACCGACTCCGGTGCCACCTCGACAGTCGGCGAGACGCTGGCCCAACTGGTGCAGCGGGAACTGGTCGCGCGCGCGGAGTTCCCCGACTGCCGGGTGCACCACCGCCCGTGGGACGTGCTGCGGCTGACCGTCATGCCGGCGATCCAGGTCGAGATGGGTTACCTGTCCAACCATGCCGAGCGGGAGCGGCTACTCAACGACGACTTCCGCAACCGGCTGGCCGACGGCATCCTCGTTGCGGTGAAGCGGCTCTACCTGGACGGCCGGGACGACCCGCAGACCGGCAGCTTCAGCTTCTCCGACCTGCTCGCCCACGAGCAGACGATCCGCGACTCCGCCTGATCCGGCACCCGCCCTGTGGGACGGCCGGCCGGGAACGCCAGATCCGGTTGACCGGCTACGGCTGATCGCTTCCCGGCACCCCGGGCCTAGCGCTGTCCGGCCATCTCCTCGACGAGCGGCGCCGGTGACGCCGGCACCGTGATGACGGTGAACAGCTTCTCCAACGCCGCCTCGACATCGGCCTTCCAGCCGATGTCGCGCCCCAACTCGAGGCGCAGCCTGGGGTAACGGTGGTGCGCCGCGACCACCTCGAACCCGACGGCCCGAGCGAACGCCGCCGGCAGCAGGCATTGCGGGACGGCGTTGTCCTCGTCGTCCTGCGCGGGCTCGTCCGGTGCCGGGGCGGCCCGCGCGTCGAACTCCGCCCAGTCCACGTCGACGCCCGTCGCCTGCACCCGGCCGGTCTCGAACCAACCGAAGTCCTCGTCCTCCAGGTCGCGGCTGCCGAACGACCAGGCCCCCGGTTCCTCCCGCCCGAACACCTCGATGGCCCGGACGCCGCGCCGGGTCAACTCGCGGACCACGCCGTTCATCAGGTACCTGGCCAACCCCTGACCGGTGAACTCAGGATGGATCCGCGCCGTGGTGAGCAGCACGGAGTCCGGCGAGACCGGCGACGTCGGGAACGCCATCGCACCGGGCACCGCTGTCGGCGGCGCAAAGAGGGCAAACCCGACGGGGACGTCGTCGACGGTGACGACCTGCCCGGCCGACCCCCAGGTCAGCATGACCCCGGAGAGCCAGACCTCCTTCTCGAACTCGGTCTCGCCCATCCGCACCGCGGATCGGATCGCCGCCGGGTCGAGCTCCCAGGCCACACACCCGCGGCAGCGTTCGGGCAGCAACTCGATGGTGGTCATCGACAACGGGACCAACGCTCGCGTCACACCGCTCCCAGAGATCTCACCGTGTCGGACCTGCTCACCCGCGGAACGACCGCCCCGCTCCGCAACCCCGGGGCCACGGGCACGACGAACCCCAGCGGGCCCGTCCGTCCGGCCCCAGGATAGGTGCCGCGGGCGGCCGACCGTGCGGCGGGCGCGGTGCCCGCGGTCAGCCGACCCGGCATCGGGGTGCCGTGCGTCGTACCCGGCGACCACGGGCCCACGATCACCTCCGGTTACGATGACCCCGACCGTTCCGGCGCCGGACAGGACCGCGCTGCCGGCCGAGGGTCGGGGTAGTCGCCGACCACCATTTCGAGGTGTTCGCATGACCGGCAACAGCCTGGACCAGCACATCCAGCGATACGCGCACCGCGCGGTCGGGATGCGGGCCTCGGCCATCAGGGCACTGTTTGCGGTCGCCAACCGTCCCGAAGTCGTGTCGCTGGCCGGCGGAATGCCATACCTGCGGTCGTTGCCGCTGGAGTCGCTGGCCGCCGAAGCCGGTGCACTGGTTGCCGAGGACGGCCTCGTCGCCCTGCAGTACGGCTCCGGTCAGGGCATCCCGCAGCTGCGCGAGCAGATCTGCCAGGTGATGGCGCTCGAGGGGATCAAGGCGCACCCGGACGACGTGATGGTGACCGTCGGATCGCAGATGGCGCTGGACCTGACGACCCGGATCTTCATCGACCCGGGCGACGTGATCCTCGCCGAGGCACCGTCCTACGTCGGCGCGCTCGGCACCTTCCAGGCGTACCAGGCGCAGGTCGTACACGTCGCGATGGACGACGACGGCCTCATTCCCGAGGCGCTCGAGGCGGCAATCGAGGCCTGCCGGGCCGCCCGCCGGCGGGTGAAGATGCTGTACACGATCCCGAACTTCCACAACCCGGCCGGCGTCACCCTGTCCGAGGACAGGCGCGGTGTGATCGCCGACATCTGTCGCCGCGCCGGGATCGCGATCCTGGAGGACAACCCCTACGGCCTGCTGGGTTTCGACGACAAGCTGCGCCGCGCCATCCGGGCCGACGACCCGGACAACGTGATCTACCTCGGCTCGTTCTCCAAGACGTTCGCCCCGGGCCTGCGGGTGGGTTGGGTCCTTGCACCGCACGCGGTCCGGGAGAAGCTGGTGCTGGCCAACGAAGCCGCGACCCTGAACCCGCCGGTCTTCAACCAGATGCTCATCGCGCGGTACCTGGCGAAGTTCGATTGGCTGGGCCAGATCAAGGCCTACCGCCAGACCTACGCCGAGCGGCGCGACACGATGCTGGCCGCGCTGGAAACCTCCATGCCCGAGGGCACCACCTGGACCCGGCCGGACGGTGGCTTCTACGTGTGGGTGACTCTTCCCGAGGGGTTCGACGCCGCCGCGATGCTGCCCCGCGCCGTCACCGCCCGGGTGGCCTACGTGCCCGGGACTGCCTTCTACGCCGACGGTCTCGGATCGCGGCAGCTGCGGCTGTCGTACTGCTTCCCCACCTCCGAGCGCATCGTCGAGGGCGTGCACCGGTTGGCCGGCGTGCTCGACAGCGAACTGGACGTGATGCGGACGTTCGGCACGACATGGTCCCGGCCCGCCGTCAGTCCGTCGTCCCCGTCGCCGGACACCGCGTGAGCCTGCGCGGTCGCTCGGCCCCACACCTGCTGTTCCAAGATTGCCGCACTGCAAGGAGCTTTCGATGACCCGTCACGTAGTGGTGCTGGCCGGTGGACTCAGTCACGAGCGTGACGTCTCGCTGCGATCCGGCTCCCGGCTGCACGAGGCACTCCGGGCCCGGGGCATGGACGTCACCCTGCGGGACGCCGACGCCGAACTGATCCCGTGGCTGCTCGACGCCAAACCGGACGCGGCGATCATCGCCCTGCACGGTGGCCGGGGCGAGAACGGCTCCATTCAAGGCATTCTCGAGATGACGGGCGTTCCCTACGTCGGGACGGAGGGCGCGAGCTGCCGCCTGTCGTGGGAGAAGAACATCGCCAAGAAACTGATGCGGCGCGCCGGGTTCGCCACCCCTGAATGGATGTCATTGTCCCACTCGACATTTCGTGATCTCGGCGCACAAACGCTGATCGGGCTGCTGATCAGTCACCTCGGTCTGCCGCTGATGGTCAAGCCCCAGCACGGCGGGTCCGCCCTGGGTGCCGCGGCGGTCCGATCGCCGGAGGAACTGCCGGCCGCTCTGGTCGGCGCGTTCGCCTACGGGGAGATCGTCGTCGTCGAGCAGTTCGTCGAGGGGGTGGAGCTGGCGATCACCGTTCTGGAGGAGGACGACGACGGTGTCGTCCTGCCCGCGGTGGAGATCGTCCCGGAGAGCGGCATCTTCGACTACGAGTCCCGGTACACGGCGGGATTGACGACGTACTTCACGCCGGCCCGCCTCGACGGCGACGTGGCGGAGGCGGCCGCGGAACTCGCGCTCGGTGCGCACCGCACGCTCGGCCTGCGGGACGTGTCCCGCACCGACGCCATCGCCACCGACGACGGTGTGGTGCATTTCCTGGAGGTCAACGTATCCCCCGGGCTGACCGAGACTTCCATGCTGCCGATGTCGGTGGCCGAGGCGGGCCGTGACCTCGGCGCCGTCTACGCCGAGCTGGTGGAGCGGGCCATGAACCGCTCGCAGTGACCGGAGAACGCCATTCTGAACCGAGACCCGTTGTGGTGCAACGGGTTCCATCCCGGAGCCGGACGCTCTCCGGTCGATGCGTCACCGTGACAGTTCTACCTGGGGTAGCGGGTCGCTGGCGTTCGGTTCGCTATGTTCGTTATCCCGGGAAAGGAACTCGGTGGGCAGCGCATCCGGCGCCATCACGGTCACGATCCGCCGGAGGTCCTCATGAGTCGCGAATTCGACGACGATGCGGCCCTTGCTGCGGCCCAGTTCCAGCTTCACCCTGGTGTCGAAGGTGTCCGACAGGGTGACCGCCAGGTCGTCCAGTCCAGGTATCACCTTCTTGGTTGACGCGGTGCGCCGGCGCGGTGCGGGTCGGCCGGCCAACAGGGTGACCGCCTCTTCGGCACCGCGGACCGACAGACCCTCGGCGACGATGCGGGCGGCGAGCTGCTCCTGATCGTCCGGATCGGGCAGCGCCAGCAGCGCGCGGGCGTGCCCGGCGGACAGCACGCCCGCCGCAACGCGGCGTTGGACGGGCACCGGCAACCGGAGCAGCCGGATGGTATTGGAGATGACGGGTCGGCTGCGGCCCAGCCTGGACGCCAACTCCTCCTGCGTGACGTCGAACTCCTCCAACAGTTGCTGATAGGCCGCGGCCTCCTCCAGGGGGTTGAGGTTCGCCCGGTGGATGTTCTCCAGCAGCGCGTCGCGAAGCAGGTCGGCGTCCTCGGTGCGGCGGACGATGGCCGGAATCGTCGGGTGACCGGCGCGTTGGGCGGCCTGCCAGCGCCGCTCGCCCATCACCAGTTCGTAGCCACCGCCCGGGACATCGCGGACGACGACCGGTTGCAGCAGTCCGAACTCGCGGATGGAGTGGGTGAGCTCGACCAGGGCATCCTCGTCGAACACGGTGCGCGGGTTCCGGGGGTTGCGCCGAATCTGATCGACCGGAACGTCGAGGTAGCGGGGCCCGGTGTCGGCGGCGGTCGCACCGTTCGATGACACGTCAACCACATTGGCCGGCCGGCCACCTTTGGAGCCCTTGCCGGCGTTGCCGGCGTTGCCGGTCGACGCGGTGTCGAGGTCGTCGCCAGGCTGACCGACCAGCGACAGGGGTGCTGCCTCCCGGCGGGCTGCCGGCCCGTTGATGAGCACGTCGGCGACCGTGGTGGTGTCCGGTCCGGTTGGGATCAAGGCGGCCAGCCCACGTCCGAGCCCGCCGCGTGCCTTGCCCGTCATGACAGCTCCTTCGTGCCTCGTTCGGCGATTTCGCGGGCGGCGTCCATGTAGCTCATGGCGCCGCGGGACCCTGGGTCGTACGTCATGACCGATTGCTGATAGCCCGGTGCCTCCGAGATCTTCACCGACCGCGGGATGGAGGTGGTCAGCACCTTGGGGCCGAAGTGGTTGCGCACCTCGTTGGCGACCTGATCGGCGAGCTTGGTGCGGGCGTCGTACATGGTCAGCAGGATGGTGCTGACCAGCAACTGGGGATTGAGATGCTCCTGGATGAGATTGATGTTGTTCAGCAGCTGGCCCAGGCCCTCGAGCGCGTAGTACTCACACTGGATGGGGATGAGCACCTCATCGACGGCGGTCATGGCGTTCACCGTGAGCAGGCCCAGCGACGGCGGGCAGTCGACGAAGATGTAGTCGTAGTAGACGTCGATCGCCTGGATCGCCTTCTTCAACCGCAGTTCGCGCTCTTCCATCGT
The DNA here is from genome assembly GCA_963785455.1 of uncultured Actinomycetota bacterium. GTDB lineage: Bacteria > Actinomycetota > Actinomycetes > Mycobacteriales > Nakamurellaceae > Nakamurella. The sequence goes on from CAWAVL010000008.1 coordinate 213,450, forward strand.
GACGAGTTCGATCTCCGCGCCGGCGAGGTCGATGGTGGCCGGGATGCAACCGAGACGGGGAGCATCGGGACACGTCTGAATGGCTTCGGCCGGGGTGATCTCGCCGACCAACACGTCGTAGACGGACGGGGTGCCGGCGGTGCGTTGGACGCCCAGTGCGGTGGATGCGTTGCCCTGTGGGTCGAGGTCGATGATCAGGACGTGCAGACCGGACAGGGCCAGCGCGACACCGATGTTGACGGTGGTGGTGGTCTTCCCGACGCCGCCCTTCTGGTTGGCGACGGAGAACACCCGTCGGTGCCGCGGCCGCGGCAGGGTCAGCTCACCGGACCGCATCTCGAGCGCTGCCTCGGTTGCTCGCGCGAGTGGGGTGTCCTCCTCGTCGAGGTCCGGTGTTTCACGGGAAACATCGACATCGATGCTCATGCTGCCTCCAGGTTCGGAATCGCCGTCGTCTCGCACTGCATCGCTGCGTACTCGAACGCGTCATGGTGCTGCGGGGCGCACGCTACGGTGCACGTCGGTGCAGATCGGTGCGCCACGCCGCGCGCAAGGCAAAGGTGACCCGTTCGCCAGCTGTGTCGGCGTTACCGGGGCGTTGTTTCACGTGAAACCGCAGTGCCCCGCCGGAATTCACCATTGCTGGCCGCCGCGGGTCCCCCGGGAAAAGGATCTACCGGCGGTCGTGTGTGGGCGGAGTGACAGCACCGGCGCCGCTGGGGCAGATGAAGGTCGCGCCGACGTTTCACGTGAAACGCTCTCCTCGCCTTCTGCTGGAGGTAGCCGGTCGGAGGGTGCGGCGCGTTGTCCCCGTGAGTCTGTCCTCGGCCGGCGACGGTGCACGTGCAGGGCTTGTATTCCCTGAGGGTTGCCGGGCCGGGGCCGCTGGGCGTCATTCACCGGCTGTCCAGCCGTACCGCGCTGCAACGCGACGTTTCACATGAAGACTTTCTGCCTAGCGCAGCACAGAGACCACCCGCCGAAATGGCCGTGACAATGGCAGATCACCGCAACGATGACTGTTGAGCCGCTCATTCCGTACGCGTCACCCGGCGCCGCCGTTGCTCGCCACCGCGCAGACCATGGGGAAGCACCAGCGGCCAACAGCGGAGCGCCGAAGCACGTCACGCCGCCGCTGCGGAGAAGGGGCTGGCAGCGATGTCCGTCGCGGCGCCGGCAGCCGCGTCCGGCCGAGGCGCGCGCTGTCACATCCGGCCAGGGCGCCGCCAGTCCCGTCCGGCCCGGAGCCGCCCGGCCGCGACCCCGCGGGCGATCACTGGCCTGGCTCGATCTCATCTGGCGCAGGCAAGCGGACGTCGGACATCACGCCCCACTGGGGGGGCAATCGACGCTGACCAAGCGCGCGGGGCGATTCGCTGAGCCTGGGGATGACCGGCAACGTCGCCGGGATTCACGTACTGACCGGAGTCGGCTATTCCTTGCGTTCTACCCTTCGGCCGGGCCGGCAAGCGGGCCGCAAAACACGTGGACCGGTGCAGCGGATCTGCTCGGACGCGACGCGGCGGGCCCACCGTTGGTTTCACCTGAAACACGACCGCATGGTGTGGGCCGCGCATCCGTGCGCGGTACAACCACGGGGCGCAACCGGACGCGGCGGCAGGAGCATGCCGTCGACCGTGCCCACAGCGCCGAGACCGACGCATCCTCGACGAGTTCTCACCGGCACCGTTTCGGGCCCGCCGGCAATACCGCGCCCGACAGGCGTCCGGTGCAACGGGTTCTCAGCCTGCCGCTCTCCATGCGCCGGTCGACTCCGGAAAGGTCGGAGCCGCGAGGCCACTTGACTGTGCGGCGGCCCCGTCGACGGCGATCCAGGCGAGAAGGCACCTCGATCCGGCTGCCCGGGGCACCGCGTGGACCGTCACAGCCCGACCCACCACAGCGCTGGTCGCGCCCGCGGCCGGCTGCGCCGCTTCCGCACCACCAGCGTCGACGTGACCATTGTCGACGGCAAAAGGGTTTCACGTGAAACCGCCTCAACCGCGGCGACCGGCCGTTCCAACGGATGGACTCGACGCGCACATCGAACCGATTGACGACAACACCGGTATTCGCGAAACGTCCGGAATGAATCGTCACGTGACGTTTTCAGCCCCCACCACAGTCGCTCACCACATCAGTGGTTTCACGCCCACCGTTCCGGCCATCCACGCCGTCCGACCGTTGATCGAAATCGAGGTAGCCGAATACGCCGACGGCTGGTGTTCACCGTGCCCACCCGTGCCGTGAATTTCGGCTACCCACGCCGAACCCGTTCGGTCGGCGGGCATTTCAAGCCGTATGGGCTCGCGCCGTTCCTGCCGATGCCCATGGGCCACTGCGTGATCGGCCGGTCACCGTTGAGCAGGCTGGGGTCAGCCCGCCGTTGCTGAACTTCAGGACCGGCCGGCCACCGCCGACGGACCGCAAGAGCTGCTGACCCGGCCCGAACTGGAGCTGACGCGGCGGGTGCCCGAGGTCACCGGACGTGGACCGGTCCGCCATCCGAGCAGCGTCCTCGCGGCGAGCGGCGGGGCGGCGGTCGGCGACCTGCACATCGCAGCCGATGTCAGCAGCACTCTGGGCCGGCTATTCAAGGAACTCATCGAAGTCACGCCGAAGCGGCTGGCCAGCACCCATCGCTTCACCGCCGCCGCGTTCGCCATCGACCCCGCCGGCCCGATCAATTGGGCCGACATCGCCGGTCGCGCAGGCTCCTTCGAGCAGGCGCACTTCGGGCACGAGTTCCGCGCGTTCACCCGACTCACGCCCACCCGGTTTGTCGAAGTCCGGCCGCAGTTCCTGCGCGAACATCCCGGCCACCTGCCGGACGGCCGGCCGCTGTCGGCGGATTCAATTCTCACCAGAGAGGCGGCACGCGTCACACTGATCCGGGGCACCCGTAGCAGAGGAGGGCGCGTGGGCAAGGTGGTCATGTACAGCTCGGTGTCGGTGGACGGCTTCATCGCGGACGCGAATGACCAGCCGGGACCACTGTTCGACTGGTTGTCCAGCGGTGATGTGCCGTTGGACGACACCGGCGTGATCAAGGTTTCGCAGACCTCGTACGACTACATCCGGCCGTACTGGGATCGGATCGGGGTGACGGTCGTCGGTCGTCACGTCTTCGACATGACGGACGGCTGGGACGGGAAGCCGCCGAGCGGGATCGACCACGTGGTCGTCGTGACGCACCGCCGGAGCCCGCGGGTTGGGACATGCAGGCGCCGTTCCAGTTCGTCGACGGCATCGAGGCAGCCGTGGCGACGGCGCGAAAACTTGCCGGAGACCGCATCGTCGAGGTCGCCGCCGGCAACGTCGGTGGTCAGGCGCTTGCCGCGGGTCTCATCGACGAGGTTCGCATGGACGTCGTCCCCGTTGTGTTCGGGTCCGGCAAGCGCTACTTCGGGTCGGTCCACGCGCAACACCTGTTGGCGGGTCCCGACGAGATCATTCACGGCACCCGGGTGCTCCACCTGCGCTACCGGGTGCGCCGCTGACCGATCCGGGCGGTCACGCACACGACTCCACGACAGGGTGATCCACGAAGGCGCCGCCGGCCGCAGCGCCCGGCGGGGTCTGGCGACGGAAATGTGCACCGGTCCACTGCTTCCCTGCAAAGCTCATGTGCGGCAATGAGTTTCGCGCACCGACGGCATCCGGGCGGTGATCGACAGACAGCGGCTCGGACGCCGCCGTGCGGCACCGCGAACTACAGCAGGCGGTCGTCCCGAGCCCGCCGCACCGCCGCCCGGCGATTGTTGACATCGAGCTTCGCGTAGATGCTCTTGGTGTGGCTCCGAACCGTGTTCAGGGACACGAACAGGTGCCGGGCGATGCCTGGGCCGTCGAGGTCCGTACCGAGCAGCCGCAGCACATCCAGTTCCCGGTCGCTGAGTGAGGAGACCAGGGGGCGCCCGGCCGCATCCGCGCGCTTGTCCTCGTGTCCCGTCGCCATGGTGGCCCCGAACAGTCGTCGCGCGTAGCCGCGATGCTCGCCCCGCCGGGCAGCCACCCGCAGCAGGGTCGCCATCGCCGGTCCCTCATCGACGAAGATCCGCACATAACCCTCTGGTTCGGCCAGCCCCAGCGCTCGGTCGAGGGATGCGAGCGCAGTCGGATGGTCGCCCCGCTGGTGCTGGGCAACGGCCTGCAGGACAAGGAGTTCGATGACGCTGCCCGTTCGTGATCCGGCATCGGCCGCTGCCAGCAGGCGGCCGAGCAAGACCTCCGCCTGCTCGAGGGTGACCTCGGTTCGCTCCTCGGTTCGCTCCTCGGCTCGCTCCTCGGCATGCCGGGCCAGGAGTATCCGGGCGAGGGTGATGTGCTCGAACTCGCGGAGATAGCTGACCTCGTCATCGGCAGCGAGACCGCGCTCAGCGGCCCAGCCGAAGGCCCGATCGATGGCACCCTGCAGCACCCACATTCGGGCCATCAGCGCGGGTACGGGATGGACGTCGGGAAAGAGATCACCGTTGTACAGCCGTTGTGCCTGATCGAGCAGGTCGACCGCGCCGGCAAGATCTCCACGGGCGCGGCGGATCCGGGCCACCGCCACCCGGGAGCGGTACGGATGTTGCGGCAGCCCGGTGTTCTCCCCCAGCTCCCGGCTCCGTCGCAGGTGCGCTTCGGCGGCGGGCAGATCGTCGCGCTCACAGGCGATCTCGCTCATCCCGACGTACATGTCAGCCGTACCCCTCAGCACCGACCCGCCCGGTGCGGACCCGCGGTGCAGTGCCTGCTCGTAGGTCCGCAGTGCATCGGTCAGCCGGCCCTGGGTGACCCGGATGTCGGCCAGCGCGAGTGCGCAGCCGAAGGTGTCGGCGATGTGGCCGCCGCGGTAGAGCCCGGCCATGCATTCGACATACGCGCGGTGCCCGGCCTCCAGTTCACCGCTTGACCACAACGCCAAGCCGGACAACCCCAGGGCTGCGGTACGGCACAGGTGGTCGTCCGCCGCCGATCGCTCACGTGCACGCTGCGCGTGCGCGACCGTGCCGGGCACGTCACCACCGGCCAGGGCCAGCGCCGACCGATACAACTCGATCATTCCCGGCAGGTCGGCCAGCCGGGCCCGATCAGCCACGACGAACCCGGCCGCCGGATCGGCGGATCCCTCGGCCTGCGCCGCCCCGGACAGCAGTGATTCGGCGTGCGTCAGCCGCTCGGCGACCCCGTCGGTGCGCCCACCCAGCAACAGCGCGCCCGCGAAGCCGACAGTCAACACCGGCCGGACGCGGACCTCCTCATCGGGCAGCGCCGCGAGCCAGCCCAGCACCACCGATTCCTGCCTGGTTCTGCCCATCGCCGGAATGGCCAGCTCCGCCAGGTCCGCTGCCCGGGGGAAGTCCCCGGCGGCCAGCGCATGCCGGATCGCCTCCGACGCATCGCCGGTCCGCTCGAACCAACCACTCGCGCGTCGGTGCAGATCAGCGACGCGCTCCGGCTGCTCGTCCAGCAGGCGAGCGTGCAGGACGTCGGCGAACAGCTGGTGATAGCGGTACCACCGGCGCCGGTCATCCAGCGGGAGCAGGAACAGGTTCTCCCGCTCCAGCGCGGGAAGCGCCTCGCGGCCACCGCCTAGTTCGGTCACGGCATCGCACAGCGGACCGCTGAGCCGATCCAGGATCGACGTGTGCATCAAGAATTGTCTGACGTCGGCGGACTGCCGGTTCAGTACCTCCTCGGCCAGGTAGTCGACGATGTACCGGTCATCGCCGGCGAAGTCGCTGATGAAGCCGGCGACGTCCGCCCGGCCCCGTATCGACAGCGCGGCCAGCTGCAGCGCCGCGATCCACCCCTCCGTGCGCGCCTCCAGGGCGGCCACGTCGTCCGCGGTCAACGCCAGGCCCATGGTCCGGTTGAGGTAGGTGGCCGCCTCGTCGGAAGTGAACCGGAGGTCCATCGCGCGGATCTCCGTGAGTTCACCCCGCGCGCGGAGCCGGGCCAGCTGCAGCGGCGGATCGGCGCGGGCGGCGATCACCAGATGCAGCCGTTCGGGACGGTGGTCCAGCAGGAAGGCCAGCTGATCGTGCACGTCGCGGTTCGTGATGACGTGGTAGTCGTCCAGGACCAGCACGAGGTCGTTCGCCACCTCGGCGCAGCCGTTGATCAGACTGGTCACCACAGCTTCCATCATCGGGTGCGGTGACTGCAGGATCGACAGCGCATCCGCACCGACCGCCGGGTGCGCCGTCCGCACCGCGCTCACCAGGTAGGTCCAGAAGACCGCAGGATCGTTGTCCCGCTCGTCGAGTGACAGCCACGCCGCGGTTCGGCCGTAGGCCGTCGGGACCGCCAGCCATTCTGCGAGCATCGTCGTCTTGCCGAACCCCGGTGGTGCCGAGACCACGGTGAGGGCCGCGGACACCTCCCCGCCAAGGCGCTCGGTCAGTCGCGGGCGGGCGATCCAGCCCGGCCGGCGTCGTGGAAGGCGAACCTTGGTGTCGAGCACTGCACCGACCATCGGACACCTCCAGGGATGTGTCACCGGCCGTTGAGGTGCTTCGCGCCCGTCGGCGGGAACGCCGTCGGAACCGGGCAGATCACGAGAAAACGGGCAGGGAACCCATGGTCATGCTACGACCCGTCCAGCGACCGGGTGAACAGCGTCCGTACCGGCATCACTCCCTGCGCTCTACCCGACTCGGATGACGCGGTCGATCGCCGGGAAAGGGAAGGTGGCACGGACGGACAGCTGACCCCGGAGGCCGACGTGACTTCTTCGATCGAGTACGAGATCAGGGTTTGCGGCGCCGTCCCGGAGGCCGTGCTGGTCGAGATGGAGGGAGTGCGGTCGCGGGTCGAACCAGTGCAGACGGTCATCCGCGGGCCGGTGCCCGACCAGGCGGCGCTGCACGGCATCATCAATCGGCTGCAGCGGCTCGGACTCGACCTGATCGAGGTGCGTCGGGTACCGGCCGGCAGCGCACCGTCGAGGCAGTAGGACCGTGTCCGCTCCGGCAAGCATGGCCGGCCCTGCCCGGGTCTACGAGTTCCGGGTGACGGGCCGGATCGACCCGGTCATCCGGTCCGCCATTCCGGAACTGCGGTTCGGCGCCACCGAAAGATCGTGCATTCTCGGCGGGTTGGTGGACGGCCCGGTCGGACTCGAGCGGCTGCTCGATCGGCTCGCCGGGTGCAAGCTCGATGAGACGGAGATCAGGGTGCACCGGATCGGTGACAACCCCGGTGCGGCGCCGGCGACAACGCCGCGGCCGCCCGGCAGCTGAGTCACCGTTCCGGCTCCTCGGCCACGTTTGGGCGGCCAAGGACTGTCCCATAGGCTATGTTGTGGCACGGATGTCCGTCCTCGTGCGGCCGCAACGCCAACGGATCGCTGCCGCTGGGCGCACCGGCGTCCGCACCGGGTACCAGGCCAGGTACCGGGCCTGACACCGGGAGGGGCATTGCTCGATCTCCTGCAGTCGGCCATGGCACTCAAGGCCGCACCGCCGGTGCTGCCGCCCGACCTTGTCCCGCGACCGGCACTGGCACACCGCCTCGGCGAGGGCGCGTCACGGCCGGTCACGCTGGTGTGTGCGGGCCCCGGCACCGGCAAGACGCTGACGGTCGCGTCGTGGGCACGGTCGGACGAGGCGCCCTGGCCAGTCGCCTGGCTGAGTCTGGACGCCGCTGACAACACCCTGCAGGCGTTCTGGTCGGCGGTGCTGTGCAGCCTGTCCGATTGTGGGGTGACGCCCCGGGAGGGCTCGCTGCGCGACCTGTCGCCGGCCACCGGTTTCGGGCCGGAGGAAGTGCTCGCCGTGCGTGCCATCCTGGCGTCGCTACCGCTGCCTGTGGTGCTCGTGCTCGACGATTTCCACGAGATCACCGACGACGCCGTGTTGGCCACGTTCGGCGAGTTGGTCGATCACCTGCCGGACTCGCTCAGACTGGTGCTGATCAGCCGTTCGGATCCGACGCTGCGGCTGCATCGTCTGCGGGCGAGCGGGGAGCTGACCGAGATCCGAACTGCGGATCTGGCGTTCTCCCAGGTCGAGGCCGCGATCCTGTTCGAGCAGGCGGGCATTCCGCTTCGCGCCGAGCAGGTGGCGGTCGTCCGGGAACGAACCGAGGGATGGGCCGTCGGATTGCGGCTGGCGGCGTTCTCGTTCGCAGCGGGCGACCTGGATGCCGCCATCGGCCGGCTCTCCGGCAGCAACCGGGCGATCGCCGACTACCTGATCGGCGAATTGATGCAGCGGCTGTCACCCGACACCCGCGACTTCCTGTTGCGGACGAGCGTCGTGGAACGGATCAGTGGACCGCTCGCCGATCACCTCACCGGCCGCTCGGACGGCCAAGCGCTGTTGGAGGGTCTGGCCCGCGCGAACGCCTTCGTCGTGGCCATCGGCGGCGGCTTCGGCTGGTTCAGCTACCACCGGATGTTGCGGGAACTACTGCTCTACCGGCTGGCCCTGGAGCAACCGAAGGTGCTGCGGGAAGCTCACCTGGCCGCCGCCCGATGGTTACTCGAGTCCGGCGAGCCGATCGAGGCGATCCGGCACAGCATTGCGGGCGATGACACGGTCGGTGCCGGCCGGATCCTGCTGAAGGTCATCCCGAAGGTGGTGTCACCGGAAGGTCCGGCGCTGGCCGCGGCGGTTGCCCCGCTGGCCGCTGAGGCGCCGGAGAAGCCCGGACTGGCAACACTTCTCGCTGCGGCCACCTGGCACTTCCACCACCACCAGTTTGCCGCGATGCAGCGCGATGTCGACGCGGCGCGGGAATTCCTCGATGACGCGGGTGACACCCGCACCAGTGCGGAGGCGATGCTGTCGACGTACGACATGGCGTACCGACGGACCGTCGCCGACAGCGAGGCGGTCCAGCGCCTGGCCCAGCAGGTGATCGACATCGTCGATCGCACCCCGCGTCGGCTGTTCCCGGCCGGCCCGGCACTTCGCAGCATCGCCGTCATCAACCGGGCCGGCGCACAGATCTGGACCGGTTCTGCCGACGACACCGTCATGTCCCTGGAGAACGAGGCCGAAACGGCCCGCGAACTACAACTCTTGCTGCCACACCTGAATGCCATCGGTCATCTCGCCCTGTCGGACGTCCTGGTCGGCCGCTGCACGTCGGCATCGCGCCGAACGGCGGAGGCCATGGAGATCATCGACCGCCGCGGGTGGGGCTCCGAACCCCAGGCGCTGGCAACGTATCTCGCGCAGGCCCTGGTCGACCTCGCCCGGCAGCGGCCAACCGAAGCCGGCCACCACGTCAGCCGCGGTCTGTCGTCGAGCGTGCACCACACCGATCGGGCCCTGCGGCTGGCGCTCGGCGCAGCGAGGGTGGAGGTGGCCGTCGGTCGCGGTGACGCGCGCGCCGCGATGGCCGCAGACGAACGGGTGCTGGACGGCCTCGAACGGACTCCGGACGCCACGGCGGTACTGCGCACGTTGATCGCCGTCGCCGGTGCTGATGCGCTCCTGCTGGCCGGTCAGCCGGAGCGAGCCGCGGCGCGCCTCCTGGCCGACTCGCCGACGTCCAACCGCAACGGGTCGGCGATACCGGCCACCCTGACCGGACGCGAACGCATCTGCCTCGCCCGGGCGGCCCTTGCCACCGGGGCGATCGGGCGCGTCCCCGCGCTGATCGAGCCGGTGCTGGCCCGCCCGACGGTGGACCGTGAGGCCACCATCGCCGCGCATCTGCTGCTCGCGGTCCTGGCCGACCGCAGTCACCGGGATACCGCCGCCTTCGCCGCCATCGAAACCGCGGTCGACCTGGCGTACCCGGAGCGGATCCGCCGACCCTTCGTCGCCGTGGGCGACCGGGTCGGATCCATCCTGATGCGTCATCGGCAGATCGGTGAGCGTCACGACGCCTTTTCGGCCGAGATCCTGGCGCTGCTGCAACCCTCACCACCACCGGCGGGCGTCGGAACGGTCATCACCGAGACCCTGACGGACCGCGAGGGGATCGTGCTGCGCTACCTTCCGACCATGCTCAAGGCCGGCGAGATCGCCGACGAGCTTTTCGTGTCGGTCAACACCGTCAAGGCGCACCTCCGGGCGATCTACCGCAAGCTCGGGGTGGGAAACCGCCGAGAGGCGGTGGAACGGGCGCGGGCGGCGGGGCTGCTCTGATCCCCGCTACCAGTACACCGCCGGCTCGCGCCGGGATTCCCGTTACCAGTACACCGCCGGCTCGCGCCGGGATTCCCGCTACCAGTACACCGCCGGCTCGCGCCGGGGCCATGACCCCGTTTCGCCCGGCTGGAATGAGGCGTGGCCCGGACCGCCGCCCTACTGTGCGAAGAAGTCTCCACCGGGACGCCCGAGACCCGAACTCCGTCGCCCGACACCCGTCATGGTGCTCCGGTCGGCTCGTGAGGGTCGCCACGACGCATCGACAGGGAAGTGAGTGCCGTGAGCACCATCGGTTGGATCGTCCTGCTCATCGTGCTGCTGCCGGCGCTCGGCATCCTCGTCTTCATCATCGTGGCGGCGTCGCTGGTCCGGGTTCCGTCGGGCAGTCTCGGGTTGGTCATGGCCAGGGGGAGAGCCACCGACACGGTGCTGCTGCCCGGGCCGCACTTCGTACCCACACTGCGCCGCCGGATGGTGGTCGAATACCCCTCCGTCGAGATGGCCTACCGGGCGGGCGGCGAGCCCGACACGGAAGAGGGACTGCTCGGTGAACGCGGAGCGGTGGACCGCACCGGTGGCCCTCGTCGACATTCTTCGACGCTCGAACGGTACGGCCCCGCCCTGCAGGTCGCACTCGGCGACCGGTCCACCGCCACCGTCTCGCTCACCGTCCGGTTCCGCCTGATCCCCGCCCAGTTGCGGCGCGTCCACGAGCGGTTCGGCCCACAGGGCATCTTCGGCATCGTCCGGGACGAGACGACGCGCGCCGTCGCTTCGACGCTCGGTGACCCGGAATTCAGCGTGTCCAGTCTGTTCGGCCCGGCCCGTGACGGCTGCCAGTACCGCTTGCTCACCGACATCGGCGCGGCGCTGGAGACGGACGGCATCGAAGTGACGGCCGTCGTACTGGGCACGATCGACCTGGGCCGGACCGGTGAAGTGATCCAGGCCACCGTGCGCGCACGGTACGAGCTGGAGCGGGAGCAGGCCGAGGCGGCCACCCGCACCGTGCGCGCGCTGAACGACGCGGACCTGCAGGTCAAGCTGTCCGCACCGAGCGCCGAGGCCTGGCGGTATCGGGAGACCGACATCTGGCGCGACCTGGTGGAACAGGCGCAGGCACTGAATCTGGCGCTCCGCGAGGGCCCCGCGGTGGGGTCGAAGCCGCTGCCCGCACCGATTGACCCGACCGGCACCTTCTTCACCGGCGATGCGGAACCGCGATCGTGACTGGCGACACGACGACGTCGTTGGGCGATCGGCTGCTGGAGATCATCGCCGTCCTGTTGCTGGCGATCGCCACCCTCGGCACCGCCTGGTGTGGCTACCAGTCGTCGCAATGGAACGGCGTGCAGACCGATCTCGCTCGGCAGTCCTCGGATGAGCGGGTGGAGTCGAACCGGCAATTCGGCCTGGCAACCCAGCGGGTCGCCTACGACAGCACCCTCGTCGCCGACTACGCGCAGGCGATTCAGTCGGGCAACACCAAGCTGGCGGACTTCTACCGCAATACCCTGGCCCGCCCGGAGTTCCTGGCGCAGCTCGACGTCTGGCAGAAGCAGATCCTCGCCGGCCAGAAGGTCAACATCTTCACAGACCCCGCGTACCTCAAGGTCCAGTTCCAGCAGTACAACGATGCCGCGGCAAAGTCGGAGAATTTGAGCGTTGCCAGTCAGGCGGCCGGCAACACCGCCGACGACTACGTGCTGACCACGATCCTGTTGGCCGTCGCCCTGTTCTTCGCCGGCGTGACGTCGTCCTTCCGGTACAAACCGGCGAGAGCACTGCTGATCGTGCTGGCGCTCGGCACCATCGCCGTGGCGGCGTCCCGGCTGGCGGACCTACAGGTCGCCCCATGACGGCCGGCCGGCCGGCCGGCCGGGCCGGCGTGTGACGCAGGACGGTTGGCCGGGCAGGCGTAGAGCTCGGCGCGGGCGCCACTCCGGCGGCCGCGTCCACCGCCCCGCCGACCGACTCGGACGCGCCGAGAGCGACCGAACCGGACCCGCCGTCACGGGACGGCGGATCCGGTTCGGTGCGGCTGCGCCTCAACTGGTGCCGAGCAACTTCGCCTTGGCAGCGGTGGACAGCTGCTCGAGCTGCTCGAGCAGTTCCGGGGAGCCACCCGCGGGCGCGGCGGGCACAGCAGCGGCCGGCGGCGGGGGCCTGCTGGTACGGCTGCTGCTGGTACGGCTGCGGTGGGTACTGCTCCTGCGGTGGGGACTGGGCAGCCTGTTCCTCGGCCTTGTTGTTCCAGCGGTTGACCTGTCGTCGGGACACCCGGTTGGACACAGCGGTGGCAGTGCCTGCCACCACCGCGGTGCGGGCCATCATCCCGATCAACCCATGACGACCCCTCAGCCCGCGACGGAACCGAGAGCCGACAGCACGGCCTCTCGCGGCACCCTCGCCTGGTCGAGGACGACCGCCCCGGAACCCTCCAACGCGGCGACGAAAGGTGCCGCCCAGGTGTTCTCCCAGCAGATCACCAGGATCGACGAATTCGGGTCCATCAGGTCGGTCAGCTCGACGACGTCCTCGGCGTCGAGCAGGCCGCCCGGAACGTCACCGTCGACGCTGGTGAACAGCGGGCCGTACTGGGCGGTGAGGCCTGCCAGTTCGATGGAGCCGACCTCACCCTCTGGGGTCTTGTAGGCGAACAGCAGGTCCAGGACGCGGATGGTCCCGGAGCTGATCAGGTCCTCGAGTGCCGGCAGGATCGCACCGTTGAATTCGTTGCCGGGAAAGGCCACCTCGAGGATGTCGACGGGTCCGATGTCCATGAGCGCTCCTTGGTGGGGGCGGTGGTGACGCGCCCGGCCGATCGGCGGGTGCGAATGGTGGTGCGACGATGATGGTGTCGCCGGCCATCGGGCGGGTCGCCGCCCCGGCAGGACCGGCACGCCACGGGCGTCAACGCTCGGTCATCTCGTCGATGCACACCGTCACGGCCAACAGCAGCGGCACGTTCTCGCCGGCGCCGATCTCGATGCCGTAGGTGTCACGCACCCGGAACCACTTCTTCGACACCGTCGCGACGCTCTCGCCGTCCCGTTCGACCTCGTACTCGTGATCGACGAAGTTGCCGTGCGCCTTCATGTCGGGGCCGTTGCTGACGTCGATCTCGAACCGGTGACGGATCCCGACCAGGGCCTTGTGGACCGTGGCCTCGGTCTCGCCCAGTTCGATCTTCATCTTGTCCCGGATGCTGAGCTTCTTCTCCTGGATCTTGGCCACCTCGTTGCCGTTGGTGTCCTCGAGGACGAACGTGTCGCGGATCCGCAACGCCTTGCCGTCGACCTTGAAGACCTTTTCCCCGGACCCGTCCTCGATCCAGGAATCGTCGCCGATGGACAACAGCTTCTCCCGCATCTGAAACCGCAGCGGAGCCGGACCGTCGTGGCCGTGCCGGAAAAGACCCATACCGCAATGCTCGCCACCGCTCGTGCGACGGGCATCACCTGACCAGGGTGACTTTCCCGGTCGCCCTCGACCGCTGACTTTGCCGGCCCGCGCCGGTCGGTACCACGACACCGAACCAGTGGGGGTGCGCCAGTGAGCAGGCTTCGCGTTCACAACTTCTCCGTCTCCACCGACGGCTTCGTCGCGGGTCCGCGACAGAGCCGCGATCATCCGGTCGGCGTCGACGGACAGCGGTTGCATGAGTGGATCTTCGCCGCACCGGCGCTGAGCAAGGGCCCGGGCGAATCGGCGGGCGCGGGGTGACCGAGCCGGGCGAGGACATCAACCGGGCCTTCATCGCAGCCGGTGACGAGAGGATCGACGCAACCATCATGGGCCGCAACATGTTCGGCCCGTCCGCGGCGCCTGGCCGGACCTGAACTGGACCGGCTGGTGGGGGCCGGATCCGCCCTTCCATCACCCGGTTTTCGTGCTGACCCACCACCCACCGTGGTGGTCGCGTTGGACAACGACCCCGCTGGTCGGCGTGCCGCCACCGCGGCGCACGATTTGCTGCTCGCCGCCGGCGTCACCAACGCCCGGGTCCCGAACCTGCCCGCCGGGCAGGACCCCGCCGACGTCCTCGCCGACGCCGGCGCGCAGGCACTGGCCGCGGCGCTCGGGCAACGCCGCCCGCTGGCCGACCTGGCCGTCGACCAAGTCCTCACCGCCACGCTCCGCGGTGACCACACCCCCGAGTCACGGTTGTGGGCGCTGGACAAAACCGCGCAGGTCATCGCCCGGATGCCCTCGGAGCAACGCGCCCGCCAAGCCGTCCGCACCGCCCGCGTACTGGGCCTCGACGCATTCCGCGTGCTCGACACGGTGCAATCCCCGTGCCCTACGACCCCACCCGCAAGGCCCGCTGGGCCTGCCCACACCACCGCGCGGTGCGGCAACAACAGCGGGCACAGCTCCTCGCCCGCAACGCCGCCGGGATCAACGCGATGGACACCGCCGACCGGGACACCGGCAGCGACACCGCCACGGGAGTAGGCCGGCGTGGCCGGTCGGCGGATCGCTTGCGTACCCGTTCGCCGGTGGCCAAGAGTTCACCGTGTGCGGGCTCGGCGAAGGCTTCCATGCCGATCGTCACGGAAAAGATCGTGTGCCGCGCGGAGTTCGGGGCGTGCGTCGAGGCGACGGTTTTCGCGGCCCAGCCACTACCCCTCCTCTTCTCTGGGGGTCGTGGGAGGGCAGCAACCGGTGCCCGCTCGACCGTGTTCAGTGCAGCCGGCGGGTGGTGTCCGGCCGGGCGATAGCCGGACCGATGCGGCAGGTGGCGCTGGTCACGGCCAGGCCGGCCGGTCCGGCCAGCACTGGACGCAGTTCGAGTTCGCAGACTTCCGGTAGCTGGTCGGCGAGGGTGGAGAGCCGTAAGGCCAGGTCGATGAGGGGTTCGTGGGCGACCAGCCGGGTGCCCCGGTAGCCGTCGAGCAACGGTGCGGCCCGCGGCGCCGAGATGAGCGCGGCGGCGGTGGCGGTGGTCAGTGGCACAGCCCGGTAGGCCCGGTCGTCGAGCAACTCGGTGGCCACGCCGCCGATCCCGAAGGACACCAGCACGCCGAACGAGGGGTCGGCGCTGATCGCGAAGACCGTTGACACGTCGGACCGGTCGCGTGGTGCCATCGCCTGGACGTCCAGCCAGGGGCCGGCGACCCCCGACAGCTCCTGGTAGGCAGCCATCAGCTGCTCGGCGGTATTCAGCCCGAGCCGCACACCGGAGCGGTCCATCCGGTGCCGCAACGAATGGTCGAACGACTTGAGCATCACTGGGTAGCCGATTTCGGCGGCCCCGGCCACCGCTTCCGCCGCGCTGCCGATCGCCCGGTACGGCAGCAGCGGGATCCCGCAACAGTCCAGCAGTTCGGTGACCTCGTCGTCGGTCAGCGCCCGCGGCGGATCATCCGGGCCGCGCAGCCGGGTCATCAGCGCCCGGGCAGCGTCGGCGTCCATCCCGGGCAGGTCCGGGACGGTGCCGGCCGGTCTGGTCAGCCACGAGCCGTACCGCACCGCGTGGGCCAGCGCGACCACCGCCCGCTCGGGGGTGCGGAAGGACGGCAGCGACCCACGACCAGGGTTGCCGTCGGCGGGCATCGGGAAGGTGGTCAGCACCGGAATGGTGGCCTGGCTGACCGCCGACCGCAGCGCAACCGCGTGCGCCAGTCCGGTCGTCGCGACGACCGGCACGTACACCACCACCAGCGCGTCGACATCGGCCCGGGCCAGCGCGGCACGCACGGCCTGGGCCAGGTCCTCCGGGTTCACCCCCACTTCCAGGTCCACGGGCCGGCCGTCGGTGACTCGCAGGTCGGCGTCCCGGCAGGCATCGACCGCCAGCATGCTCAGCGCGGTCGAGTTCCCGATGACGGCGACCCGGTCACCGACCGGCACCGGCTGAGTGGACAGCAGCTGGGCGACATCGAAGGCAGCGGCCAGCGTCTCGGTCCTGATCACCCCGGACTGTGCGAACAGGCTTGCCACCGCGGCCCCGGACATCGGGGCCGCGTTCGACCCGGGTGCGGGGGTCGGTGTGGCGTGCCGACCGGACTTCACTGCGATGACCGGTTTCGTCCGGGCCAGCACCCGGGCCAACCGGGCGAACTTGCGGGGATTACCGAACGACTCCAGGTACAGCAGCACCACCTCGGTGCGGTCGTCGCCGTACCAGAACTGCAGCAGGTCGTTGCCTGACACATCGGCCCGGTTGCCGGCCGAGACGAACGTGGACAGGCCGAGCCCGCGGGCGGCGGCGTCGGCCAGGATGGCGATACCCAAGGCACCGGACTGGCAGAAGAACCCGACCCGACCCGACGGCGGGACCAGCGGGGCCAGGGTCGCGTTCATCCGCACCGCCGGGTCGGTGTTGATCAGGCCCAGGCAGTTCGGGCCGAGGACCCGCATGCCCGCACCGCGGGCCAGCGCGACCAACCGCCGCTGCGCATCGGCGCCGACCGGTCCGGTGTCGGCGAAGCCCGCAGTGATCACCACCAGGCCGTGCACTCCCTTGGCCCGGCACTGTTCGACCACCTCGGCGACGTTCCGGGCCGGCACCGTCACCACGGCCAGGTCGACCGGATCGGGGATGTCGGCGACACAGGCGTATGCCCGGACACCCTGCACCGACCCGGCCGCCGGGTTGACCGGGAACACCGGCCCGGTGAAGCCACCGCGTAGCAGGTTCTCCAGCACGACGTGACCCAGTTTGGTGGGCTCCCGGGAGGCTCCGATGACCGCGATCGAGCGTGGTGAGAGCAGCCGGGCGATCGACCGGGCCTCCGCCCGGTGTTCCCGGGCGGTCATCACCGCCCGGGACTTCTCGGTCGGCTCGATGTCGAGCACTAGGTCGACCACGCCGGAGTTGTTCTGCTCGTGGATCGTGTACCCGGCGTCCACGAGCACCCCCAGCATCGTGGTGTTCTGACCGAGCACCTCGGCGGTGAAACGGTGGATCCCGCGTTCCTGGGCCGCCGCGGCCAGGTGCTCCAGCAGGATCGACCCCAGCCCCCGGCCGTGCTGCGAGTCCTCTACCAGAAACCCGACCTCGGCTGAATCGGTGTCCCCGACCGGGGAGCGATGATAGGTCCCCGCAGCGATCATCTGCCCGCCCAACACGGCGACCAACCCGACTCTGGAGTCGTAGTCAACGTCGGTGAAGATCGCGACCTTCTGCTCGGAGACCGTACTGACCGGCGAGAAATACCGCAGATACAACGTTTTCGCGCTGGACCGGGCGTGCATGGCGCGGATCGCGTCTTCGTCGCCCGGACCGCTGGGCCGCAGGTGCGCGACACCGCCGTCGGCGAGCAGCACGTCAGCCTCCCAATGCAGCGGGTACCCGGCGATCGGTGCCTCAACCACGAACGCTCCTCCTGAGACTCGACCCGGTCGACGGCCCTGGACAGCCGCCTGCCGGGCGTCAGCGCGCAGCTCCCGGCGAAGTACCAATCGCCGGCATCCTAGGCGTCCACACAGTGCAGCGCGCAGACGACGCTGGGTGGCCCGGACAGCGCGGTCGACGCTCAGCTCGCCCCCACGTCCAAGCTGATCAGCAACATGGCCTTCGCGCGTCGGCACCGCATCGCCGGACACCGTCCCCAGATCAGGACCCAACAGACATCCCATGCTGATCGGTGTCAAGCGGTGAGACTGCGCGGCGTTGCCAGGCGGTGTTTCGTCGTACTGGTGCCGAGTCTCGGGCCGTTCAGTCCAAGGCCAGGGCGGCGGTAATGGCGGCGTCGTCAGATGCGGCGAGCGCGGGTGTGGTGAGGGTGCGGTACATCTCCCAAGGGTTGCGGACGTTCGGGCCGTGGTAGACGCGTGGTAGACGCCTTTGCGGAAGACCTGACCGCCGGTGGCGGTCGCCCACAGGTCCGGTGACAGCAGCACGTAGTCGATCTTGTCCTTCTCGTTGCCTCCGCCGTAGCTGCCCCTGCGTGGGCCGAAGTCGAACTCGGGGTGGGTGCTGATGTCCCGCAGGTCGGTGTCCTGCAGCAGCGGCGCCAGCGCGGGGCTGCCGGGGTCATCGTTCAGGTCGCCCAGGACCGCGACGCGCACGTCGCCGGCCGCCCAGAGGTCCCGGTAGATCTGCGCGACCCGAACCGCCTGCCGGCGGCCGCGTTTCGCGCCGGTCCGGTCACCGGGGCTGCTGTAGCCCTTGGACTTGAAGTGGTTGACCAGCACCGTGAGCGTGTTCCCGCCCGGGGTGGTGAACGTGTATTCCGGGCAATCCCGGGAGAAGACAGTCCCTTCGTCGTCCCGGTCATAAACGTGGGACCGGATGGTGCCCAACGAGTACTGTCCGGTGGCCATCACACCGACGTCGATGCCGCGGGTGTCGTTGCCATCGATCACCATCACCTGCTCGTACGGTGCCGCGCCGACCTCGCGGAGCAGCGCGGCGGAGAACATGTCCACGGCTGGCCGGTTCTCGGCCTCCACGACCCCAAGGACGTCGGCGCCGATGTCCCGCATCACCATCCTCGTGCGGGACCGACTTTGACGGCACTTCATTGCTGACGGGGCGACTGTGAATTGAACTGGCGGTTCTCGCCGCGCAGCACCACTGTTGCTGCCGCCCAGCGCACGTCGGGCGTAGTGCGCGGCCGTGTGGAGTCGCGGAGCGAGGTCGGCGCCATTGGACTCCGGCCACAGCAGATCCATGATTTGTTCCCTGTACAACTGGTGGCCCTGTTCGAGGGCGAGGATCTTGACCAGGACTGCCGTGTCAGGCCTGGCCCAGGCTTCCTGTCGGAACCTTCTGGTCACCCACCCGCAGGCGGAAGTCGCTGATCACTGCGATCTGCACCGTCATCGGGACCTCACCCATCGTTTGTTCAGAACCTTCAAAGGAAGCGCCCGAACATGTTGAGCCAGGGCCGTTCACCGTTGGGGCGGCCGCGCTTCCGTCAACGCCGACAGGCACGTCCAAACATTCCGGCACTCCGGGAAAGGGTAGGTACGACTCAAGGCTGGCGCCGGGGTTGAATGTCAGCGTTCAGCTTGGGGTGCCAGCCGTCGTCACCGCGGGGGCGAAAATTTCGGGGTCAACCCATAGGGTGCGCCGATGATCCAACCGCCAATCCTGGTGGGCGCGCTGGGCGCTCGGTCGATTCGGACGACGTCGTGGAGATGAATGGCCCCGGGCCTGATCACCCAACAATTCAGGGCAAGTTCGCCGCCGAAAACCCTGCGTATGCGGCGGAACACGTCGAGGTTCTGCTCACCGGTGTCCGGGTCTATCGAGGTGACGATGCATCGTTGCCGCAGCGAGTGCACACCGATGATGGCATCACCGATCAAGAATGCCTGCCCGGGTAAGTCAGGTTCGAGGTCCGCCGGTACTCCGGAGAGAACGAGATTGGGCCGCAGTCTTCGGATGTCGTGGCCGAACACGGCGACCGCACCGTCGGTGGCGACCAGCAAGTTGAGGACGTCGAACCGTTCGGGGGTCGTGTCCGCGACAAGCTGCGCCCGCGGTCCTGCATGGAGTTGGACGATCTCCCGGGCCTGAACGGAGTTCCAGGGGTGGCCGTCGACCAGCGGGGTGCCGTCAGGCCTGGTGACGGCAGGGACCGTCAGCAATCCTTGTCGGGTGCGCCCGGTCAGGGGTCCTCGTGGGCCGGCGATGTGGACAATGCGGTCGCCGGCCACGCCGTCCGCTGTGAGGTGCGCAACCTGCAATGCCTCACCCCGTAGTGATTTGACCGGGTACCGCCACAGTTGTTCGAGCCGAACGTCGTCCACCCCGACTCCTCTGCTGTTGAGCGAAGCTGATAACTTTCCTGCCGACCGGGGTTACCGGGTTCAACTATCCGGTCACCGCGTGGACGTCGGGGCTCACCCGGGTGTCGTAAAAGAAGGTGATCCCGTCGGCGATCTGTTGAAGGTTGTCTTCGACGGCGAAGTGACCGGAGTCGAGCCGGACGAGTTCGGCACCGGGCAGGTCCCGCAGGTACGACTCGCCGCCCGCGGGGGTGAAGAAGATGTCGCCCTGTCCCCAGAAGATGAGGGTCAGGGGCTGGCGCTCCCGAAGCGACTGCTGCCAGGTGGGGTAGAGCGCGGCGTTGGTGCGGTAGTCGTAGAACAGGTCCAATTGCACGCGGTGGGCGTGCGACCGGGACAGGAAGTACAGGTCGGTGTTCCAGTTGTCGGGGCTGATCTTGCTGGGGTCGGGATGCCCGGTGGTGTAGATGGCTTTGACGGTCTCTGGCTGTAGGAAGCCTTCGAGTGGCGCCTCGGTTGCGGGGCTGCGATCGACCCAGAGCGCGTGCCGGATCCCGTCCCATGCCTTGGTGAAACCTTCTTCGTAGCTGTTGGCGTTCTGGATGACCTGCCATTGCAGCCATTCGGGGTGTGCGGTGATCAGTCGGTTGCCGATCGGTCCGCCGTAGTCCTGCATGTAGATCCCCATGGGACCGGTGAAGCCGACCTCGGCGAGCAGGCCGTCGACGATGGTGGCGAGGTGGTCGAAGGTGTAGTCCCATGTCGCGGGGTCGGGCATGTCGGTGTTACCGAAGCCCGGATAGTCCGGCGACAGCACATGAAAGCTGTCGGCCAGGGCCGGGATGAGGTTGCGGAACTGGTGGGACGAAGCGGGAAATCCACCGAGCAGCAACAGCTTCGGCTTGTCGGGGTCACCCGCCTCGCGGTAGAAGACATCGAGCCCCTCGACCCTTGCTGTGTGGAACGTCGTCATGCTGACCTCCGAAAGTCTCACCGCGTCAGGTCTGCCTGGCACGGTCGGTAAAATGTCTGACGGAGAGTGGGCGTCGCTTGGTGGCCGGGTCTTACCCCGTCACGAAGACGAATCCGGGACCAACCGTGGTACACGCCGCCGCATACCCGACCGGCGCTGTTGCTGCAGGGCCGGTGCGCTGGATCAGGCGGCGTCGATGGACAACTCGTAGAGATTCGTTCGCACAACGGTGGTCTCGGCCCCGATGGCCCGGTCGGTCACCGGTCCTGAATCGTTGCGGGTGGCTTCGTCGAGGTTGTCCCAGTACGACACCTTGAGGGCGCGGCCGTGTGGCCGGTCGACAAGCAAGCGGAACCCAACGAAGCTCTCGCCCTGGTGCATCGCGACCGCGTTGTCGCGTGTGTGGGCGATGACGTCATCGGCGTGGTCCACGGCGAAAGAGATTTCATCGATTCGAACCCACACGTGCCAAACCTCCGACGGTGTCAGCGTTTACGAGGGAAATGGCTCGGCGTCGCCGAACAGCGTCGCAGCGTCCCGGAGGCCAAGGTAATCCGCGGAGCATGCTGGGCAGCTGTTGATGTGTGCGGCCAGGCCCGGTTGTGAGATGGCCGAGTCGATGCCAGCGAGTTCTTCTTCGACGTAGGAGTGCAGCACGTCGAAGCTGCCGGCACAGCCGGCGTCGACAGTGTTGTCCGGCAACAGGGCGTCGATGTCTCGGGGTGTTGTCATTCCGCTGATCCAGATGAATGGGTTGGACGTTCGTACCCGGCGGTGCGCAGGCTCTCCCGGAGTTTACGCCGGGCGTCGAACAGCACCTTGTAAACGGAATTGCGGTTGGCGCCGAGTTCGCGAGCCATGGCATCCATCGGGACCTCGTTGAGTGCGACCGCAACGAAAACGCGTCGTTGCAACGGGGTGAGATCCCGATCGATCGCCAGGCGTAACGCCTGGAAGATCTCGCGGTGCTCGGTGCGCTGGTCGGGAGCAACGGCGCCCGGATCGGGCAGATCCGCCCAGCTGTCGTCGTCCATGCTGGCGTGCCGATGCCGCCAGAAATGCCGTCCCATCTTGGTCGATACCTCGTACATGACGAATTTGTAGGCCCAGGTGGTGAACCTGCTGTCACCGCGGAAACCGGCGAGCTTCGCGCGGATCGCCATCAGCGCATCATCACTGGCTTGTTGGGCGATGTCCTCGAGTTCCGGGCCACGCAGTTGCAGCGACCCCGCCCGGCGCGACACTTCGTGCCTGGCGACGCGAAGCAGCAATGCATGCAGGGCTGCCACACACTGCTCATGATCCCGACCGGAGGCACGCAGTCCGTCGAGCCACTGGCGCGACGATGCGTCCATCACCGCGGTCACCGGCCCGCCAGATCGGTATCGACCCGCGGCCCCATGGACATGGGCCGGAACGTACACTAGGCAGCGGAATGGGCAACCGCGCCAACCCTGGTGGGCACGATCTTGTGCGGAGAGCAACATCATTTTGGGCCCGGTGACTGTCTCAGCCGGACAAACGAGCGGCCGGCTGCGCAGGTTCGGGATATCGACGAGGCTACTGAGCTGATGGGCCGCTCGTGGTGACGGTCAGGTCCGGTGGGCCCTGACCCACCGAGCAAGCCCGATCAGAAGGATGACTGCTAGTACGCCACCAATGGCGACGAATCCGAATGCACGGTTGTCTCCGCCGAACACGCCGTTCGCGACGAACACGGCCACGAAGGCGAGCACCACTCGCCGTGCCACGCTCAGCCCGTCAGACCAGCCTGGTGTTTTGCTTGCGTTCGACTCGTCATGGTCATCGATCACGGGGGGCTCTTTCTCGTGGGTCTGGTATTTCGCCCGGCCCGGGCGAGCGGTGAAAACTTCGGGGGCCGAACCGCGCTGGGCAGCCGTCCAGTGGCAAGAGCCCAGCCGGGCTCGGTCAAGGGTGTGCGGGATGGGTCAGCTCGCCGCGATGCCCTCCATGCCGGTGTTGGTGAATGCCGGCAGACCCGAAACCGTCTGGATCCGGGCGAGGGAGCCGTCACGGGAGACGGCGTACACCCCGAGACTCCCGGCGACCGCTTCTTGCACATACAGGAACCGGCCGTTGCTGGATGCCGCGAGGTCGATCGGACCCGCGGCTGTGGCGGCTGCGACGGGGTTCGTGAGTGTCGCGGAACCGTCGGCCGCCACCTGCCACGCAGACAGGGTCGCCGACCCGGCGTTCGAGCCGTAGATGGTGCGGCGGGCCTGGACGTTCCAGCACAGCGCGGCGCCACCGGTGGAGGCCGACGAGCCGAGCAGGGCGAGGGAGCCGTTGCGCGCGACACTGTAGGAGCTGGTCTTGCCGGTGCCGGCCTCGGTCACATGGACGGTTCCGCGCCCGTCGACGACGAACGAGAACGGCACGGGTCCGGCAGAGGCGGTCACCACCGGTGTGGCTGACGGGTAGCCCTGCCGGTCGACCGGGAAGGTCAGGATCTGGTTGTGGTTTTTGGTGGTCACGATGAGGCTGCGACCGTCCTTGCTGAACCCGATCTGGCCCGGCGCGGAGATGAACAGCGGCGGGTTGGCGTTGCCCAAGCCCAGGGTGCGCGCCGATCCGGGCATCGGGACGAGGTTGCCCTTCCTGAACTCGAAGCCCGAGATGTTGCCGGCACCACCGGCATTGAGCACGTACACCAGGTCACCGTGGACCGCGATGCTCGACGGGAACTGCCCCCCTGACCGTACGACAGTCGCGCGACTGAGGCTTGCGCCGTGAACGGCAAAGTTCGTCACAGTGTCGCTTCCGGCGTTGACGGCCAGCAGCACGTGGTGGTCGGAATCGAGCACGAGGGACCCCTGCGATGCGAGAGCATCCAGCGGAACGCCGATCTCCGTTCCGCCGTCGCCTCCGGTCGGGTAGGTGTTCACCGCGGTCAGCAGTCCGGACGTGCTGCGCGTGTAGGTCGCGATCTGGTTTCCGTCCGTTGAGTTGAGTTGGACGAAGACCGCCCCGGCTGCGTCGTCGTGGTGGCCGACGTCGGCAGATGCAGCGCCCAGCGGACTGAGGAGCAGGACGGTGACCGCACCAGCGGCGGCCAGGAGGGCGCGGCGCGAGAACGAGCGGGTGAGGGTTGTGCGGGTCATCTCAGACTCCATGAGGCGAGAAGGGGCGGCCAGATGGCCGGCCGTCACCGGGTGTGCTGCGTGACGGACGATGACTTGGCATCGGCGCCACCCTGCGTCCTTACCTCGAGGAGGGGAAATTTCTCACGACCCACCGGCGCCGAACCGGTCCGCTCCTTCGGAATCGTCCGCCTTGATATCCGAAAGACGTTGCGCCAGGCGGCAAGTCATCGCACAGGTGAGCAAGTCGCATAGCCACCGCCCTCGACGGACTTGGATCGCGCCTGCTCGCGATCCGAGCCGTTACAACGCCACCGGGCGGCCGGAGCCTCGAGCAGGCCGCCGGCCCACCCATGACCGACGCCCCGGGGAACGACCGAACCGGCACCTTCATCGCACCGATCACCTACCACCAGGCCCGCGCGTTGACCCCCACCACCCAGTTGCGCCGTCACGCTGGCCGTCTCGGGCGCCCGGACGATCGCCGGCGTGCATGTCGATGCCGGCTGGCGCGAACAGGTCGCGGCCAGCGGGTATGAAGCGTCGAGGTGAAGCGGGAATGTCGCGCCGGCGAAGATCCGCGCTTGCTGTGACCATGCCGGGCGTCGAGGGCGTTCAGGCGACCCGTGATGTCCTCGCGGCCTGTCCGCATATCGGTGTCCTGGTCCTGAGCCTGGTGTCCGACGATGACTCGGTGTTCGCCGCGATGCAGGCGGGGGTCCGCGGCTACTTGCTCAAGGGTGCCAGGAAGGCTGAGATCGTCCGCGCCGTGCGCGCGGTGGCCAGCGGCGAGGCGATCTTCGGCGCCGACATCGCCACGCGACTGATCGGTTACTTCCCTGCCGGTGCTCCTGATAGTTCGCAGTTGTCACCGCCTGACGACGCTGCCTTGTTTCCCTCGTTGAACCCTCGCGAGGTGCAGATCCTGCGACTGGTCGCCGATCAGCTCAACAACGCCGACATTTGCGGCCGGTTGGGCCTACCGAAAAACAGTGCGTAACAACGTTTCCGCCATCTTCGCCAATTTGCGGGTCGCGACCCGAGCGCACGCCATCGTCGCCGCCCGCGAAGCAGGCATGAAGCTTTCGTGATCCGCAAGAGAAACTCGGCCCAGGATTGTGATTGTTGTAAGCCGCTCATCAACCTTGTCAACGCCGGGAGGCCGAGAGGTGCGCTCCGTTGGTCCAGTCGTCGTGCTCCGGGTCGCTTGCCGGAAACGTAAAGACGAGAGAGAGAGTGATCTCAATGCCCTATTTCACCGACCAGCCCCTGGCCCGCGAGCTATTTGGGAATTTTCGCACAAGCCGAACTGCAGACGCGACGGCAACGGCGTCCTTAAAGAGTCGTTGTGCTTTGATCACTCTCGCCCCGAGGACAATCGGATCCGTGCTTTTGTCGCGTGCCGTGCGCGAATCTCGCCGTTGCTCGGTCGAGGCCCGCCACGGTGATGCAGATTTAGTCGAACCGTCGAGTGAGACTCATCGCTGGGGTCCGCCCAGCTTGGCCTGAACGAGGCGTTCGACCGCGCGGGGTGCGGTGCGTTGAAAGTCGTTGAGCCGCACCCAGGTCGGGGGGACCTCGATGCGCACCATCGAGGCATAGAGCGCGCGCACCTGCTCTTCGAATCCGGCGTGCTGATTCTCTGCATCGTCCGAAAAGACGCTTCAAGATATTCGTCGGGGACGCCGGGCTCCTCTCGAAGCTCGGCGGTTCCCCTGACGAGCAGGCAGCATGGTGGGCGGGTTGACGTCGATGGAAAGGGCGATCCGCGGGTCGCGGCGCAGCGCTGTCACTTTTTCCGAGGTGGGGATCGTGAAAAAGAGAACTTGCCATCGCGCAGCAGGTAGCCGAGCGGGACTGCCCGCGGGCTCCCGTTCAGCGCGGCGTAGGCGATCTGCGTGATCGGTTGCTTCTCGACAGGGTCAGGGTGACCCTGTCAGTCAGTATCTCGGTGATTTGTGCGGTGTCCATACCATCTTCCGGTATTGGTTGGTTGATTGCTGTCCGTGTGCAGCGTGCTGGTGCACGTGCTGACGTGTGGAGCCGAAGTGTCGAGGATCTGCTTCGCGGCGTGCGTCAGGATCGGCGCAGTCAGGTACTCCCATCTGGTGGGCGACCCTACTGCCGGGCGTCGGCGCCCTCGGCTGCCCGTCCGGGGCGACCCGCCTTCTGCGGGTAGAGCGTCTCGCCGCGCGCCAGCATCTCCACCATCTCGGTGATCTTGCGGGCCCGGCTCTCAGCGCGCTTCATGCTCTCGACGCGATGAATCAGCGCGAACCGGTTGGCGCTCGTGAGCACGTCGAACATCGCCTGTGCGACCGGCTCCGCCGCGATCGCCGCGGCCAGGTCGTCGGGCGCCAACCGGGTCGCCGGACCGGCGTACGCCGAGGCCCACCGCCCGTCGGCCCGCGCGGCCTCGACCGCGGCGCGCCCGGCGTCGGTCATCCGGCCCTGCTCCTCGAGCGTCGCCACGAGCGCGACGTTTCGCTGGGACCAGCTGCCCTTGGGGCGGCGCGGGGTTATCCGCACGGTGTAACTGTCCTCGTCGCGCTTGCCGGCCTGGCCGTCGATCCAGCCGAAGCAGAGCAGCTCCTCGACCGCGCTCGCCCACGTGATCGTGGTATCCGAGCCGCCCTTCTTGGTCAGCACCAGCCGCACGCCGGGCGACGTCGCGTGGTGCTCTTCGAGCCACACCCGCAGCGCGGCCGGGTCGGTCACGAGCAGCTCCGGCAGCAGGGTTGCCATGGGTCCGACGCTAGCCGCGGCCGCCGACACCTGCGTCGCTCAGGCGGCGAACCGGAGGAGGGCGCCGAACACGAGGTCGAGCCTGTCGCGGCCAGTGGAGGTGCTGCTGGCCAGGTTGCGGGGCTCGGGATAGGTAGGTGTGGCCGGTAGGGGTGGTGGTCCCATCTTCGTGTCGTCGTCCTGGTCGGATCCGGGAATGCCAGCCGGCCGCTTGTTTGGCGTGGTTGCAGGATTCGCACAGGCCTTGCCCGTTGGTCTCGTTGGTGCGGCCGCCGTGCTGGCGGCCCTCGACGTGGACCTGACCGGTCGACGTGCCGCGCCGGAGCGTCGCACCACGGCGTGCGGCAGGCCCCTGCATCCGCCTCGTCGCCGCCCGGCACGCCCCACAGCGGAAGGAGCCAGCCTCCTCGCCTCCCCTAACAACGTGGCATACGTCGCCCACGCTCACCGTCGTCTCCGTACTGGTCAAGTGATCATGTGGTTGACCTGCCCTGTCCCGTACAGGGAACCAGTTACGGAGACAATCGGTGAGTCGGCGGCGGTGTTGGCGGTGTCCCGCAAGAGGGGCAACCCTGCGGGACACGGCGTGCCACTTGGACTCTCCGGATCCCGCCGGTTGCCTGTAGGACCGATGCAGCCAAAGGTTGCAGGTTCAGCGGAGGGGGCCGGTGCCTGATCGTTGGGCTCGTTGCCTTGCCGCGTCTCGTCCGATCGCGAGGTAGACGGTCGACCGTGCGACGCCGACAGGTCGCCGATTTCGGCGGTGCTGTATTCACCGGACTTCAGCAGAAGGACCAGATGTGTTTCCTGCCTGGGGTTGAGCTTGGGCTGCTTGCCGCGCAGCCGTCCCTTGGCCTTAGCGCGGATTTCCGCGCAGTTGGTTCGGGGCAAGGGGGGTCAGCTGATTTCGTAGCGCAGGGTGCGGTTGTCCCACCAGGGAATGACGGTGTTCTGGGGTAGGTCGGCTTGGCGTAGGACGGGGGCGTAGGCGCGTCGGTCCAGGCGCACGGTGACGGTCCGGCTGGTGGTGATGATCGTGCCGGGGGTGTCCAGGAAGCGGCGTTGCAGGGTGTCCGGGGTGACACCGGCGTAGCCGGGGAGCCGGCTGCGGAGGGCGGCGGTCAGGGCCTGGGCCAGGACGCAGAGCATGATGTCCAGGTCGACGTTGAGGTTCACGGTCGAGGACAGGGCGTCGGTGTGGAAGGCCTGGATGATCTCGGCGAGGCGTTGCTCGATGGTCATCCGGCGGGCGTAGTGCTCGATCAGGGCCTTGACGGGCAGGTCGTTTTCGTTGGTGATGATGACGGTCGGGGCGTCGCGGCCCAGGCCGGTGACGATGAGCTGGCGAACGGTGCCGGGGTAGTTGGTCAGCCGGGCGCCGGTGGTCTCGTGCACGCGGGGCCGGTTGAACCGGCCGGCCCGGTTCAGGGTGATGGTCTTGAAGTCCGTACTGGTCAGCGTGTTGATCTGGGCGAGCAGGGCGGGTGAACGCATCCGCAGGGTCAGGAACTTGACGCCGCGCTGGTCCAGCTGCGCGAGCACGGCGTGGTTGGCGACCTTTTGGTCCATGATCAGCATTCGGGGGTCGGCGCCGGACACCGCCTTCCAGTGGTCGCAGAACGCGATGACCTCGCGGGTGCTGGTCTTCTTGGTCAGGTCGGCGTTGGCGTAGACCAGGTTGTGGGTGCCGCTGTCCTGGGCGAAGAACGTGAGCACGGAGCGGGCCCGCTGGGAACGTTTTGGCACGTAATGCTTTTCCAGCACGGGGTCGTGTCCCCAGTGCATGACGGCGTGGAAGTCCAGGTCGAAGATCGCGTCGGATTTGGTGGCCAGGCCGCCGTGGATCATCGCGGTGTCCAGGGCGGCGAGGAACTCTCGTTGGTGCTGGTGGCTGGTGCGGTAGGAGTAGTCGGTCAGCGCGGTCTTCTTCGGCAGCACGGACAGCCCGGCGAACAGGGACGCGGCGGGGTCGGCCAGCAGGAGGTCGTCGACGTGGGAGACGCGTCGGGTGCGGGTCAGTTTGAGCGCCAGCAGGGACAGCACCCAGGACACCGCGGGCACCACCCGGGTGCCGGGGTAGCCGGCCTTGGCGACCAGGGCGGGCAGGTCCATCTCGATCAGGTCGGGCAGTAGCAGCAGCAGTCCGGCCTTGCCGGTTTCCACGGTGGCCGGCCAGCGGTCCCAGTCCAGCCGGCCGGTGCGGGGCAGCCGGGTGTCCCGGCCGGGGGTGGCCGGGTTGATGCTGGCCTCGGGTTCGGGGTGGCGCAGCAGCCGGCCGAAGCCTTCCTCGGTGAGGATCTCGGCGACACCGGTGCGGTTGAGCGGGGTGCCTTCCACGGCCAGCCGGGCGGAGATCTCGTAGGTGGACAGGCCCTGGCGGCGCAACTCGATGACCCGGCCGCGGGCCCGGTCCTTGGCCGGAGCGACCCCGGGTGCAGGTCCGGGTTTGCGGGGCGCGGCGAACAGGTCCAGGCCGCCGGCCCGGTACTCGCGGACCAGGTTGACCATCCCCCACCGGGTGTAGCCGAACCGCTGCGCGGCCTGGGCGTGGGTCAGCCCGTCGACGAAGAACGCGCGCAGCGCCTCGTACCGGCGGTGGTTGGCCTGTTCCGGGGTGGTAAACCAGTCCGCACCATGAACTTGTTCTGATCCAGCTGCCACATGTCATGTTTACCACTTGTACGATCGACAAGGTCGCATCGCCCCGCGCGGCGTGTCCACCGGGTCCGGTGAGTAAATCGGTTGTGTCGAAAGCTGTTTCAGCCCGTTCGACCGTGTGGGTGGTCGGGTTGGGCTCGGTCGTCAGCCCTAGATCTGAGGTTCGTGAATCACATGACTGTCATTCAACAGTAGGTCAGCAGCAACCCATCAGATCAAGACACCTGCGAAAGACTGCACCGGGCAGCACATACCGACCCAGTCGCGCTCAAGCCGGCCGACGAACTTGCCCCGAATCCCCGGCCCGGAAATCCGCGTTAGCGACTGGCATGCCTTCCTTGGTGCGTAGCCGGATGAGGTCGGCCTCGATGATCTGGAAAGGTCGGTCTCCGCAAGTGTCATCTCGGCGTCGGATGACGGGCAGGCTGACACGGGTTCGCCGTTCGGGTGTTCGTCGCGATCGATTCATCGACGGCGAAGTCGGCGAAATGTGTGGTCCCAGCGATCAGGAGATCGCACAGCACGACGAGGGTCCATCGATCGCCGAGCACGTCGAGCGACGCCGCCACCGGACAGGACGAACGAAGCTCGTGCGGCGCCGATACTGACATGTCATCAGCTTACTTGCGATTCCAGAGCGATCACGATAGCCTCACTTGCAACCCACAAGCGAAGGACCGAGGGCCCGAGGGCCTGAAGGAGCGGCGGTGGTGGCGATGGATTCACGAGTTCCGGCCGACGAACCCGAATACCACGAGGGCACCGCGCTCCTCCTCACCACGGAAGAGCTCGTACAGAATATGGTTGGTGAGGACGCCGCATGAAACTGGAGTACGCAACGATCGTCGGCCGCCGTCTTCGGTTCGCCGCATCCCGCCAGCCCGGCGCACCTCAACTGATCCTCACCTCACCGCAGCCGATGAGCGTGCTCACCTACAGTGACTGGTGGGACCAGCTGAGCGAACAGTTCGACGTCGTCGCGGTCGACCTCCCCAACCACGGCGGGTCAGACGCCGACCGGACACTCACCACCGTCAGCCAACAAGCTGCCTTCCTGACCGAGATCCTCGACCACTTCGACCTCGTCAACCCCCACTACGTCGGCCCCGACGTCGGCACCCCCATCGCCGTTCGGTTCATGGCCGACAACCCCGGTCGCCTGCGATCCGCAGTCATCGGCGATGCCGGCGCGGTCGGTCACGTCGAAGGCGCTCTGCTGTTCCGTCTCCTCGTGAACTCTCGACTTGCCCGCCTTCTCACCCTGTCCGCTGGGGGCGCCATCGGCGGTCGGATCTACTGCGCCACAGCGAACAGCGTCGGCTACAAACGCACGCAACAACCCGACAAGGCCCGCCTCGCCGACTACCGCCGAGGCTCCACCGAGTTCGCCAAACTCCGCGGACAATCGGGCTTCCTGGCGAGCTACCCCGACGAGACACCCGCACTCGAACAGGTTGCCCCCACCATCGAGACCCCCGTCCTCGTCCTCCACGGCGAGCGCGACACCTTCGTCGGGATCGGCAACTCGCGCCGTCTCTCCGAGGCCCTGTCCAACAGCGAGTTCCACGTCATCCCTGAGGCCGGGCACTACGCGTGGGAAGACAACTCGGAGCCGTACCTCGCGCATGTGCTCCGCTGGATCAACCAGGCCGAGGCAAACGGCTGACAGGCTGTTAAGGGTGGCCGTCTGCTGTGGAGCGACCACATCGACCGGTCGCTGGAGCAGTTGGGCGAGCGTACTGGTGGCAACTGCCTCGTCGACTGCGAAGCCGGTGGGGATGCATTGCGCCGGATCCATCAGATCATCCACAGCCACCGCGGTCGTCGTGATGATCGGTCGCAAGTCTCCGTCCACCGTCGAATGTGAGATCGTGCCGGGCCGCGCAACTCGCCTCACCCGGTACGTCAGTGCGTTCGGCTCGAAGGAATGCACGTGCATGAGCATCGGTACGGACTGTGGCCCGAACGGTTCAGATCAGCACGCCCAGGGCCGGCCGGTCGGGAACATCGAGGCGGGTGTGCAGCTCAGAGGCCCCTGCCGTCCGTCCGCGGGGCCGCCCGGCGGGTCGGTCGTCCGGTCAGGAGCGGGCTGGCGCGTCGATGAAGCCCGTCATCGAGGTCAGGGCGCCGGCGGTGTCGTAGGTGGCGAACGAGGCGCCTGTCCCGACGACGGTGCCGTCGCCGAGCATCATGGTCCACCGAGCGAGCGGTCGTGGTGGTCCAGGAACGCCTCGGTGACGAAGTGACCGCCCGGGCGTTCTCCTGGAACCGCGTCATGTAGTCGATGATCTCCTCGACACCATCTGCGTACACGGACGGGTCGGTGTACGTGCAGCCCGTGGCCAGCACCCCGTCGCACGCTGCCTGCCGGGGGTGGCGACATCGGTGATGGTCCACAGTTCGCCGTAGGCGTCCCACTGTGAGCGGTGGGCGCGTGCATCTGTCATGTCTGGTCCTCGTCTCGTGGGGTGGATGGGGCCAAGGGCCGGTGGCCGGGCCCTGCCGGGCGTGCTCGGCCGCCGGCAGGTGAGGCGGAGAACTCACTTCGGCGCGCTGTCAGGGCGTAGAGCACGTAGCCGTGGGAGAGCACGAGTAGCGGGGCGATGAGCCCGAAGGTGATCCACATGACGCCGATTCCCTGTTCGAGCGTTCCGGCCCTGGCCACGGTGACGCCGACGGAGGCCAGGTCCGTGAGGCCCACCACGGTGAACACCCATGCCAGCGGAACCGTCAGGGGTGATCGCCGGTAGGCAGCGAGGGCCGCGATGATTCCCGTCACCGCTGCCGCGAGGTCGCCGTAGGCGATGATCTCGATGGCACCCATGTCCTGTCCAGCGGCGACCTGTCCCGGCGCGAGCATCGTCAGCCCGAGGAACCTGAATCCCTGGATCAGGAGGACGGCGCCGAGGGCGAGGGACACGTCGGCCGACTGCAGCCGGCCGAGCACATACTGCCGGAACGCCGTTGCGAAGATGATCAGGCCGAGGGTGAACTGGATGGCGACGATGAGGTAGGGGGACGGCATCAGATGGGTCGCTTTTCCGGTCGAGGTTGCCTGCTGATCGAGGCGCCGATAGCGAGGAATGCGGCGGTGGTGGCGACGAGCCCGGCCGCGGTGCGCACGGCGTGCAGGGCGAGCCACCAGTGGAGCTGGGAGGTGAGCTCGCTGGATGACATGTCACCCGACCAGATGCGGATGTTGACCGGTAGGTGGTAGACGAGGGTCACCAGCACGGAGACGCTCAGCCCGGTCAGCGCGACCGCCCAGCGCCGCTTCGCCGCGGAACCGGCAGCGGCATCCCGCCAGGACCAGATGGCACCGATGAATGCGGGGATGAGTGTGACCGCGATGCATGGGAGGAGGAACAGGAAGGTGTTCAGCCAGGTGTCGCCGTAGACCACGGGGTCGATCTGCACCCAGAGCCGACCCAGGCCCATGCCGATGGTCAGCATCACGGCGGTGAACCCGAGCGACCCGCCGAACGCCATGGCCCACATCGGCCAGCGGCGACGCCTGTCGGTGGAGGTGCTCGTCATCGTGGCGCCTGCCTGTTGAGGATGCCGAAGATCAGCGAGGGTGCGAGCCGGCTGAGCCACTTGAGTCCCAGCGCCTGACCCGGAGCGATCTCCTCGCGCCCGCGCCGCAGCCCCGCCAGCACGGCGTCCACGAGGTCGTCGAGGTTCATCCGCGAGAAGCTCGGGTTCAGGCCCTCCGCGAGGGGGGTGTCCACGATCGGGGGGAGGATCTCCACGACCCGCACCGAGCTGCCCTTGAGCTGGTGGCGCAACGAGATCGTCCAGGCGTGGATGAAGGCCTTGGCGCCCGAGTAGACCGGGGCCGGCGCGTAGGGAACCCAGGCGAGCCCGGAGCTGACGTTGATGATCGTCGACGGCCGCAGCAGGAGGTCGGGGAGGAAGGCGTCGACCATGCGCATCGGACCGGACACGTCGATAGCCACCTCCTGGAGCTGGCGCTCCAGTGGGAACCCGGCCGTCACGTCGAAGAAGTGCATCACCCCTGCGCAGTTGACGAGCACGTCCAGCCCACCACCGGCGTTGATTTGCTGACGAAGCGCCCTGACCTGGTCGTCGTCGGTCACGTCACACACGACCCCCTCGATCGACGGATGGCTGTCGGCGACGGCAGCCAGGCGTTCCGGGTCGCGGCCGGTGACCACGACCGACGCCCCCTCCCCGGCGATAGCCCTGGCGAGGGCCATCCCTATCCCCGAGCTGCCGCCCGTCACCAGCACCCGCTGCCCTGTGACTGGGAGAAGGGACCTCGACCCACCCCAGCTGGGCCACCGACTGTCTGCGCGCGAGGGCCGGGCGAGGTCGGTGCTGGCAACGCTGATGGCCGTCGCTCTCCGAGCCGGGCCAGCTCCGGGCGGTAGACTCACTTGTTTCATGCAAGCGACTATACAGGGTCACTCCTCATTCGCAAGTAGAATGTGGTGATGTCGACCTCGATCTCACAGGCGCCGGAGCCGCGGTCATCGTGCCCGGTCGCCGCGTCGCTCGACGTGCTTGGAGACCGGTGGACCCTGGTCGTGCTCCGCGACCTTCTCATCGGCGGGCGCACCCACTTCGCCGACTTCGCCGCCGACGAGTCGATCGCCACCAACACCCTGTCCGAGCGGCTCCAGCGCCTCCGGGACAGCGGCATCGTCGGCCGGGTCAGAGATCCCGAGGACGGCAGGCGCTGGGTCTACGTTCCCCGACGCCCTGCCATCGAGCTCATCCCCGTACTGGTCGACCTGATGATCTGGGGGATCGCCAACACCCGCGTCGAGGTCCCCTCGGAACAGGCTGCGGCGGCCCGGCATCGTGAGGAGCTGATCACGCAGATCACCGAACAGGCGAAGTCCCGGATGGTCGCCTGAGGACCACAGCCCTCGGGACGATCGGCCTCGAGGGTCTCGCTAGGTACTTCGGCAGCGCGTCGACGCCGAACGTGGGTGCTGACACCCTGCGCTCGATCGCGAGCGCCGCGCACAGCGCGTTGCACCGACGACCGTGTGAGCCAGTACTCGTGAGGATCGTCACCGCCCAACCCCTTCCGCATCGTGGGGGCCATGACGTGATCAAGGGCCGCGTCATGGTGAACGGTGTGCAGCGCGCTCGGCGCGCATGGTCAAACGTTCCGCAAAGCCGAACCGCTGGCGGT
Source organism: uncultured Actinomycetota bacterium (assembly GCA_963785455.1). GTDB lineage: Bacteria > Actinomycetota > Actinomycetes > Mycobacteriales > Nakamurellaceae > Nakamurella. Next base: position 247,878 of record CAWAVL010000008.1, read on the forward strand.
GACGCCGGAGCTGGCTGAACGGTTGACGGCACGCGCCGCAGGGGATCGTCAAACGGGAACGTTCAGATCGCCAGCGATCGGTTGACGGGCATTGGCGGCGATAGGACGCGGCCGCGTCGGCCGGGATGGGTGATCTGCGTTCACAACCAGGACGGCTTCCATCCTTCTGGTACGGCGGCCGGGTGTGACACCAAGCCAAGGCAGCGGCTGTAGGCAGCGTGAATCCATCCAGCTGCGGTGTCCGGAGCGAACATCAGGTCCGAAAGGTGCAAGTCCTGCACGACATTCCCGCGGTGGCAGTGTGCGGTGAGCGCCTCGCCATGGTCAGCGATGTCGATACCGACGACCTCAATGGTGGTGCCGATCACGGTGGCTGTGGTGGGGAGCGGAACCTCCTCGGCGAACGCCTCGTAGAACGCTGTGACCTGCTCGGCGAGGTTGTAGCAGTCCGCGGTGATAGCTGCGACGAGCCGCTCCACCTCGTCATGGCCTGTCATCGCCGTCCCCGGGGACGTAGGGGATCAGCCCGGACTCGAACGCCTGGACCTGAAGGCGCCGCGGCGCCTGACGTATGTCGACCAGCATCCCGTCGACCTGCACTAGCCAGGTCATCGGACTGGCCTCAACAAGGTCGCGGCGCATGAACTGGCCGTCGAAGTGGCTCAACTTCAGGGTGTCGCGGATCAATCGAGCCTTGTTCGCCATCGTGGTCTTCTTCACGCCTAGCCACTCGCTGAGCTGGTCAGTGGTCGCGTGCGGTGACTGTGAAGGGTCGAACAAGAAGTTGAGCTGCCCGACGGCATAGACGACCCCGGCAGCCCAGATCCTCGGGTCGCCGCGAGTCAGCGGCGAGGGCCGCTTCCGGCCGAGCTTGCCGACCACTGCACGGCATAGGTCGGCGTACTCCAAATCCAACTGCGCCCGACAGACCCTGTCGGTCACCGCCACCACCTGATCGGTGGCGGGCAGCACCGTTTGTGGCACATTCACTCGGTCCATCCTCGATTCTTTTCCGGCTCGGCACCTGGCGATCGCCTCCCGTTGAGTCCATCACGCCTCACCGGGCGGGCGAGGTCAGGGTTCCGGACGTCCTTCGACGCCGGCTGGGGATCTCGGTGACTCCAGGAGCGGGCAGACGAATGCGATGGGCCACTGGGTAGCGTGCTGGCATGGCGCAGGGGCGGCTGAACCGCGACCAGTTCTTCGAGAAGCTGGCCGAGATGGAGGCCACGGATCTGAAAAAGGCGCTGTGGACCCTGTATTGGCGGGGCGCGGCGCCGGTGCGGGAACGTATCGAGGCCATCATTGACCCACAGAGCGCGGAAGCGCGCGATCGTGGCGTGAAGTCGCCGCCTGATCCGGGGCTCGTCTTGGAAGAGGTCACGCAGTTTGCCGCCCTGGCGCGGTCGGGTTCCTACCTGGCCGGTGATCGCCGCGTGTCGCCGCGCGAGCGGTCACGATGGCGGCACACGTTCCGTCGATTGAGCGGAGAAGCTCAGGACGCGCTGCGCGGCGAGGACGTCGAGACCGCGGGTGTTGCTGTGACCGTGATGATCGACCTGGCGTGTGAGACAAGGGCGAGTGACTACTTTCGCTCCGAGGATCCGCTCGAGGCCGCCCGGTTCGTCGTCTCGGATGCGGTCGCTGTCCTGTGGTCGCGGATGCGGAAGGTGCACGGCGCTGTCCACTTCACCGAGTCCGCGGCCGCGCAACTGCTGAGGTGGGAGTCCCGCTACGGCTGGACTCGCGGAGGCGGCGGCTGGGTGAGCGCACGCGAGAGCTCCCTTGCCAGTGTGCTGTCCCAACTCCTGGTCGTGCCCGACCTGTGGACCGAGGTTGCCCGCCACTACCTGAATGCTTTGGACCGGGTTGCCGAGGGTGGCCGTGATCAGCAGCGCGGCAGTCGGAGTCGACAGCAACGGGCCGAGGACCTGAGCGAGTGGAACGCCCTGCTGGTGGGGCGTCTGTTCGGGTCGGAAAATGAGGAGCTTCTCGACCGGCTTGTCGCGAATCCGGCACTGGCGGGGCCAGAACTCATGTTCCTCCAGGCCCGCTTCGCACGGGAGCGCGGAGAACTGGAGACCGCGGGCGCCCTCGTCAAACGGTGCCTGACAGCGTTGCCCGGTCATCCGGAGTTCCGCATATTCGCGGAGGAGATCAGCGATCACCCACCGGGCCCGGGACAGAGCACGACGTCCAGCTGAACGACGACGCTTCGAGGCAGCGTCATGGTGGGTGGAATGGCCGCATCGCCGGGGGGCCGTATCGCCGATCTGGGAACGGCAATCGGAACCCACGCGGCTCGATCCCGCACCCGATGATTCCATGATCATTATCAGTTTCGCAGGGGATCTTTTACCAAGCAGCCGACGTCCCGATCGCGGTTCGACTTACGAGACGCGGCGTGTAGGGGGACGGTCTCTGACCGTCTGCGGGTCGGTGGCCTGGCTCTGGAATGCTGGGCAGGGTCCGTCCGGATGATGAGGGAGCTTGTTGATGGGTGAGGCGACACCGGGGTTCAACCACCAGATCCCCGCGGAGATCATGACCCCAGACTCGGTGCGGACCCGGATCGGGAACCTGGATTTCTTCGACGGGCTCCCCACCGCCGCCACCTCCCGCACCGTGTTCGACAACCTGGACTTCCTCCGCGGCGTGGAGGTGTTCCTGAACTTCATCCCGATGGCATCGCTGGAAGGCCTCCGGCGAGGTCTGACCGGGATGGGATTGACATCGCCGCACAAGGTGATGATTTTCGATGAGTTGATGGATTCGAACCCGCTGTTCCTGACCGGGAACACCGACACCGTCTACGCCATCACCCTGTTCGACCTGGCCTCCCACGGCCCCACCGTGGTCGAGGTGCCACCCCGCTGCGGTCCCGGCACCGTGAACGACGCCTTCTTCCGGTTCGTCATCGACATGGGCGGCCCCGGACCTGACCGCGGGCAGGGCGGGAAGTACCTCATCGTGCCCATCGACTACGACGGTGAGATCCCGGAGGGCTACTTCGTGGGCCGATCACCGAGCTCGGTCAACCTGCTGGTGCTGCGCGGCCTGTTGGTCGACGGCAAACCAGATGTCCCGACCAAGTCCTTCACCGAAGGACTCAAGATCTACCCGCTGTCCCAGGCCGCCGCCCCACCGGCGATGGAATTCCTCAGCGGGTCCGGCAAGTTGTTCAACACCGTCCACGCCAACGACGCCACGTTCTACACCGAGGTCGCCGAAGTCATCGAACGTGAACCTGTTGGACTCCTCGACCCAGAACTGCGCGGCCTGGCGGCCGGCATCGGCATCCGCAAGAATGTGCCCTTCGCGCCCGACCCGAGGATGAAGGCGATCCTGGACGACGCTGCGGCGGTGGGCAACGCCACCGCACGGGCCGTGACCTTTCAGCCCCGGGACCCCGCGGCCTACCTGTACGAGAACAGTGGGTGGACGGTCGGTTTCATCGGCGGCGACTACCAGTGGCTCGACGACGGCGGGATCGGTGGACGGAACCTCGATGCCCGTACCCGCTTCTTCTACATGGCCACCGTGAACACCCCCGCGATGGCGATGAAGATGGTCGGGCTCGGATCGCAGTACGCCGTGCTGGGCATCGACAGCAAACGCGACGTCCTCGATGGCTCCAAGAACTACCAGCTGCGTATCCCCGCGGACGTGCCCGCCAAGGATTTCTGGTCCATCGTCGTCTACGACCCGCAAACCCGGTCCGAGCTGCAAACAGCCCAGCCCTACCCCAGCAAGAACAGCCGCCGCGACGGGTTGCAGGCAAACCCCGACGGATCATTCGACCTCTACTTCGGCCCCAGCAGCCCCAGCGGCCGAGAAGCCAACTGGACCCAAACCGTCCCCGGCAAGGGATGGTTCACCGTCCTGCGGCTCTACGGCCCCCTCGAACCATGGTTCGACAAGACCTGGCGGCCAGGCGAAGTCGAACCCCTCACCTAACCACACCTAATCCTTCACCTAATCCACACCTAATCCCACCCAGTCACCCACCAGTCCGCCGCCCAAGATCAACCGATCTTGACCTGACGTCCTGATCAGTCCCAATGACGGCAACCCGGTCATCAATCTGGGCCTTCAGCGATCTGCGCCGCGAGTGCGACGTGCCAGTGGTATCGCGCCGGAGCTGGCGTCCGAAAACGGTCACCCGTCACCGATCGGCCTGTGAGACCCGCAACCGTTCCGACTTGAGTCGGACGACGGCTGGCTCCATCTTCATCTGGCGCCGACACGCTGACGTGCTGGGTGGGGTCAACTCTTACGTGGTCGGCAGCGCGCGGCCCAGTGCCTCGATTCGATGATCCCGTCTTACGTCTTGCACGGCGTCCTCGACCGGGTCGCAGGAGTCGGCGGCGCTCCGCTGGGCGTCGCCGAGCGAACGCATCGTGGACTCGCAGCCTCAAGTGCCGATCCCCTGCGGGACGCGCGCCGTCAACCGTTCAGCCAGCTCCGGCGTCGCCGCCAGCGATTCGGAGTTGAGTCCTGCAGAGTGGTGTACGGCCAGACGCCCAGCTTGATCGCGGGCGGCGGTCGGGGAGATGTCCATCTGAGCGGACACCCACCTGACGCGTTCACCGATGAGGTCCGCTGCGGCAGCCCGGGATACCGACATGCCGAGGTCGTGCAGCGCGGCGAGCAGGGCATCGACACGGCCATCGACCCAGATCGGCTTCCAGGTCATCGTTTGCCTCCAAACAAGCTCACAAGGTCACGGCCACGACGCCCGGGCGGGCGCCAGACCATCGACCGAACCAAAGAAGGATGCACCCGTCACAGCAGTCCTACGATCATCATCGAACAGACCATCGTCCGCTACCGGCCAGGCAATACGCCGCCGATCGCAAGGCCCGCGGGAGACACGGCGGCAGCATCGCCTGCGCGTGCGTCGGACGCTCCCTTCGTGGTTCGGCGGCCGGGGCGGTTCCTCCTCCTTCCCGCAGTCACAGCCGTGCGGCGTCACCCGGCGGGGTCAGTTGCTGGCGGGGGTTTGTCGCATTGCTTGCTATGAACCGTTCGGTCTCAACTCACCTTGACGCGCAGGGCAGTGTCGTAAGGTCATGTCTGATCGACTGCAGCCGAGCGGGACCATCCGGGGTTATACGCGGGAGCACGTTGAAGGCATACTGCCCTCCAATGAAGAGCGTCGTTGGTGCCCGTTCCGCCAGCACCTACGAGGGGAATGAGCCATGACGCTCCAAAAGGCCAATTTCGCCGCGATCTACGACCAACCGGATCCAGGGGCGTACTTCTCGACGCTCGGGCAGCTCGAGTACGTCATCCCCCAGCATGGGGCGGACGTGTTCGCGCAGATCCTGAAAATCCGGGCCGCTGACAACGAGTACCTGCCCAAGATCCTCGATGTCTGTTGCTCGTACGGTGTCGTGGCAACGTTGCTGAAGACCGATCTTGAGATGGGGGACCTCTACGCGCACTACCGCGAGGCTGCCGCCAAGTCCCTCTCGGCCGAACAATTGGTCGCGGCGGACCAACGGCTCCTGGTCGAGCACTACCGACCCGGTGCGCCCCATGTGGTCGGCCTAGACGTAGCCCGGAAGGCCGTCGATTACGCCGTCGCGACCGGAGCGCTGGATGCCGGCATCGTCGAAAACCTCGAGCTCGACGACCCTTCTGCACGGCTGACGGAACTGTTGTTCGACGTCGACCTGATTACGACAACCGGAGGAGTCGGGTACGTGACCCACCGGACCTTCGAGCGGATAGTCGAGGTGGCTTCGGGTTCAGCATGGGTGGCCGCATTCTGTTTGCGGACATACGACTACGGGCCGATCGCCGAGACCCTCAGCTCGCACGGGTTACGCACTGAGCGCGTGCCGCGGACCTTTCCCCAGCGCCGGTTCACAGGGCCAGCGGAAAAGGAGTGGGCGGTCTGCGAGGTCCGGTCCCGTGGGGTCGACCCAACAGGCAAGGAAGAGGACGGCTTCTACCACGCAGAGCTTTACCTGTCGCGTCCCGCGGGCGAAGTCGCCGCGCGACCACTGGCCCAGTTGCTGCCCGGGTTGTCGTGACCCAAACGCCCACACGGCAGCGCCCGACGCACACGTGATCGGCGGTCTCGACCCGGAACGCGGTGCCTGGGGAACGCGGCAGTTGATGGTCGATGACGCCGGTCATCGCGGAGTGTGCTGGGTGATCCGCCATCCCGTGCGGAACGAAAATGATCAGGGCTTGACGGACAGTCGTGGCCGGCTCGGTGGGCCTTGAGGCGCAGGAGGTGGGTTTGCCGTGGTGTGCTGCGGGGATCTCGTGGGCCGGCGCGTGCCAGAGCCCCGACCAGGATCGCAAACGGTACGTCGGCGACTCGATCTCATCATTGTCGCCTTTGATTCACGATCGTGATCGAATTCGGGTTCCGGCAACTCAAAGACCCCCATGAGGTGTTGTTCTCCCCGACGTACCACTGGACCGACCACACCATCGCGGTGCACACCTCCACACGCGTGCTATCCCTGCAACTCACCCTCGGCGGGATCGGGGAAACCGTCCTGATCTACCCCTCCATCGGCAGCCGACCCAAAGCCCGAAGTGGGAGTTGTCATGCGCGCGTAGTGGGTGATCGGTTGCATGTGGGCGGCCGGGTTGTCGGCAGGCACGATAAGACGTCCGAGTCCATCGAGATCGAGTGCGATCGTGCGTGGGCTGTTCCCTCTCGACCGACCCGGTGTGGTTGCGACGAGTTTCGCCGAACGACCAACGGCAGGTGCAATCGGTCCCTAGGATCGTAAAAGGAGCGTCCCTGCTGCCGCACTGAGGTGTTGCCCGTTGCCTTGACGTGCCCCACTCGCGGGAAGAACCACCTTCGCCGGAAGGATGAGCCGCCTGATAGACGAGCCGGACTGAGGAGCAGCAGACTTGTCCTTCTTCGAGTTTCTCTACAGTCGTCGCGAGGAAATGCTGACGTTGGGCCTCGAGCACATCGTCGTCGTCGCCTCGACGGGCTGGGGCGAAGCCCCGTTAGTGCTGTGTCTCATGATTGAGTGATTTTTTGGAGGGCGACCCGTCCGCGGGCGACCTTGGTCAGGGATCTGCTCCGCGGTGGCGGTCCAGACGAAGGTGGTGCCTTTGGCGTTGTGGGCGTTGAGGTATTCCTCGATCTTGGCGATGAGGTCGGGGACGGACAGGAACACGCCACGGCGCAGGGCCTTGTCGGTGAGTTCCCGGAACCACCGCTCGACCAGATTCAGCCATGACGAGGATGTGGGGGTGAAATGCAGGTGGAACCGTGGGTGTGCTTCGAGCCAGACCTTCACGTCAGGGTGTTTGTGGGTGGCGTAATTGTCCAGGATCATATGCACGGCAAGCCCTTTGGGGACCTCACGGTCAATGGTGCGCAGGAACTTGAGGAATTCCTCATGCCGATGCCGGGGCAGGCAGGACCCGATCACCTGCCCGGTGAGCACGTTCAACGCGGCGAACAACGTCGTGGTCCCGTGCCGCTTGTAGTCATGAGTCATCGTCTGCGCCCGGCCGGGCACCATCGGCAGCGACGGCTGAGTCCGGTCCAAAGCCTGCACGGAGGACTTCTCGTCCATGCACAGCACCACTGCGTTGTCGGGAGGGTCGAGGTACAACCCGACCACGTCGATCAACTTCTCCTCGAACAGCGGATCGTTGGACACCTTAAACGTCTTCACCAGATGCGGTTTCAAACCACGGGCGGACCACACCCGCTGCACCGTGTCCTTGGACACCCCGACCTTCTCGGCCATCGACCGGCACGACCAATGCGTTTCCCCGTCGGGCGTTGAATTCATTGTCAGCTCGACGATCTCATCGATCTTGGACTGCGGGATCGTCGGCTTCGGACCGCGTCCCTTGCGGACCTGCCCGAACTTGACCAGACCCTCCGCGGCGAACCTGTCCCGCCACGCCGCCACCGTCGCCGGACTGACCCCCACCTCGGCGCCGATCCGATAATTGGCCGCCCCGTCCGCGGCCAACAACAACGCCCTCGCCCGCTGCACCTCCCGCACCGGCGCCGATCGCGACCGGGACAACACCGCCAGCGTCTCCCGCTGACCATCAGACATCGCCAGAGCCGGCGTGGCAGGTCGCATACCCGAGTCTACCAACACTCTATCAATCAATTGTGCGACACACCACTAGCGGGTCACGTTCGCGGCCTCACGAGCACGACGACGCTGCTGGAGTCGCCGAATCGGCTGGAATCGCCGCGCTGCCCGGTTATCGGTGCGTGGAGCTGGTGTCGTCCCGTCGGTGGCACACCTGCGGTTCGTCAGGGCTGCGGGGTCACCGGACGATCCCCGGCCGCGCCGCGGCGGAACATGATCATCAGCGGCGGGAGCGACGGCCCGGCGGCCGCTGCGCCCGACCGGCGGGCCGCTTTGTCCTGCGGGCGCGGACCACGAAGGTGCGCTCGACGCCCTGGCCGCCGAGCTCCACGACCTCAGCGCCGACCAGTCCGGCTGCCGAGGCCGCCGACCGGTCCCGTTCCAGTTCCTCGGCGGCGCTGGATCCCTTGAGTGCGAGCACGAGTCCACCGTCCCGGGCGAGCGCCGCCGACCAGGCGGCGAGCCGGTGCAACGGCGCGACGGCCCTGGAGGTGACCACATCGGCGTTGCCGCACTCGGCGACGACGTCCTCGGCCCGCCCGCGCACCACCCGGCAGCCGGTCAACTGCAGTTCGATGACGACCTCTAGCAGGAAACGGACCCGACGCTCCAACGGCTCGACCAGGGTCACCCGCAGGTCGGGGCGGGCGATGGCCAATGGGATTCCGGGCAGCCCCGCGCCGCTGCCGATATCCACCACCGCGACGCCCGGGTCGATGAGCGTGCCGACCGCCGCAGAGTTCAACAGGTGCCTGGTCCACAGACGTTGCGGCTCGCGGGGGCCGATCAGCCCGCGAACCACGCCGTCGGTCGCCAGCGCCTGTGCGTACCGGCGCGCCAGATCGATCCGGCCGCCGAAGACCGCGGCGGCCGACGGCGGCTCCGACTCCAGGTCGGCAGCGGTGGTCAGGACGCGGGACTGACGACGACCCGCCGCCGGGGCTCCTCGCCCTCGCTGGAGGAAATCACACCGTCAACGGTGCCGACCGCGTCGTGCACGACCTTGCGTTCGAAGGGATTCATCGGAGCCAGCCGGACCGGCTCACCGCTGTCGGCGACCTGCTCGGCGGTGGTCCTGCCCAGCTCGGTGAGTTCGGCGCGCCGTCGGGCCCGGTAACCGGCAATGTCCAGCATCAGCCGGGACCGCTGTCCGGTCTCGGCCATGGCCGCCAACCTGGTCAGCTCCTGCAGCGCGTCCAGCACCTCACCGTGTTCGCCGACCAGCCGATGCACGTCACCGTCACCGATGATCGAGACGACGGCCCGCTCACCCTCGACGTCCAGGTCGATGTCCCCGTCGAAGTCGAGGATGTCCAGCAGCCGCTCGAGGTAGTCACCGGCCGCATCGCCCTCGGCGACCAGCAGGTCGTGCTTGCTCGGGGCGGCGCCGGCGCCGTCGTCCCCGGCGCGGGAACCGGGCACCGATTCCTGGGCCGTCGGCGGATCGGACTCGTCCTGTACGGCAACACCCGCGGCGTTCTCGGTCATCAATTCTCCCTGCTGGTTCTACTGGGTATGGCCCGGCTGTGCGGTTCGCCACCGGCGCGGACGACGGCCCGCGGCACAACGACTGGCGGGACGCCGGGGTCAGCGCTGGCCCGAATTCTTCTTCTTCTGCTGGCCGGCACTGCGCTGCGGACGCGCACCGGGGGCAGGTTTCGCACCGGGGGCAGGTTTCGCACCGGGGGCGGGCTTGCTGCCGGGGGCGGGCTTGCTGCCGCCCTTGGCACCGGTCGACTTCGGGCCCCCGGCGGGTTTGCCGCCCTTGACCGGGCTGGACCCGCCGCCGTTCGAGCCGCCGGCGTTCGGCCCACCACTGGAGCTGCCGTTCGAGCCGTTCGGTGCGGTGGCCGTGGAGTCGCCGATCTTGGACGGTGCGATGACCGGCCGGTTCGACGACGCCTTGGGTTTGGCACCGGGTCGCGGGGTGGAGAACTTGGTCTGGTCCTTGGCCTCTTCGACGACCTGCGCGCTGGCGAGCGCACGCTTGTCCTGCAGCGTGTGCGCAATCCTGAGCTGGCCGAATGTCCAGGAGTTGTTGGCCAGCCAGTAGAACAGGATGGCCAGCGGGAAGAACGGGCCACCGACGACGACGAAGAGCGGGAACAAGTACAGCATCAGCTTGTTCATGATCGCGGTCTGCGGGCTGGACGCGTCGATGTTCATCTCGGCCTGGCGGGCAACCGACCGACGGCTCGTCAGGTGGGTCGCGATACCCGCGAGGATCATCAGCGGGACACCCCACCAGATGATCGCCTCGCGAGCACCGGCGAGGAAATCCAGTTGGCCCGCCGGCATCGTCATGTAGCCGATGATCGGAGCCCCGCCGGGAAGCTTGGCGTTGGCGAAGGACTGCACATCCTGGGATCCGAAGAAGTACACCTGTCCACGCAGTGCCCACACGCCGGGAGGGTTCTCGACCGGCTGGAACATCCGGAGCACATGGAACAGGCCGATGAAGACGGGCGCCTGGATCAGCGCGGGCAGACAGGAGGCCAGCGGGTTGACGCCCGCCTCCTTGTTCAGCTTCATCATCTCTTCGGACAACCGCTGCTTGTCGTCCTTGTACTTCTCCCGCAGCTTCTTCATCTGCGGCTGCACGGCCTGCATCTTGAGCTGCGAGTCCATCTGCTTCATGAACGGCTTGAACAGGATGGCGCGCAGCGTGAAGATCAGGAAGACGACGGACAGCACCCAGGACAGCACGTTGTCGGGCCCGAGGAAGGATCCGAAGACCTTGTGCCAGATCCACATGATCCCGGAGATCGGGTAGTAGATGTAGTCCAGGGACCAGAAGTTGAAAGTCACGCGGCAGATCTCCCGGTCATCGGTTCCGCGGCCGCGGACTGCGGCGCGTCAAGGTCGGTGGCGGCGGCGGGGGGCGCCGGAGCGTCGGCAGTGGGGGAACTCCCCACAGTGTCGTCGCGTTCCCCGTGGTCCGCTGCGGACTCAGGGCGATCGTGGTCCCTGTCGCCGTGGTCGGCTTTGGCGTGGTCGGCCGGGTCCCCGTCTGCCTCGTCCCCAGCGGCCGGGTCCCGGTCGGCGTGCCGGTGGCGGCCACCGTCGGGCTCGTCCGTGGCCGGCCGGGTCCGCCAGCCGGTGGCCGGCACGTGGTCGATTCCGCCGTCGCTCCACGGATTGCAGCGGAGCAACCGCCAGATGGTCAGTGCCGTGCCGACCACTGCCCCGCGGGTGCGCAGCGCCGTCACCGCGTAGGCACTGCAGGTCGGGTAGTACCGGCAGGTGGCCGGCGTGTAGGGCGTGATGAAGCGCTGGTAGAACCGGATCGGCGCGATCAGGATCTTCGCGGCCGGTGACGTCATGACCGACTGCCCGACGCTGCGAGCGCGGCACGGCTCTTCCGCTGTGCCGCGGCGAGCCCCGCGTGCAGGTCCGCAGCCAGTTCGATGCTGGGGGCCAGCGCGGCGCTCGGCAACGCCCGGACGACGACCTCGGTCCCGGACGGTAGCCGGGAGAGTTCGGTGCGCATCAGTGGCCGCAACCGCCGCGTCACCCGGTGCCGGACCACCGCGTTGCCGACCTTGGTGGACACCACGAACCCGGCCCGGGGCGAGGTCGAACGAGCGGTGTGCAGCAGGTGCACCACCAGGTGGCGGGTACCCGCGCGGCGACCGGAGCGCACCACTGCGGCGAACTCCGATGACGTGTGCAGCCGGCTACCAGCGGGAAGCATGGTGCGGTTCGGGCGGACGGCCGGGACCGTCAGGCCGACAGCTCTTCGCGGCCCTTGCGACGCCGGGCGGCGAGGATGGCGCGGCCCGCGCGGGTGCGCATCCGCAGCCGGAACCCGTGGGTCTTGGCCCGGCGACGGTTGTTGGGCTGGAAGGTGCGCTTGCTCACGGCTATCTCTCCACTGTCAGGAAATGCTGAAAATACTCGGCACGATGCTGGTCACTGCTGGCGGCGCTCGGATCGCACCGCAGCACCCACCGCGGCGGGTACCGACTACAGGGCAAGTTGCCGTGCAGGCCCGCGACAGCGGGCAGCAGAAAACGACCGGATACGCCGGATGAACCCCAGGGTACGGACCGCCCGGCCGAAGGGTCAAACCAGCGGTAGCAGGCGCGGTTGAGCCACTCGGGTAGACACGCCGGGACTTTTCCCCCGCCCGACGGCCGCCCTTGTGGGAAGCCGAGGAAAGTTGTTAGCGTCCCGCTTCGCACGACTCGGACTCACCGGGTCCCCCGGCACCGCCGCGTTGCCCACCGGAGTCTTCCGGCGGCAAGGTGGGCCGTTACCGTCCTCGCTCCTGTCCACACCTGTGGACAACTGCTGTGGACGGCGGACGGGGGCGGAGTATTGCGCAAGGGGTTGACGGGTGACACTCGAGGAAGCGGAAAATCGGCTGACGCCAGTGTGGCGGGCCGTGGTCACCGATCTCGAGCCAACTCTGAGCCAGCAGCAGCGTGCCTGGCTGTCCCTCACCCAGCCGGTCGGCCTGCTCGGCACCACCGCGCTGCTGGCGGCGCCGACCGAGTTCGCGAAAGAAGCGATCGAGCGCACGCTGCGCGAGGCCATTTCCGGCGCGCTGTCCGAGAAGCTGCACCAGCAGATCAATCTCGCCGTCACGGTGAGCGAGGACGGGGCGATGGCCCCGATGCCGCCGGCCGGCGACGGGCGTCCGCCGCCGGACCGCTTCGTCAACGGCTCTGTCAGCTACGGCACCGACAGTCCGGGTGCGCTGCGCCGTCCCGGCCAGGGCCCGATGAGCGAGCGGGCGGCGGCGGACTTCCGGGACACCGAGGACTTCGAGGAAGCGGACGAGGAGGCCGACGCGCTGGCCGCCGTGACCGCCATCTGGCCGACCTACTCCGGACGGCGCGACCAGGCCCCGCCGAACCCCTCACAGACCCGGCTGAACGAGAAGTACACGTTCGAGACGTTCGTCATCGGCGCCTCCAACCGGTTCGCGCACGCCGCGGCGGTCGCGGTGGCCGAGGCGCCGGCCGTGGCCTACAACCCGCTGTTCGTCTGGGGTGACTCCGGGCTCGGCAAGACCCACCTGCTGCACGGCATCGGGCACTACGCGCAGCGGCTGTTCCCGGGGATGCGCGTGCGCTACGTGTCCAGCGAGGAATTCACCAACGACTTCATCAACTCGCTGCGCGACGACCGCAAGGTGGCCTTCCAACGGCGCTATCGGGACGTCGACGTGCTGCTGGTCGACGACATCCAGTTCCTGGAAGGCAAGGAAGGCACCCAGGAGGAGTTCTTCCACACCTTCAACACGCTGTACAACGCCAACAAGCAGATCGTCATCTCCTCCGACCGACCGCCGAAGCGCCTGGAAACCCTCGAGGACCGGATGCGCACCCGGTTCGAATGGGGCCTGACCACCGACATCCAGCCGCCGGAACTGGAGACGCGGATCGCGATTCTCCGCAAGAAGGCGGCGCTGGACCGGATGAACGCGCCGGACGACGTGCTCGAATTCATCGCCAGCCGGATCGAGCGCAACATCCGCGAACTCGAGGGCGCCCTCATCCGGGTGACCGCGTTCGCGTCGCTGAACAAGCAGACCGTCGACCTGGCGCTGGCACAGATCGTGCTACGCGACCTGATCCGCGATCCGGTGGCCAACGACATCGATGCCGCGACGATCATGGCGGTCACGGCGGAGTACTTCGCGGTGAGCCTTGATGAGCTGTGCGGGCCGGTGAAGACCAAACAGATCGCCTCCGCCCGGCAGATCGCGATGTACCTGTGCCGGGAACTGACCGACCTGACCCTGCCGAAGATCGGCCAGACGTTCGGCGGCCGCGACCACACCACGGTGATGCACGCCGCGAAGAAGATCCGCACCGAGCTCGCCGAACGACGGCAGACCTACGACCACGTCCAGGAACTCACCGCCCGGGTGCGGGACCGCGTCCGGCACTGAGACCAGCGTGCGGTCCCGACGATTTGTCCCCACCGAGTGGCAGTCGTCGGGCGAATGGCCCACCGGGCGACGCTCTGCGGCACATTTTCCGTCGTTTTGGTATCTCTCCGTCACGATCTGCCCGTTCTGGTCACGGATACATCACCTCGCTGATCACCCATGCACATCGTGTGCACAACCCTGTGGACAGTTGGGAACCGTTCGGGGACAACCCCGGGTGAACCTCAGCCGTCCACAGCCGGCTCCGGAGCTCCCCACCGTGTCCCACCGCCTGTCCACCACGGCGCCACGCCTGCTGACCAGGGACGAACGTCCCGGATCCACACCATCCACACCGCCTATTACTGCTACTGCTTTTGTCTCTAGAAGAGCTTCCTCTTCAACTAACCCTGGGGACGCAGCCGGCCGGACCGTTGTGAACAGCTCTGGCCGAGGGCGTCACCCGGATGACCCGGCGCCGCCGATGGCAGCGGAAATCTCCGCAGCGCGCACGCCCCGACTGTCGCCGGACGGCCTGTTGGCCGTACGCTCGGACGCCCCGCTGCCATGCGGGCGCAGCGTCGCTACGGTCGCCGCCCCTGGCACGCGCAGTAACGATCCGCTGTGACCCTGTGTGCGGAGCCGCGACCCTGGAGGTCTGCTCGATGAAGTTCCGTGTCGCCCGTGACGACCTGGCCGACGCCGTTGCCTGGGTGGCCAAGTCGCTGCCGACCCGGCCGCCGGTGCCGGTGCTCGGCGGGATCCTGCTGGAGGTCAAGGGCTCGACGCTGACGGTCGCCGGCTTCGACTACGAGGTGTCGACCAGGGCGACCGTGTCGGTGGACACGCTCGATGCGCTGACCGAGCCCGGCGAGGACGGCGAACCGACCGCGGAACGTGTGCTGGTCTCCGGCCGGTTGCTGTCCGAGATCGCCCGGTCGTTGCCGGCGAAGCCGGTCGAGCTGACGGTGAACGGTCCGCGGGTGTCGATCGTCGCCGGCTCGGCCCGGTTCACCCTGCCCACGATGCCGGTCGAGGACTACCCGCCGCTGCCGCAGATGCCGGCCGCGTCGGGGCGGGTCGACGCGGCCGTGTTCGCCGAGGCGGTCGCGCAGACCGCGGTCGCCGCCGGACGGGATGACACCCTGCCGATGCTGACCGGCATCCGGGTGGAGATCGAAGGGGAGACCCTGACCCTTGCCGCGACGGACCGGTTCCGGCTCGCGGTGCGCGAGCTGAACTGGATCCCGGACAGCGCGGACATGTCCACCGCGGTGCTGGTGCCGGCAAGGACGCTCGCCGACGCGGCCAAGACCCTCGGTGGCGCGTCCCAGGTCACCATCGCCATCGGTGAGGGGCTGCTGGGCCTGGAGGCCGGCGGCCGCCGCACCACCGTCCGGCTGCTCGACGTGGAATTCGTCAAGTACCGCTCGCTGCTTCCGTCCTCGCACACCACCACGGTCGACATCCCGGTGGCCGAACTCGGGGAGTCGATCAAGCGGGTCGCGCTGGTCACCGACCGCGGTCACCACCTACGGATGCAGGTCGGGGACGGCTCGCTGACGCTGACCGCCGGTGGTGACGACGAGGGCCGCGCCGAGGAGGACCTCGCGGCCGCCGTGGACGGCGCCGAGTTGTTGATCGCCTTCAACCCGACGTACCTGCTGGACGGGCTCGGCGTCGTGCACTCCGAGGCGGTGCGGCTGGCCTTCACCACGCCGGCGAGACCCGCGCTGCTCGTTCCGATTTCGGCGGACTCGGACGGCGCGAAAGACGCGAGGACCGGTGCCGATGGCGCGGACAACGGGCCCGATGGCGCACCGGGCAGCGCCAACTCGGCGTACCGCTATCTGGTGATGCCCGCCCGGCTGCCCGGCTGAGCCGGGGGTCGGTCCCGCGGTACTGCCGGCCGGTGTGCTGGGATGATCCCGTCGCGGTTCATCGTCGGTCGACCGGAACGGTCGCGTCGGGAGGGGAATGAGCATGCAGATCGGCCTCATCGGACTGGGCAAGATGGGCGGCAACATGGCCGAGCGGCTACGCCGCGACGGTCACGAGGTGGTCGGCTACGACCGCAACCCGGCCAGCCCACGCACTGTGGATTCCCTGGAGGCGCTCGCGGCCGCGCTGCCCACCCCGCGGGTGGTGTGGGTGATGGTGCCGTCCGGCGAACCGACCAGGGCCACCATCGTTTCGTTGGCCGAGGTGCTCGAGCCCGGCGACGTCATCATCGACGGCGGCAACTCCCGCTACACGGACGACCAGAAGCACGCGATCGCGCTCGAGCCCAAGGGCATCCGGTACCTGGACGTCGGGGTGTCCGGCGGTGTCTGGGGGCTCACCGAGGGCTACGCGCTGATGGTGGGCGGTGACGCCGAGACCGTCGCCGTTGCGCAGCCGATCTTCGACAGCCTCAAACCCCCGGACGGCGGGTTCGTGCACGCCGGCCCGACCGGCGCCGGTCACTTCACGAAGATGATCCACAACGGCATCGAGTACGGGATCATGCAGGCCTACGGCGAGGGTTACGAACTGCTGCAGGCCGCCGACATGGTGACCAACCCGGACGCGGTGATGGCGTCCTGGCAGGAGGGCACGGTTATCCGGTCGTGGCTGCTGGAACTGCTGGTCCGCGCACTGGCCGACGACCCTGGTCTGGCCGAGGTCCGTGCCTACGCGCAGGACTCGGGGGAGGGTCGGTGGACGATCGAGGCGGCCATCGATAACGCCGTCCCGATGCCGGTGATCACCTCCGCGCTGTACGCCCGGTTCGCCTCCCGGCAGGACGAGTCGCCGGCGATGAAGGTCGTCGCGGCGCTGCGCAACCAGTTCGGCGGCCATGCGGTCGGCAAGGAAGGCACCACCGGGAACATTCCGGTCAGCTGACCCGGCCCGCGTCGCGTCGCGTCGGTCCCGCTGTTGATCATGGCAGAACTCGCAGCCAATGCGGCGTGTCAGAGGGCATTCGCGTGAGTTTTGCCATGATCAACACGCTGGCGGGACTGTTCACCACAGTTCGGCGCCGAGAGTTCAACGACAGCAGCGAGGAGCGGGGCGGGTGTTCGCGCGGCACCTGTCGCTGACCGATTACCGGTCCTGGTCCACGGCCGAGGTGCCGCTACAGCCCGGCATCAACGTGCTGATCGGCCGCAACGGCACCGGGAAGACCAACGTCGTCGAGGCGCTCGGTTACCTCGCCACGCTGTCCTCGCACCGGGTGGCGGGCGACGCCCCGCTGATCCGGCGGGGCAGTGAGCGGGCGGTGGTCCGGGCGGCGGTGGTGTCGCAGGACCGCGAGCTGCTGCTGGAGGTCGAGATCACCGCCGGCCGCGCGAACCGGGCGCGGATCAACCGGGCGCCGCTGATCCGGGCGCGGGACATCCTCGGGGTGCTGCGGACGGTGCTGTTCGCTCCGGAGGACCTCGCGCTGGTCCGCGGCGATCCCACCGAACGGCGCAAGTTCCTCGACGAGGTGCTGATCATGCGTGCCCCCCGGCTGGCGGGGGTGCGGGCCGATTACGACCGGGTGCTCAAGCAGCGCAAC
The DNA here is from genome assembly GCA_963785455.1 of uncultured Actinomycetota bacterium. GTDB lineage: Bacteria > Actinomycetota > Actinomycetes > Mycobacteriales > Nakamurellaceae > Nakamurella. Next base: position 265,408 of record CAWAVL010000008.1, read on the forward strand.
GCCCTGCTGAAGACCGCGGGCGCGGCCCGCCGGTCCGGCGGGAACCTCGCGACACTGGACGTCTGGGACGAGCACCTGGCCGCGGTCGGCGGCGAACTGGTTCAGGCACGGCTCGCCCTGGTCGCGCAGCTGCGGCCGCACGTGCAGGCCGCCTACGCCGACGTCGCCGGCAGTGATCAGGTGGTCGACCTGGTGTACCGGTCAACTGTGCCGTCACTCGTCCCACCCCTGACCGCCGGGGACACCGACACCGCCGGGGACACCGGGACCGCCGCGACCACCGACGATGTGGCCGATGACGCCCCATCGGCCGACCGACCCGATCCGGCGACAGTGCCCGAGGTGCAGACACTGCGGGCCTCGATGCTGGAGGCGCTGGCCGGGGTCCGGCCGAACGAGCTGGACCGCGGGATCTCGCTGATCGGTCCGCACCGCGACGATCTGGACCTCAGCCTCGGCGGTGGGCCGGCGAAAGGGTATGCCTCGCACGGGGAATCGTGGTCGTTCGCGTTGGCATTGCGGTTGGGCGCGTTCGCCCTGCTGCGCTCGGACGGGGTGGATCCGGTGCTCGTCCTCGACGACGTGTTCGCCGAGCTGGACGTCACCCGGCGGGAGCGGCTGGCCGGGCTGATCGCCGACGCCGACCAGGTGCTGATCACCGCCGCCGTGGACGCCGACGTGCCGCCGGCCCTCGGCGGCCGCCGGATGTCGGTGCACCCGGAAGGCATCAGGCCGGGGTGACCACCCCGGCGCCGAGGAACTGCACCACGCGGGCGGTGGCGCCGGCCTGAGCGTGCGCCAGCCCCTCCCTGGTGCCGCCGAAGGCGATGCCGTTGGTCCACGGCGCGTCGGTCGGCAGCACCCCGAGCCGGATGAGATGCCCCGCGTCGGCACAGATGTCCAGGCCGTCATGGTGGTCGACGCCGGCCGCCCGGCGCTGGGCGGCGATCATCCGGGCCATCGGCTCGCCGGGCCACAGCGCGTCGGCCCGCCCCGCGATCAGCAGCAGCGGCGATCGCACGGCGGCGACGTCGATCACCGCCGGGTGGGCACCGGCCACCCCGTTGCCCGCGGCGGGATCGACCGGCGCACCGTGCTTGTCCAGCAGTCCCGCCTGGACGAGCGATGTCTCGTAGGCCGCGCGCAGCCGCAGCAGGCTGGGCCGCCGACGGGAGACGTCCCGGCCGACGGTCCAGGCGTTGCGGACGATCTGCCGCATCAGCACCCCGCTCGACAACGGCATCCACGGCAATGGTGAGCCGCCGGCCGTCCACGATGAGGTGTCGGGGACCTCGCCGCCGTCGCCGAGCGCCTGCCAGGTGACGCTGCTCGGGCTGATCAGCACGAGACCGGTCAGCGTCGGCGCGAGGCCGCGGGACACCGCGGCCAGCAATCCCTCGGCGCCCCGGGAGAGCGCCATCGCACCGAGCCGCGTGCCGTCGACGCCGTCATGCTGCGCGAGCGTGGTCAGCGCCGCACCGAACCGCTCCAGCGGCACCTCGCAGACCGATTCACCGGCGTCGGCCTCGCAGATCCACGCCTGCGCGAGTACCGCGAAGCCGTGCGAGGCGAGGACCGCCGCGTTCGACAGCTGCGACTCGAAGCCGCCCTCCGATCCCCCGAAGCACGCCACCGCCGGCCAGCCGGAGTCCGGCCGATCTCCCCCGGGCAGGAGCAGCATGCCCGGTCGGCCGCCGATCTCGATCGGTTCGTACCGCAGATCGGCGGCACCGGTCCGGCGCAGCACCGTCCGCCGCCCGGCGACCTCCCGTCCGGCGATGTCCGGTGCGGAACCTGGCCCGGCTCCGGCCCGCACCTCGGTGGCTTCGATCGTCAGCTGCCACGGCTCGGCGGGCGGCAGGAATATTTGCGGCGTGGAACCCGCGTCGGCGAACCGCATCGCCCAGATCGGTGCGCTGCCGTCGGTGGTCGTCCAGTCCGGGACCTGCCCGGCAATCCGCTGTGGCGCAGACGATGTCACGTCCAGTACGCCGTCGGCCGGGACGGTGAACACCGCCTGCGAGCGCCAGGTGCGGCCGAACAGATCGGTCCCGGTGGTCGTCACCTGCACCTGTGAGCCGGGCCTGCTGCCGGCCACCGTCACCGCGAAGGGTTCGTCGAACCGACTGTCCGCGGGTGCGCCGATGGTGAGGCCGTCCAGGTCGGCGACCGGCGGTGGTTGGTGCGCGACGGCCGGCGCCTCCTGTGCGCTGCGGTGGTCGACCTCGGCGGATTTCTTGTCGAACCACGGCGGGAACACGGCGGACACCGCGCCGGCCAGCCCCAGCACGGTGTACGGGACGACCCAGTAGCAGACGATGGACAGGGGGTCGTCCATGTCCCGGATGGTGGCGTTGCCGTCGACGATCGGCGGGATCATCGCTGATGCGAACATCACCGCGAACGCACCCACCCACATCCAGGTCATGGCGTTGGTGATGGTGCGGAAGCCCTGCGTCCTGGCGGTTGCCGCGTCGACCGACGACTCGGCGTACTCGCGCACGAACGGCTTGCCGATCAACACGCCGACCAGCGCGATCAGCAGCAGGCCGAAGCTGCTCAGCGGTTGCAGCCAGCGTTCGAGCACGTCGTCCGGCACCACGTAGGCGGCGATCATCAGCAGCGCGAAGACGATGAGGTTGCCGACGTCGAGGGTGCGCATCGGCTGCTTGCGGATCCGCAGCGCGATCTGGATCAGTAAGGTCACCGCGAACGCCACCGTCACGGCGGTGGTGAACGGAATGTTCCCGACCAGGATCCAGTAGACGATCCACGGAATGAAGCCGATGACGATGCCCACGCCAAGACCCCCGCTCACGGTGCCGCCCGTCCGTCCCGCGCTCAGTGTCCGGTGCCCGACCGGGGGCGGCAACGAGACGCGAACTTCGAACCGGGCGGTGTGACGCGATGACCGGAAGTTCACCGCAGGGTGGCCCTGCCGGTGACGCTGAGCCGCCGCCCGACACCCGCCCGGGTGGTGCGGAGCGGCGTGGAGCCGATCTGGCGCGGGAGGCGCTGGCGGGTGCCCGGGCGAGCGCCGCGGCCCGGCGGAAGGCGGCGGGCCGGACGCCGATCACCCAACGCGGCGGCGCGGCCAGGCTGCGCCGTTCCCGCTGGTCGGGGTCCGGTCCCGACTACCGGGACCCGCAGCCGTTGGCCGCGACCCTGCGGGCCTGGGTGAGCACCGCGGGTACGGCGGCGGAGCTGAAGAAGGCGACGCTGTTCGCCCGCTGGGGAGAGATCGTCGGCGCGGAGATCGCCGACCACTGCAGCCCGGTGACGCTCACCGACGGCGAGCTCGCCGTCGAGGCGGAGTCGACGGCATGGGCGACGCAGATCCGGATGCTGGCCCCGCAGTTGCTGCGGCGGATCAATGCCGAGGTGGGCGACCGGACCGTCGTCAGGATCAAGGCCAGGGGACCGTCGGCGCCGTCCTGGAAGTTCGGATCCCGGCACGTCTCCGGGCGTGGCCCGCGGGACACCTACGGCTGAGCCGGCACCCGGATCGACGCCCGGGAGCCCGAGCCGGCCGCCAGGGTGCGAGGCGGCCGCCAGGGTGCGAGGCGGGTCAGACCGCCGCCCCGGTGCCGCCGCCCACCCACATCAGGTAGGCGGAGCGGTTGTAGCCGCCGCTGAACCCGTTCCGCAGCACCCACAGCACGGCTCGCGGGGTGCGGGCCAGCACCAGGTTGGCCAACTGTGGTTCGGCGTCGTCCAGCAGCCAGAACAGCCGGCGCGCCCGCGCGGTCGGCCCGCCGGCGGGCGCCGGCCACCGGCTGATCTCCGCCCACTCGTGGTCCGGCAGGACGTCGCACGCGACCGGCACCGAGGTGGCGTCCGCGGCGAGAACCGGCCCGATCACCTCACGCATCGCGGTCGCGGCCTGCAGCACCTGCGGGCGCAGTGCAGGCACGGACGACCAGCTCTGCGTGGCCCGGCGCAACTCGCGTCCCGGCTGCACCGGTTCGGCGTGGGACAGCCGGACCCGGTCGGCGAACTCGGCGAGGTCGGCGCGATCGGTGGCCACCCGCGGCCAGATCACCTCGTCCTGGACCCGGTGGTGGGACTGCAGTTGGTCGAGCAGGTACCCGATGTGCTGGGCCAGCGCGGCCCGCCGGACATCGGTGATCGGCTCGTCGAGCACGTCGACCAGCCGGTGCATGTCCCGGATCAGCGCGTGCCGGACGGCGGCATCGAAGATCGCGTACGGGTGACTGGCGGTCGTCAGGCCGGCTGCTGCGGTGGGGTGCAGACTGGTCATCTTCGGCGACATCCTTTTCAACAGTGGTGCTCTCACCGGTCCGGCGCTGTGCTGCCGGCGGGATGCAGCCCCCTGTCTCTACCCGCAGGTCAGCGCTCCGACACGGAGGCGCCCCGGTTGGTCGACGTGATTCACCCGACTGCCACGCCCGCGGCAACGGTCGGTGGCGATGTCGGTGCAGCCGGTCCGCTGCGCGCCCCCGATCGAGAGCCGGCCGGACGGCGGCCCGATACATCCGCCGGGCAGCACTTGCGGGCACTGGTCACGGATCACCGCGGCGGGCCGCTGATCGCCCGGAGAAAGCCCCTCGGTGCGGGACACGCGGCCCATCACTATCGGACTGGTCGGCTGAACGCGCCACGGCATCCCCAGGGCCCTCATTTGGCCTCTTATGCGCGCGCGAACCGGTAGACTCGGGAAGGTTTCGTCCGCAATGGGCCCTGAGAGCTCTGCTGGCGGATCGAGCGGGTCGTCAACCGAACCGCCGATCCGATCCGGCCGACCACCGGAACAGCCGGTGGTGGCTTCCGGTCTGGCGCGTGCGTGCCCCCCGATCGCTTCGCGGGCCGACCGATCTGCCTTCCCCGGATTCCCGGGCGGCGGTGCGGGCCCACCTCCGGCGGCCGGGCCGAGCAGCGAGCACAGGAGTGACGAGCAGATCCGTGACGACAAAGAAGAATGACTACGGGGCATCCTCGATCACCGTGCTGGAGGGCCTGGACGCGGTCCGCAAGCGCCCCAGCATGTACATCGGCTCCACCGGTGAGCGCGGCCTGCACCACCTGGTGTGGGAGGTGGTGGACAACTCCGTCGACGAGGCGATGGCGGGTTTCGCGGACACGGTGAGCGTGACGCTGCGGGCCGACGGCGGCGTCACCGTCGACGACAACGGTCGCGGCATCCCCACCGAGATGCACCCCAAGGAGAAGCGGCCCACCGTCGAGGTCGTCATGACGATCCTGCACGCCGGCGGCAAGTTCGACTCCGACTCCTACGCGGTGTCCGGCGGCCTGCACGGCGTCGGCATCTCCGTGGTGAACGCGCTGTCCCGCCGGCTCGAGGTGGAGATCCATCGCGATGGCCGCGGATATCAGCAGACGTACGAGTACGCCAAGCCCGGCCCGTTGCACGACCTGGGGCCGAGCGACAGGACCGGGACCGTCATCACCTTCTGGGCCGACGGCGACATCTTCGAGACCACCGACTACAACGTCGAGACGGTCTCCCGTCGGTTGCAGGAAATGGCGTTCCTCAACAAGGGACTGACCATCAACCTGCGCGACGAGCGGCGGGCCGGCGAACTGGTGGAGTTCGCCGAGAGCGGCGCTGCCGCCGCTCCGCTGCCGGCGCAGGTGCCGGAGGAGAAGGCGTGGAAGCCGTTGACCCGGACCTTCCATTACCCGGGCGGCCTGGTGGATTACATCAAGCACCTCAACGCCACCAAGGACTCCATTCACCCGTCGATCGTGGGATTCGAGGTGAAGGGCGACACGATGGAGGTGGAGGTGGCGATGCAGTGGAACTCCTCCTACAACGAGTCGGTCCATTCCTTCGCGAACACCATCAACACCCACGAGGGCGGCACCCACGAGGAGGGTTTCCGTGCCTCGCTGACCACCGTGGTGAACAAGTACGCACGGGAGAAGAAGCTGCTCAAGGACAACGACCCGTCGCTGACCGGCGAGGACGTCCGCGAGGGCCTGGCAGCGATCATCTCGATCCGGCTCCGCGAGCCGCAGTTCGAGGGTCAGACCAAGGGCAAGCTAGGCAACACCGAGGCCAAGTCGTTCGTGCAGAAGGCCGGGAACGACTGGATCGCCGACTGGTTCGAGCGCAACCCCACCGAGGCCAAGACGATCATCAGCAAGGCGGTGTCGTCCTCCCAGGCACGGGCGGCCGCCCGCAAGGCCCGCGACCTGGTCCGCCGCAAGGGCGCCCTGGAGATCGGGGGCCTGCCCGGCAAGCTCGCCGACTGCCGGTCCACCGACCCGGCCCGCTCCGAGCTGTACATCGTCGAGGGCGATTCCGCCGGCGGCAGCGCCAAGTCGGGGCGGGACTCGATGTTCCAGGCGATCCTGCCGATCCGCGGCAAGATCATCAACGTCGAGAAGGCCCGGATCGACCGGGTGCTGCGCAACACCGAGGTGCAGTCGCTGATCACCGCGCTCGGCACCGGCATCCACGACGAGTTCGACCTGTCCAAGCTGCGCTATCACAAGATCGTGCTGATGGCCGATGCCGACGTCGACGGCCAGCACATCCGCACCTTGCTGCTCACGTTGCTGTTCCGGTTCATGCGGCCACTGGTCGAGGCCGGTCACGTCTACCTGGCGCAACCGCCGCTGTACAAGCTGAAGTGGACCAAGGGAGCGCAGGAATTCGCGTACACCGACCGGGAACTCCAGGGATTGATCGCCGCCGGCGAGGAGGCCGGGCGCAGGCTGGTCAAGGACGAGGGCATCCAGCGCTACAAGGGGCTCGGCGAGATGAATGCCAAGGAGCTGTGGGAGACCACCATGGACCCGGCTCACCGGCTGCTGCTGCAGGTCACTCTGGAGGACGCGGCGCAGGCCGACGACCTGTTCTCCGTCCTGATGGGTGAGGACGTGGAGGCGCGCCGGGCGTTCATCACCCGCAACGCGAAAGACGTTCGGTTCCTTGATTTCTGACGCCATCTGCCGCCGCGCGACGTCGTCCGGCGCGGGCGGCGGCGCGGCGGTCCGTCCGGAACGGGTGAATGGTGACGACGCAGGATCTGCAGGGAGTGAGGATTGCGATGTGGGTCACATTCTCCGGTGACGGTCCCAGATCGAACGGCCTAAACGACGGCTATACACAGTAACTGTCCACATGTGGATAGTTGCGTGGCCCGTGACCTGCGACGACGTCATCGCCGACGGAATGGCCGGTCGGTGCCGGTAAATGACAGCCGCCCGCCAGGATCCACGAAAAAACGAGTCGGCGCATTCGCTGCTGCACGGCAGTCATCAGCATCCAGCGTGATCGAAATGTGACATGGAAGGTTCTCAGCCGTGACAGGTCCCACCACTCCGGAACACGACCGCACCGAACCGGTCGACATCCAGCACGAAATGCAGCGTTCGTTCATCGACTACGCGATGAGCGTCATCGTCAGCCGGGCGCTGCCGGACGTGCGGGACGGCCTCAAGCCGGTGCACCGCCGGGTGCTGTACGGGATGTACGACTCCGGTTTCCGGCCGGACCGCAGCACGGTGAAGTCGTCCCGGGTCGTGGGCGACGTGATGGGCAATTACCACCCGCACGGCGACTCGTCGATCTACGACACCGTCGTCCGGATGGCGCAGCCGTGGTCGCTGCGCTATCCGATGATCGACGGCCAGGGGAACTTCGGCTCCATGGGCAACGACCCGCCCGCCGCCATGCGGTACACCGAGTGCCGGTTGACGCCGCTGGCGATGCTGATGCTGTCCGGGATCGACGAGAACACCGTCGACCGCATACCGAACTACGACAACAAGACCACCGAGCCGACGGTGCTGCCGGCGCGGATCCCCAACCTGCTGGTCAATGGCTCGTCCGGCATCGCGGTCGGCATGGCGACGAACATCCCACCGCACAACCTGCGCGAGGTCGCGGCCGCGGTCGTCTGGTCGCTGGACCACCCGGACGCCTCCGCCGAGGAGCTGCTGGACGCCGCCATGGAGCGGGTGAAGGGCCCGGACTTTCCGACCGGGGCGCTGATCGTCGGCACCGACGGCATCCGTGACGCCTACCGCACCGGCCGCGGATCGATCCGGATGCGCGCGGTGGTGGAGATCGAGGAGGACGCCAAGGGCCGCACCATCCTGGTCGTCACCGAGCTGCCGTACCAGGTCAACCCGGACAACCTGGTGGAGGCGATCGCCCAGCTGCACAAGGACGGTCGACTGGCCGGCATTGCCGACATCGCCGACGAGTCTTCCGACCGGATCGGGATGCGGATCGTCATCACCATCAAGCGGGATGCCGTCGCCAAGGTCGTGCTCGCGAACCTGTTCAAGCACACGTCGTTGCAGACGTCGTTCGGCGCCAACATGCTGTCCATCGTCGACGGGGTGCCGCGCACCCTGCGGCTGGACCAGATGATCAGCTATTACGTCGCACACCAGGTCGACGTGATCGTCCGGCGCACCCAGTACCGGCTCGACGAGGCGGAGAAGCGGGCCCATATCCTGCGCGGCCTGGTCAAGGCGCTGGACATGCTCGACGAGGTCATCGCGCTGATCCGGCGATCCCCGTCGGCGGAGGAGTCCAAGGCCGGCCTGATGGAGTTGCTGGACGTCGACGAGGTGCAGGCCGTCGCGATCCTGGACATGCAGCTGCGCCGGCTCGCCGCTCTCGAACGGCAGAAGATCGTCGACGATCTGGCCGCGATCGAGCGGCTGATCGCCGATCTGCGCGACATCCTGGACAAGCCCGGGCGGCAGCGGGCGATCATCCGCGACGAGCTCACCGAGGCGGTGGACAAGTACGGCGACGACCGCCGCACCCGGCTGGTGCCCTACGACGGCGATGTGTCGATGGAGGACCTGATCGCCGTCGAGGACGTGGTCGTCACCATCACCCGCACCGGCTACGCCAAGCGCACCAAGACCGACCTCTACCGGGCGCAGCGCCGCGGCGGCAAGGGGGTGATGGGCGCGACGCTCAAGGCCGACGACATCGTCGCGCACTTCTTCGTCGCTTCCACGCACGACTGGATCCTGTTCTTCACCAACAAGGGCCGGGTCTACCGGGCGAAGGCGTACGAGCTGCCGGAGGCCAACCGCACCGCCCGCGGCCAGCACGTGGCGAACCTGCTGGCGTTCCAGCCCGACGAGCGGATCGCCCAGGTCATCCAGATCCGGGACTACAACGTCGCCCCCTACCTGGTGCTGGCCACCAAGGGCGGGCTGGTCAAGAAGAGCGAACTCACCTCGTTCGACTCCAACCGGTCCGGCGGCATCGTCGCGATCAACCTGCGCGAGGACGACGAGCTGGTCGGCGCCGTGCTGTGTGGGTCCACGGAGGACCTTCTGCTCATCTCCGCGGAGGGTCAGTCGATCCGTTTCCACGCCAGCGACGAAGCGCTGCGGCCGATGGGCCGGGCCACCTCCGGGGTGCTCGGGATGCGGTTCAACGCCGGCGACGAGCTGCTGTCGATGGACGTCGTGCAGGAGGGGGCGCAGGTGCTGGTCGCCACCGAGCGCGGCTACGCCAAACGGACGGACATCGCCGAGTACCCGGTGCAGGGTCGCGGCGGCAAGGGCGTGCTGACGCTTCAGTACGACCGCAGGCGTGGCAAACTCGTGGGCGCACTGATGGTCGAACTGGACACCGAGGTGTATGCCATCACCTCCAGTGGCGGGGTCATCCGGACCCTGGCCAAGGAAGTCCGCAAGGCCAAGCGCCAAACCATGGGAGTGCGGCTGATGAACTTGTCCGAGGGCGACAGCCTGGTGGCGACCGCGCGGAACGCCGCCGCCGACCAGGTCGAGGATGCGGTGCTCGGTGCCGGCTCCGGCGCGCCGGGGACGGCCTCGTCCAACGGTGGCACCGGGTCCCACCGTGGACCAGGATCCGACGGGGGTGCTTCCGGCCCGGCCGGTGGACGTGACAACGGAGGGCGCTCATCGTGACGGCCACCTCGGGCCCTGGCTCGTCGACCGCCTCCGCGGCGGACTCATCGCGGAGCGGTGACGGTTCGCTGGCCCCGTCCCAGCACGTGGGCCCGCCGTCGCCGCGGCCGGGTGCCCCCGCCGTGCCACCGCCGCGCGTCGGCTCGGAGAACGCTCGCCGCGCGAAGGCGCCCCGCCGGCCCCCGCGGCTCGCGTCGCTGCAGCTCAAGCGGGTGGATCCGTGGACGGTGCTGAAGATCAGCCTCGTCGTGTCGATCGTGATGTTCTTCGTCTGGCTGATCGCCGTCGGCCTTCTCTACTACACGCTGGGCGCGATGGACGTCTGGTCGAGGATCAACGACACCTTCTCGACGCTGACCTCGTCACCGGATCAGGCGGCTGCCGGCCAGACCGACCTGATCACGGCCGGACGGGTGTTCACCGTGACGGCCGTCGTCGGGGCCATCAACATCGTGCTGTTCACCCTGCTGGCCACCGTCGCCGCGTTCATCTACAACGCCGCAGCCGCCATGTCGGGCGGGGTGGAGCTCACGCTGGGCGAGCGCGACTAGCCGTTCCTGTCCTGCGCAGAGGCCGTCCCGGTGGGGCGGCCATCGGCGTTCGTGGGTGACGCGGGGACGGTCCGGGCGCCGCGCGGGCAGCGGGCGTGTCGTGCGGGCGGCGGTTGCTCGTGCTGCCCACGGGTTGACCGTGCTGTCGCGCGGGCGGCGGTTGCTCGTGCTGCCCACGGGGTGCTCGTGCTACAGCGTGAGCGGGGCGTCGGCGTCGAGAGTGAGGGCACCGCGCCGGTCGGGCCGCCACAGGTTGACGCAACACCAACAGTGAAACGGCTCCCGTCACGGCGCACCGTCCAGGGCCGTTGCTCGGTGACGGCGGATGTTGCTCGGTTGCTCAGGCCCGGGCGTCAGCTGCCGGGCGTGAGCCGCTTGCCGAGGTGGATCGACGACGGGCTGTCGGCGTAATGGCCGAAGGGGCGGACGTCCCCGTACCCGGCGGACCGGTACAGGGCAACGGCTTCCGGTTGGGCGCTACCGGTCTCCAGCACCATCCAACCGGCTCCGGCGGTGGCCGCGCTGCGCTCCAGGTGGTTCAGCACCTGGCGGGCGTGCCCGCGGCCGCGGCTCTCCGGCACGACGTACATCCGCTTCAGCTCGACGACGCGGTCGTCGAGCCCCAACTGGACCCGGATCACGTCGCTGAACCGCCAACCGCCCATGGCCACCGGTCGGCCGCCGACGTATCTGACCACGAAATGACCGTGTGGGGGAGTGAACTCGTCGAGCTCCACGGGCGACCCGTCCGGCCCGCCGTAACGCACGACGTACTCCTGCTGCACCTGGCCGATCAGCAGCTGCGCGTCGGCGTGGTCGTACCCGACCAGCCGGACGTCGGTCTTGCTCACGGCAGCAATGTTCCCGCAGCGGTGTCGATGAACTCGCATTGTTCCGCACTCGATCGGGAGTGCGACTCCGCACACGGGGTCCGGTGCCCGTCCGTACCGTGGATCGCATGGCCCGAGGGAACGGTGCCGCGCGACGGTGGGCCCTCGTGGGCGTGGTGGTGGTGCTGCTCGCAGCGCTGCCCGTGGTCGTTGCGGGATGGCCCGCGGCGGACGAGGACCGTTCCGCAGCCGATCTCCGCGCCGCCGCCCTGGCCGGCGCCGACATCCCGTTCTCCGGGTACGCCGAATCCGCCGGTGGCCTGTCGTTCCCGGTGACCGACCAGCTCAGCGACCTCGCCGATCTGTTCAGTGACCGCACCGCGATGCGGGTCTGGTGGCGCGGGCCGACGGCGCACCGGGTGGACGTCGTCACGCCGGTCGGCGAGACCGATGTCTACACCGACGCGTCCGGGTCGTGGCGGTGGGAGTACGAGGCCGACCGGATCACCCGGACCCGGGCAGCGCCGCTGACGGTGCCCGCCGCGCCGGACCTGCTGCCCGGTCCGCTGGCCCGGCGGTTGCTGGCCGAGGCCGAGCCCGATGAGCTGTCCCGGATCGGCGCGGGACGCGTCGCCGGCCGCAGCGCGCTGGGTCTGCGGCTGGTGCCGTCGGACCCAGGCGCGTCGATCGACCGGGTCGACATCTTCGTCGAACCGGACACCGGGCTGCCGTTGCAGGTGCTGGTGTTCGGCAAGGGCGCGTCCAACCCTGCCCTCGACACCCGTTACCTGGACATCGATTTCACCCCGCCGCCGGCCGAGCTGGTGTCGATCACCCCACCGGCCGGCGCGGACATCGAGGTCGGCGACAACCTTGGCGTCCTGCGGAACGCCGCCCGCCGGCTGTCACCGGTGCCGTTGCCCGACAGCCTGGCCGGCCTGCCGCGTCGCAGTATCACCGGCTCGCCGGACGCGGTGGGGCTGTACGGCAGGGGTGTGACGCTGTTGGCGGTGGTTCCGCTGCCGTACGGGGTGGCGAGTGACCTGCGCAGGGCCGCCGCGCAGGACCCGAACGCAATCAGCGACGAGCTGGGCATCCGGGTGACCGCCGGTCCGCTGGGCATCCTGCTGGCCGGAAGCCCCGGTCGGTCGTCATCGGTGATCACCGGCACGGTGACCCTCGATGCGCTCGCGCAGGCGGCGCGCGAGCTGGCGCAACGGGACGGAGAGTCATGACGACGGTCATCGCGACCCGGGCCCTGACCAAGCGGTACGGGAAGGTGCGCGCCGTCGACGGGATCGACCTCGAGGTGCGGGCCGGTGACGTCTACGGGTTCCTCGGCGCGAACGGTTCCGGCAAGACCACCACCGTGCGCATGCTCCTCGGCCTGGTGCTGCCCACCGGCGGCGAGGTGCATCTGCTCGGCGATCGAATGCCGCGAGCGGGGAAGCGGGTGCTGCCCAGGGTCGGCGCGTTGGTCGAGGGCCCCGCGGCGTACGGTCACCTGTCCGGTCGGGAGAACCTGTCCCTGCTCGATGCGTCCGGACCCGGTGGGGACCGGCGCACCAGACGTCGCCGGATCGACCGGGTGCTGGAACAGGTCGGGCTTGCCGGGGTTGGGCGCCGGCCGGTGCGGGCGTACTCGCTGGGGATGCGGCAACGGCTCGGGCTGGCCGCTGCGTTGCTCCGCCGGCCGGAGCTGCTGATCCTGGACGAGCCGACCAACGGCCTGGATCCGCAGGGCATCGCCGAGATTCGCACGCTGCTGCTGGATTTGCACGACGCCGGCACCACGGTGTTCCTGTCCAGCCACCTGCTGGCCGAGGTCGAGCAGATGGCCACCCGGGTCGGTGTTCTCGACCGGGGCCGGCTGGTGCTGCAGGAGCAGTTGGCGGTGCTCACGGCGCCGACCGGCTGCACCGTGGTGACCACGCCGGACCCGGCAGCGGTGAAGGCGACGTTGGACGGCCGGGTCAGCTCCGCGGTGGGCGAGCGGGTCGTCGTCCGCGGCACCGACCCGGCGGAGGTCAACGCGCGATTGGTCGCCGCCGGGGTGCCCGTCACCGGATTGGCGCTGGAACGCCCCACGCTGGAGGAGGTCGTGCTGGCAGCGGCGAGCGCCACCCCCGACCGGGTGGACGCCTCGTGATCGCCGTCGAGCTCCGCAAGCTGTTCCGCCGGCCCCGCACCTGGGCGACGATCGGCGTCCTCAACGCGTTGCCGGTCGTCGTCGCGGTGCTGTTGGCCGTCACCGACCTGGCACCCCGCCCCGGTCGGGGCCCGGCGTTCCTGTCCGCGGTGCTGACCAACGGGGCGCTGTTCCCGCTGGCCGCGCTGGCCATCGTGCTTCCGCTGTTCCTGCCGATAGCCGTCGCCGTCGTCGCGGGTGACTCCGTGGCCGGCGAGGCGCAGGCCGGGACGCTTCGGTACCTGCTGGCCCGCCCCGCGGGCAGGACGAGACTGCTGGTGGCGAAATTGGTGTCGGTGCTGGCGTTCGCCTTGGTCACGGTGCTGATCGTCGCCGTCGTCGGCTACCTGCTCGGAGTGACCCTGTTCGAGACGCAGCCGCTGGCCGGGACGTCGATGTCCGGGACGACGCTGACGGCGCAGGAACTGACGGTCCGCACCGTCCTCGCGATCGGGTACGTCACCGTCTCGATGTGCGGGGTCGCGGCGTTCGGGTTGTTCTTCTCGACATTCACCGACTCACCGCTGGCCGCGACCCTGGGTGCGCTGGCGATTCTGGTGGCGTCATCCCTGCTGTTCACCCTGGACGCGGCGTCCCCGATCGCGCCGTACCTGCCGACCCGGTACTGGCTCGCGTTCGTGGACTTCTTCCGCGACCCCATCCTGTGGCGCGACGTCGTCCGCGGGCTTGCGCTGCAAGGGATCTACGTCGGCGTGTTGCTGCTCGGCGCCTGGGCGAACTTCACCACCAAGGACGTCACCAGCTGACCGTACGGTGGGTGGCGACCAACAGACCGGTGAGAATCGCGCGGCCGAGCGGTCCAACCGTGGCGGCAACCGGGAAGGAGCCAAGGTGGCGACATTCGTCCTGATCCACGGCGCCGGCGACGTCGGCTGGTACTGGCACCTGGTCGAAACCGAGCTGCGGGCAAGGGGTCACCAGACGGTCGCCCCGGACCTGCCCTGCGACGACCACGCCGCCGGGCCGCCCCAGTACGCGGACGTCGTGGTCGGCGCCGTCGGCGACCGGACCGACCTGGTGGTGGTCGCCCAGTCCGCCGGCGGGCTGACCGCGCCGCTGCTCTGCGGCCGGGTGCCGGTGAAACTGCTCGTCCTGATCGCGCCGATCATCCCGGCGCCGGGCGAGCCGCCCGCCGATTACTGGGTCGACACGCGGTACGGCGACGAGCAGCGCGGCTCCTACGACGACCCGATAGCCCTGTTCTATCAGGATGTGTCGCCGGAGCTTGCAGCCGCAGCGCTGAGCCGCGGACGGCAGCAGAGCGAAGCAGCCATGAGCGAACCGTGGCCGCTGTCCGCCTGGCCGGATGTCCCGACCCGGGTGCTGATCTGCCGGGACGACAGGTTGTTCCCGGTCGCCTACCTTCGCCGGGTCGCGCGGGAGCGGCTGGGCATCGTCCCGGACGAGATCGACGGCGGGCACACCCCGGCACTGAGCCGCCCGCGCGAGTTGGCCGACCGGCTCGACTCGTATGCCGCGGAGCGGGGACTGCCGGCCGCCGCCGGTCGGCGCTGACGGGCATCACGCCTGCAGGAGCCGGTCGAGCTTGATGGCCCGCTTGGTCGAGCCCTCGATGCGCATCCGGCCGGTGGCCATCCCCTCACCGGATGCAGGCGACCGAACGGCAGTTCGGCGAAGTCGTGACGGCGGATCACGACCTCGAAATCCCATGACAGATGGAATGTCTCGACGGGGAATCGACGAAGCCGGCGCATCCACTAGCTGGTGACGAGGAATGTCATCACACAATTCCCCTTGCCCTTGGGCCGCTGGTACTGGAATCCCAGCTGCTCGTACATCGTGCGGGTGGCGTTGTAGAGGAACGACGACGACGTCTTCTTGGCGGGCGGCAGGTCGTGCGGGTACGACTCCACCAGGCCGCCGCCGGCCTCGGCGATCAGTGCCAGCGCTCCACGAACGGCGATGGCTGCCATGCCTTTTCGCCGGTACCGACGGTCCACGAACAGGCAGGTGATCCGGAAGTCCGGCCGCGCGACCAGGCCGTGTTCCCACTCCTTGCGGTGGTGGATGTTCGGCAGTTCCGCGACCGGCCCGTACTGCGCCCAGGCGATCGCCTCGTCACCGTCGAAGACCACCGCCGCGTGCGTGCGCCGGTGCTCGACGAGTTGGTGCTTGAACTCGCGATTGCCGAGCTCCTTGCGTTCCGGTGGGTCCGGGTAGAGGTGAAACCAGGTACACCAGCAGCCACCCCACACGCCGTTGTGCCGCTCGGCCAGGGCCGCATACGCCTCCCACGTCCGCGGTGAGAGTGCTTGCACCCGGTAACCGTCCACTGCGATGGCATCGCTCATTGAGTCGCCCATTGAGTCGCCCATCGAAACGACTGTACGAGCGATTGCGGACCATGCACCACCGCGATGAGATGCACCACCGCGTAGGGACGAACTACCGCCACATCGCGGCCAGCACGCTGGAGCGCTCGCCGATATCCGGCACGGCCCGCCATCAACACCGTCCACCGACCAGGCCCTCGAGTCGTCCCGGCGCAGGCCGCCGAATACGGTGACACACCCGGAATCGTCCGCTGGGCGGTCCACCACACTTGGCCCATGACATCTCTCTCGACTGTTGCCGGGGCGGTTCTGATCCTCATCGTCCTGTGGGACGTCTTCCACACCCTGTGGTATCCGGCAGGCAGCGGCCGACTCAGCCGACTGGCCATGGCCGGCATCTGGCGGTTGTCCGGCGCCGGTCGGCCGTTGAGTCGGACGGGCACCCTGACCGGACCGCTGTCCTTGCTGCTGGTGGTGCTGACCTGGTGCGTCCTGACCGTCGTCGGGTTCGCATTGGTGTATTGGCCGCACATCCCGGAGTCCTTCTCGTTCAGCATCGGACTGCAGCCGGACCGGCGAATCGACCTGTTGGACGCTGTCTATCTCTCCCTGGTCACCGTGGCAACCCTGGGCTTCGGCGATATCGTGCCCACCGCCGGCTGGCTGCGAATCGTGGCGCCGTTGGAGGCGTTGATCGGATTTGCCATCCTGACGGCGGCGGTCTCCTGGGGTCTGCAGCTGTACCCGGCGTTGAGCCGGCGACGAGTGCTGGCGATCCGACTCGATCTGCTGGGTCGCACGGCGGCCGGCGATCGGGACTCGATGGTCGGATCCGGTTCCGGGAGCACGCTGCTGCTGGACCTGACGGCAGCGATAGTCCAGGCACGGGTTGACCTGATGCAGTACGCCGAGACCTATTACTTCGGCGACCCCGACGCTGCCTCCTCGTTGCCGGCCACCATCGGACAGGCTGCGGACCTGGCCGAACGGGGGTCGGCATCGACCGCTGCCGAGGTCCGACTCGCGGCCGACATGCTGGCGTCTGCCATTGCCGACTTCGCTCATGTGGTCGACGAAGAGTTCGTTCACGTTCGTGGCAGCACCGCCGAGGTTCTCACCGCCTACGCCCGGGCGCACGGACGCGAGCCTGCCACCGGTGCATGACCCGGATGGGATCTCGGCTCTGCCACGGCCGGGAAGCCTGACGCCGAGTTCGAGGCGCGTCGGATGAACGGCTCCGCGGCGGCCTCGTCCACGTCACTCCGACGCCCGGCAGTCGGCCCGCCCGTCACTCGGGCAACCGGGTCTCCCGGCCGGCCGTCGGATCTGATCGCCGAGAGGACCCTTCTCCTCCGGTCAACCTCCCGTCGGGCTCATCAGGGGTGGAGGACTCCGGGGCGGTTCCGGACACCCGGGGTGCGCCGGCCAACGCCATGATGCGCTGTGCTTCATGCACGGCTGATTCGAAGCTCTCCTCCGGGTCGTCGAGGAACCGCTCCGTCACCAGTGCGTGGGCTCGTACCCGCTCGCCACCCTGGGCCGCCGCATCCGACACAGGACCGCGAGCCGGGTCGCCGAGCGTGGCCAGCGCGCGGCTCAGGCTCAGTTGGCGTTCGCGGCCGCCCTGTCCGAGTTCGGCTGTGAATTCGCGTGCGAGTTCGTGCTCTCGGCCATCCGGAACCAGAACGACCGCCGCTCGCCACGCGGCTCGGGCCACCTCGTCGTCGTGATCATGGAGGAGCTCTGTGGTGACCGCCGGCCAGGCGCCGCGGTCGCCGATCTTGGACAGCGTGTGCAGGGCCTGGCTGCGCGGCTGCGTCGCATCGCGACCCAGTTCGTCCACTAGTTGCGGCACGGTCAGCGCCCTCGGATGCCGGGTCAGCGCCCAGGTCAGCATGTCCCGGACGTAGAAGTCGGGCTCGACGCCGCATCGCTGGATGAGCACGTCGACGAAGTCGGGGTCCGGCCGCATGCCCGCGGCGAGAGCCGCCTGGAGTCGGGTCGCGGGATCCGGCTCGGTGAGTCCGGCTTGCAGCGCGGTGGCCGTGGGAGGCGTGGCGGCTGGCGTCATGGTGGCCCTCGTCGATCTCGGACTCGGTGTCACCGCCAGCGTTGTCGCATCCGGCGGTGAACGTCCAGTCAATTCTGCTGGCCGGCCCGGCCCGTGTGGCCGCGCCGGGCCGCAGCGCTTCAATCGTTTTGCAGGCGGGCACAATCCGCTGCGGTCAGCGCCGTCGGCGGCCCAGCACCCAGTTCGGTCAGCACCATCTCCTGCACCAGCGGCGTTCGGGGCAGCTCACCATGGCTGACCCGCGCATCCGGGCACACGGACTGGATTGGTACGTTCAGCGCGCCGTCCAGCCGGGCCGTGTCCGGCGGTGTGACGGTCTCGTCCTGCGTGGTCCAGATCGACACCCACGTCGGCCCTCCCGGTGTTTCGTCGCCGGTGTTGAGCCGGCGCAGGACCTCACTGTCCGAGGCCAGCTGTCGGCAGGCGGTCGGGCACGCGTCGATCGGGAGGTTGCCCGCCAGATCCGCCAGCGACGTCCCGTGATTGGGCGATCCGAGCAGCACGACCCGCCGGGTGACCTCCGCTCCGTCGCCCGCGGCCCACAGCCTGGCGACGATGCCACCGGCCGAGTAACCCACCACATCAACACTTCTGGCGCCCGTCGCGGACATTGCCTCGCGCGCTTGCGTGCCCAGTACCTCGGCGGAGGCGGACAGATCACCGGTCCCGCTACCGGGCAACTCGATCACCGTCGCGTTCCGGCCCGCAGCCGTGAGCTTTCCGGCAAGACTGCGCAGGGTGCCGGTGCTCCCGCCGTAGCCGGGCACCAGCAGGACCGGTCCCGGCTGATCCTGGTCGACGGCGGCGGTCTCGGACCTGCCGGCGCGTTGCGTGAGTCCGACTGCCGCGGCGGCGACGACCGCGACCAGCAGTGCGGCAAGGAGCGCGAGAACGAGACGGCGGCGGGCGGGGGCGAGATTACGCAGCACCCTTTCCACTGTGCCCGCAGGTCCGGCCGGCCGAGCCCTGGGCTGCCGGCGGTCAGCTGCGGCGGATCTTGTTGTCCAACCAGTCGAACATCCGCTGCTCGGTCAGCAGCCGCGCCATCGGTTGGCAGTGGAAGTTCGCGCCCTCGGCGGCGGTGAACGGAACCAGTTCCGTCTCGCCCGGCAGCAGAGCCGCGAGCCTCTCCGACTGTCCCGGCCAGAACTGCTCGTCCTCCGGATCGGTGATCAGCAGCGGGGTGGTGATCGATGCGGCCACATCCGTCACGTTGTACTTCAGGACCTCGGCCATCGTGTCGTAGTAGCCGGTCTGGTTGTACGGCCGGGCGCGGAATGACCAGGTGTTCCGGGCGGCTCCAGGCAGCTTCATGCCGAAGGCCATCTCCTTGTCGAACTTCTCGCGGTCCCCGGCGTGAACGAGATCGACCATGCTCTTGGGCATGTGAGCGGTCCAGGAGGTCGACACGTCGACCACCCCCGGGTCGGCGATGGCCGCGGCAATGCGGTGCTCGAAGGCCAAGGACCGCGGTACCCAGTAACCGGCCTGGCTGATCCCGTAGAGCGCGAGCCTGGCGGGATCGACATCAGTGCGGGTGAGCAGGAAGTCGACGACGGGTGTCGTCACGGCCTCCCAGTCGAAGCGGAAGGGCACATTCCGTTCGAACAACATGGACTGTTGTCCCGGCCCGTCGAACAGCAGCACGTTGTACCCGCGCTGAAGCGCCCCGGCGGCGCCGCTGCCCCACAGACTGCTGATCGCGCCGTCGCTCCCGTTGATCATGATCAGTGTCGCCCTGCTAGAAGCGCTGCCGTGCGGCAAGAAGAAGAAACCGGGGAGAGTTGCTTCCTCGTAGGGGATGTCGACGGCCTCGACGGCGTAGGGCGCGTTGTTGACGAAGCCGTCCCATGCCGCTCGGTGTTCACGAAATGTCGGCAGCAACGGGTCCTGGCTCTTCAGCCCGTCCACCGCGTTGACCGCGGCGGCGAAGTAGTTCGCCGCTCGGAGGTAGGCGCTGGCCGCGCTCTGCCGGTGGCCGGCGTCGGCGGAACTCTTCGCGACGGCCGCCACCCGCCGGCCCAGCGCGACCCACGCGTCGAACCATTCCTGGTGATCGCCGTCGCTGATGCCCGCGATCGTGGCGAGCACCTCGCCGGGCTCCGCACCGCCGTGGGTGGCCGTCCCCAGCAGGATCCGGACCTCGAAGTCCCAATCGGACTTGTAGAAACCGGCGGTGAAGGCCTGGTGCGGGTGCGCGAAGAAGGAAGGGCTGATGGCGGTCTCCTCGGCAGAGCCGGCGTCAGCGCTGCCGGACGATTCGGTCATTACCGGTGCGCCCCAGAGTATGTCCGATTGCCAGTGACAACGAGAGTCAGTTCGCGGCGTGTCGAAGTACTTGCGCACGGTGACCGCGGGTGTGACCGGGTCGAAGTTGTCGGGCACCCGCGCGACGGAGTATTCAGTGTTGCCGAGTACTGGTACTCGGCGTTACAGTTGACCAGTACCTAGCGAAATAGAGTAGGGAGCACAACCGTGAGCAATCAGATGACGGAGATGCTCAAAGGCACCTTGGAGGGCATCGTCCTCGCGGTGCTCGCGACGCGGCCGGCCTACGGCTACGACATCACCGCGCGGTTGCGACAGCAGGGGTTCTCCGACCTCGTCGAAGGGACCGTCTACGCGCTGCTGATCCGTGTCGAGCAGCGCGGGTTCGTCGACGTGGAGAAGGTCCCGTCGGAAAAGGGACCGTCCCGCAAGGTGTATTCGCTCAACTCGCGGGGGCGCGAACAACTCGCCGAGTTCTGGAAGACGTGGAGCTTCCTCTCGGACCGGATCGACACGCTCCGTACCGACACCGAAGAAGCCGGCACGCAGGGCACCGCAGAAGGAGAGAAGTGACATGGTCGCCAAGTGGATCGAGACCCTGACCGGGCCCCTGGAGCAGAAGAAGCAGTACCGGCACGACAAGGCACGCATCGACGCCCTCGCCGAGCCTTACCGGACGGCGGCGAAGGCGTTGCACCGCTACCTCATGTATAACGGCGGCGTCACCGACGGCGAGACCGTGCTGAAGATGTTCACCGACCTGGCCGACCTCTGGGAGCGCGCGGCCGCCGATCGGACACCCGTCAGGGAGATCGTCGGCGACGATCCGGTCGATTTCGCCGAGACCTTCGCGCAGGCCTACTCGGGCCGGCAATGGATCGACAAGGAACGGGCCCGGTTGGTCAAGGCCATCGAGGATGCGGAACGGGCGGACCGATCATGACCCTCCCGAACCCTGCAATGGCACCGTCCATTCACGTGCAAGGCATCGAAAAGTCCTTCGGCGAGGTGCAGGTTTTGCGCGGCGTCGACTTCGACGTCACGACGGGCAGCATCTTCGCCCTGCTGGGCTCGAACGGCGCCGGCAAGACCACGCTGGTGCGCATCCTGTCGACGCTGCTCAAGGCGGACGCAGGCGGCGCGGCCGTGCACGGTTTCGACATCGCGACAGAACCTGCAGACGTGCGCGAATCGATCAGCCTGACCGGTCAGTTCACCGCGGTGGACGAGATACTCACCGGCCGCGAGAACCTCGTACTGATGGCCAAACTGCGCCACCTGAAGAACCCGGGCGCCATCGCGGACGACCTGCTCGCCCGCTTCGCGTTGACCGACGCGGGCGACCGGAAGACCTCGACCTACTCGGGAGGCATGCGGCGCCGACTCGACATCGCGATGAGCCTGATCGGGAACCCGCCCGTGCTCTTTCTCGACGAACCCACCACCGGACTGGATCCGCAGGCGCGCATCGAGGTCTGGTGCACCATCTCCGATCTCGCACAAGCGGGCACCACCGTGCTGTTGACCACCCAATACCTCGACGAGGCCGAGCAGCTCGCCGACCGCATCGCGATCCTGCACAACGGCACCATCATCCAGAACGGCACGCTGGCCGAACTGAAGCGGATACTCCCGCCCGGCAAGGTCGAGTACGTCGTGAAACAGCCGTCCCTCGAGGACGTCTTCCTGGCGCTGGTCGGCGACCACGGTCGCTGCGGTGCCACGGACGGCGACGACCCCGGCACGGTGACGACGCGAAAGGAAGCACGATGACAACGCACGTCCTCAGCGACACCGGCGCCCTCACCGGCCGTTCGCTGCGCCATGTGGTCCGCAGTCCCGACACCATCATCACCACGGCGGTGACCCCGATCGCGTTGATGTTGCTGTTCGTCTACGTGCTGGGCGGCGCGATCAACATCGGAACCGATGAGTCCTACATCGACTACATGCTTCCCGGGATCCTGCTGATCACCATCGCGTCGGGCGTCGCGTACACCGCATACCGCCTCTTCCTCGATCTGCAGGGCGGCATATTCGAGCGCTTCCAGTCCATGCCCATCGCCCGGCCCAGCGTGCTCTGGGCACACGTGCTGACCTCTCTGGCCGCCAATATGGTCTCGGTCGCGGTCGTCATCGGCGTCGCCGTGCTCATCGGATTCCGCACCGGCGCTTCCCTGGGCGCCTGGATGGCAGTGGTCGGGCTGCTGGTCCTGTTCACCCTGGCGCTGACCTGGATCGCGGTGATCGCGGGGCTGTCGGCGAAGACCGTCGACGGGGCCAGCGCCTTCAGCTACCCGCTGATCTTCTTGCCGTTCATCAGCTCGGCGTTCGTGCCCACCAGTTCGATGAGCGGACCGGTCGCCTGGTTCGCCGAGAACCAGCCGGTCACCGCCATCGCGAACACCATCCGGGCGCTCTTCGCGGGTCAACCCGTGGGAAATGACATCTGGATCGCGCTCGCCTGCATCGTCGGGATTCTCGTCATCGCCTACGCCATCGCCCTCCGTCTCTACCGTCGCAAGTTCAATTGACGGTCGACCGGCGCAGTATTCGCCGACCATCAACGGCGAGCCGGCCGGTCGTGGCGGACCGTGCGGGCGTCCGCTCGGCGCAGGTATTTCCGACGCACCCAGGGGACTCCCCGTTTCAGAGGATGGCCGAACCGAGGGGGATCACCGTGGAACAACCGCTCAACCGAAAGACGATCGCTGAGATCGGTGGCATCCCCGCCGAGGGGGATCGCGAACGGGTACGTGTTGATCTGCTCGGTGTGAATGTCGACCGGGGCACCGAACTAGTCGTCGAGCGTGCCGGCCGCCGCACCCATGTCTGGGCCGACCTGGATGCCGACGGGATCGATGTGGTGCACCCGTTCCCCACTCCAAAAGCCGTTGGAGTGAATGCAGAAACCATCGGCCGGCACCTCGATGTGCGGGAATTGGATGGGGTTCGTCCCCGCGGCATCGAGACCACGTTTCTGCCCACCAAGGCAGCGCGAACCCATCGGCTGCGGGTGACGCGCGGCGAGGACCGCGACAAGGGCGGCACCATTTTCGACACCGACGACCGATACCTGTTCCAGGACAACACCTTTCCATGGCGGATTGTCGGGAAGGTGCGCACTGCAGGTGGCTGGGGCTCTGGGACGGTGATCGGGCCGCGACACATTCTCACCGCCAGCCATGTGGTGAATTGGAATGCCGACGGGCGGGGCAACCCAGGATGGATCTCCTTCACGCCGTCGTACTTCGACGGCCGCGGGCGCTGGGGCGAGATCGGTGTCGCGGAGATCGTGTTGTGGGAGCAGGCGCCCGGATCGCTGACCGACCCGCAGACCGCGTTGGACTACGTGGTGCTGGTGACGGATCAACGCATCGGCGACAGCATCGGCTACGCCGGTTTCCGCACCTACGACGACGACTGGAACGGCGGCGATTTCTGGCAGTACACCGGTTACCCCGGCGAACTCGCCAGCGGCGAGCGTCCGGCGTTCCAGGGTGATGCCGCCATCTCGAGCAAGCAGGATTTCACCGTGAACGGCGTCGATGGCTCGGTGCTCGGTCACTTCAACGAGTTCACCCCCGGCCAGTCCGGTGGCTCGGTGTGGGGCTGGTGGGCGGGCGAACCTTGGCCGCGGGTGGTGGGCGTCGGCAGCACGATCGGCAGCACCGCCGTGCAGTCGCCGACCGGCAGCACCGTCGGCGACAACGAGTACGGCGGTGGACCGGGCCTCAGCTCGATCATCTCCTGGGCGCGTGCCAACCGGCCCTGACGCCATCCGGACATGACGGGCGCCGACCGGTCGGCGCCCGTCATGTCGGTCGGTGCGCCGACCGCGCTACTCGTCGGTGGGCAGGGCGTCCGCGGGTTCAACGGCGGGCCGGTCGTCCTGTTCGCCCGACTACGACGTCACCTCGTTGCCGGATCCACGCCGCTGCGCCGT
Organism: uncultured Actinomycetota bacterium; assembly: GCA_963785455.1. GTDB lineage: Bacteria > Actinomycetota > Actinomycetes > Mycobacteriales > Nakamurellaceae > Nakamurella. The sequence goes on from CAWAVL010000008.1 coordinate 289,477, forward strand.
CAGCTGGTGGGCTGCACCGCCGCCGGGTCCATCCACATGACCTCGAACAGGTGCCCGTCAGGGTCGGCGAAGCTCCGGCTGTACATGAAGCCCTCGTCCATCGGCTCCTGTGACGGACCGGCGCCGGCTGCGATCGCCTTGTCGACCAGCTCGTCAACGGCCTCGCGGCTGTCCGCGGACAGCGCGATGATCGCCTCGGTGCTGGTCGAGGAGTCGGCAATGTCCTTCCTGGTGAAGGTCTTGAAGAACGGCTCGACCAGCAGCATCAGGTAGATGGTGTCGCTGATGACGATGCTCGACGCCTTCTCGTCGGTGAACTGCTGGTTGATCGTGTAGCCGAGCTCGGTGAAGAACTGCTTCGACTTGTCCAGGTCCTTCACGGGCAGGTTTACGAAGACCATGGTCGGCATGACGGGCTCCTTCCGCGGCGTGGCCGCTGGCGGTGTGATCGGGTCTGGTGGCGCCCGGGTCTGAGTGCCTCGGGTGTCATGGTGTTCGACTGAGCAATGCTCACCAACTCATCGCCCGCTGGGTGGTCCTGTCGGCATCTTCAGCGGTTTGGGACGCCGGAGCCGGTGGGGTAGCCTGGATGACCGCGGCACCCGTCGGATACTTTCCGATTCCGGTGTCGCGGTGGTGTGTTCGCGGGCCTATAGCTCAGACGGTTAGAGCGCTTCCCTGATAAGGAAGAGGTCGGAGGTTCAAGTCCTCCTAGGCCCACGGTTGTGGTCGCTGATGCCCGCCAGGGACGTCTGCAGTACGGTTCGGGGTCAGTGCTCGATCGCTGCATTCGGACTGGATGGTGCTGATGAAGAAGATCTTGGTGCTGCTCGCGGTGGCCGGTGCGGCCGCTGCCCTGGTGCAGCGCAGACGGCAGGCCGCGGCAGCGGAGGCGGCGTTGTGGGAGGAAGCCACCCGCGCCCCCACCACCGCACCGCCGGCGGCACCGGCCACCTCGTAGTACCGCTCGTCCGGGCCGGCTCGCCGGTCCGCTCGGGGACGTAGCTCAATTGGCAGAGCACCGCCTTTGCAAGGCGGGGGTTGAGAGTTCGATTCTCTTCGTCTCCACAGGTTCTGACCTGCAGGTTCAGGTCGTCATGCGGTCCAAATGCATCCGCAGTCTTCGACGGAGTACAGCCTAACTACAGCCAAGGGCATTCTCGGCGTCGTCATTTCCCTCCTCCTAAGCACTCGATCGATGGCGTCAGCTGCGCTCCTTGCGCGCGATGGCAGGACGTGTCCGTAGGTGTCTGCGGTGAGCCGGATCGTCGAATGGCCGAGCAGGTCCATGACAGTTCTGAGCTCTTCGCCCTGGTCGAGCAGGAATGTGGCGAAGGCATGCCGATTATGCGGAATTCCGTACACGGTGCGGCGCCGCCGACGACCTCCAATCCAGCCGAGATCGACTTGGGCCACCCACATCCCGTTTGAGCGTTGGAAAACGGATCCTTCACCATGTCCACGTCGACCCCGCCCGCTCATATTGACTCCATGGCCTGGATGAAGTCGCGAAGGGCGTCGACCGGAACCCGGCGAAGCCGGCCGATGTGGATGGATCTGAGCGTTCCAGCTGCCATGAGTTCGTAGACCTTGGTCCGCGATACCGCCAGCTGGTCGGCGGCCTCGTTGGGTGTCAGCAACAACTTGGTCGCGCCGGCTGTGGTCATGCATTTCCCGCCCTTCGCTCGCCGTCTTCTGGTCCCGGGACCTCGACAGCACCGATGTATGTCGGTCGAGCTGGCGAGATGACGGGTTCGCCTAGGCCGAACGGACCACCAGGCAGCTCGACCGAAGCTGCCTGGCTCAGGACTGCGTGTTGCTCTGACATGGGCCACTACGTGTGCGGCGATCATCGCACACTCCGTTCGAGACGTATCAGTCCGTACACGGACGTTTAGGTCCGCCTCTAGTCTCAGGACCTTACCGTCCGCATGTCAAGGACCAAGTAGTCCAACCGACGAACGTTAGGCCCACCATGGACATGCCTGAGGTCATCAGGCGACGCAGAACCGAGCTGGGTCTGTCGCAAGCGGACCTGGCACGCGCGGCCAACGTGGACCAACGTCAGATCAGGCGGTACGAGGCTGGTGAGCAGCAGCCGGTGCTCTCGGTCGCCGTTGCTATTGCGGATGCCCTCAAGATCTCTGTCGGCGACCTGGCCGGCGTCCCCACTCACCGAGTCCAACTCGGCGGTGAATGGTGGTCGGCCTGGCAGACCTTCAAAGATGGAGCGGAGATTGTTACGTCGCAGGAAGTGAGGGTGGTGCAACAGGCCGACCTGCTAACGCTCGAAACGACCACGCGCGGACTATCGATCGAGGAGGGCGGGTATCACTGGCGCGGTGAGCTTCGTATCTGGGACAACGAAGTCTTGATGGGCTGGTATGCCGCCAATGACAAGTCCGTGAGATCCAAGGGAACCATGTACTTCGCCTTGCATCCTCACGGCCAGCAAATGACCGGCCGCTGGGTCGGAATGAGCTATGACGGCGCGATCGTGACCGGCTGGGGCTGCAATGGCTCATTCGGAGTCAGACGCCCGAGCATTAATTGATGACCTGAAACAGAGAAGGGGATTCGGACAAGAATGGATGACATCTGCGAGGTAATAATCACGGCGCCAGATGCTGATTGGCTGGCACAGTTCACGACGGACCTTGTCACAGAGCGTCTAGCGGCATGCGGGCACAACATCACACCGATCAGATCCATCTACCGATGGCAAGGTGAGATCTACGATGTCAGCGAGGCTCGGGTCGCACTGCACACTCGGATTTCCCTGGTGGACAGAATCGTGGAGAAGACCAACCGGGACCATCCATACGAGGTTCCGTGCGTCATCGCTACGGCTGTCATCGCCGGCAATCCCTCATACCTGCAGTGGGTGCGCGATGAAACGTCGGACCAGTAGTAGCCATGTCGGAAGGCACTCCAGTAATCCGCCCCCAACGTGTAATTAGTGGCGGTCTGGTGGACGCACCGCCACTAGCGAGGACCGCATTCGCCGAGGGTCAGAACGGACCCCGCCGCGGGCCGCCCAGTTGATGTCGGCTCGGATCCCAGGTGCAGCATCGACTGCGGTGGCCGCGTGCGGCAGAAATGCTCGGCGTCGGACCCCCCAGATATTCGCGCGGCAATCCTTCCTATATTGATGGACTGGTACGCAGGCACTGACATCGCAAACGTGCAGCTGAGGTGCACGGCGTCCGTCGTTCACGGCGACGAGGATGTGGCACTCAAGAGACCTGGGGATGTGGAAATATCAGCAACGTTCGTCACACCCAGTAGCAGCCCAACCGACAGCAGGCAGATTTAAGGACCGATGAAGGCTGATTCCCCCCACTGGATCGTCATGGGTCCGCCCGCGAGCCCAGCAGAGGAGGCCGCGCTCGATGCCTTCCGAGAGCTTCTTCCTGAAGACGGCATCACCACCGCCTGGGTCAACCTGACCTTCATCGACAACAACGGTCGGTCAGGCGAGGTCGACGTCCTGCTCCTGACGCGTGCCGGACTCTTCATCGTGGAGCTCAAGGGCTGGCACGGCCGCATCGTCGGCAATACCCAGCGATGGATGCACAACATCCGCAATGTCGAGAACCCGTGGTTGGCAGCCGACCGCAAGGCGAAGCGTCTGGCCGAACTCCTCAAGGACGTGGCGCCGAACGAGAAGGCGCGCAAGGACGTTCCCTTCCTGCAGTCCAAGGTCGTCCTTCACGGCCACGGCTGCACGGTGGAGCTCGACGAGCGAGCCACGCTGGGTGTCCTTGCGATGGACAAGTTCGAGATCAAGGCGAAGCCTGCACTCACCAAGGTCAGCACGTTCCTGGCCGAGCTCCCTAGCAACCCTCACCACGTCGTCGACTACCAGCGCGCGAAGGCCATTCGTGCGCTCTGCGGCAAGGCCGGATTCAGGGCGGCGCCCAAGGTTCGGATGGTCGGCGACTACAAGGTCGCCGACTCGACCCCCATCGCCGAAGGCCCTGACTGGCAGGACGTGCTGGTCGACAACCCCCACCTCAGCGGCGTCAAGCTCCGTCTGCGCCTGCGCGACCTCCCGCCCAAGGCCTCTGCGACCGATCGCCAGCGCATCGAGGACCTCGCTCAGCGCGAGTACCAACTCACCTACGGCATCCGCCACGACGGCATCGATGTGCCCACCGAGTTCAAGAAGACCGACGACGGCCCCGCCCTGGTCTTCGAGTACGACGACTCCGAGCAGCCGCTCGACGCCTTCATCGCGTCGCAACCAGACCTTTCATTCGACCAGCGGATCGCGATGGTCATTCGCCTGGGTGAGACGATCCGGTTCGCGCACCAGCGCCACCTGATCCACCGCGCCCTCGGCCCGCAGCGCATCTGGGTCCGCCAGCCGCGCAGCAAGGACGGCAAGGGCGGAGGGCCGCGGCTGTCGATCCGCGACTGGTACTCCGGGCAGAAGGATCGCTCGAGCAACTCCGAAACCCGCTGGACGACGATCAGTGCTGGTGTCTCCGACATCCTCGGCGTGGCAGCCCACGAGGACTGGATCTATCTCGCTCCCGAGGCCCGGTTGCCGTCCGACGGACTTCCTGGGCGTGCCGCTCGACATCTACGGCTTCGGAGCCGTCGCCCATCTCATCCTGACCGGCCGTCCGCCGGCGGAGAACCTCGTCGAGCTCGACCAGAAGCTCACTCAGGAGAGAGCTCTCGACCCGCGCTCCGTCGTGGCCGGCATCCCCGACCCGATCGCTGACGTGATCGCACTCATCACGAGCGCGACTGAGACCGACCGTCCTTCGACCATGGCCGAGGTGCTCGACTTCCTGGACGCCGCGTGGGAGGAGGTCCGCAAGGTCGATGAAGTCGAGGCGCCCACGGATGTTGAGGATCCGCTCGACGCTCAAAGTGGCGACGCCATCGCAGATCGCTTCCTCGTCCTCGGGCGACGTGGTGAGGGCTCGAGCGGAGTTGCCTTTGCGGTCAACGACACCGATGCCGCGGACTCCGAACGCGAGGTCATCCTCAAGATCGCGCGCAACCCGTCGGCCGACAAGCGGCTCAAGGCCGAAGCCGAGGTCCTGAGAGCACTCGACCACAAGCGGATCGTCCGCCTCATCGACGGGCCAATCGAGGTCGCCGAACGACGTGCCCTCCTGCTGAGTGATGCCGGGAAGGAGACCCTCGCCGTGCGGTTGGCGAAGGAAGGGCGCTCGACCCTGGGTCAGCTCCAGCAATTCGGCGGTGACCTGCTCGATGCGATGGCCTACCTGGAGACCAAGGGCTTCTTCCATCGCGACATCAAGCCGGCGAACCTGGGCATCATCCCCGACCCCGGCACACGCAAGCCGACTCTGGTCCTTTTCGACTTCTCGCTCTCTGACGAGAGCGTCGACAACATCGCCTCCGGCACACCGGGGTACCTCGATCCCTATCTCGGTCGCGGCCAGCGCCGTCGCTACGACCGCGCCGCCGAGTTGTACGCCGTCTCGGCGACGCTCTTCGAGATGGCGACCGGCGGTCTGCCGTGGTGGGGTAGCGGCGGCAGCCAACCCTTGAGCGCCACGGATGAGCCTGTCGTCGAACCCACGGCCTTCGAGCCGGCCGTCGCCGCCCAGTTCGCCCAGCTCTTCCGTAAAGCGCTCAATCCCGACGCCAAGGCGCGATTCAGCAGTGCTGACGAGCTTGCCGTCGCTTGGCACGAGGTGTTTGCGACCCTCGATGCAGGCGACGAAGGCACCGAGGCCAACGACGAGCTGGCTGAAGCAGCCGACGCTCGACACGCCGCTCGAGAAGTCGGGCTTGTCCGCCCGCGCTCGATCGGCCGCAGCGCGACTCGATGTCACCACTGTTGGCGGACTACTCGGCGTCCACCCAACGAAGATCAACTCGATCCGCGGCCTGGGGGAGTCCTACCGCAAGGAGATCCAGGCCCGGATCAAGGAGTGGCGAGCCCGCCTCAGCGTTCCGACCGCAGTCGATGAGGCGCTCACTGCCAAGCGCGGGGTGGAACGAGTCCTCGCGGGCCTGCTCGAGATACTGAACGGCGCCGATCGCGTGGTCGCCGAGGCCCTTCTCGGGCTCGCCTCCGGGGCTGCAGAGTCCCAGCCGACCTGGCCGGCCGCCGCCGAGGTTGCCCAATCGCTGGGACAGACCCGCGAGCAGGTGGTCGATGTCCTCGATCGCGCGGTTGGAAAGTGGGCCAAGAAGAAGGAGCTTGAAGGCGTTCGTGAGGACGCTGTCACGATCCTGGCCAGACAGGGCCGCGTGATGACTGTGCCAGCACTGGCGCTGGCGCTAGCGGCGCAGCGGGGTTCGTTGCTCGACGGCGCCGAGCGCACCCGCCAGGCCGCAGCCCTGCTTCGCCTCGTCTTCGAGTACGACGCTCGCGAGGTGGAGCCTGCCTTCGACCTCCGTCGAAGCGCCAAGCGCCCCGCTCTGATCGCCCTCCACGACGGGGCCGACCCAGACGAGACCGGTCGCGACTTCCCGCCGGCTGACGTTCTCATCGACGCCGCAACTGAGCTGGGGCGTGCCGCGGATCGTCTCGTCGCGGGGGACAAGGTCGTGCCCTTCGCCGTCGCAACGCAAGCGCTACGAGACGAGGTCGCCGACACGGCGGCAGCCACTGTCATGACGGATGACCGTCGCATGATCCGACTTGCCGCCGACGCCAGCGAGACCGCAGAACTCTCCGGGTTCGACGAGCTCTATCCCGCAACGCTGCCGACCCAGGTCGCCGTCGAGCTGGCGCTGAGTGGCAAGCCGGGCCGCCAGATCTCCGAAGCCGCCGTCCGAAGATCGGTCCAGACGCGCTTCCCGTCGCGTCGAGCTGCCGGACAACAGCCATGACCTCGATCCGCTGGTCGCCGCTGCCCTGCCAGGCATGGTCCGCCGCGACGGCATCTACGAGCCGGCCAGCACCCGGCCGACCACGGTCACCGGAACAACCACCCTCCTGGGGACCGTCGTCGCTGCCGCGCCCGGTTCCGAAGTGGTGAGCCGACTCCATGACTCCCTCGGCCGTCACGGCGCCCTGACGTTATGCGTGCCGCCGAGTCGCTATGTCCGTCAGACTCAGCGATCTCGCCGACATGTTCGAGGTCGACGTCCTGGACGTCTCCCACCTCGTTGTCGAGGCGGCGAAGGAGTTCGCGGCTGGCCACACCATCGAGTGGCCGTTCGTCGTCGACGCCGATGCGAAGGCGCGCGAGGGGTCTGACTGGGCCAACCTCGCGAGGCTCGTCCAAGCCGCCGTCGAACCGCGCTGGACCATGGCAATCTCGTCCGATCGCCCCCTGCTCCTCACGCATGCCGGACCCCTCCAGCGGTACGGCCTGGGTCACCTGCTGGCCAGCCTCCTGGACGTCGGCACTGACCGCCCGGCCGCGCGTTGGCTACTCGTTGCCATGCAGGCCAGCCAGAACGTCCCGATGCTTGACGGCAAACCCGTCCCGCTCGGCCCCAGCGGGTGGCTCACGCTGCCCTCCGATCTCCCGAAAGAAGTTCACACCCCGTGATCCAGTCCGCCGCCCTGCTCAAGGACCTCAAGGCCCAGCTCAAGCTGGTCCAGGCCGACCTCCGCGCTCGCGCGGATGACAAGGCCGACCGCTGGGGCGCCCGCCTGCAGGAGGAGTACGCCGAGGCCCGCAGGCGCGAGCGCACCGGCCACTCCTGGGTCGTGTGGCGCGACAACGAGGTCGACCAGGCCGCTGTCGCGTGGCTGATCGCCATGACCTTCGTGCGCTTCTGCGAGGACAACGACCTGCTGACGGGCGCCCGGATCAACGGGGCCACGGTGCCGGTCGGCTGGATCGCGGGCCCGGGCGACCGGACGGCACGGGCGGAGGAGAACCTCACGGCGTACTTCCGGGAGAACCCAACGCACAACCGTCGCGACTGGCTCCGCCAAGCCTTCACAGTTCTGGCTGCGCAGCCCGCGGGCAAGGCGCTCGTCGACGAGGCGCACAATCCCGTCTGGATCGCTGACATCAGCGCCGAGCGGGCTGCAGCGCTCGTCGACTTCTGGCGTGCCACCGACGCCAACGGCGCGCTGGTCCATGACTTCACCGACCAGGCACTCGACACCCGCTTCCTCGGCGACCTCTACCAGGACCTCTCCGACCACGCCCGCAAGACCTACGCCCTGCTCCAGACGCCCGTCTTCGTCGAGGAGTTCATCCTCGACCAGACGCTGACGCCGGCGCTCGCCGAGTTCGGTCTCGACGGGATCAAGCTCATCGACCCGACCTGCGGCTCCGGCCACTTCCTCCTCGGTGCCTTCCAGCGACTGGTCGACCAGCTGGCAGGCCGAGGCGCCGGCGCTCGACGCCAAGGAGCGCGTACGCCGGGCCATGGACTCCATCCACGGCGTCGACCTCAACCCGTTCGCCGTCGCCATCGCGCGCTTCCGCCTCACCGTCGCCGGCCTGCTCGCCATGGGGGAGCGCTCACTTGTCGGCGTGCCGAACCTCGGCTTCCACCTCGCCATCGGCGACTCGCTCCTCGGCGAGTTCGGCGGTGCTCCCCAGGCGCTCCAGTTCGAGGGCGAGGAGGCTAGAGACTTACCTCTACGACACCGAGGACCTCAAGGAGTACGCCGGAATCCTCAAGCCCGGCCAGTACCACGTCGTCGTCGGCAACCCGCCCTACATCACGGTCAAGGACAAGGCGCTCAACGCGCTGTACCGGCTCTCCTACAAGACCGCGGCCGGCAAGTACGCGCTGTCGGTTCCGTTCATGGAGCTCTTCTTCCGCCTCGCGATCAAGGGCGAGCAAGGCCAGGGCGCCGGCTACGTCGGGCAGATCACCGCCAACTCCTTCATGAAGCGCGAGTTCGGCAAGAAGCTCATCGAGGAGTTCTTCGCCGGCCACGACCTCGGCAACCCGTCGACCTCACTGAGGTCATCGACACTTCGGGCGCCTACATCCCCGGCCACGGCACCCCGACGGTGATCATCGTCGGGCGCCGGCGCCGGCCGGTCGGCGACCAGGTGCGTGCGGTGCTCGGCGTCCGCGGCGAGCCCGGCCAGCCCGCGGATCCGGCCAAGGGTCTGGTCTGGACCGAGATCGTCACTCATCTCGACCAGCCTGGCTTCAACGGCAAGTTCGTCTCCGTTTCCGACGTCGAGCGCTCGGTGCTCGCGACGCATCCGTGGTCTCTCAGCGGAGGCGGCGCCGGCGACGTGTTCAGGAAGCGATCGAAGCGCGGCCGTCGAACAGTCGCGTTGGCGGCGTCGTAGCGAGTCGAATCGGGCTTCTTCGGCATCACGGGCAACGACGACGCCTTCGTCTCCGATGCCGCGTCGCTGGCGTCGGACGAGCGGACGAGCCCCGTAGTGCCATCGTTGCGTCGGCGAGCGGTCCGCGACTTCAGGTCGACTCGCGACGTGAGTCGGCCTTCTTCCCGTACGACGATGTCACGCTTCGGGACGCTAGACGCCGCTATCCCGGCGCTCGAGCACGCTTCTGTGGCCATTGCGCCAGAATCTCGTCGATCGAGCCGACTTCGGCGAGCAGACCTACTTGCAACGACGGACTGACCCTGGTCGATGGCCATGCAACTTCCGAAGGCACCGGCACGCACGCTAATCGATCATCCGTTTCGCGCCTCGTCGTCGACCCACAACCATTTCGTGCTCGACCGCGGCGGCAAGCTGTTCAAGCAGTCCGCGCCGGTGATCAAGCTGCCGCGAGACGGCGACCGAGGACGACCACCTGGCCCTGCTCGGCGTCCTGAACAGCTCGACGGCGTGTTTCTGGTTGAAGCAGGTCAGCCACAACAAGGGCAGACGGTCGACATCAAGGGTGCTCGACAGACGCAGGCACCGTGGGAAGACTTCTACGAGTTCACCGGCACGAAGCTCGAGCAGTTCCCGCTGCCCGCGACGCTGCCGCTTGGACGTGCGCCGACGCTGGACGAGCTTGCGCAGCGAGCTCGATGCTGACAGCCCGCCGAGCATCGTCACTGCGTGGATCGCAGGTCGAAGGCGACGGCCTTCGACTGCGAGCTGCTCGACAGACGCCGCGGCCAAGTCGTGGCACCGACTTCGCGGCGCAGATGATCTTCGAGCAGGAGGAGCTCGACTGGGAGACCTACCGGCTCTACGGCTTGCTCGACGAGGATCTGACCTACCCGGCGGACGCGATCTTCGATCGAGCTCGAGCTCGGGACGAGCGCGCCTTCGAGATCGCGCTGGCGCGCAGTCGAGCGGATGGAGGAGACGGCCTGGTTCGCGCGCCACGGCTCGACGCCGATCACCGAGCTCCCGCGGATCCTGGCCGGATCGACTACCGCCGTGGTGGAGCGCCGGCTGCGATCTGATCGAGTCGGACCCGGCGATCCGGCTCCTGGAGAAGCCCGAGTACAAGCGCCGCTGGGCGGTCACCCGCGTGGGACGTGCAGGTCGCCGAGCGCTCTGGAGACAGCGATCCTCGACCGGCTCGAAGTCGCCGGAGCTGTGGCGCGACGCCCAGGGCCCGTTGCACGATCGGTCGACCGAGCTCGCCGACGGGTTGACGCGGCGACACGGTCCTGCGCGAGCTGGTCGCAGTCCTCACGGGCGACGCCGAGGCCGACCTCGACCAAGGTGCTGGCGTCCCTGGTCACCGACGAGGCCGTGCCGTACCTCGCGGCCCACCGGTACAAGGCCGCGGGCCTGGAGAAGTTCCGGACGTGGCAGCACGTCTGGGAACTGCAGCGGCGTGAGGACGCGGGGGAGAAGGTCGACATTCCGGTCCCGCCGAAGTACTCGACGCCGGACTTCCGGAAGGTCGAGTACTGGAAGGCGCGCGGCAAGCTCGACGTGCCGAAGGAGCGCTTCATCCTTTACCCCGACCTTCGTCGCGAGGGCGACAGCACGATGGTGCTGGGCTGGGCCGGGTGGGACCACAAGGACCAGGCGCTCGCCTTGGCGCGGGAGTTCCCGACGCAGGACGCGCTTGGCGCGGGCGATGACCTGCTGACCCAGATGGTTGCCGGACTGGTCGAGCTCGAGCCGTGGGTCCACCAGTGGCACTCCGAGATGGATGCCTCGTTCGGCGTGAGCCCCGCGCAGGCGATCACCGGCGTCATCGACCAGCAGCTCGGCCGACTCGAAGCCACGCGTGACGAGGTCACGGCGTGGACGCCCCCGGTTGCCACTCGCGGCCGCCGTCCGAAGAACTCGTAGGGAAGAATCCGAACCGTGTCTGACTCTGAGCTTTCGCTGCCCCTCCGTGACGCGATCTCCATCCCGGAGGCGGTCCACGACGCTGACTTCGTCCTGCAGATCGACAAGGCGCAGGACCAGCCGGACCAGACCCTCAACGACTACGTGGTCACGCCCGGCATCGCTGCGGCGTTCCACGATGGCCTGGAGCTCGTTCGGTCAGCCTTCGAGAACACAAGCGCGCGAGGCACATTCGTCCACGGCTCCTTCGGCGCTGGTAAGTCGCACTTCATGGCGGTGCTGCACCTTCTCCTCACTGGCAACGCCCATGCCCGCGCCCTGCCCGGTCTCCAGGAGGAAGTGGCGAAGTACAGCCAGGTCCTCGACCGCAACCTGCTCGCCGTCGACTACCACTTCGTGGGCGCCGAGAGTGTCGAGTCGGCCCTCTTCGGTGGCTACCTGAAGGCGATCAGGGCCAAGCATGCCGACGCCCCTGCTCCGGTGCTGCACCGCTCCGACGCACTGTGGGCGAACGCCGATCAGTTCCGGGCCACGCTCGGCGACGAGAGGTTCTTCGAGCCGTTCGCGTCGGGGGCAGGGGGCGGCTGGGGGAGCTTCGGATCAGGCGTGACCGCTGCAAGCTACGACGCCGCGCGGCATGCGTCACCGACCGACCCGGACCGCCAGCGCATCACCGCCGAGCTCATCAAGCACTATTTCCCGGCGCTCGAGGTCACGGGCACGTGGCTCGACATGTCCGCGGGGCTTCAGGCGATGACCCAACACGCGAAGAGCCTCGGCTACGACGGCATCGTGCTCTTCCTCGATGAGCTCGTCCTCTGGCTTTCCGGCCACCTGGCCGACAGCACCTTCATCTCTGACCGAGACCGAGAAGGTGGCCAAGCTCGTCGAGACCGGGGGTGGCTCCCTTCCGATCCCCCTCGTCTCCTTCGTCGCGCGGCAGCGCAACCTCAAGGACTTCCTCGGCGGCGGCACCGGTGGCGCCGAGCGCGTCGCCCTTGACGACGCCTTCCAGTGGTGGGAAGGACGCTTCGAGCGCATCACTCTTCCCGCTGCGGACCTCCCGGAGATCGTGCAGAGGCGACTCCTGACCCCGTCTGGTTCTGCAGGTTCATCGGCGATCAACGCAGCGGTCGCGAAGGTGAAGGCCAATCCGGCGGCTTACCGCCATCTCCTCACCGATGAGGCCGGATCGAGCGGCGTGGACTTCGAGAAGGTCTACCCGTTCTCGCCTGCGCTGGTGGACGCCATGATCGCGCTGTCCGCGATCATGCAGCGGGAGCGCACTGCGCTGAAGATCATGAGCGAATTGCTCTCGCATGGCCGCGACGAGCTGACCGTCGGAGACGTCATCGGTGTCGGTGACCTCTTCGACGAGGTGGTTCTGGGCAACGCCGAGCCGCTCACCGACGACATGAAGGCCGTCTTCAAGGCGGCGCGCACGTTCTACCAGATGAAGATGCGCCCGTACCTGCTCAACAAGCACAGTCTCACCGAGGCTGGCACTGCGGCATTGCCGCGTGCCCACGCGTTCCGGCGAGACGACCGCATCGCCAAGACGCTGCTGATCGCGGCGATCGCCCCCGGAGCAACCTCCCTCAAGGACCTGACGGCGTCCAGGATCGCGGCGCTCAACTTCGGGTCCGTGAAGTCGATGATCCCCGGCCAGGAGGCGACCCAGCTGACCACTCAGGTCAAGCAGTGGGCCAGTGAGTTCGGTGAGATCACCGTCGGTCAGGGCGCCGACCCGATCATCAACCTGACTCTGACCGGCATCGACTTCGACTCGATCCTTGTCCACGTCGACACCGAGGACACGCCCGCTAACCGACGCCGCCTCATCCGTGAGCTTCTTGTCTCGGAAGTGGGAGCGAGCGCGACTGGTGCCATCGGCAGCGAATACACGCTGTCTCATGTCTGGCGCGGTCAGAAGCGCGACGTGGACGTGGTCTTCGGCAACGTCCGTGATCCACAGTCCCTGCCCAACTCTCTGTTCCAGGCCGACGGTGGACGATGGAAGCTGGTCATCGACTACCCGTTCGACGACGACGCGGCTCGCCAGCCCTCCGACGACCTTGTGCGCCTGCAGGACCTCAAACATGACAAGTTCGTGAGTGACACCGTCGTGTGGCTGCCCAACTTCATCACCAGCTCGCGGATGGACGATGTCGGCAAGCTGGTCAAGCTCGAGTACCTGTTGACTGGCAACCGATTCGACCAGTACTCCACTTCTCTCCCTGTCGCCGATCGCGAGCCGGCGCGCAGCCAGCTCCAGAACCAGGCTGCCTCGCTCCGCGAGCAGGTGATCGGCGCCCTCCGTCAGGCCTATGGCATCGACGCAGTTCGTGACGACCAGATCGGTGCGAAAGTTCCCGATGGTCGAAACTTCGAGACACTCGCCGTCGGATACGACCCCCTGAAGGCTTCCGGATCGACGTTCACCGCGGCCGCGGAAGCTGCGCTTGGTGGCGGACTCGACGCTCGCTACCCGAACCACCCCACGGTGGATCGCGGCACTGACGAGGTGAAGAAGGGTGACCTGGTCGCCGTCCTCGAGCTGGCGCGCAGAGCCATGGCCGCTGGCGGACGCATCGAACAGGTCGACCGCCCGACGGCGACCAAGGTCCGTCGCGTCGTGGACGGGTATGGGGTCGGCCGGCTCGCGGAGGTGACCTACGTCCTGTCCGCGCCGTACTTCCGGTGGCACGACGCCTTCACGAAGGCTGCCGCCGGGGGCGACGTCACCGTGGCAGAACTCCGCGCCTCGCTCGCAGAGTTCGGGATGACCAAGGATGCCGAGGACCTACTGATCCTGGCCTGGGCCGCCATGTCCGACCGGATCTTCAAACGCCTCGGCAGCCTGGTCCCTGATCCGTCGATCGGCTCGTTGGTTCCGGAGATGGTCCTGCACGAGCCGATCCTGCCGACACAGGAGGAGTGGGACACAGCGGTGGCCCGGGCCAAGGAGCTGTTCGGCGTCGGCAGCAACGAGTACCACCTCTCCAGTGCCGCGGTGGAGCGCCTTGGCCAGTACGGCAGCAAGGTCAAGGAGTACGGGCCGGGAGTCTCACGGCTTGTCGCGGCCCTCTCTGAGCACGCTTCGACTCTCGGCTTGGATGAGACCAGCTCTCGGTTGGTGTCCAGCCGTCGCGCTCAGGACCTCTTCACAGCGGTGAATCGTGCCCAGTCCGCGCTTGAGCGGGTCCAGGTTCTGGCCGAGTTTGACCTGCCTGCTGAGCTGCCAGCATTGGGCAAGACGATCGCGTCGGCCGCTGCGGTGGCAGCATCCATCGACGGCGCTCAGTGGACCCTCATCGACCAGCTTCCGACCCTGGGCGGTGACGACGCGGCCGAGGCGCTGGCGGCCCTCCGCACAACTGCCGCGCACGACGAGATGCACGACAGTCTCAGGCCTGCTCTTGTCGCGGCTTCGGAAGCCGTGACACGGATCTTGGTTGCACGGAAGCCTGCGACCGGCGAAGGGGAGGAAGCCCAGCGCAAGGCACAGGAGGCCGCCGCGGAGGCGAAGCTACGTGCCGAGGAGCAGGCGCGGCTGGTCGAAGAACAGCAGAAGCGTATTGCGGAGCAGCAGGCCGCTCTGGCGGAGCAGCAGGCGCAACTTCAAAAGGAGCAGGCGGAGTTGGCGCTTCGCGAGGCGGAGGCTCAACGACGGGTCCAAGAGACCCACACCCTGCAGCTCAAGCTCGCTGCGCAGGTCAACGACCTGGCCCAGAAGTTGGTCGAAGAACTGCAGACGCCGGTCGAGGGCAAGAGCCTCAGGGTCGACTGGAGATGGGAGTGAGTCAGACCGCTGAATCGGGCACCACCCGTGCGGTGGGGGTTTCAGCTGCGATGTTGCAGCAGAAGGCCGTCGACCTTGTCAGTTCCACCAGGGCCGAACGGGCGCTCATCCTTCGGGCCAAGCCCGAGTGGGCCGGGCGGCGACCTGAAGGTCGGTGCTCAGGTCGTGCGCGTCGCGCCGGGCATCTCGCAGCTGGGGATCCTAGATTTCCTGACGGGCATGGGTGCCGACGAGTACGCGATCATCCTCACGGATCGACCGCGCACGGACCTCGGCGATGCGGTGCTTGCACGGGTCTACAAGAACGACATTCAGCTGCCCGACGAATGGCAGGCCATCCCACGACTCTTCGATGCGCGTGAGGTCAGTCGGGAACTGCGCCGACTCGACTGGGCCGCCACAGCACTGCTCGACCATCAGCCGGTCGGCGGCTGGCCGAAGGCAGCCGACGTTGCCGTCAGCGAGAACTTCGCCATCCAGGCACTCATGAACGCCGTTCTCGGACTCGACGTCACCACCGAGCTGGACTCGACGGTCCTGATGTCAGCGCTTGGTCGCGGACCAGTCCGCAGTCGATGGGCTGCGACCGACTCAGGTCTCCGGCGTCACCTGAACGACTGGGCCGAAGCTTCAATCGGTTCTTCCGGTGCCCTTGCCCTGAAGGTCGCCCAGAAGACAGAGTTCGTTACTCCGCTGGCCGTGGCCCTTGCTCTCGACGTTCTCTGGCCCGATGACGGCTCCGTCGCCGACGAGGAGCAGGTCGCCGCGCGGGTTCGCGTCGAGCGCTTCGTCGACGGCAAGACCGTTCCCGTCGAGGCTGCCAAGGCCGCGGCTCGCATCGCCAAGGCGATTGTCCTGCGTTCCGATGCTGAGGCCAACGGCGAGGTCGCTGTTGCGCTGAAGCAGGCCGAGGCGTTGCTCACCGACATCGGTTGGGCCGCAGGGGCTGAGCGCTCAACCGTTCTTCGCCCCGGCTATCGAGCCCGCGTTCGCTCGCTGGCGGCCGCACTGCAGGAGGGCGGAGATGTTGAAGCGGCCCTCGTGGCTGTGCATCGCCACCGCGATCGAGGCGAGTCCGCCGGGCCGGAGATGGCAGTCCGTCTTCACCGGTGGCTCAAGACCGACGAGCCCTCGACCGACGGCTTGGCAGCCGACCTCGATCTTCAGATGGCGGACGGTGCTTGGGTAGACGCCGCCATAGGTGCCCTTTGGAGCGGCTCGGACGATCCGGACGTCTCGGCTGCCTACGCGGCACTCACCACGAAGGTCCTTGCGCGCAGAGCCGAGAGAGATGCCAAAGCCGCGGGTCGACTGACGCAGGCGTTGACCAACGGCCCCGCAGCCTCATTCGGTGAGTCGGCCATCGGTGTCGAACGAATCCTCGGCGACGTCGTCGCACCGTGGCGGAACGACGGTGTTCTCCTCGTCGTACTCGACGGGCTGAGTTCTGCGATCTCCTCCTCGTTGGCGGCGGAGATCTCGCGGCTCGGGCTGGTCGAATTCGTTCCCTCGACAACGAAGCGGCGGATCGCCGCGGTCGCTGCCCTTCCGTCGCTGACCAACATCTCGCGCACGTCGCTCTTCTGTGGACGCATCACCACCGGCAACGGTGACGACGAGCGGAAGGGCTTGGACGGGGCTTTCCCCGGGTCTCGCACCTTCCACAAGGACGGCTTGCGGGCGCCAGGCGGCGCAGCACTGCCGGCCGAGGTAGTGGACGCGATCGGATCCGACGCCAAGAACGTCCCTGTCGTGGGTGTCGTCATCAACGCCATCGACGACGCCGTGCACAAGAACGATGTTTCCGACTGGGAATGGGGCCTCGCACAGCTCGCACCCCTCCGTGCACTCCTCGAGGCTGCCGTGAACGCCCGTCGGACGGTGGTGATCACGTCGGATCACGGCCACGTGGTCGAGCGCTCAAGTGAGGCCCTGACCGCTTCGGGAGCGGACTCCCGCTGGCGACCCGCGGGCGCACCCGTCGCGGCAGGCGAGGTGCTCGTCTCGGGGCCTCGGGTCGTCGCGCCGGGCGGCTCCGCGGTGTTGTTGTGGCGCGAGGACGCGCACTTCGGTCCCCGTCGCGCCGGGTATCACGGTGGCGCGAGCCTCGCCGAGGTCACAGTGCCCGTGCTGGTCTTCCAACCCGCCACGGCGCTCTCGGCAACGGCCGACGGCTGGGTGCAGGCGCCGCCACAGACGCCGGACTGGTGGAACGATCCGATCGTGGCTGCTCCCGCCCCCCGCGGAACCGAAGCCCGCAAGCCCCGCAAGAAGAGCGTGCCGATTGATGACGATGAGGGACTCTTCAGCGTGGACGTCGCCAGCCAGGCTCGCTCGGCCGCGTCCGACGAGGATCTGGTCTCCGCCCTCGTGGCGTCGCCGGCGTACTCCAGCCAGCGTGCGATGGCCGGTCGCCGGGCACTGCCTGACGACCAGGTTGTCGTCTTCCTTCGCGCGATCGTTGAACGCGGCTACCGTGCCCACCGCGACACTGTCGCCGCTGCGGTCGGCGTGCCGTCTACGGACGTTGGTCACGTACTCTCTGCGGTCAAGCGCCTGGTCAACATCGACGGTTACGACGTGCTCTCACTCGACAGCGATGGGGTCACCTACAAGATCGATCAGGCGTTGCTCCGTGACCAGTTCGGGCTGCGGGGACGCTGACGCATGGCAGGTGCTTCCATCAGCCCACGGCGTCGCCGCGACATCATCGATGCGCTTCGGCGAGGCACGGTGCCGCGGCAGGGATTAGACGTCCTCGCCGTTGGTCTCTCGCACTTCGAGTCGACCATTGACGCCCAACTCGGTGCTGTAGCCGACGGTGGTGCTGGATTCAAAGCGGTGCGTGGGGAGTACGGGTCCGGTAAGACATTCTTCGCTCGGTGGCTGACCGAACGCGCGAAAAAGGCGAACTTCGCGACGGCCGAAATTCAGATCAGCGAGACGGAGACCCCGCTCCACAAGCTCGAGACGGTCTATCGCCGGGTGGTCGAGAACCTCGCCACCCCCACGACCGGTTCTGGAGCGATCCGCGACGTCGTGGACGGGTGGTTCTACTTCCTCGACCAGGACGCTGGAGCGGAAGGGACCACGACAGCGCTGGAGCTTCTCGACAAGCGCCTGGCGGAGGTCTCCGGGGAGGCTCCGGCGTTTGCAGCTGTGCTCCGGTCCTACCGGATCGCGCAACAGGCGGGCGACGCTGCCCAAGCCGAGGGACTGCTCGCCTGGCTGGGGGGCCAGCCACATGTCTCGGCCTCCGTGAAGCGCGCTGCGGGGGTGCGAGGCGACCTCGACCACTACGGTGCACTCGGATTCCTGCAAGGGTTGCTCACGATCCTCCGGGACTCGGATTACGCCGGGCTGGTGCTCGTCCTCGACGAGGTGGAGACCCTTCAGCGGATGCGATCCGACGTACGGGAGAAGTCCCTCAACGCTCTGCGACAACTCCTGGACGAGATCGACGGCGGGCGCTTCCCGGGCCTCTACCTCGTGATGACCGGGACGCCAGCGTTCTTCGATGGTCAGCAGGGTGTGCAGCGGCTGCCTCCACTCGCGCAGCGACTTCAGACTGACTTCCAGACCGACGCACGGTTCGACAATCCGCGGGCAGTCCAGATCCGGCTGCCCGGTTTCACTGCTGCTTCGCTCGTGGAGCTCGGCGCCCGGGTCCGCGACATCTTCGCCGCCGGCGCCGAGAATCCCGACCGGATCCACGCCGTTGTCGACGATGCCTACATCGGGGACTTGGCCGGGGCGGTTGGGGGTGAGCTGGGCGGACGAACTGGCGTTGCGCCGAGACTCTTCCTGAAGAAGCTCATCGCCGACGTGCTCGACCGGGTCGAGCTCTTCGAGGACTTCGACCCGCGCCGCGACTATCGCCTGACCGTCGACCCGAACGAGCTCACCGATGTCGAGCGTGCAGCCCAGGTCCGCGGCGCCGGGGGAGCCGTCGCTTCTGTCGACGACATCGACCTGGAGATCTGATCGCATGTCGAGCGCAACGGGCCTCGACCCGGCAATCGAGTATCACGTCGTCAACTCCCTCGGCTGGCCGGGTTTGCGACCGCTGCAAGCCGCGGCGGTCATCCCGGTCCGAGCGGGTGACGACTGCGTCCTGCTCGCGCCGACGGCCGGCGGCAAGACCGAGGCAGCAACCTTTCCCTTGCTGTCGCGGATGACCGCCGATGGCTGGAGCGGCACTTCGGTCCTCTACGTGACCCCGCTGCGCGCATTGCTCAACAACCTCCTGCCGCGTCTGCAGAGCTACACCGAGTGGATCGGCCGCACGACAGCGCTATGGCACGGCGACGTCGGCCCTTCGGAGCGGCGCCGCATCCTCGCAGAGCGACCCGACGTACTGCTGACGACGCCGGAGTCAATCGAGGCCATGTTGGTGTCCAGGACCGTCGACCATGTGCGGTTCTTCTCTGGGCTGCAAGCGGTCGTGATCGACGAACTGCACTCATTCGCGGGCTCGGACCGGGGGTGGCACCTGCTCGCGGTGTTGGAGCGTGTCGAGCGGGTCATCGGGCGGAAGCTGCAGCGGATTGGACTTTCGGCAACGATCGGAAACCCCGAGGCCGTGGGCGAGTGGATGCAAGGCTCGACCGACGGTCGCGGCCCGCTTCAGGTTGTTGAAGCGGACGCCGCCGCGGCTGCTCCAGGACCCGAGGTCACCCTGGACTACGTCGGCAGCATGGAGAACGCGGCCACCGTCATCTCGCGCATGCACCGCGGCGAGAAGCGTCTCGTCTTTCTCGAGTCCCGCCGCCGTGCCGAGGAACTTGCGTTCTTACTCCGCGAACGAGAAGTCCAGACCTACGTCTCCCACTCGTCGCTGTCGGTAGACGAACGGCGACGCTCGGAGCAGGCCTTCGCCGAAGCCCAGAACACCGTCATCGTCGCCACCTCGACGCTTGAGCTCGGCATCGACATCGGCGACCTCGACCGCATGATCCAGATCGATGCGCCTAGGACCGTGTCGTCGTTCTTGCAGCGACTCGGACGCACCGGTCGTCGCGCCGGAGGCACTCGCAACGCGCTGTTCCTTGCAACGAACCTTGACGGGGTCCTCGATGCGGCGGCGCTCCTGCTCCTGTGGCGCAGGGGCTTCGTTGAGGATGTCACCGCGCCCCCGCACCCTCGGCACCTGGCTTCCCAACAGCTCCTTGCCCTTGCGCTTCAGGAGGGGCGGTTTGGACCTTCAGCGATGGGGGATTGGTGGGGCGATCTCCCACTGATGGCAGACGGACCTGAAGTCCTCGACTACCTGCGCTCGGCCAACTTCCTCGTCGAGGACTCGGGTCTGCTCTCCATCGGACCGCGCGCCGAGGAGGAGTTCGGCAAGCGCAACTTCATCGAACTTCTGTCGTCCTTCGTTGCTGCTCCGGAGCTCCGAGTGGTCGCCGGCACCAAAGAGATTGGCTTCGTGTCGCCACTCTCGCTGCCAGCACCGACGGATCGCGAGCTGAAGCCGCTTGGTCCTGGCGGGACGAGGCTGGCACATCCGCGACGTCGACTGGGAGCGCTTCACCGTCTGGGTCGAAGAAGTCCCGACCAAGGGCGACGTTAAGTGGCCCTCTGATGCCATCGCGCTGTCGTACGAGATGACACAGGCGCGGCGAGAGGTGCTGCTCGGACTCGACCCCGGACGTGCCCCTGTCGAAACGCGTACCGGCTTCGCTCGAGCGCCTCCGCGAGGACCACGCCGCCGAGGTGAGTTCGCGTGGCCTCGTCGTTTGGGATCGCGGCGAGAGCCAGCGGGTTTGGACCTGGGCGGGCCTCAAGGCAAACGCGACGTTGCTCGCGCGGGCTCGGCCTTGAAGCTCAGGGCGTCGAGAACGACTACATGGATATCCCGGCCGAGCTCGATGTAGGGACGGCCGACCCTGCCGCAGTTCCGAATCCAGGAGACGAGGCCGTCTCCGGCCTCAAGTTCTCGGCTGCACTGCCGATCGAGTCTCGCAACCAGAACTCTCGGTCAGCGACTTGCGGACCCCGGTGGTGCGATCGCGACCTTGGCACAGCCCATGATTAGCGCGCGGTAGACGATCGAGTCCTGTCTTCTCGGACCCAGCGCTCAGGAAAGGAAGCGTCTCGTCGCGCTCTGAAGCATGTCTTCAACCAGGGCGTCAGGCACGCCTGCCAGACCTGCGACCTTTCGCAATGTCGGTTCCCAACTCGTCGAGATCAGTTCCGAGAGCGCGCGTCGATCCACCCGCGACACTGCCCGACCAGCCACGGGTTCGCGAACCAGCGTTGCGCCAAGTAGGGAGAAGACCATGACGAGCATCGAGTTGCTGTCAGGGTGCAGGAAGTAGAGCGAGCAGGGCCAGCGCTGGTTGAGGTCTCGGTTGAACGCCACTACCTCGGGAATGTTCCACAGCTCGCGAGGATCGTCCGAGTACCCTTCCCACACGAACTCGACCGCGGCGCGGTTCTGCTGAATGGCTGCGGGCGTGCTCATCAAGTTGGCGTAGAGCCACGCGGCGAACGCGGCGGCATCGCCGCCTTGCGAAACCTCGTGCTCGATCGGTATCACGGTCAATACGTCGTTGTGCCCGGGGCTTTCGGACTCGATGTGTCGCCGACGGCTAAGCCATCCCATGTCAGTGTCCTTTCGGGACGAGTGCTGTTGCGTTCGGAAGCGAGGCAGCCTCGGGGTCGACGAAGATGTCGTACAACGGATCCTTGCGTTGAACGGCCTTCACGGCCAATGCGAGCTCAGCGGCCGCACCAGGGGTTGTCCCAACGGTGGCTTTCACCTCGGCAGATGCGGCTGCGAACCAGATCCGGTGCCGAATGTTGACCTAGTCGGCTTCGTCTGTGCACGTCTCGCGCTCTTGTTCGTCTTGTGCCCAAATGTCCCAGGCTTCTTGAGGCTTGCCCTCGCTCCCCTCTAGGTAGCCTTCGATGGTGTCGGGGTCCAGGCCGTGGTGGTCAGCCGCACGAAAGAACGGCATTGCGTCAGTGAGGTTGCCGGTTACCAGGTCTGGGTCTACGCCGAGGGTCGCGACGACACCAGCGTCAGCTTGATCAAGCCCGCGGACGACGCATCGTTGCAAGATGTTGGCATGCCCTGCCCGGGCGCGGTCTCCCGGAGTCTGACCGCGTGCTCCGCGGCATCTGCCGCGGCTGCTTCGGCCACCTGCCTTGCATATTCTGCGGTCTGGGAGAGAAGCTCCGCCGCGACTGTGGCTTGCTTGCGCCGATGTTCCCTCCAGTCAAGGACGTGTTCCCTAACGATCGAATGCGCTGACCTCACGGCGCTTGCTCCTTCGTGACCGTGTCCGCGAGCAACGACCGTTCAAAGGCCGTTGGGTGTCTTGAGATCGACTAGGGGTCGGTGAGGCGAGCGCCGCGGATGATACGTCCAAGGTTGTGCGGCTGCGTCGAATTCCGAGACAAAGCCACTGGTCACGGGGTTTTCGGTTGTACAGTCGAGCAGAATCCATGCTCTGCTCGTCCACTTGAAGATCGACTCTTGGTTGAAGAGCTGGCCGAGATGGATTGCGTCGCTGTCGGAAAGGCCGACGATGGCCAAGCTCAACTCGATGTGTTCCCAAGATTCATCGCCACCCTCAGCTTCGTAGAAGCTGGAGATCGCGCGCGGTCACTTCTGCGATCAACAGCGCGTGTGCTCGAAGGTTCGCGTCCTCAGGTTGGATCTGACCGGCCGGGTTGTAGGCAGTGATGACGTGAATGACCTCGTCGCCCACTCGGGGGAAGGGCCCAGTGGCTGGATGCGGCACCGGTCTTACTTCGATGGTTCCATCGGGCGTATGGACCCGTGCCACCGCTCGCTCGTAGTCCTCCCAGCTCATGCCGCTCCTTTCCCTAGCCACGGGCCGTCACCATCCATGTGCACCACGTTCGTACTCACTCCTGCCAAACCGACTGCCGGACCCATAGGCATCGGCTCAGTCCAGTCGACGATATGCAAACTGGGCGCTACCTGTTCGTTTCGGGGCCGTACCGGCTGGCAACCGTACGAGGCGAGACATTGACCGCCTTGCCTCCGGGACCGGCGGGAGCACCGTGGCACACGTTGCAGCCGATGGTCGACAGGAGCATCTCCCGTTGGTGCCGCCAGCGCGCGGACTCGTCGGTACGGACGCGCTCACCCCACGGGCCACCGGGGTTTCGGCAGACGAACTCTGCTTGCGGTTGACCCCGGATGGTGCGCATCGGTCAGGCGGGCCCGGCGTTCTGGATGATCGAAGTCGGCGCGGGTTCTCTCGTTGCGATGCCGGTGTCCGCGGTCAGCATGGTGACGCAGGTCTGACTCCATCGGATGAGGACGGGCTGTGCGTACTCCAGGGCGAGTGCGCAGGCGGGAGCCTTGTCAACCCCGACTAACAGGAACGATTGCTCGGCCCAGCGAAGGTCTTCGCATAGTGGCGACTCCCGCAAGAGCTAGCTTCGAGCATGCACGTCGGCGTGCATTCGCTTATGAAGTTCCAGGTTCCGCGTCAGAGTCGATGGTTGGGCGTCAGGATTCCAGGCAGTCACGACGTACACCGCGCTGTCGTAGCCCTTTGTCGTTGAACGTTCGCGCCCGAACGCCGTTGGAACGACGTCCAACGGCTGCGAGCTTCGAACACCCGGTACCGCCACGGCATCGAGGGTCCTCCGTGCGTCTACGGCCCGATGCCGTCCACTGGTCACGTACGATCCGCGGCGGCGCAAAGTCTGCTGCCCGGCGGTGGCGGTGCCAGCGCGCCCCACACGAGCGGCACTCCCGATACAAGGGGCTGTCGCCGAGTGCTGCGCCGACCCCTCGCGGCGTGGTGCAACTGATCCGTCGAGCCCCGGACTCAATGTAGACAAGGCCTCGCCCACAGCAGGGGCACCTTTCAAGGTGTGGAAGGACGGAGTCTGTTTGCTTGGGCGTCATCTGTCGCTTCGTCTCGTCCAGGGACGCGGGTCGCGGCCGGACCTTCGCTCGATGGAACTCATCAAGTACACACGAGCCTGCGAAGCCCTTCCGCCCTTCTGCTCGGCGGCGAAATGCCGCACCGATCACGAGGACCATGGCGGGAACTGTGAACCACCACTGCAGAGCGACGGAGAAGATGTCGTAGATGAGAACGCCCGTCAGTGCCACCAGCAGGCACATTCCTGGAAGCCACAAGAACCACCAGCCGAAGCGGATCGCGCGGTCCAAGGCGTTGAAGGTTTGAAGCCTCCTGATCCGCATTCGCTCCTCGACCGCTAGCCGACTCCACGTGGTCATCACGCGCTGGCCCACAGTCGATCGGTGCCGCCCCACACTCCGGGGTGAGGACCTCAGGTTCGAGCGCAGCGCCGCGCATCACGTCGGACCAGCACATCCAGCAGTCAGTGAGGCGCGGGCAGGGGATGAACGGCGTGGGGCCGGACTCTCGTTTCATGCCTGTAGCAGGGGTCAGGCTCGAGAACCTGGGTCTCCTGGTGCGTCTGCATCCTCGGTCGATACGGCCACCTCGGCCCCGTCGGAGGAGGGGGGGACAAAGACGTGCTCGGCGTGCGTGTAAGCGTCATCGCTGTTCAGGGTGTCGAGCACGACGCTGATCGCGTTGATGAGGGCAACGCGGTCTCGCAGTCCCTCGATGATGACTCTGGTCATAATTCTGTCTCCCGATGTTCAGAAGACTGCGCAGCGGATGGCACTGGGTCGAACGCTGCGTAGCCCGGCTTGACCCCTGCAGGTAGCAGCGGCCCGGGTCTTCTCCGGAGGGCGCCGAGTCGGGTGACGCGGTTGCCGGTCGGCCACGTCCGGAGGCGTGCGGCCGACGAACCAACTACCTGGCGGCAGTTGCTCTGGACCCGATCGACGACGCGAACGCCACCGATACGACAAGGCTAAAGAAGGGCGCCGACAGAATCCAGCGATCGGAAGCGATCGAGGGTGAAGCACGCGGCCTGTCGGCAACGAGTCACCAACCGGGGGTGCCGAGAAAGTCCCGGCCGAGTCCGCCAATGCTTGGCATGGCCGCGCTCCCGGCAGGAAAGGTGACGTCCCGCGCGCGGCTGATTGACTTAGGCTGCCTCCATCGATGAGAGGAACCTATGACCCGAGAGATGGTGGCGGCGTACGTCGAGACGCTGCTGGAGCAGATGACGGGGAACGAGAAGAAATCGTCCCGGATCAGGACGGCGACTACCCGGTTCGGTCTGGCGACGCCCGCTATTACGTGAGGGTCGTCGGCAAGCCGAACCGTCCGATCATCTTGGTCTTCTCCGTAGCAGTTGACGGCGTCGAAGCTTCTCCATCGCTCTACGAAGAGCTGAACGACATCAACACGAAGTTGCACTTTTCCCGCTGCTTCTGGGTTCGCGGTCAGATCCTCTTTGAGACAGAGCACCTCGGCATGACGATCAAGCCAGACGACTTCGGGCGCTGTTCTCGATGTCGCTGAGGCAAGCGACTACTTCGCCCCTCGGCTCGTCGAACGGTTTGGAGGGCGGCTCGCGTTCGAAGACAGCAAAGGGGAGGGGTACGAAGAGGAAACCCCATTGCCTGGCCTGTATATGTAGTCGACCGTGGGAGGGCCGATGCAAATCGGGGGACGGAGTGCTGCGTACCCGCCCACCGTTGTCTCGGTGGGCGCCTGGCACGCGCGGCGTGTGTCTTCCGCTGATCACCCTCAACTCGGAGAAGGGTCGGGCGTACGACCCGGAGACGCTACTCACGATGAAGGCACCACGAGCGCCAAGCGGAACGTCGCGAGCGACTCTCCGGCACGGTGGCGCCTATGGAGCCGATAGCACGAGGCCGAGGACAAGGTGTTCCTCCAGCAGGTCGAGGCTCGAGGCCGCACCGGGGCCGCAGACCGACGCGAAACGACCCCTGACGCTGGAAGACGTTGGAAGGTGTCTTCGCAGGTCAGGGGCCGTTTTCAGGCACCTAGGCCGGTGGGCATCACCCACGCGTGACTAAATGTCGTAGATCTGACTGCCGTCAACTGTTCGCAGGGCAGTGGCCGAATGGTTGCTTTGCCAGGGCCAACTGAGCCGCTCGGTGCGTCGGAGCGCAGCAACGGAGAGCAGGATAGGACTCCAGAGGCCAAGCAGCGCGAACTTGATGCCGTTCCACGCGCACAGCGCAGCCAGGAGGTTGAGCCAGCCGGGGCCGCCGTTCTCGATGAGGGTGGTGACGGCGTAGCCCGCGCCCCAGTACGCCGGGGTGAGGACGAGGGCCGCAGGGAGTGCCCACTTGAGGCCGCGGCGGCTGCGGAAGTAGTCGAGGGCGATGTTGGTCGGGGCGTAGGCGCGCAGGTAGAACGCGACGGCCGAGCAGAGCTTGTAGCTCCCGAAGAGGATGAGCAGCACGAACATCCCGGTCTCCCTTCTCTCAGTCGCGGTTCCGGACCGCGTCTGCTCTACCTGTACGCGGAACCGCCGACACTCGGTCCACCGCGACCGGGTTCCTTGTGGATGAAGGTGGCCGTGGCGTGCCCGGGGAACGATTCCGGATCAGATCGAGGGGCCGTCGAGGGCGGCGGCCCGCGCTCGGGGGGCGCATCGGTGCGCGTCGTCGGCCAGGGCCTTGGCTCGTCGAAGGGCGGCCTTGGCGCGGGCGGCGTCGAGGCGCTGGGCGTCGCTGGTGGGGCGGTCGCCGAGCGGGAGGCGGGAGTCGATGAGGTAGCGGTCGCGGTAGGCGGCGACGGTGGCAACCTCCCTGATCCAGCGCGCTTGCGCGGGGCCGTGGATGGGCGGCTCGCCGAGCCGACGAACCCACGGGTCTCCTGCCGCGACGGCAGCTTCGGCAAGGTGCAGGGCTCGGGCTTCGATGAGGTCGCGGCGCTGGTCGAGAGCAGTGCGCATCTCCTCGCTCATGGCTCCGACGGCCTCGGGGATGAGTCCAGCGATCAGACGGGGCAGCCGACGGGTACCAGCAGCGGGGGAGCTGGTGGCGAGGCTGAGCCG
Organism: uncultured Actinomycetota bacterium; assembly: GCA_963785455.1. Lineage (GTDB taxonomy): Bacteria > Actinomycetota > Actinomycetes > Mycobacteriales > Nakamurellaceae > Nakamurella. The sequence goes on from CAWAVL010000008.1 coordinate 316,336, forward strand.
GTGGAGCAGGACGGCACCGAGGTCGTCGGCGTCAGCGAGCGAGCGCCGGGTGACCACACGCGGGAGCACCTTCTCGAGGTCGTGGTGGTTGGCCTCGGCTCGGCGCAGCTCAGCGGTGAGCGGGCCGAAGGAGTCGGACTCGATGACGGTCTCGGCCTGCTCGGGGGTGAGCCCGCTGCGGCGTACGAGGTCTGCCCATCGGTCATGCTGGGCGGCTGCGGCGATGGTCTCGTACTCGGCGGCGAGCTGGGCGATGGTCGACCAGCGCTCCTGCTCGGCCTCGATGGTCTGGTGCGCCGAGAGCTCGACGCCGGAGTGGTGGAGCACGCCGTAGAGCACGGTGCGGGCGTTGACGTCGTCCGGGTGCGGCGGGGTGTGAGTCTCATCGGGACGGTCGAGGGCGACGTAGGCGATGTTGGAGTCCCGGCCGCGGGTCATGGCCACGTACAGGTTCTCCCGGGTGGTGGAGCCGGTGACCACGACGTGGGCGGTGTCGACGGTGATGCCCTGGGCGCGGTGGGCGGTGACGGCGTAGCCGAGGTCGAGGTGCTCGGCGACGTACGCCGCAGGGAGCACGACCGTGCCGCCGAACCGCCGGTCCTGGCGTTTGACGACGACCGACCCGTCGGCGCGTACGTCGGTGATCTGCCACCGGTCGCCGTTGCGGACCCAGCCGCCGCGCAGGGTGCGGAGCCGGCGGTCGTTGCGGCGGGTGATGACCAAGTCTCCCGCCGAGGCGCGGATACCGTCGGTGAGCTCGACCTCCCGGCCGGGGTCCGTGTCGCCGTCGAGGATGCGTTCGGCGCGGGCGCGCTGGTTGAGCTCGGTGACGGCCTGCGCGGCTTCGGTGACCAGCACGCTGGCGCGCCCGGCACGGCTGTCGGCGTGCCAGGCGGCGTAGGCGGCGTCGATCATCTCCTCGGTGGTGCCTTCGTGGACCCGCTGGTGGCGCAGGTAGGTGCCGATGGCCTCGGTGCGGCCGTTGCGCAGGTCGAGCGAGGCGTGCTTCTCCCAGGTGTGGGTGAACCGGTGGATCTCGGTGAGCTCGGGGGAGTCGTCGCGGGCAGCGGCGATCATGGCGAACGCCCCGCCTGCGTCGACCGACTGGAGCTGGGCCCAGTCACCGACGAGCAGCACCTTTGCCCCTGCGTCGGCGGCCAAGGCGGTGAGACGGTCCAGGGTCATGGTGCCCGCGAGCGTGGCTTCGTCGACGATCACGAGCTGACCCTTGGTGAACCGAGCACGGCCGCGGCCGTGCTCGTGAAGCCACTTGGCGGTGTTCTCGCACCCCACTCGGAGGTCTTCAGCGAGCACCTCGGCGGCCGCTGCCGACGGCGCAAGGCCGACCACCGACCCTTTGCCGTGTTGGCTGGTCCAGGCCCGGTGGAGGGCACGCATCGCGGTGGTCTTCCCGGCACCTGCCGGACCGATCAGCAGGTCGACTTGGCGCCCGGAGACTGCGATACGCGCGAGTGCTTCGGCCTGCTCCGTGCTGAGGTTCTGCCCGTCGATCTCGCTCGAGGTGATGCGCTCGACGAGTTCGATGTCCACGGTCGGGGCGGTTGTGTCGGCGGCTCGGGCCAGGAGCCGGTCCTCGGCGGCGAGGATCTGGGCTGAGGAGAACACGACGGAGTGGCGGGGCCGGAACTCGCTGCTTCCGTCGGCGCGGCGGAACTCGTCCGGGCTGATCGCCAGTTCGGGCGGGGTCAGGGCAAGGGAGGCCTTCTGGGCGGCGTCGATGACCATCGCAAGCACCTGCTCGCGGTCGGCCATCGTGGCGAACCGCCAGCCCATCATCTGGCGCGACGCCTCGGCCGCGAGATTCCAGTGGCGCCAGGTCGAGCGCTTCTCACTGACCCGCTCGACGACGCTCCTGCCTACCTCGCCGATGAGGTCGAGGGGTACGTCGTCGGCGCGCAGCGCCCTCTGCGCTGGGCCGGTCGTGACGCGACGCGACCAGCCAGTCGAGTCGCGGCCGAGGATGCGGTCGGCGCGGGTGCGCCAGTCGGCAGTCAGGTCGGCCAGTGATCGGATGTGCTTCTCGGGCCGGGTGGTCAGGGTTGCCTCAGCCCGCATCCGCACGATCGTCTCCGCCGACGGCCGTCGTCCATGCCGGGAGACGTAGTCGTCGACCATCTCGTCGACGACCTGGTCGATCTCGCGGGAGCGGCTGGAGAACTCACCGATCAGGTCCTCGTCGACGCCGGTGATCTCCCAGGCTGGGTTGCGGTTGGCGCCCCGTTCTCGGGCATCCCACTCGAGGCCGAAGGTGCCGGTGAGCCGGTCGGCGAGCACGGCGTTGTAGAGCTCGGAGACCGCAACGGTGGCGGCGTGCATCGGCCGGGAGTCCAGGGCACGCCAGCGGCCGTCGCGGGCGGCTCGGGCCTTGACCGAGATGACGACGTGAGTGTGGAGCTGCGGGTCGCCGGCGCGGGAGTCCCAGTGGTCGTACGCCGTCGCGGCGACTCCGTCCACGGCGACCTGCGCGACCGGGCCGTCGCCTGCCGTGATGCCGATGCGGGTGGCAGCGACCTCGCGTTCGATGAAGTCCAGCACCTGGGCGACCGCGGCGTGATGTGCGTCGGCAATCAGCGCTTGGGTGCCGGCATCGGCGACT
>CAWAVL010000009.1:0-3549 GCA_963785455.1 uncultured Actinomycetota bacterium
GGCATTATGCGGACGGCCGCGTTATGCGCCCTGCTGGCCGGCGTTGCCTTGTGACCAACGGGTTTGACGTGTCGTTGTCCGCATAATCCTGGGTGCCGATGTCACTTCCCGAGGGTGTCGAGCCAGTTGACCAGAGAGGTGTCGGAGGTCCAGTCGGGCAGGACGTCCGGGGTGAGTGGCTGGTAGGCGTTCTCGATCGCTTTGCGTTTGGTCTCGGCGTCGGCGCGGGCGTAGATCTCGGTGGTGGAGACGTCGGCGTGGCCGAGAAGGTCGCGGATGTAGATCAGGTTGACGCCGGCTTGGATCAGGTGCATCGCCCGGCTCCGCCGCAGGGTGTGGGCGGTGACCGGCAGTCCGGGAGCCCAGCCGGGGTCGCGGGCCCGGACAGCTCGCACGTGGCGGGCCAGGATTTTGGTGACCCCGGAGCGGGTCAACCTCGTGTGGTGCGGTCCGCTGAACAGCGGGTTCGTGTCGGGTCCGATGCCGGGGTGCGGCTTGAGGTGGTTCAGGTAGTCGGCGAGGAGGCGGGCGGTGGGGTCCATGACGGGGACGTAGCGGATCTTGGAGCCCTTGCCGCGGATGCTCACGATGATCGGTGTGGAGCGGCGGATGTCGGCGATGTCGAGGTCGCAGAGCTCTTGGACGCGGGCTCCGGTGTCGTAGGCCAGGGCGAGCAGGACGGTGTCCCTGACGGCGCGTGTGGTGGCGGTGCCGGGTTCGCCGAGCAGGGCCTTGATCTCGTCGCCGGTCAGGTGCCCGAGGTCGGGGGCCGGGGTGTTCTTCTGCCGGATTCCCAGTACTTGAGTGATGTGGTCGAGGTGGGCGGGCTGCTCGACGGCGGTGTAACGGCAGAACGACTTGATCACCGCGAGGCGCTGGTTACGGGTGGCCGGCGAGCAGCCGCGTTCTGTCTCCAACCAGCCCAGGAACCGCAGGACCCGGGAGCGGTCGATGTCGGCCAGGCGTAGCTGTTCGGGCGGTATGTGCTCGGCGTCTTTGAACCAGGTGAGCAGCAGCTTCATCGCGTCGCGGTAGGAGGCGATGGTCCGGGCCGACGCGGCGCGTTCCCCGGCCAGGTGGTCGGTGAAGAACTTCGTCAGCCACCGCCCGGCCAGATCCGCCGGTGGCGTCGGCCGCGGGCTCACGACGGGTCTCCGGCCGGTTCGGGGATGACGTAGCCGAAGCGGATCTGGGCCTTGGCCATCACCTCGGGGTAGGCGTCCGCGGTCAGGCGCAGGTAGTACTGGGTGCCGCGGAGGTCGGTGTGGCCCATGTAGCAGGCCAGGTAGGGCAGCATCACGGCCAGGTCCGCGTTGCCGGTGGCCCACCGCCGCAGGTTGGCGACGGCGAAGCCGTGGCGCAGCGAGTGCGGATGCGGGCCACCGGTGAAGTGCGCGATGTCGGCGTCGGCGAGGTAGCCCCGGAACCGCAGGTAGACGGTCGACTGATCGATCGGCCTACCCGGGGCTCTGCTGTAGAACACGTGGTCGCTGGGTTCCGGGGCCGGATGCGCAGCCGCGATGTAGGCGTCCAGGGTGGCGGCGAGCCGGGCGGTGATCGGGATGGTCCTGCCCGCACCGTTCTTCGAATCACCGATCCGCAGCGTCGCGGCATTGGTGTCCACGTCCGGCAGGAGCAGGTTCAGCGCCTCGGACACCCGCAGCCCGGCGCCGTAGAGCACCCGCAGCAGGACGGGGTCGACCATCGCCTTGTTCGAGTAGCTCGACATCGGCTGGGAGTCGATCGCGGTGAACAACCGCCGCGTCTCCTCGTCGGTGAACACATAGGGCGGCTGATGGCGGACCCGCACGTGGGTGGCCGCGTCCGGGAGATAGGCATTCCAGCCGGCGGCTCGGGCATGCTCGGCCAGTTGCGCCAGCACCAACTCGTTGCGCCGGACCGTGGAGGCTCGCAGGTGCCGGCCGTAGAGGAACCCGTCGACCGCTTCTTTGGTGATCGAGGCGTCCGGGTAGCCCTGCCGTCGGCAGTGCTCGACGAACTGGCGCAGCACCCGCTGCGGCACTGTGAACCGGTACCCGCCGGCGTGCCGCAACGCGACCAGCTCGGCGACCAGCTCGGGCAGCGTCTGCTCAGGTGTCGCGCTCACCGGTGTTCACCGGCCCGGGTGGGTTCGGTGACGTCCTCGACGTCCAACGCGCAACCGCGCAGCCGTTCCACGTCGAACCGCAGGTAGTAGGCCTGAGTCGTGTCGCTCGATGCGTGTCCCAGCACGGCCGACACCACCGGGATCGGTGTGCCGCCGCCGATCATCGCGACCGCGAGCGCGCCGCGCAGGGAATGCATCCCGCAGACCTGGCCCGGCGGGAACTCGATGCCGGCCCGGGCGGCGTGGCGCGACAGCCGGGTGGCGACCGAGGATGAGGACCCGAACGCGTCGAAGGGATGACGGTGCTTGACGAACACCTTGCGGCACAAGGTCTCGGGCCGTCCGTCGCGGATGTAGTCGATGATCGCCCAGCCGACGTCGTCCAGCAGCGGCAGCCGCAACGGCCGCCCGGTTTTGTGTTGGACGATCGTGACCTGTTTCGCGCGCCAGTCCAGATCACCCAGTTCCAGGCCGCGCAGATCCGAGACCCGCAGCCCCAGCCGGGCGGTCGTCAGGATCATCGCGTAGTCGCGTTTGCCGGTGGCGGAACGGCGGTCGATCCCGGCCAGTAACTGGCCGATCTCCTCCGCGGTCCACAGGTGCGGGTCGGACTCGTGACGGACATGGCGGTGCGGCGGCAGCCGATCCGCCAGGCCGGCCGGCGCCTGCCCCGCCGCAGCCAAAGCGCCGAGGAAGTCCGCCAGGCACGACCGCAAGGACGCGACGGTCTTGCGTCGCAGTCCACGTTGACGCAGCAAGAACCCGGACACCTCACGCACGCCGAGCGCCGCGAGATCATCGACGCCCACCTCGACCAGGTAGGCCAAGAACCCGCTGGCCGCCCTGTCTTTGCTGACCACGGTCGCCTCGGCGTTGCCGCGACCGCGGCACGTCGCGAGGTAATCGTCCCGGAGCGGACGGAACCTCGCCGGACACCCGTCCCTCGCCGGGATCACCGGGCGGTCTACGTCGACCGCCCGGCCAGCCAGCACTTCGGCCATCAACAGCACCGGACGACGAACGGCCTGGACATCTCTGTCTTTGACCGGCTCATCCAACGCCGCCAGCCGGACACCGGTCTGGTTCGCGATGAAGTCGATGCACACCAACTCGCTCGCCGTGTCCACGCCGCGACCCATCAAGAAAGCGGCGAACCGGTCCAGCACGACCTGATAGCGACGGACCGTGTACTCATCCCGCCCCGCATCGCGCACCACCGCCACCACCCGGTCCGCGGCGACCCTGACCCCTACCTCGCCCATAACGATCACCCTTCATCCAGAAATGGAATGAACAGGCGATTCTTCGCGTGGCAGGCGCATCGCTCAGCACGCCGGGAAGCTGGCCCCGGCACCCAGGATTATGCGGACAACGACACGTCAAACCCGTTGGTCACAAGGCAACGCCGGCCAGCAAGGCGCATAACACGGCCGTCCGCATAA
>CAWAVL010000010.1:0-18047 GCA_963785455.1 uncultured Actinomycetota bacterium
GCCTGTTACGGTTTTTGGTATGTCAGAGCCCGATGTTTTCGCGGTCGCCACGCGGGTGGTGGAGTCGGCGCGGGCCGCGGTTGTCGATATCACGTGTACCGAGTTCTGGAAGGTGCCGGATCGGGATCTGTTGACGTTGGCCCGGCGGGTGGAGCAGGTGGCCAGGTTGGTGCACACCGCGCAGGTGCACCTGGCCGGGGAGGTCGACACCCGGGGGATCGCCGCCGCGCACGGTGCGGCGTCCACGGCCGGGTTGCTGCGCACCGCGTTGGGGGTGTCCCAGGGTGATGCGAGGTCGCTGGTGGCCACCGCCGCGGTGGTGCTGCCCAGGGACGTCCCGTCCGGTGGTGAACTGCCCCCGGCGCTGCCGCTGCTGGCCGGAGCACTCGCGGAGGGCGGGTTGGGGGTGGCGCAGACCCGCACGGTGGTCAGCACGATGCGCAAACTGCCGGCGACGGTGGACGAGGCGACCCGGGACCTGGTGCAGCAGCAGTTGGTGGCGCAGGGCAGGGTGACCGAGCCGGCGCCGTTCGCGGTGTTCGCCCGGGCGATCCTGGTGACCCTGGATCAGGACGGGAAGGACTTCGACCAGGACCCACCGGCCGATCACATGGAGTTCACCCTGGGCACCCGTAACCCGAACACCGGGTTGACCCGGATCACCGGTCAGGTCGACGACATCGGGGTGGAAATCATCAACCAAGCCATCGACACCCTGTCCAAACCCCAACCCGGCACCACCAGCACCAGCAACGACAACACCAGCGGCAACACCGGCAGCGGCACCGGCGGTCAGGGAAGCACCGGCGGTCAGGGCCGCACCGGCGGTCAGGGCGGCGGCACCGACGCGGGCAGCGGCGGCGGCAACGGGCGTGCTGACGGCATGGACGGCGCGAACAGCAGCAGCGGCGTGAACAGCAACCCGGGCACCGGGAACGGCAGCGGCGGCGGCGCCGCGGGCGGCAGCGGGAACGGCAACCCGGGCAGCGGGAACGGCAACGGCGGCGGCACCGACGCGGGCAGCGGCGGCGGGGACCGGAACGCGAGCGGCGGCGAGCGTGGCAACGGCAACAGCGCCGGCGAGCGCGGCAACGGCAACAGTGGCGGTGGCGGCGGCGGGGTGGGCGGTCGTGGCGGCGGGAACCGGAACGGCGGCGGGAACGGCGGTCGGCGGGGTGGGAAATGGGCGGCCGACCCCAGACCGGCGGCGACCCGCCGCGCCCAGGCCGTCCTGGAGGCGCTGCGCCGGTTCCTCGACCTCGGCGACGCACCCCTGCACGGCGGGGAACGCCCCCACATCACCGTCACCATGACCCTGCAAGACCTCCTCGGCCCACAAACCGGGACCACCGCCCGGGCCTGCACCTGCGCCGCCACCACCCGCACCGCCGATGCCAACACGACCAACGGCAACAGCCACGGCAACAGCAACGGCACCGATGCCGTGACCGTCAGCGGGCCCGGCGACAGGACCGGCGCCGGCGGAAGCGATCACGGCGTCAAGGGCAGCAACCGCCACGGCGCCGACAGCGACGGCGGCAACAGCGCTGGCCGCGACGGAACCGGCAGCAGCGGGACCGGCCGCGGCGACGGAACCGGCGGCAGCGGCGAGCGCAGCATCGGTACCAACGGCGGCAACGGCCGCCACAGCACCGGCGCGCCACACGACCGCGGACCCGGCCACAACCCTGCCCCCAAGTCGGGTCCACCGCCGGTGCTGGACTACGGCGGGCCGATCACCCCCGCCCAAGCCCGCACGCTCGCCTGCGACGCCCGGATCATCCCCGCCGTCCTCGGCGGCTCATCCCAAGTCCTGGACATCGGCACCAGCAACCGACTCTTCCCACCCCACATCCGCCGCGCCATCGCCCTACGCGACAAAGGCTGCACCTTCCCCGGCTGCGACCGACCACCCGGCTGGACAGACGCCCACCACATCTCCTTCTGGGCCGACAACGGCCGAACCGCCTACCACAACGGATGCCTACTCTGCCGACACCACCACAGCGAAATCCACCGCGGACACTGGACCATCACCATCGCACCCGACGGCGTCCCCGACTTCACCCCACCACCCTGGGTCGACCCCACCCGCACCCCCCAACGCAACACCCTGCACCACATCCCCACCCTCCTCGGCATCTGACACCGGAAGACGCCGGGCTGACCGAAACCCGATACCCGAGGTGACGCCCGGCTGCTCCACCAGGGGCATTGACGTCTGTGCCACACCGTCTTCCATCGGGACCGAACCCGAACCCGAACCCGAAGACGGCCACCCCAACCCCTGCCGCGTGACCACCGATGAGGGACCCGGCCAGCTGGTCGAGGGACGCTCTCGCGGCGCCCTTTCTCTCGTACCTGGGGCAGGACAGCAGGCTGGTACCGCGTGCAGGACAGCAGGCTCGATCGGGGACCCGACACAGCGGCCTGTACCAAGCAGCAGGACGGCGGGCCGGTAACCGTGCCAGTCCGCTTGTGCCTTACTGGGGATCTGGACGGCCTTGCGCCAGGCACCACGACAGCAGGTTCGCATCAGGTGGCCGGCTGTCGACGACATCAAGACACCAAGCAGCGCGCATAGCCCGCAGGTGTCCCACAGCTCAACGGGGTCGGGCGCACAGCCGGCGAACAGGTTTGGCGAGCACCGTGAGCCTCACAAACGATCCGATCGTTACGGGAGGTAGTCCCGATGGGCTCCAGCTCTGCAGACCCCCGACAATCCGCGGCGAGCACGGCATGTCGGAAACGATCACCGCGCCGACGCCAGTGGAAACGGTCAGCAGGCTTCGTTGCTGCGGTGGCGCTGCTGGTCGTCGGCCCGGCCGAATCGGCGTCCGCATCGCCGTCACCACACCCGACTTCCGCAGGCCCGGCCAAGTCGATGTCGGCGTACCCGAGCCGGTTCGCGACCTTGAGCAGCGGCAGCTACACATGGCACGTGGCGTCCTCCGCCGCCGTTCCGCCGAACGATCGCCCGGACGAGAGTGACAGGGGTCCGTTGCACGGCGAGTTCCCCGTCGTCGCGGCTGATGGCACGGTGCAGACCAGGCGGTGGCAGTTCGGACGGGTGGTGACGGTCGCAGACGGCTGGTTCGCCGTCACCAGCGATGACGGCTACAGCAACAGGTACCTGGTTGACACCTCCGTCACCGCCGCAGCGGTCCGGGTGGGGCAGGACGTGACGGTGGTCGGGGTGGTGGAACCGACGCCGTCACCAGTCCTGGCGGAACGACCCGAGGGAGTCGCGTGAACGGCGGAACGACCCGAGGGAGTCGCGTCAACGGCGGAACGACCCGTGCGAGTTGCGTCAACGGCGGAACGACCCCCGCGAGTTGCGAACAGCCGCAGCGCCCGGGCGACCCGGCCGAAGCTCAGTCCTCGTCGAACGCCCGAAGAATGGCATCGGCGGCGCTGGGTGCCGGCGTCACATCGGCCAGCACCTCCTGCCGAAGCCGATCCGCGGCAGCGACCACCGACGGAGATCGGCGCAACCGCTGTTCCAGCTCGTCCCTGACGAGCGCCCAGGTCAGCTCCCAACGCTGGCCCGCCCGCTTCGCTGCCAGCCCTTCGGCGCCGAGGAAGTCGCGGTGCTTGAGCAGCGCCTTCCACACACCCGCTACGCCGTCACCGGTGAGCCCGGAACAGGTGAGCACCGGTGGCCGCCAGGCTCCGTCGCCGCCTCGCACCAGGCGCAGGGCTCCCGCCAGATCTCGCGCGGCGGCCTTCGCCTCGGTGACCCGGTCACCGTCCGCCTTGTTGATCGCGACGACGTCCGCGATCTCCAGCACGCCCTTCTTGATGCCCTGCAGTTGGTCACCCGACCTGGCGAGGCCGAGCAACAGGAAGCTGTCGACCATGCCCGCGACGGTCGTCTCCGACTGCCCGACCCCCACCGTCTCCACGAGCACGACGTCATACCCACCGCCTTCCAACACCGTGATCGTCTGGGCGGTCGCCCGCGCAACACCGCCGAGCGTGCCGGCGGTCGGGGACGGCCGGATGTAGGCGTTCGGATCCGCCGCGAGCGCCGGCATCCGAGTCTTGTCCCCGAGCACCGAACCACCGGTGCGGGCGGACGACGGGTCGACCGCCAGCACACCAACCCGATGCCCGTGCGAGGTCAGCTCCGTTCCGAGGGCCTCGACGAACGTCGACTTGCCCACTCCCGGCACACCGGAGATGCCCACCCGCACAGCTGTTGTCGTGTTCGATGCGAGCGCGGTGAGCAGCAGTCTCGCGGCCGCCCGGTGGTCGGCGCGGGTCGACTCCACCAGTGTGATGGCCCTTGACAACGCCGTCCGGGAGCCGGACAGCACCTCGTCGGCGAGCTGCTGCGGGTCCGGTGCCGTCTTGCCGGCCATGCGCGCCGCCCCGGATCCGCCGCTCGCTGTTGCCGCGCTCAGTCCGGGACCTCCCAGGTGTGCACCGGCTCGTTCGAATGCATGCCGTCGGCGTACAGCTTGAGCATCTCGGTGAGCGCCCGATCGCGGGACAGTCCACGGGCCTCGAACGCAGCGACCGTCTCCGACTGCCACCACGACCCGTTCCGCCGGGTCTTACAGCGGTCCCTGACGATGCCGAGGTACCGATCACGTGCCTCCTGTGCGACGCCCCACCGCGCGAGACCCTCTTGGGCCTTCGGCAGCAGGTGCCGCAGCAGCAGTTCATCCCATGTGACCTCGCCGTAGCCCGGCCAGTAGAAGACCGCGTCGACCCCGTACCGGGCACCGGAATCGAAGTTCGCCTTCGCCGCGTCGAACGACATCTTCGTCCACACCGGCCGGTCCTCGGTTGCGAGTACGGTCAGCGCGCCGTAGTAGAAGGCGGCATTGGCCAGCACGTCGACGACGGTGGGTCCGGCGGGCAGCACCCTGTTCTCCACCCGCAGGTGCGGCGTGCCGTCGACAACGTCGTAAACCGGACGGTTCCAGCGGTAGACCGTGCCGTTGTGCAACCGGAGTTCCTGCAGCCGTGGTGCTTTCCCGGAGGCCAGCACCGCCTCGGGCTCCTCGTCGGTGGTTTCCGGCAGCAGGGCGGGGAAGTACCTGACGTTCTCCTCGAAGAGGTCGAAGATCGAGGTGATCCACCGCTCACCGAAGAACACGGGGGGACGCACGCCCTGGTTCTGCAGCTCCGGTGACCGGGTGTCCGTCGCCTGCAGGAACAGCTCCGTCCTTGTCTCGGCCCACAGGCGCTTGCCGAACAGAAACGGCGAATTGGCGCCCAGCGCGAGCTGCGGGCCGGCCAACGCCTGGGCCGCGTTCCAGCAGGCCGCGAAATCGGCTGGTGAGACCTGCAGATGCAGCTGCACGGACGTGCACGCAGATTCGGGCGCGATGGTGTCGGTGAACATCTGCAGGTGCTCGACGCCGCTGATGTCGAGCTCGAGGTCCTCGCGCCGCGCGGCGAACACCGCCTCGTCCAGGGCCTGGTAGCGCGGGTTCGCGCTCATCCATTCGCCCTCGAGGTGTTCCTTCTGCAGGGTCGGGAGGATGCCGACCATGATGATCTCCGAGCCGATCTCGTTGGCTTTGGTCTCGGCGTGATCCAACGAGTTCCGCAGCGTCTCCTCGAGGTCGAGCATCAGGTCGCCGGACAGCGAGCGCGGCGCGACGTTGAACTCGATGTTGTAGCGGCCGAGTTCCGTCTGGAAGTCCGGGTCCGCGATCGCCTCCAATACCTCCGCGTTCGCCATTGCCGGTTGCCAATCCCCGTCGACGAGATTCAGTTCGATCTCCAGGCCGGTCATCGGCTGACCGAAGTCGAAGGAGTGCTCGACGAGCATCCGCTCGAAGACGTCGAGACACCGCCGGACCTTGGCCCGGTATGCCTGCCGCTGCTCGCGGGTATAGGTCGTGCCCGCGACGTCGTCGCCCATCGGGTACCTCCTGCGCAGGTGCTGCCCGGCCGCCAATCGGTACAACGGTGATCGTCGTGCGGCCGCGCGTCGCACTGTCCGTCGCGCCTACACCCCGTCAGCTGACACCCAACCACACGGTTCCCGGCAAGGTCGCGCGCGGTCCGTGGCCGAGCGGCGGCGGACTACGCTGTCAGCCGTCCCCGCCTCGCCATGCGGGGCTTCGGCGTGCCGGGGAACATCCGGCCGGCCGCCCGTCGGGGCAGGAAGGGAGTGTGTCGCATGGCCTCCGCAGCCACCGGCATCTCCCTCGACAGCGCCGACCTGCTGTCCATGCGGGCGCCCGATCCCGAGGCGGTGGAGGATCAGGCCGCCGGGCTCGGCCCCTCGTGGCTGGACGAGACATTGTCCGCGGAGCTTCCCGACCTGGTCCGGCTCCGGCGGCGGGTGCACGCGCACCCGGAACTCGGTCACCAGGAATCGGGCACGACAGCGCTCATCATGCGCACCTTGGAGGCCGACGGCATCAAGGCACGGCTGATTCCGTCCGGCACCGGGGTCATCGCCGAGATCGGTTCCGGCGACACCGTTGTCGGGCTCCGAGCGGACATCGATGCGCTGCCGATCGCGGAGAACAGCGGACTGCCGTTCTCCTCCACGCTGCCCGACGTATCGCACGCCTGCGGTCATGACGTCCACCTCACCGTCCTGCTGGGCGCGGCTCGGGCGCTGACCAGAGCGGGCGATCTGGGTGGCCGGGTACGGCTGATCTTCCAGCCCGCCGAAGAGGTCTTCCCTGGTGGGTCACACGACGTGATCGCCGCCGGCGGGCTCGACGGGCTGAGCAGGCTTTTCGCGCTGCACTGTGATCCGCGGCTGGAAGCCGGGCTGGTGGGGCTGAAGGCCGGTGCGATCACGTCCACCTCGGATGTGGTCGATCTGCGGGTGACCGGTCCGGGTGGTCACACGTCGCGACCGCACCTGACCGCGGATCTGGTTTACGCACTCGGTTCGGTGGTCACCACTCTGCCGGCGTTGCTGACCCGGCGCCTCGATCCCCGCGCCGCCGCCGTCCTGGTCTGGGGCATGGTGCGGTGTGGCGAGGTGGCCAACGCGATTCCGCAGAACGGTGAACTGCGGGGGACGCTGCGCATGATGGATCGGGCGTCCTGGGATGCCGCGGAACCACTGGTGCGCGAGTTGGTCGCGGATCTGTTGGCTCCCACTGGTTGTGACTTCGTTCTCACCTATCACCGGGGCGTTCCGCCGGTGAACAACGAGCTGTTCTCGACCGAGCTGATGACGGCCGCGGCGCAGAGCGCGCTGGGCGAGGACGCCATCCGGCTGGCCGAGCAGTCCACGGGCGCAGAGGATTTCGCCGTCTTCCTGGAACAGGTGCCGGGATCGCTTGCCAGGCTGGGTGTCTGGGACGGGGTCAGCCCGAAGGTCGACCTGCATTCGTCGGGATTCCGGGTCGACGAGCGGGCAATCGCGGCCGGCGTCCGACTGCTCGCCCACACCGCTGTCGCGGCGTTGCAGGACCGCTGAACCTGCTGGGTACCGCCCCGCCACCGCACGGAACGTGCGTCACACCAGGACCGGATCGACTACAAGCAGTTAGCACCAAGGCACTGGCTCATCTCCGCTGACGGCGCCGTGGGGACCGGTGCGGCGAGCGGTGGGTGGCGTTGCCGGCCCGCGGGGCCGTGCAGGCAGCGGTCGCAGCGGGATCGGCGCGGTGTACGTGGCTCCGGGCCGGGATTGACGGGCAATCAGCCCTGGTGCGGCCGGCTCCGGATGTCGTTGACGTACTCCACCGGGGCGTCGGCCGCCTCCGCGGCGTCGGCGATCACCCCGAGGTAGCGCGCCGACGGCAACCCGCCCTCGAAGGCCTGAAGCGCGTACAGCCACGCCAGCACGTCACCGTCCAGCGTGTGCACTCGCAGCCGAATCTTGGTGTACAGCCCCAGATCCGCGCCCTCCCACGAGTCCAGCGTCCGCTCATCGGAATCGGCCATGTCGTAGAGCACCACGAACACCGACGAGTCGGGATCCTCCACGACGGTCGCGAGCGCCCCGTTCCAGCTCAGGTCCTCGCCGCCGAACGTCAGCCGCCACCCGGGCAGCCACCCGGTCCCGGCAACCGGGGACGACGGGCAGCGCTGAAGCATGTGGGCGGGATCCATGTTGGACCCGTAGGCCGCGTACAACGCCATGAGAGCAGAGGGTAGCGGGCAGCCGGTGCAGATCGGACACGAGCAGCCGGCCGTCCCCATCCGCCGGACTACTGTTGCCCGGTGACCAGGATCGTGATCATGGGTGGCGGCCCCGCGGGCTACGAGGCGGCGCTGGTCGCCGTGCAGTACGGCGCCGATGTGACGCTGATCGAGCGGGACGGGATCGGCGGGGCGTGCGTGCTGTCCGACTGCGTGCCGTCCAAGACGTTCATCGCCTCCGCCGCCGGCCGGACCTCCGTGCGGGCGGCCGGCAGCCTGGGTGTGATGGTCGACCCGGAGAAGGTCGGCGTCGATGTCTCCATCGTGCACGGCCGGGTCGCCGAACTCGCGCTGGCCCAGTCCGCCGACATCCGCAGGACCCTGCGCAACCACGGGGTCACCCTGGTCGACGGCTCCGCTGCACTGGCCCATGCCCACCCGGGCCGGACCTCGCACCGGGTCGCCGCCACCGCACCGGACGGCACCGTCACCGAGTACACCGCCGACGTGGTGCTGATCGCTACCGGGGCGACGCCACGGGTGCTGCCCGACGCGGTCCCGGACGGCGAGCACATCCTGACCTGGCGGCAGGTCTACTCGCTGCCCGAGTTGCCCGAGCACCTGGTAGTCATTGGGTCCGGCGTGACCGGGGCCGAATTCGCCTCCGCCTACACCGAGATGGGCGTCAAGGTGACGCTGGTGTCCAGCCGCGACCGGGTGCTGCCGAGCGAGGACGCCGATGCCGCGGCCGTCATCGAGAAGGTCTTCGCCTCCCGCGGCAGCACGCTGGTCAAGCGTTCCCGCGCGAAGGCGGTGCACCGGGAGGACGACGGTGTGGTCGTCACCCTGGAGGACGGCCGTGAGGTCCGCGGTTCGCATGCGCTGATGACGGTCGGCGCCGTCCCCAACACCGACGGCATCGGTTGCGAGAACGTCGGGGTCGCGGTGGCCAAGGGCGGTTTCATCGAGGTCGACCGGGTGTCCCGCACGTCGGTCCCCGGCATCTACGCCGCGGGCGACTGCACGGGCGTGCTGATGCTGGCGTCGGTGGCCGCCATGCAGGGCCGGATCGCGATGTGGCACGCCCTGGGTGAGGGTGTCGCGCCGCTGCGGCTGAAGACCGTGTGCTCCAACGTCTTCACCCATCCCGAGATCGCCACCGTCGGGTATTCGCAAGTGGAGGCGGAGCAGAGCGAGGCGCTGTCCCATGTGCTGACCATCCCGCTGGCCACGAACGCGCGGGCGAAGATGCTCCGCGTGGAGGACGGCTTCATCAAGATCGTCGCGCGCCGGCTGACGGGCATCGTCATCGGTGGTGTGGTTGTCGCGCCGGGCGCCTCCGAACTCATCCTGCCGATCGCCGTCGCGGTGCAGAACCGGCTGACCGTCAAAGATCTCGCCTACACCTTCAGTGTCTATCCGTCACTGTCCGGGTCGATCACCGAGCTCGGTAGGCGGATGATGAACACCGACGCCGAGGGCGTCTGAGCGCAGCGGTTGCGCGCACGGAATGCCCCGGTAGCGTGGATTGCGGCGTCCCGGAACCTCCCCGGCGGGGCTGCCCTGACCGATTGCGGTGCGCGCACCGCCAGGTTCACGGCGGCCGTGCCGGAGCGGTGATGACCACTCCGGCGGCACGACCAGAAGGCCACCGCTCTGGACGCCACCGACCTGGAGGGACGTCCGAGACATGACCGACAATGGCCACCACATCGGCTCAGCGGCAAGCACATCCGGCGCCCGGCTGGGACCGGAGGAGCGCGCCGCCAGTTTCGAGCGCCTCGGCCGCGAGACCTTCGACGTGGTGGTGATCGGCGGCGGTGTGGTCGGCGCCGGCGCGGCCCTCGACGCGGTCACCCGCGGCCTCTCCGTTGCGCTGGTGGAGGCCAGGGACATCGCGTCGGGTACGTCGTCGCGGTCCTCGAAGTTGTTCCACGGCGGCTTGCGCTACCTGGAGATGTTCGAGTTCGGGCTGGTCCGCGAGGCGCTGCGGGAACGCGAGCTGATGCTGACCAAGATCTGCCCCCACCTGGCCAAGCCCGTGTCGTTCCTGTATCCGCTGTCGAAGAACGTCGTCGAGCGGCCCTACGTCGGTGCCGGTCTTGTCCTGTACGACACCATGGGCGGCGCCCGTTCGGTGCCCGGGCACAAGCACCTCACCCGGGCCGGCGCGCTCCGTCTGGTGCCGGGTCTGCGGCGGGACGCGCTGGTCGGCGGCATCAAGTACTACGACGGCCAGGTCGACGACGCCCGGCACACGCTCGCGGTGGCCAGGACCGCGGCGTCCTACGGTGCAGTGATCCGGACCTCCACCCAGGTGATCGGCTTCCTCAAGGAGTCGGACCGCATCGCCGGTGTACGGGTCCGGGACGTCGAGACCGGTCAGGAGACCGACGTCAAAGGCCGGGTCGTCATCAACTCCACCGGCGTGTGGACCGACGAACTGCAGCGGCTGTCCGGCGGCCGGGGACGGTTCAAGGTCCGCGCCTCCAAGGGTGTGCACCTCGTCGTCCCGCGGGACCGGATCACCTCGGAGAGCGGGATCATCCTCAAGACCGAGAAGTCGGTGCTGTTCGTCATCCCGTGGAAGTCGCACTGGATCATCGGAACCACCGACACCGACTGGAATCTCGACCTCGCCCACCCGGCGGCGACGAAGTCCGACATCGACTACATCCTCGACCACGTCAACAAGGTGCTCGCGGTGCAGCTCACCCACGACGACATCGAGGGCGTGTACGCCGGGCTCCGCCCGCTGCTGGCCGGCGAGAGCGAGCAGTCTTCCAAGCTGTCCCGCGAACACGCCGTCGCGCGCGTCGCCCCCGGCCTGGTCGGCATCGCCGGCGGCAAGTACACGACCTACCGGGTGATGGGCATGGACGCCGTCGACGCTGCCGCCGAGGACCTGCCGGGCCGGATCAACCCGTCATGCACCCAGGACGTGCCGCTGATCGGTGCGCTGGGGTACCAGGCGCTGGTCAACCAGGCCGACCGGCTCGGCGAGCAGCACGGTGTGCACCCGTACCGCATCCGGCACCTGCTGGACCGATACGGCTCGGAGATCCACGACGTGCTCGCACCCGCGGCCAAGGACCCGTCATTGCTGGAGCCGATCCCCGGCGCCCCGGACTACCTGCTCGCCGAGGCGCTGTTCGCCGTCACCCACGAGGGCGCTCTGCACCTGGAGGACGTGCTGGCCCGGCGGACCCGGATCTCCATCGAGTATGCCCACCGGGGGACCGAGTCCATGCAGCGCGTCGCCGAGGTCATGGCGTCGGTGCTCGACTGGTCCGATGCCGAGACCGCGCGCGAGGTCGAGGCGTACCAGGCTCGGGTCGACGCCGAACGCCGGTCGCAGACTGAACCGGACGACATGTCGGCGGAGAAGGTGCGGCTGGAGGCGCCGGAGGTGCGTGACCTCATCACCTCACCGGTGGCCTGATCCGAGCGGTGCCGTCAGCCGGCGGTGTCAATGGTCGACATGTCCGGGTAGCGCTCGCCGACCACGGCATCGGCCGGTAGGGCCGCCTCGAGGTCCGCGATGTCCTGCCCGGTGAGCTGGACGGCCGCGGCCGCCACGTTCTCCTCGAGGTAGCTCACCCGCTTCGTGCCGGGGATGGGCACCACGTCCGGACCCTGGGCGAGCACCCAGGCGAGGGCCAGCTGGCCCGGCGTGACGCCCTTGCCGTCGGCGATCGCCCGCACCCGCTGGACCAGGGACAGGTTGGCCTGCAGCGCCTCCCCGGTGAATCGAGGGTTGATCCTGCGAAAATCGTCCGCGGCGAGCGACTTCGTCGAGCTGATCGTTCCGGTCAGGAACCCGCGACCCAGCGGGGAGTACGGAACCAGCCCGATGCCCAGCTCCCGCAGGGTCGGCAGGATCTCGGCTTCGATGTGCCGGGTCCACAGCGAGTACTCGGTCTGCAGCGCGGTGATCGGGTGCACGGCGTGCGCGCGCCTGATCGTCGTCGTCGACGCCTCCGACAGCCCGATCCGCCGGACCTTGCCGGTCTGGATCAGCTCGGCCATCGCGCCCACGGTGTCCTCGATCGGTACCGCCTTGTCCACGCGGTGCTGGTAGTACAGATCGATGTGATCGACGCCGAGGCGTCGCAGGCTCGCGTCGCACGCCTGCCGGACGTACTCCGGGCTGCCGTCCACCCGGCGCCGGGTCGGGTTCTCGGCATCGCGGACGTTGCCGAACTTCGTCGCCAGCATGACCTCGTCGCGGCGGCCGGCGATCGCCTTGCCGACGAGCCGCTCATTGGTGAACGGGCCGTACATGTCGGCGGTATCGAGCAGGTTCACGCCCAGGTCCAGCGCGCGGGAGATGGTCAGAGCGGCCTCCTTCTCGTCCGTCGTTCCGTAGAACTCGGACATGCCCATGCAGCCGAGGCCGAGGGCAGAGACTGTGAGGTCGCTGCCGGTCGAGACGGTGCCGAGCGTCCTGGTGCCCAGGGTCCTGGTGCCGAGGCGTCCGCTGCCGACGGTTTCGGCGGTATCGGTGGCGGAGCCGGGTGTGGTGTTCGTCGATGGGGTCATCTGCCCACCATCGCCCTTCGAGCGCGCTCGAAGTCAAGCAGCGCCCGTGCAGCTACCGTCCATGCCGTTCCAGCCTGTCCTGGTAGACGCCGATCTTGCCGTCGATCGCACTCAGGTGGGCCGTGGTGGCGGCGAGTTCGGCCACCACCCGGTCCCGGTGGGCCAGCAGCAGCGCCAAGCGATCCTTCTCGTTGCCGTCACCGCTGCGGCACAGCGCGGCATAGGCGCGGATGTCCCGGATCGGCATCCCGGTTGCCCGCAGCCGGGTGATCAGTGCGATCCAGGTGAGATCCCTTGCGCTGTAACGACGATGACCGGTGGATGCGCGGCCGACCTGCTCCAGCAGCAACCCGTCGCGCTCGTAGTAGCGCAGGGTGTGGGCGGTCAGACCGCAGCGGCGGGCCGCCTCGGCGATGCTGATGCCGTTCGCGCGCCCGGGGTCCGGCAGTTCCGCGGAGCGGGGGGCGCGACCCCTTCCCGCTCCGGTGATGCGAGCATTGTCGGCCGTGGCCGTGGCCGTGGCCGTGGCCGTGGCAGGGGCAGGGGCACTGGCCCGGGCAGGGGCAGTCGCGGTCACTGGTGAACACTCCTTGATGCGGGCCCTGAGAGGGTGCTCGTTGTAGGGACTCGGCGGGAGCCGGGGTGACGGCCTGTGGCGGTCGCCGTTCGACGGCCTCGATGACACTGCCGCCCCCGGTTCTCGCGGGGCTGTGGACCGGCAACAGAGGGACGCGCCGTAGAGCGCCAGTCAGTGACCGCCCGGTATTCGGCCTCCTCGCCGGGTCGTCGCTGCCATTGTGAGGAGTTGTTGAATTGTCTCTGCCCGAATGCGATTTCTACGTCGGTATCGATTGGGCCGCTGTCCTGCACGCCGTGTGCGTGATGGATGCGGCCGGGAAGATCGTTACCGAGTTCACGATCGAGCACACTGCCGAGGGGTTCGCGGCCCTGCTGGTCCGGCTCGGTCGGCTGGCTGACGACCCAATGCTGGTCACGGTCGCGCTGGAACGGCCGGACGGTCGGCTGGTCGATGCGCTGCTCGAGGCCGGGTACCCGCTCGTGCCGGTCAGTCCGAACGCCATCAAGACCTGGCGCGACGGCGAGGTGCTCTCCGGCGCGAAGTCCGACGCCGGCGACGCCGCGGTCATTGCGGAATACCTGCGGTTGCGGTCGCACCGGCTGCGGCCAGCCACCCCGTTCTCGGCGCAGACCAAGGCGCTGCGCACCGTCGTGCGCACCCGCGACGACATCGTCGCCATGCGGACCGCTGCGACCAACCAATTGACCGCCCTGCTGGACGCCCATTGGCCAGGCGCCGGCAAGGTTTTCGCCGACATAGAGTCGCCGATCGCGTTGGAGTTCCTGACCCGATACCCGACCGCCAAGCACGCCGCCGGCCTGGGCGAGAAGCGGATGCACGCCTTCTGCGTCAAGCACGGATACTCCGGTCGCCGCCCGGCGGCCGAGCTGCTGGCCCGGCTGCGGTCCGCGCCGGCCGGCACCACCGACCCCGACCTGGTCGAGGCCATCCGGGACACCGTGTTGGCCATGGTCGCGGTACTGCGCACCCTCGGCGAGGTCCGCAAGACGCTGGACCGGTCGGTGACCGCCCACCTCGGGGAGCACCCGGACGCCGCGATCTTCACGTCGCTGCCAAGGTCGGGTCAGATCAACGCCGCCCAGGTGCTCGCCGAGTGGGGCGATTCCCGGGAAGCCTACGACTCGCCCGACGCGGTGGCCGCACTCGCCGGCCTGACCCCGGTCACCAAAGCATCCGGGAAATACCGTGCCGTGCATTTCCGCTGGGCCTGCAACAAACGATTCCGCAAAGCGATCACCACGTTCGCCGACAACAGTCGACACGCCAGTCCCTGGGCCGCGCACGTCTACCAACAGGCCATCAGCCGCGGCCACGACCACCCGCACGCCATCCGCGTCCTGGCCCGCGCCTGGGTGCGGGTCATCTACCGCTGCTGGGTCGACCGAACACCGTACGACCCCGGCCGGCACGGCAACGCAAGCAAGATCAACAACCCGGCCATTGCGGCCTGAGGTTGACACAGGGGGTGTCATCGGACCACCGGACACCTGTGAGCAGGCTCGAAGTCAACTCGGTGGCCGGCGCCGACGGGAGACCCTGTCGCTGCGCTGCGCTGCCCTGCCCTGCCCTGCCCTGCGCTGCCCTCCGCGGCGCGGTCCGTCCGTGGTCCATCGTCCCTTCGCGGCCGACGGCATCGAGCCGGGCGGGGCGGCCGCCCGGTTCGAACCCTGCCGACCTACCCACCGGCGTCCGGACCATCACCACCGGGGCGTCGTGGCCGCGATCTGTCGTGGCTGGGACCTAGAGGGTCCGGGTGTAGTTGTACAGCGCGAGCGCCTCATTGCCGAAGTACGGGCTGTAGAGCGCCTTGGTACTGGCGGCCGGGCCGCTGAGATACCGGTAGCTGTTGTGCCCGTTGACGTGGCCCAGGCCGGTGGTCGCGGAGATCGAGACGATCCAGCCGCCGCCGCTGGTGCCGCCGGTCTGATCGGATTTGATGCGCATGGGCAGCGGGCCCGGCAGGCTGCCCAGCATCGTGTCGTCGCCCGTGCGCTTGGAGACCGAGAGCCGCTGATCCCGCCCGTTGAACGGCGCAGCCTGCGGATATCCGAAAGCGGAGAAGGTTTGGTTGCGCGAGGCGTTGAAGAAGATGCCCTGACCGCCGAGATACGCGGCGATGTGCCGGTTGTTCAGCGGTTTGAGGACGCCGTAAGCCAGGTCCTGTTTGATGTTCCCGTAGTAATGCCACTGCGCAGTGGTGGTCAATTGACGTGCGGACCAGATTCCGTATGGATACATGCCTGCCCTGCCCGCGGACGGCTTGGAGGCGTAGCCGGGAACGAACACCCAGTTGGTGGCGAAATGGCCGGCGCCGTCGCTGACGCAGTGGCCGGCGGTGTCGACCATGTCTTTGTTGGTGCTGTTCACGATCGTTCCGGAGCACACGTAATCCTGACCACCCAGGGTGAAGAACACCTTGCCGTTCAACCGGTCCGGCCGGTTCGTGTAGGGCCGGGTCACCAGAGCGCGGAGCGGCTCGGTCTTGCTGGCCGCCAGGGTTCCGGCTGCCGGGTGAATGTCGGTCACCCGCGTGGTGGCGGGCACCGGCTTCACCGGCGCGGTTCGCCCGATGGTCGGCTTTGCGGCGGCTGCGGCGGCTGCGGTGGTGGAGGGGGTGACGGCGCGCGTCATTCGTGCTGCGGTCCAGTAGTTCTCGGCAGCGGACTCGGTGCTGAACGACTGCGTGCGGGGTCCACCGGAGCGGATGGTCGCGCTACTGACGTTGCCGGACGCGGGCGGACCTGCCTGTGTCGTCGCGCCGGCCACGGTTGTGACCGCCGTCGACGTCTCGGCGGCGTTGGCCTGCCCGACGGACAAGGTCGCCGCGGTCAGCAGCGAGAACGTGAGCAGGATCGGAGCCAGAAACGTCCTGGTGCTCTTTACGGTGATCTTCATGTCCGGGCCACGACATTTCCACGAGCAGTGAGGTCGACCGCCCGGTGGATCGGCCGGACGGTGCGGTGCCGAAGCGCCGGCAGGTGGGGCGATTCCGCAATCCCGGGAAAGCGATGTCACTGATCGTGGCGGTGATGCACCAACGGATGACTGGCCCCCCGGCCGGGTGTGCGAATTGCCCCCCGCACGGCTCAAGTGTTACAGACTGTGCAACAACAAGCTATCACTCGGAGGACTGACCTCTAATCCTGAATCCGCAGATGGATTCGGGGGTCGGGCTGCGTGTGAGATGACGAAAGTGCCCTTTGACCTGCAACGATGGGTTTTCTGAAGACCTCATCAACGCCGGATCAGAAGGGCACTTTCGGTGAAATTGTCGCATGGGTGGGACCGTGGTGTCGCCGCGTTCGATGACGTGAATCTGGTGTCGTGCGCGGGGCTGGTCCCGGTGCTGGAACTGGCCGAGCAGACCGGGTTGTCGGACTTGTTGGATGAGCACGTGCGGTTCACCAGCGAGCTGGTCCGGTCTGGTGCGGCCAGCCCGACACCGAAGTTGACGTCGGTCATCGCCGGGCTGTTGGCCGGTGCGGACAGCATCGGTGAGCTGAATGTGATCCGGTCCGGTGGAATGCACCGGTTGTTCACCGGGGTGTACGCGCCGACCACCCTGGGCACGCTGCTGCGGGAGTTCACCGGCGGTCATGTGCGTCAGTTGCAGGCGGTCCAGCGGCGCCACCTGCTCGCCCTGGCCGGACGGACCGGTGTGTTGGGCGGTATCACCGAGCGGGCGTTCGTGGACATCGACTCGCTGCTGCGGCCGGTGTACGGGCACGCGAAGCAGGGCGCGTCGTTCGGGCACACCAAGATCGCCGGCAAGCAGGTGTTGCGCCGTGGCCTGTCACCGCTGGCCACCACGATCAGCACGCCGAGCGCTGCGCCGGTGGTGTCCGGGATCCGGTTGCGGGCCGGCCGGGCCGGGTCCGGTCGGGGCGCGGGCAGCATGGTCACCGAGGCGATCACCATCGCCAAAGCCGCTGGCGCCACGCAGATCCTGGTCCGCGGGGACGCCGCCTACGGCACCAGCGCGGTGATCAGGGCCGCGCTGCGCGGCAAGGTCGGCTTCTCGGTGGTGCTGACCCGGCAGCCGTCGGTGAACCGGGCCATCGACTCCATCCCGCAGGATGCGTGGACAACGGTGCAGTACCCGGGTGCGGTGAAAGACCCGGACACCGGCGAGTGGATCTCCGACGCCGAGGTCGCCGAAGTCGCCTACACCGCGTTCGCCGACACTGGTCAGGCGGTCACCGCCCGGCTGGTCGTGCGTCGGGTCCGGGACCGCAACACCGGTCCGGAGGATGAGATGTTCCCCGTCTGGCGGTATCACCCGTTCTTCACCAACAGCAGCGAACCGGTGGTCGACGCGGACATCACCCACCGCCGGCACGCGATCATCGAGACCCTGTTCGCGGACCTGATCGATGGACCCCTGGCCCACCTGCCCTCCGGGTCGTTCTGGGCCAACAGTGCCTGGACGGTGCTGGCCGCGATCACCCACAACCTGCTCCGCGCGGCCGGCACCCTGACCGGCACGGCGCTCGCGGTCGCCCGCGGTGCCACGTTGCGCCGGCACCTGGTCAACGTGCCCGCCCGGTTCACCCGCCCACAGGGCCGACCCACCCTCCGGCTGCCCGCCCACTGGCCGCACAACAAGGCATGGAACATGCTGTGGCACAACGTGTTCAACCGCCAAGCCGTGGTTCAAGTCGCAGCCTGACCATCCATCCGCCGGCCACCCAAGGCCCAACCCGGAACCCCGCACGTGGAAGAGCTGGACCCGGCCAGCAGATGCCGCATGCGCTCAGCACCAGCGACCACAGCCAGACCCCCGCAAACCCAGCCGAAGATCAACAAACCATCAGATCTGCGGATTCAG
>CAWAVL010000011.1:0-208748 GCA_963785455.1 uncultured Actinomycetota bacterium
CCCGCCGGAGGCGGCCCGGAGGGTGTGAGCGCAGCGAGCAGGGTTGATGCTGCGAGCGTTCCGTGGGTCCCTTGGGATGCCTGAGCGACCGGGAAGCGACACCCGCAACTGGAGTGCATGTCCTACTTCCCGGGAGGGATGGCCGGGGGTCTGGGGGGCGGAGCCCCCGCTGTCGTACTTGCCAATGCGGGTCCGGCCGATGTCCTGCGAAAGGGCGGAAAAGTTCGGGCAAGATAGTGTGCTGCGCACATAAGTGGCTCATCACATTTGAGGGTGTAGGGATGGTGGGCGCGTCGTTGGCCGGGTAGGGGTCGAGGTCCTCGCAGGATGAAGGTTCTGACGCCGCTCATCCGGAGGACCTCGACATGGCTGACGCTACCTTCGCCGACCCTGATCTGACCACGTTCTGCCGGCTCGAGGAGCTCGGTTTGCGGGCTGTCGGGCAGTTCTTGGAACCCGACCGGGCGATCATCACCTGTCGGGTTGTCGATACCGGCGATGAATGCGGCCGGTGTGGACGGCGGGGTGCCCCGCGGGACACGGTGACCCGGCTGCTCGCGCACGAACCGTTGGGCTGGCGGCCGACATTGCTGCTGATCACCGTGCGCCGCTACCACTGCGCAGGCTGTGCGCGGGTATGGCGGCAGGACACCAGCAAGGCGGCCGAACCGCGGGCCAAGCTGTCCCGCCGCGCCCTGAGATGGGCCTTGGAAGGCATCGTGTGTCAGCACCTGAGCATGGCCAGAATCGCTGAAGGACTTGCGGTGTCGTGGAACACCGCGAACACCGCGGTGCTGAACGAAGGCCGCCGCGTGCTGATCAACGATCCCGCCCGGTTCGACCAGGTCAACGTCATCGGCGTGGACGAGCACGTGTGGCGGCACACCCGCCTCGGAGACAAGTACGTCACTGTGATCATCGATCTGACAGCGGTCCGGGCCGGAACCGGACCGGCCAGGTTGTTGGACATGGTCAAGGGTCGCACGAAGCAGGTGTTCGCCAGCTGGCTGGCCGACCGGCCGCAGGCGTGGCGGGACCGGGTGCAAGTCGTCGCGATGGACGGGTTCACCGGCTTCAAAACCGCTGCCACCGAACAACTCCCCGACGCGGTCACCGTGTTGGACCCATTCCACGTCGTTCGCCTGGCCGGCGACGCCCTCGACCAGTGCCGCCGACGTGTCCAACAAAAATTGCACGGCCACCGCGGCCGATCCGGTGATCCACTGTTCTCCGCCCGGCGGACCCTGCACACCGGCGCCGACCTGCTCACCGAGAAACAACGGGCACGCCTGCACGCCCTGTTCGCAGGCGACGAGCATGCCGAGGTCGAAGTCACCTGGGCCATCTACCAGGCCATGATCACCGCCTACCGACACACCGACCGCAAACAGGGACACGACCTGCTGCGCTCGCTGATCGACAGCCTGGCCGGCGGCGTCCCCACCGCCCTGACCGAGATCCGCACGCTCGGCAGGACCCTCAAGCGCCGCGCGGCTGACATCCTGGCGTTCTTCGCCCACCCCGGCACCAGCAACGGACCTACCGAAGCGATCAACGGCCGCCTGGAACACTTGCGCGGTACTGCCCTGGGCTTCCGAAACCTCACCAACTACATCGCCCGAGCGCTCCTGGAAATCGGCGGATTCAGACAACGCCTACACCGTCAATTCTGAAGAGCCAGATAAGTGCCCCCGGTGTTGATCTTCACCGGCCCCACCTGAGGGGTAGCTGGCGTCGCGGGGCAGGGCGAGGAGCGACCGGTTGCACCGGGACGGCAGTCGTCGGGGCGGGTGCTTTCTTGATCGTCTTCTCCCAGTGAGCGACGTCGGTCGGGGTCATGCGCTGGCCCTCGGCGGCCGCGATGAGGTGCCGAGGAGCCGACGCTTTCCAGGTCCCGTCGGGGGTACGGGTGCTGGCGTAGGTGTGCCCAGCTCGGGCCCGTCGAACACGGACCACTCCACCATCGGTGCGGTAGTAGCCGGGGGTCAGGGTGCGGCGGGCGTAGGCGATCTGTTGAGCCTGGGCGTTGCGGGCGACATCGGCTTCGGCGGCGATGGCCGGCCGAGTGGTGTTGTGCATCTGAGCGATCTGGACGACTGATTCGACCGCGTCCAGGAGGGCCCCCTCGTCGGGGGAGCTGCGATCACCCGAGGCCGATCCGCCGAGGGCAGCTGGCGACGATCTGAGCGGCCCGTCTGACGGGTTGAGCGGGTCGGGTGAGGGTTGGACCGGCCCAGCGGCCGAGGTCACGGGACAGGGCCAGCAGCTCGGCTCGGACGGCGGGATCGGTTGCGGCGCGGGCGGCCGCTGCGGTCAGACCGGCGGCCTGAGCCGACCAGGCCCGGTGTTGATCCGGGGTCATGACCGGAGCCCGCCACAGCTCGCGCTCCAGCTCCAGGACGGCGTCCCGGACGGCGTCGGCGGTAGGGGGTGTCGCACGGTGCGGGGTCGGGTGCTGCCACTCGCGGGCGGCGGCCAGGCCGTTCCCGTCGTCCCACTGGACCCGGCGCAGAGCGGGGAGCCGCAGCTCGGGGGCGAGGGTGCCGCCCCCGAATCGTTGGCCCTCGGCGGCAACGCTGTACCCGGTCACCCGGCCATCGGTGACCCGGGGCCGGGGGTCGAGCCCGGCGGCCCGAAGGCGTTGGACGTAGTCGACCTCGGAGGAGCTGGCGGCCGCGATCGGCCGGACGACGTCGGCCAGGCGGCGGCGGATCGGCTCCCGACCGGTTGCGCGGGCCTTGGCCAGCTCACCCCGGGTCAGACCTCGAGCGGCGGCGTTCGCTGACCGGGAATCCAGCGGGACCAGACCGTAGCGCTGCTCGGCCTGTGTCGCCCAGCGCTGCGACCGGGGCCCGTCCTGCCAGGTGTTGACCTTCGTTCCGTCGGCGCGGACCAGGGACAGCGCGATGTGGACGTGGTCGGCCCCGGCGGCGTTTCGGCCGTGGTTGACGGCGACCCAGCGGACGGCGGCCTTGTCCGGGACGGTGATCCCTTGGGCGGTCAGGTAGTCCTCAGTGATGGTGCGCCACTCGGCATCGGTGACAGGCCGGTCCCCGGGGTTGAGGCTGATGACGATGTGCTGGACATGCCCGGCCTTCGGGGCGGTGCCCCACACCCGTTGATGGGCCCGCAGGTCCTCTGCGATCTGCTCAATCTGTTCCCGGCCGGGTAGATGAGCCGAGAGGGTCGTGCCGGCGACGGTGCGCTGGTTCTCGTGCAGGTTGCGGTCCTCGCCGGTGCCTCGGCCGAACAGGTACCGGACCAGCCCGCCGGGGTCTGGCTTGGTGCCGATGATCTTGACGATCACGACAGTCGGTCGGCCAGGCGGTCCACGGTGGCGAGCTGACGGCTGATCTGCGCGACGGCGACCATCCACCCGGCGGGGTCGAACCCAGCGGTGTGGGCGCTGCGGGCGAGTTGGTTGAGGTTCGCCATGGCGCCGGCGATCTCCGTGCGGATGCCGGTCACTTCGGCGTACAGGGCGCGGCGGATCATCGTCGGCGGCCGGCCCTCGACGGCGTCGTTGATCCACCGGGGCAGGGTGACCTGGTCGGCGTCCGCGGCGGCCTGCCAGCGGCGGTACTGCTCGTCGGTCATCGACACCGTGCACCGATTCGGCCGCCCGTTCGCTTGCCGGCGACGGGGTCGGGTGGTGCTCATTTCTTGCGGTCCTTCCGTGGTGGCGGTGGCGGCGGGATCTGCCCCGGCGGGTACAGCCGAGCGATCGCGGCGGGGTCCGGTAGGTACGGGCCGGCAACGGATATGCGGTTCCGGCGGCGGGCCCGTGCCCGCTTCCGCTGCTTAATGGCCAGGGCCATCCACAGCCAGCTCATTTCGCCACCAGGGCGGCGAACGCGGCGGCCCGGGCGACGACACCGCCGAGGCCGGTCTGCGGGAGCGGGTCGTCGAACGGGGCGACGACCTTGACCAGGAACTTCCACGACCAGCACGCGGACAGCAGGATCACGGCGCCGACGATGGCCTCGGTGACGCCGTTGGGCGGCGACGTCGCTGCCGAGCAGCCGGAAACCGACGGCGAAGATCAGCGCGGCGAGCGGTTTGACCAGGACCAGGGCGACGATCGCCTTGGCGTGCCGGGCGAAGTAGGTCGGCGACCACATCACCGCGGCCAGCCCGACCGTCCCGACCAGCAGGACGAGCATCGCGGAGCGGACCCACATCATCGCCACCAGGAACAGGCTGGACAGCAGCTCGAGGATCAGGCAGACCAGGCCGACGGGGCCGCTGATCGGGTTCGCGAACAGCGCGGCGAGGTTCGCGCCGAGGTCGGAGCCGTTCGACGCGGCCGGGATGATCCATTCGGAGAAGTCGTCCGCCGCGCCGATCAGGGCGGCGCAGACGGCGGTGGTGAGCGCGCCGGCGGCGGCGATCCGGAACAGGAACATCCCGAGCTGCGGAAGGGTGACCCGGCCCTTGATCGCCAGGTACACCCCGCCGAACACCAGGCTGATCACGGCGAGGATCACGGTGTAGTTCCGCAGGGCGTCCTGGATCCAGCCGACGGTCGGTGATGCCGACCCGTCGACGGAGCCGACGCTGACCGTCGGGGTCGAGGTCCAGAACGAGGCGACGCTGACCGCGACATCGGCCATCGCCTCCTGAATCCAGTCGATCACCCACTGAATGCCCGCGCCGACGGCGGAGCCGGCGACGGAAGATGCAGCGTCCCCCACGGCACCGACAACGCCTCCGATCTGCTCCCCGAGGTTGGTGGTGTTGGCGTCCACGCACGCCTGCACGGACTCCGAGGTCGGTGGGCTCACGGTGCACGGGTCGACCGCGGGAGCGGGCGCGGACAGGAGGGCGGTGATCATGCGACGCCTGCGAACGGGGTCCACTCGGGCAGCAGCGGCATGGTGACCGGGGCGCCGAGCTCGCCGTGCCCGTCGATCGCGGGGATGACGTACCAGTCACCGTCGGTCCACACCAGGTTGATGTAGTCGGCGTAGGCCTGCCGGGCGTGGACGACCTGCTTGGCGATCAGCAGGGTGGCGTGGGTGGTGTCGTAGGACAGGAACCGGAACCCGGCGATCTGGAAGATCGCGTGCCGCTCCCCGGGATCCCGGGCGATCGACCGGGCGAGCTCGAGGGCGGTGTCCTGCCCGGGCCAGGGCGCCATCCGCTGCTGCACCAGCGGCGGGTAGCTGTCCGGGGCGGGCACCGTGCGGGCGAGCCCGGCGGACCAGTTCGCCGCGGCCAGCAGCGCCCCGCCCGGTGTCTGGGCGAACCCGGACCGGACACCCTCCGGGGAGGTGCGCCGCGGCCCGGCTGACGCGCTGACCGGAACGGCGATCGTCTCGTCCAGTTCCCAGGTCACGTCATCCGGGACGGCCTCGGTGACGGTGTCATCGCTCGGCACGATGAACACCGGCGTCGGAGTCACGGCTGGCGAGGTCGCGGCGGTTGCCGGGGCGGAGCTAGACGGGCGGGTCAGGAACCACCCGGCGGTGAGGGCGACGGCGACCACCACCACGGCGGTGACGATCTTCCACAGGCGGGTCATGATTGGGCGCTCCTTTGCGACAGGGCGGCGATTTGCTGCGGGGTGACGTGGATTTCGAAGTGCATCGGGTCTGGCGTGCCTGATCCAGTCCCCGCCCCACTCCATGCCCCAGCGGGCGGCGGCCGTGCGGGCGGCGCGCGGCGGGAATGACGTACTGACCGGACAGCGAAGCGGGGTCCGCGCCGTTCGGGTTCCGGTCGAAGTTGATGTCCAGGGCCAGGCCGTAGGCGTGGAAGCTGACCATCCCGGGACTGTTGACGTTGTTCCGGTCCTCGAATCCGCCGAGGTAGTTGTTCAGGCCGCCCGGGATCTGTGGGACCAGCTCGTTGAGGAGGCCGTCCCACAGCGCGGGTGTCCCGGCGGCGACCCGGCCGAAGCTGTGCCCCCGCCACGAGTACGGGACCTGGTTGGCCGCCCGGACCCAGCCGAACGTCGATGGGTCCTGTGACGGGTTCTGGGTGAGCCCGGCCGGGCTGACCGACCCGCCGGGTCCGGCCACGGGCGTGCACGTCGCGGTGACGACTTCGTGAGAGCCGTTGCCGCCTCGAGGTTCCGCGCGTAGTTCCGGCCGTCGGCGAATTGCGAACGCTCGACGGCCTGCGCGGCCTGCGGGACCGGCATGGACTCCCACCCGGGAATGTCCACCAGCCCGGGGGAGCCGTCGGCGCCGCCGGTGTAGAACAGCTCGCTGACTTGGCCGGGTCGAGCCGATCCTGCAGCGGTCCCCAGTGATCCATCTGCTGGAACAGGCCCCGGGAGGTGGTCATCGTGCCGTCACTGCGGTAATCGCCGTAGTTGACGGCCACCAGCGTTGACTCGGTGATCGCGACGGTGATCCCGACCAGTGCGCCGCGCTCGCCCAGGCCCAACCCGAGGGCCACCTGCGCGATCGCCCGGGCGTTGCCGACCTGCTCGGTGGTCCAGCCCGGGACGGCGCCGGTGCCGGTGCAAGCGAACGCCTGCACGGCGGCGTCGGTGGTCCCGGTGGGTGCGGTGATCGAGCACCCGCTGACCAGCAGACCGGTGGCCGTGCAGGTCAGGGCGAGGAATCGGCGGCGGTTCACAACGCCCCCGCGGGTTCGTACGCGGCGACCGACCGGGCGACCAGTTCCTTCATGCCGGGCCGCTGGAAGTGCGGCACGGTGCGGGCCAGGATCGGGAACTGACCGGTCGGCAGCACGATCATCCGGCCGGACGGCAGCCCGGCCAGCTCGTCGACGTCCAGGATCAGGTCCCTGTCGAACGAGGTGTTCACCGAGCGGGACGAGCGGCCGCCGGTCGAGGTGCCGGTGGACTTGCGGGGCGTGAACTGCTTCCCGATCAGTTGCGCCACATCGGCCAGGTGCGCCCGGTCGGCGATCCCGGCACCGACGATCCGGATCGTCGCGGCGTCCCACATCTGCTGCATCCCCGCGGTTTTCCACGCCGAGACACCCTGCGACCAGTTCTGCAGGACCGCGCACAGGAAGATGCCGGCCGACCCGTAGTGGGAGAACTGCGCCGGCAGGCCGGCCCACCTGCACACGTTCGCGACCTCGTCGAGGACGCACACGATCGGCACCGGCAGCCGGCCGTGCGGGTGCCGCTGCGCCAGCCGCTCGGCGGCGGTCATCACCGCCACGGTGAGCGCCGTGGTCAGCGGGCCGGCGGTGCCGACACCTTCCCGCGACAGGCTGATCAGGGTGTCCCGACCGGACCGCACGAACGCGTCCGGGTCGAACTGCGGCCGCCCGGAGCGGTCGGTGACCCATTCCAGGATCGCGGGGGAGGTCAGGAACGCCACCGCGGCGGCCGCAGTGCCGAACAGCCCGGACCGCTCCTCCGGTGCGGCGTTGCAGGCGCCTTTCAGGGACGCGGCGGGCAGCGGGTACCCGTTGTCCTTGAGCGCGGGCACCGCTTCTCGCAGCGCCGAACCGGGGTCGGCGATCCACAGGTACACCTGGTCGAGCTGCCGGCCGAGGACGGCGGCGGCGAGGATCAGGTTCGCCAGCAGCTGCGGGCCGGCGGTGTCGAAGTAGGCGTTCTTACTGGACTCCGGCGGCGCCGAGGCGTCGGCGAACACCCGCGCCAGGGAGGCGGCCTCGACCGGCCCGGTGATGCCCTCCAGGGGATTCCACCACCACGCCGGCGGCTTGCCGCCGGTGTAGTCGGCGATCCGCTGCGGGTCGAACACCCAGCAGGTGCCCCGCTGCTCGCAGGCGGATCGGACCCCGTCCGGGAGGTCGCGTTTGTTCGACGTGGCCACGACAACCCCTGGGGCGTCGACGATCAGCGGAATTGCGATCCCGGTGGTCTTGCCCGAGCCCGGGCCCATTTCCACGACCATCCCGTCCCGCCAGTAGGACCACAGGTCGCTGCCGTCGGCCACGGCCCGGCCGAACATCAACCCCGGGGCCTCGCCCTCGCGGTACATCCGGCCGTCGATGCACCGCTTCACCGCGGCCTCCCTGGACAGCACGCTGGACCGGCCCATCGCCCTGGCCTTTCCGTCGACGCTCTGTGCCTTCCGGTGTGTTCGAACAACCAGGTACGTGACGGCGATGACGACCGCCGTCGCGAGGATCCCGACGGCGCTCAACGCCGCGGTGTAGCGCCACGTCCACGCCAGCTCGCCTTTGCCGAGCGCGAGGACGTCCTCGGGGAGGACCCAGTGACCCGATTCCCACCAGGTCCCGAGCCCGAGGCCGGCGTAGGCCAGCAGCAGGACGCCGGTCCCAGCGAAGCCGGGGACCAGCATCGCCGGGGTGGCGCCGGCGGGATTGGGCTGCGCGCCGCGCATCAGGCCACGTCCCATCGCTGGTCGGTGTTGTTCAACCCGGCGAGCTCGGTGCGGGTCAGCCGGAGATGGAAGGCCACACCAGGGGTGTCGGCGCCGTCCCCTGCCTTGAGCAGGAAGTTGCCCTGCCCTGGCGGCCGGCGGCGTTGACCGGTGGTCTGCAGGGTCGGCGGGGCCGACCACCCGGCGACCTCGTCCTCTTCGCGGCGGGTGAAGTGCGTGACGGCCCGCAGGCGGGTGACCTCAGAGCGGGGCATCCCGGCGCAGAAGACCATCCCGGCCCGCTCGATCAAACCGCCGGCCTTCGCTCGATCGGCCTCGGATTCCAGTGCGGCGAAGTCGGCGCTGGAGTGGAACGCGGTGATGGTGCCGACGCCCTCGGTCCGGTTCAGCCGGGACAGCCCGTTGTACCGGTCGACCAGGCCCGTGCCCTCCTGCAGCACGCTCCACAGCTCGTCGGTGACCAGGAACTTCCGGCGGGCCAGCTCGAGGCCGGCGTCTTCCATCACGTTGCTGACGGCGATCGCGCCGAACCCAGCCGTCCAGCAGGACAGCAGCGCCGCGGCCCGGAGCTTCCGCTCGCCCTTGTCGATCCCGGACACGTCGAATACCAGCGGGCGGTGCCGGTCCAGTGGAACCGTCGTCGGCCGGTTGAACACCGCGCCAAGCCCGGCGCTGGACGCCAACCCGGCCAGAGAGGTCCGCAGGGAATCCGTTGCGGCGTAGTACTTCGACAGCTCACCACGCGCCAGGGCGACGTCTTTCAGCTCATCCGGGGCGTTGTCGACCAGGGCCAGCAGATCGCTGACCAACGGTGAGCCCTTGCGGCGCCTCCAGGCAGCGTCGAGCAGGTCCAGGGCGACGGCCAGGACCAGGCATTCCAACTCGACCGGCGGCTGGCCGCGTTGCACGGTGATCAGGGCCTCGACCCCGAGTTGCCGACGGGCCTTGGCTTCGGCGAGCAGGGCGTCGGCCTCGGTGCGGTGGCTGGTCGCTTTCAGCCTGGCGGCGGCCGCCGGCGCGTCACCGAGATCCAGGACGTTCAGCGCTCCACCGCCGCGGCCAAGGCTGATCACCTGACCACCAAGCCCGGCGATCAGCGTCACGTACTCCCGCTTGACGTCCCCCAGCACCCAACTGAGCACGCCCTGATGGGCCAGGGCGAGGATCTGCCGCCGGATCAGGGTCGACTTCCCATGGCCCGGGCCGCCCATCACCACCGCCGAGGGGTTACTGATCAGGCCGCCCCGTTCGAACCAACTGATCGGGTCCGCGCACAGGATCGCGGCCGGCCCAGGGGTTTTCCGCAGGACCGGGCCCAGCGGGGCCCCGGTGCCGAGCTTCGACCCGGTACCGGCGACCCACGGGTACAAGCCCTTGACCTGCGCAGCAGACGCGCGGCGGACAGCGGGTACCCGCCAATAGGTGTCGGCGCCCCCGCCCGCGCCCGGAACACCCCGGGTCGGGAACAGTCTGCCGCTCATAGCTCCTCCCGCAGCCAACGGGGAGTCAGCGAGTGCGCTGCGGCGACAAGACCGACACCAGGCAGGCTTTGCGCGAACGCCTGCGCGTGCCCGCCGTCCTCCGGCCGCAGCAGCAACCGCGCAGCCGGGCCGAGGGAGTCCAGTGCCGCGTCAACCGCCGGCAGCTCCTCCGGGGATCCCACCGTGACGGTGACGATCACCGCGACGTCGATCAGTGCGTTCCCGTGCGCCTCCTCGGCCGCCGTCGCCTCGGCTGCGGCCAGGTCCCGACGGTCGGCGGCCGACGGCTTGCGGGTCGACATCACCCGGTACTCCGCGGCTTTCACGTCGGCGGCCGCGATCCGCTGCGAGCGTCCGGGGTCGTGCGGGGTCAGGATCAGGCTGACCCGCTTGCGCCAGTTCCCGTGCGGATGCAGCAGCGGCCCGAGCCCGAGGGCGTGAACCCGGCCCATGATGTCGGTCATCGACCACGATCGGGACACCGCTGCGCTGTGCCGATAGTGCGTCCACTCTCGGGCGTCGGCGGTGACCGGTCCGACTCCCGACCACAGCAGCACGGTCGGGTTGTTGCCGGACAGGAGCCGGGCCGCGTCGGGGTCATACGCGGTACGAATGACGTCGGCACAGTCCTTGCCCGTCCAGCGGTATCGCTTGGCCGGCGCCGGTCCCGCTCAGCCGGGAGACGATCGGCGGCAGCCGGTGAGCCAGAGTCGATCCCATCTGCTCCGCCGTGCGGGCACGCTTCCCGTCGGCGGCGGTGAAGGTCAGCGTCACGAACGAGCGGACAGCGGCCGAGCCCGCCGGGTAGCTGCCCAGAATCTCCTGCATCACCTGACCGGCCAGGGCCGGCGCTTCGGTGCTGGCCCGAGCTTCGGCTTCCGCTCGCAGCCCGGTGCCATCGTCAGGACCGGACTCGATCGTGACCATCGCCTGCACCAGTCCCGGTTCGAACGCCAGGAACGACAGGAACTCTCCCCACCGGTCGACGTTTTCGGCGGTGTCCGCAGCGTCCAGCAGGGACGCCCCGTCGGGATGGCACTCGATCGTCACGGCGTAGTGATTCGGTCGTGGGGTGTGCACCAGCGCGAACGGACTCCCCGTGGTGTCCTCGTGCTCGGTGAGTTCCGTGTCGGCCAGCACCCCGGGAAGTCGGTACTTCCCGAGCCTGGTCAACGGACCAGAGCGGTACACGGCTGTTCCGCGGCGGACCGCCCTGCCATGAGCCGCCCGTGCCCCGGTGCGTTCCAGCACCGACAGTCCGTGCCGGTCCCGGCGGGCGATTGCCAACAGCACGGCGCCCGCCAGCACGCCCCACACGCCGCCAGCGATCAAGTTGACGTTGATCGTCAGGACAATCCCGATCACTGCGGCACCGATGAGAAGGAGCGTGCCCCACTTCCCGAGCCCACCAAGCCCGGGCGACCGAGGCTCCCGGAAGTTTTCGAACGAACGCTCAACGACGGCGGACGTCATCCTGATGCCTCGCGTTGCTCCGGCACTTCGGACGCCCGAAAGGCCGGACTGAGCGGCGTCGCCACGCAGCCGCAGGAGCGCACCATTGCGGCGATGGTGGTGGCGTCCTCGTCGTTCGCCGTGAAGATCACTGCGCGGTGGTAGCCCGGGAGCACCACTTCCAGGCCGTGATCGGTGACGATGCTTGCGCTCATCGCGACCACGCCCCGGCGGACGCGACTGCCACGTCGAACAGCTCGAGCTGGCCCTCTTCGTCTGTCCTGCAGGGGGATTCGGTCGCGGATTCCGCGTCGCCGCGGGTTTCCATGCTTTCGGTCGCCATCAGAACAGCAGCGTGACGGCGCTGGCGGCGACACCACAGACGATGGTGCCGGCCAGCGCGAACAGCAGTGACATGCCGTGCTCGCCCCCAGCGCCCCGGCCGGAGCCGCCCATAGCGATCTTGATTCCGGCGGCGATGACGGCAGCGACGCAGGCGGCCGTTGCGATCCAGAGGACCCAGCCGAGAATCGTGGTCAGCTTGTCCGCGCCGGGCGGCTCGGTCGGGCTGACGTCCGGGACGGCCGCCAGCAATGCGTTGACAGTGCTGCGAAACATGTTGCTCCTTCAGGGAAGTTATGAGTGCATGTCGAGAAGTGCTGGACATAGCGGCTTTTGGCAGCCACGGTGAACACATGGGTGAGATGCGTTGCGTTGAGACGCCTCCGGATCGGTGGCCGTCTCCTACAGATGGCGAGCATCACCGACAACGTCGAGCGAAAGGTCAGCCGCGAATGCGCAGCGCTTGGAAGCTCGCGGCACGAGAGCTACTTCCGGGGCGCGTCGCTCGTCCCGCTGCGCCGTGGTCGCCGACAGCCGCGGCTGGAACCGGTAATGACAGCCGACGTCGTGGTGCTGCGACCGCCGGCCCCGCCGGACGAGTTGGTCTATCCGAATCACGTCGCCTTCTACGAGGCGTTCCTGGCGCTGATCTTTCCGCAGTTGGAAGACGCCGAGCCGGGATGGTGTCCACAGTGGCGGGATCATCCTGCGGCCGAAAATGCAGTGGCCGCTCTCTGGCGCGCATGGGAGATCCTCCAGCAAGACCCAGGTCCTGGTCAGGCGTCATGGCTTGCGAACCTCGCCATCCCGATCATGCGCGAGCTCCGGGACGACGACGGTCCATTCCGAGGCTGCTCACCCGCCCGCCATACGCCCACGGCGATGCCGCTACCCGTGACGCAATAGCTCGACCCCCACGGTGGATCGACACAAACTGTCGCAGTGACACTTTCGATCGACGGTCAGATGCCTAGCCGTGTCATGTCGCCTCCGTCCCCGCTGCCGCTGTGCTCGCGGCTTTGTCGGCCGGGTCCGGCGCCGGCCGATTGCCGTCAGCCGACTTGCCGCCCGCGTTCGTTGCGATCGCCTCACCGCGGCGTGCGCGGCCGCGTGCGGCCAGCTCCCGTGCAACCCGCCGCGCCTCCTGCCGCATGCCCGAAGCTGCGCGGGCCGCTTCCATCGCGGCCGTGTGTTCTTTGCGGGCGGCCAGTTGGCGCTCGATAGCAGCGTGGCGGTCGGGGGAGCCGATGGGCGGCGACCAATCGCTCGCAAGGTCGCCCACCCACCGGACGACGGCCCCAGGCCCTGCGCCCGTCCACGATCGAGCTCGCGCCACGGAGGCCATCCGCTCGGGCGTCCAACCCAACGCGGTGAGACCGGAGCATCGATCCCTCAGCACACTCGTCCTGATCTGCCGGGCAAGCTCGCTGGGAATCGAGGCTTTGACCGCCGCCGCCAGATCTGTGGCGGCCCGATCGGACGAATTGCCCACCTGGCCGCCCACCTGCAGAGTCGGTTCGACATCCACCACCCCCAAGTCGGTAGCGACGGCGCCGCGGCCCGCCGCCCTTGGTGGTGATGGTTTATTGGTAATAGATTCTTTTCTTTGCAGCGAAGATTCCTTCGCCGGGGGCCCGACAAAAACATTCTCTGGCCCCCCTGCACATTCATTCGCTGGGGTGACCGGTGCCGCCGGCCCCGGAGCAGAATTCTTCACTGGGGTCTGACCTGCGGAAGCTCGCGAGCCGGCGGCTGGGTCAGGTGGAGGCGTGGTGCCGCGTTGACCCGACCCGGTTGCGGTCGGCGGGATTCGTGCATCCCATTCCAGGATGTATCTGTTGTTTCCGCGCCCGCCGTCCGCACGTCGGGTCGCCTCAATCGTCAGCCAACCCGCGCGCTCGAGCTGGCGCAGATTGAGGTCCACGGCTCGGACGGAGCTGTAGCCACAGTTCCTCGCCAGCGCGGCCCGGGAGGGGCGGGTGACCACATCGCTGCCGTACGCGTAGGTCGCCAGAACGGTCCACAACCTGACGGCCGAAGACCCAAGCTCAGGGTTGCGCGCCAGCTCAGTTGGAATCATGGCGAACGGCTTGCGTCCACGGACGACGAGTTCGCCTGTGTCGTTGTCTTCAGCGGTCATCGGCGAGGCCATCATGAGAAACTGGCTTCAACCGCTGTGAGGTTGTTCGCAGGTGGGCCAGCTGCTGGTGGGCGCTGTCCAGGAACTGGCCGAGTTGATGTGCGGTGCGACGGGCAGCGGCGAGTTCGGCAGCGGCCCCGTCCACGACCCGGGCCGCGTCGAGGTCGTCATCGGACCCAATTCGGCCGGCGTCGTGTTCGGCGTTGAGCCAGCTGCTCAGTTGCCTGAGCAGTTGCGGCAGCCGCTGGGCCATGGTGGCGAGTTCGGCGACGATTCGGGCGAGTTCGGCCGGCTCACTCAGGATGTGTCGGCCCAGAGTCTGGTGGTTGAGTCCGCGGACGGCTTCGGCCGCGGTGACGGCGAGATCGACCGCGGGCTGGGCGCCGGAGTTGGTCATCGGCGTTCACCACGGGACAGTGCGGGGCCAGCAAAGGTCCGATTGGAGCCCTGAGAGCGTGGTGCAGGCGACAACGAGCCGCTCGCGCAGTGTTGCCAATAGTGTTGCCTAGAGCCCGCACACCCCCGGTATTGGACGGGCCTCGCTGGACTGTTTGCGCACGTCAGACGTGTCGACGGACTTTGCCGAACGTGGTGGTCCGAATTTGCAAGGCGGGGGTTGAGAGTTCGATTCTCTTCGTCTCCACAACTCCGAGGCATTCATCATGGCGACTCGGCTCGATACTCGTCATGGCCACGGTCGACGTCGCCTTTCTGCCGCATTCTTCCAGCTCACAACGACCCCCTGCAAGAAACCCGGGGCGCTCCAACATGACGGGGTTGGCGTCGCGGACTCGCTTGACGATCGACCGGGCGGTGATCTGGTCGGCTTGCCGCGCGGTACGCGAAGGCGGTGAAACCGATCTCGGCGACGTCGTCATCGGACACCCACCGCGGGAATTCTTCATCTAGTACCGCTCCTGGCGAGCGGGGTCGTTGTCCACGCATCAATGATGACGGGGTGAATGCGTTGGCCAGCAATGCATTCAATCCTTTGACACCGGTGCGCCCGTAACCGGCGCCTTTGCCTCGCGTAGCCGTAGGTCGAGCGGACCGTGTCGTCGATGTCGACGAACGTAACCTCCGCGGCACCGGGCAGCGCGGCCCGCGCCGGTTCAGGTCCGGTCAGGAACCGGGCCGCGACCGGCCCGCACTGGCTGACGAGGCGCTGTTCGGACACCCAGCCAGGGCGTCCCTGGGCGCGGCTTCGGCGGTCGCCTAGTCCCGGCGACGTTGACCGGGTCATCGACGCGGCACGTATTCTGGTGGGTGATGGTGTCGGCAGCGGACGAGCTGGTCCAGACGGCCCACAGTGCGGTGGCGGCCGGCGATTTCGTCACGGCCCGAGCAGCTTTCGAGTCGATGGTCGAACTGGATCCGACGCCGCAGGCGCTGGCCGGGCTCGGGGACACGCTGTGGTGGCTGGGACGCACCGATGAGGCGGTCCGTTGCCAGGAACGTGCATACGCCGGTTTCCGGCGCTGCGGCGACGTGGCACAGAGCGCATTCATGGCTATCGGGCTGTATCTGGGCTACCGGGTCAGCCTGGGAAATGTGGCGGCGGCGCGCGGCTGGTTGGGGCGGGCGGCCCGCTTGGTCGAGGCGGGACGGTTGGCTCCGCTGGTTGGCTGGGTCATGTTGCTGCGCGCGCATGACACTGCCGACCCTGCCGCCGCTGAACGCTGGTCCCGCGAGGCCCTCGCCGCCGCCAGTGTCGATGATCCCGACCTGGAGTTGTGTGCGATCAGCCAGCTCGGGGCGTCGCTGCTGCAACAGGGGCGTACCGAGGAGGGCGCGGCGCTGCTCGACGAGGCCATGGCGGCCGCTCTGGCCGGTGAATGCCGGCGGCCGCACACCGTGGTCTACACCGGCTGCACCTTGATCAGCGCCTGCGCCGAGACTGCGGAGGTTGACCATGCCGTGCAGTGGATCCGGGCCGCGGACGGCTTCACCGGCCGGTACGCCAGCCCGCATCTGTACCTGCACTGCCGGATCTACTACGGCGTCATCCTGTTCGCCTCGGGCGACTGGGCCGGCGCCGAACGCGAGCTCCGCGCGGCGATGGCCGGTGGGGCCTCGGTCGAGCCGGCGCTGCACGCGGAGGCGGCCGCCCGGTTCGCCGAACTCCGCCTCGCGCAGGGCCGGCTGGAGGAGGCCGAGCGCCTGCTCGAAGGCTTGGAGGAGCACGTCACCAGCGCGTACACCCTCGCCATGCTGGCGCTTGCAAAGGGCGAGCGCGAAGCCGCCCGGCGGATCGCGATCCGCCGTGTTCGGGAGATCGACGGACAAGACGGAGACCGGCCGGGCTCGCATCGGGCGGGGCTGGCCGTCTGCCTGGAGGCCGGCCGGCTGTGGGAAGTGCTTGCCAACGCTTCGCCCGAGCAGGATGCCGAAGCCGCGGTCGCACGTCTGACCGAACTTGCCGAACAGACCCGCTGCCCGCAGCTGCAGGCGCGCCGACTGCGGGCGGCGGGGACCCTTCAGCACGACGTCTCCTGCCTGGAACAGGCGTTGAGCCGGTTCAACCGGCTCCACTTGCCGTTGGAGGCCGCCGGCACCCGGATGGCGCTGGCCGACCTGCTCGACGGTCCGGACGGGGTCGCCGAGGCCCGCTCCGCCCTGGCCGGTTTCGAGGCGCTGGGCGCCGCTCACGACGCCGACCGGGCCGCCGCCCGGCTCCGCGAGCTCGGAGTGACAGCCACCCGCGGCGGCCCGTCAGGGCTCGGCGAGCTGACCCGACGCGAACACGAGGTCCTTGATCTGCTCGGCAAGGGCTTGTCCAACCGGGAACTCGCCGACCGCCTGTTCCTGTCCCGCAAGACCGTGGAACGACACGTCCGCAACGTGCTGTTCAAGCTGGGCCTGCGCAACCGCGCCGAGGCCGCCGCCTACGTCGTGCGGCACCAGGAGGAAATGCGCTCCACGTTGTGAGGGTTCTTCCCGATGCCGGCCCGGCAGCGGCCGGGCCATGGTGGGCGCAGCTGCTCGCGCCCCACCCGGAGGTACCCGATGACCCGAGCCACGCCCAGCATCGCACCCGCACTCGCCCGACTGGTCCGGGGAGACGTCATCGGGCCCGACCATCCCGGATACGACGACGCCCGGGCCGTGCAGAACCGGCCCTTCACCCGCCGGCCCGCTGCCATCGTGCGCTGCACCGACTCCGCCGACGTCGCCGCGACCGTGCGTTTCGCCGCCGGCGAGGGTCTTGCGCTGGCCGTCCGGGCGGGCGGGCACAGCGCCGCCGGGCACGGCTCGGTCGACGGCGGCGTCGTGGTGGACCTGCGTGCCATCCGGCACGTCGAGGTCGACCCCGAACGGTCGATCGCCGCGATCGGCGGCGGCGCCCTGGCCGGCGATGTCGACCGCGCCACCCACCCATTCGGGCTCGCCACCACCACCGCGACCGTGTCGACAGTGGGGGTCGGCGGGTTCACGCTCAGCGGTGGCATCAGCCACCTGACCCGCAAGCACGGGTTGGCCGTGGACAACCTGGTCGGCGCCGATGTCGTGCTCGCGAACGGTTCGCTGGTCCGGGCCGGCGGCGGGAACGAGGGCGGGGACGAGGACCTGCTCTGGGCGCTGGCCGGTGGCGGCGGCAACCTCGGTGTCGTCACGGAGCTGCGGATGAGGCTGCATCCGATCGGGACGGTGACCGGTGGCCCGATGCTGTTCCCGATCGAACGGACGGAGCGCCTGGTCCGGCTCTACCGCGACTGGATGCCTCAGCAGCCGGACGACGTCTACGCCTATCTCGCCCTGCTGACCGTTCCGCCGGACGGGCCCTTCCCCGCGGACCTTCGGCTGCGTCCTGTCTGCGCCCTGGTGTGGTGCAACACCGCCGCCGCGGACCGCTCCGACCGTGCGCTCGCGACGTTCCGCAGCGAGCGACCGCTGCTCGATCTGGTCGGCCCGATGCCCTACCCGGCGTTGCAGTCCGCGTTCGACGCCGGCGCCGCGGTGGGCACCCACAGCCAGCTCACCGGCGTGCTCTTCGAGGACCTACCGGATGCCGCGGCCACCCGGTTCGAATCGTTCACCCGCAGCGCACCCACACCGCTGTGCATGAGCCACCTGTACCCCTTGGACGGTGCCGCGGCGCGGGCGGACCGAGGCGACACCGCATGGCCTTGGCGCGATGCGGCGTTCGCCCAGATGTTCGCGGCCGCGGCACCCGGCCCGGGCCTCGACGACAGCCTGCGGGGCTGGACCACCGGATTCCGGGACGCCGTGCGGCCGTACGCCATGCCCGGCTGCTACGCGAACTTCCAGATGGACGAGGGTCCCGAGGCGGCGCGGGCCTGCTACGGCGCCAACGCCGATCGGCTCGCCGAGCTGAAGGGCCGCTACGACCCTGGCAACCTGTTCCGGCACAACCAGAACATTGAGCCGGCACCGACCCGATCGTCCGGACAGACTTGGTGAACGGCTTCCGGCCAAACCCGTGCCGTTTACCGGCAGGATGTGTCGACCTGAATGCAGGCCCTGCGGGTGGTGGCTCGTACCGGTTCGCAGCCGCTCCCGCACCAGCCCCAGCGGGCGATGCGTACGTGCTGCCTGCCGAGACGCTCCTGCTGCCGAATTTCGGCACCCATGCCACGACACATGTCCCCTGGGATGCGTCACCTCACCTGCTCCGCCAGGTGTGACCTGCACAAGATCACCGGCGGACCGACCGGTTCGGCGGTTCGGACATTGATTTCAGGAGGCGACGTGAGGTGACTGCTACCGATGGGCGGACGGTGGAGCCGTTCGTGCAGCGCGTGTTGGGTGTCCTGATTGATGCTGCGCACCCGACGCTCGCCCGGGAGGGGTGGCTGGCCCGGCAGGGCCCCCGGCCCGGGTGGATCAAGGCGTCGATGGAGGTGCGGGCGCCGCATGACGAGCCCGCTCGGCCAGTCGAATGGAGTCGGCCATGAACGGATATGACGTCATCGTGGTCGGCGCGCGATGCGCGGGAGCGTCGACAGCGATGCTGCTGGCGCGCCGGGGGTACCGGGTGCTGCTCGCCGACCGCGCCCACTTTCCATCCGATACCGTCTCCACGCACCTGATCCATCCGGTCGGCGTCGCGGCGCTGCAGCGGTGGGGGCTGCTGGACCGGCTGCTCGCGACTGGGTGCCCGCCGATCACTCGCTACTCATTCGACTTCGGCCCCCTCGTCATCGCGGGTACGCCAGACCCGGTCAACGGCAACACTCCCGCCTACTGCCCGCGGCGCCCGGTGCTGGACAAGCTGATCGTCGACGCGGCCGCCGAGGCCGGCGCAGAACTGCGCGAGGGCTTCCGCGTGCACGAGTTGCTGGTCGAGGACGGTCAAGTGGTGGGTGTCCGCGGCAGCAGCGGCCAGAGCAGGCCGGTGGTCGAGCACGCTCGGGTGGTGATCGGCGCGGACGGCGCACACTCCAAGATCGCCGAAGCGGTAGCCGCCGCCAAGTATCTGGACCAGCCCATGCTCACCGTCGGGTACTACTCGTACTGGAGCGGCTTCCCGGTCGAGAACGCCGACTGGGTGGTCCGCCCCGGAGGCCACGGCTACGGCGCGTTCCCGACACACGACGGCCTCACCATGGTGCTGGCCGGGTGGCCGACTGCCGAGAGGTCAGCGGTCAAGGCCGATCTCGAGAACAACTATCTCCGCGCCATCCGCGAGGCCTATGGTGATCGGCTCGCGGGCGCGTGTCGCGAGGAGCGGGTGGTCGGCGGCGGCTCGGCCAACCACTTCCGCAAGCCGTACGGGCCCGGATGGGCCCTTGTCGGTGATGCGGGCTACCTGAAAGATCCGCTGACCGCGCACGGGATGACCGATGCCTTCCTCAGCGCCGAACTGTGCACGGCAGCGCTCGACGCCGCCTTCACCGGGGCTCGTTCATACGCGGAGGCGATGGCCGCCTACCAGCAGCTCCGCGACTCCCGGGCGATGCCGATCTACCGGTTCACGTTGCAGTTGGCATCCGGCGAGGAGCCGCCGCCGGAGTTCCAGCAACTCCTCGGCGCCATCGCCGGCGATCAGCCGGCCATGGATGCCTTCACCGGAATGTTCGCCGGGTCTATCTCGCCCTCAACGTTCTTCGAC
Organism: uncultured Actinomycetota bacterium; assembly: GCA_963785455.1. GTDB lineage: Bacteria > Actinomycetota > Actinomycetes > Mycobacteriales > Nakamurellaceae > Nakamurella. Next base: position 19,792 of record CAWAVL010000011.1, read on the forward strand.
CCGACCCACCTCGCGCGGCTCACAGGCAGCCAAGCATCAACGGCTTCGAATACATTGCCGACCACGAACTGGTGAACGGCTTCCAGCCGAGCCCGTGCCGTTTCCGGCAGGATGTGTCGACCCGAATGCCAGCTCCGGCGGGCGGAGATTTCATGCCCATCACTGCTGCTCCCGCTCGACATCGATTCCGAGCGGGTGGCGCCTACGTGTTGACCGCCACAACGCTCCAGCAGTTGGGGTTCAGCACCGATGCCGCGCCGACGGTGCGCTGGCTAGCGTCGCTTTCACCTGCTCAGTCGGAGTGACGTGCGCGGGATGACTGACGGGTCAACCCTTTCGCCGGCTTGGACCTGACTTCCGGAGGTGTCGCGGGGTGACTGCCATCGATGAGCGGACGGCGGAGTCGTTCGTGCAACGCGTGTTGGGTGTCCTGGTTGATGCGGCGACCGCGCAGATGGTCCATCTGGGCGACCGGCTGGGCCTTTACCGGGGACTGGTCGACTGCGGTCCGGTCACGCCGGCCGAGCTCGCGACACGGACCGGCACCAGCGTGCGCTATGTCGCTGAGTGGCTCGCCCAGCAGGCCTCGGTCGGGTTCCTCGGGTACGAGCCGGCAACCGGCCGTTTCACGCTGCCCGCGGAGCACGCGATGGTGCTGGCCACGGACGACTCGCCCGCCGCCCTCGGTGGTGCGTTCGAGGCGTTGACCGGGTGGCACCTGGGCATCGACGACCTTGCCGAAGCGTTCAGATCAGGGCAGGGCATTCCCTGGGACGCCCACGACGAGCGCGTCTTCCGCGGCGTCACCCGGTTTTTCGGCACGGCGTACCGGGCTCATCTGGTCGACGACTGGGTCCCCGCCCTCGGCGTGGCCGCTGCGCTGCGGCAGGGCGCGCGAGTAGCCGACGTGGGCTGCGGCGACGGTGTGCCCACCGTTCTGCTGGCGCAGGCCTTCCCTCATTCCAAGTTCGTGGGCTTCGACCGGAGCGAGCGGGCGGTCCTACGGGCCCGGGAGCGGGCGGTGCGGGCCGGGGTGCGGGACCGGGTGCGGTTCGAGGTCGCCGACGCCGCAGCGTTCGGCGACGGACCGTACGACCTCATCTGGTTCTTCGACAGCCTGCACGACCTCGGCGACCCGGTCGCGGCCGCCGCCCGGGCGCGGCAGCAACTCGCCGATCAGGGCACCGTTGCGGTGGTGGAGCCATTCGCGTGCGACGACCCGGCGGCCAACATCGCGGGCAACCCGGGCGCCGGACTCCAGTACACGGCATCGACATTTCTGTGCGTGCCACACTCGCTTGCCGAACCTGGCCGGACCGCGCTCGGGGCTCAGGCAGGCGGCAGGCTGCTCGCACAGACGCTGCGTGCCGGCGGACTCAGTCCGACAGTGCCGGTGGCCCACACCCCGTTGCACGCCGTCTACGCCGCCCATCCCGAGGAGCCATGACGGGCGCTCCGCCGGCCCGGTGGGTGGGTCGGGACTACGCGGCCAACTCGGCGCACCATCGGACCGCCGATGACTGGTTCCTGGCTCGCCATGCGCCGGGCGATCACGATGTGGTCGTCGACCTCGGCTGCGGCAGCGGCGAGTTCACCGCCCGGCTGGCCGCGTTGGCCCGGCACGGCCGGGTGACCGGCATCGACCGTGACGCGTCGATGCTGGCCGTGGCGAACCGGAACCGGGCGGCGAATCAGTCGTTCATCCACGCCGACGCGACGGACCTGGCCGAATTCGTCGAACCGGGGTCGGTCGACGTCGTGGTCAGCCGGGCGATGCTGCATTGGCTGCCGGTCACCCAGCACCGTCACCTGCACGACGCGGTCTTCGCGGTGCTACGGCCAACCGGCGTATTCCACCTTGAGGCTGGGGCACCGGGCAACATCCCGCGGATCGCCGAGTTGCTCGTGGACCTGGCCGCCGAGCACGACCTGCCGGCACCTCCCGCCTTTCCCGATCCCGGCGTGGCGCTGGAACTGTTGGAATCAGCAGGATTTCAGGTCGACGATGACTCGGTCCGCACCGTGGCCACCCGTCGACGGTTCGACCGCGAGCAACTGGCGGGGTTGCTGGCCACTCAGGCGATCCTCGTGCTGACCCGACATACCGATCCGCAGCGGGCCCAGGCAATCAGAGACGACGCGCTCGGCGCGATCGAGCGTCTACGCCGGCACGACGGCAGCTACGACCAGACGTTCGTCCGCCTGGAGATTCTTGTGCGCCGGCCACGCTGATCGCACCGCCGGCTCACGTCCGGCGGACTACCCTCGATGCGGTGGAACAGCAGATCCGGTTCTGCACCGCGCCCGACGGCGTCCGATTGGCCTACGCCACCTTCGGGCGAGGCCCGGCGATCGTCAAGGCCGCCCACTGGTTCACCCACGTCGAGCGGGACTGGCAGAGCCCGGTGTGGCAGCACTGGTGGGACGAACTGGGAGCGGACCACCGCGTCGTCCGGTACGACGAGCGTGGCTGCGGCCTGTCCGATCATGAGCCGCCGAGCCTGGACCTGGACGCGTTCACCGCGGATCTGGAGGCAGTGGTCGACTCGGCGCGTCTGGGCCGGTTCGCGATCCTGGGCATTTCCCAGGGCGGAGCGACCGCGATCCGCTACGCGATCCGGCACCCGGACCGGGTCAGTCACCTCGTGCTGTGCGGTGCATACGCACGTGGCCGCCGACAGCGGAATACGTCGGAGCAACAGCGGGCCGAAACCGAACTGCTGCAATCGATCGTGCGTGACGGCTGGGGTTCGGCCACACCGGTGTTCCGCAGCGTATTCAGCTCGCTCCTGATTCCCGACGCCACCGACGAGCAACTGAGCTGGCTCGATGAGCTCATGCAGGTCTCCACATCCCCGGCGATGGCCGCCCAATTACGGGAGGCATGGTCGGCGGAGGACGTCACCGGCCTGCTCGACCAGGTAACGATTCCGACCCTGGTGGTCCACGCCCGAGGTGACCGGGTCGTGCCGTTCGACGAGGCCCGGCTGTTGGCCGCCGGAATCCCGGATTCACGCCTGCTCCCCCTGGACGGCCGAAACCATGCGCTGCTCGCCACCGAGCCTGCATGGCACCTGTTCGTGACCGAACTCCGCGACTTCCTCGGCGCTCCGAGAACATCCGCTCTCACCCCTCACCAACCGCTGAGCACCAGGGAACTGGATGTGCTCACCCTCGTCGCGGAGGGCTTGTCCAACAACCAGATTGCCGCCGAACTCTGCCTGAGCGCACGCACGGTCGAGCGGCACCTGTCAAACATCTACGCCAAGCTCGACGTCACCGGCCGATCCGCCCGCGCCGCCGCGGCCGCCTACCTGGTCCGGCACGATTGAGGTTCATCATCACCGGGCTGATCCTGCTTGCCACCGCGAGAGTGTTTGCGGCCACGGCGGTCTGGTCACGTTTCGACTCGGTGGCCCGCTGGAGCGGGATACCGCTGGCCGTCGAGCTCACCCTTTACCTGCCGCAGTTCACCGGCTCGTCGGCGATTCGTATCACGCACGGGCTCCTGATGGCTGTCGGCTGTTGCTGGCTCGCCTGGAACCTCGGCCGCACCCCGGCGGGCCGACGCATGCGGACCGCGCTCCCTGGTCCGCGCATGGCTCGTAGCGAGCGCGGATGACCGTCGTGCCGCCGTGGATTCGGGTCCTGCCCGCGGTGCGTGTCTTTGTCGGAGTTGCCGCCTTGGCGTCGAACGCGACCCGGTCGATCGGCCGGAACATGTCGGACATGCAGGGCGGGCGTCCAGGGCGGTCGTACTGATCGGTTTGGCCGGCAACGTCGCCGTCCCCGCGGTCGTGCTGGTCATGCTGACGGAACTGGACGGCAGACGGGTGGAGGCCCTCGGTCTGGGCATCACCCCGCGGGACGGACTCGCCCTCGCTTTGCGACGCTATCGCAGCCGGTGCCGCCGCGGTGGGCGGCACCGCCCTCGCATGTCAGTATCCAACCTGAGGAATGGCACGCTGAACCGATAGCCGCGCGAAGACCTCGACGCGTTCAGGGTTTGGTGTGTTGGGTGTGCAGCGGGGCCATTTTCCGGGCCGGAACCCGGGCCGGGCAGTTCCCACCAAACCGACAACTCATGGAGCAGCTGTGTCGCCTGACCCTGATAAGGAAGTAGACCAGCCGGCTCCGGGTCGTCCTGATCCACCTGCCTCACCGGACGCGGACGATTCCCGCGACGGAGCGGGGTCGTCCGGCCGCCGGCTCGTCGAGTTCTCTCCGGTGAACATCTGGCGGGTCGGTCTGGTGGTGCTGGCGGTATTCGCCCTCGGACTGCTGGTGCGGTTCGTCATCGGTGACGGCGGCCGTGTGCTGTTCATCGTGCTGATGGCGTGGTTCGGGGCCATGGCGATGGCCCCGGTGGTCGACCTGCTCTCCCGGCACATGCGGCGCGGCCTGGCCACCGCCCTGGTCATGCTGGGCGCCGCCCTGCTCGTCGGGGTCTTCGTGGTGTTGTTCGGGAGGCTGTTCATCAGCCAGCTTGCGGCGCTCATCGGGCAACTGCCCAATCTGATCGACTCCTTGCTGCGCTGGGTGAATACGACCTTTTCCCAGTCGTTGTCAGCTGAGGACCTGCTGGCGATGATCAACCTGACGCCCGCGCAGATCACTGCCGCGGCCGCCTCGATCGGTGCCACGGTGCTCAGCATCATCGGCTCGGTGTTGGCGGGAGTGTTCAGCCTGTTCACCTTCGGGCTGTTCTTGTTCTACCTCTCGGCCGATATGCCGCGGTTCATGCGGTGGACCGCAGGACTCCTTTCCCCCCGCTGGCAGGTCGTCGCGGTACGGGTGTGGACGCAGGCCCAAGAGAAGACTGGCGGATACGTTCTCGCCCGACTGATCCTGGCCGCCATCAACTCGGTCACCACCGGCATTGTGTTCGCCCTCATCGGGATGCCCTATTGGTTGCCGCTGGCACTCTGGACCGGCGTGGTTGCGCAATTCGTCCCGACCATCGGCACCTACATCTCTGTCGCGCTGCCGGTGGTCGTCGGGCTGGTCGGCCCAAACCCCTGGGTCGGTGTCATGGCACTGATCTGGGGCGTGCTCTACCAGCAGGTCGAGAATCTGACGATCGAGCCACGGATCAACGCCAAGGCCGTCGATATGCACCCGGCGGTCGCGTTTGGTTCGGTCCTGCTGGGCGCGGCGCTGTTCGGTATCGCCGGTGCCTTTCTGGCGGTACCGGTGACCGCGCTGCTGCTGTCGTTGCTCGACATCTACGGCCATCGGCACGAATTGCTGCCGGTCGTGGAACAACGCGTCGAGCGGATCGAACACCACCCCGCCGATGAGTGAGGCCGACGCGCCCGCCGAAACACAGGTTCGCCCCCAGGCTCATCGCCGGCTCGCCGCCGAGGTTGGCGGCGATGCGGCCGAGGTGGCGGCGATGCGACCGTCGGCCCACGACTCGGAGGCGATCGCGTCGGGCCGCGCGTTACCCCTGTCGGACTTCCCGACCCCGTGGAGGAACCCGCCGATACCGGGCAGGGCCGCCCGCGGCGCCGAGCACTCGCGGTGTGACCCAGGCGGGATGACCGGCAGCCGGGATCATCACGGGCCTGCCGTTCCCGGCCGCGGTCGACGACGTCCCGTGATCACCTCACCCACACCGACCGCGCCGTAAATTGGGTCAAGGAAGCTCCACTCGCGCAGGACCGCGGTCTCGACCACGAGCCATCCACACAGCACGCCACCCGCGATCGCGGTCGACATGTCGCTGCGCGGGTCCCCGCTCCAGGCGTCTCGAGCGGCCACCGTGTGCGGGACGCCGACCACAGCGGCGAGCGCCGCGGCGCCGAAGATCGGGCTGTGGAACGGCAGTCGCAGGGTCAGGTGCCGCAGGTACGGGTCGGCGCCGGTGGCGCCGGCGTACGCGCTGGCGGCGACGGCCGCGGTCAGGACCGCCCGAGCCGGTCGGCGGCGACCATCACGAGCAGGAGAGCTGCCGAAGGGAACCGGAAGATCGGCGCCATCACGGTTCCCATTCAGTCGGAAGATGGGCGGGATCTGCCCGGTCCGGCTGACGTAGCGACCGTAGTCGGGTGCCTGCAGCAGCACGGTCGGCCAACGGTTCTCGGCGTCAGCTGGGCTCAGCAGCTCGGCGTGCACGACCATCGACTCCCCGGCGAGCTCGATCACCGACTCGGGATGATCTCGCAGGTTGAAGTACCATCCGGGCGCGCGCCCGATCCCGCTGTTGGCGGCGACCACCAACAGATCTGGACCGTCCTGGAATGCTGGGGCCGGACGCCATCGGCCACCGCGGTGGGCGAAGGTATCCCGATCCGGTGCACCAGCACCGTCCGTGGTTGGCCGGTGCGACGTCCCAGGGTGGTAACTGCAACCGTTCGACGCCCCCACAGCCGGGCGATGCGGCCGCGGGTACGGCGATGCAGCCAGACCGCCATACCGACCGACCGGGTGTCGAGCTCATGCTCGAGGCGGGACCGCAACGGGACCCGGCGCGGGGTCGGCCGCGCATTACTCCTTCGGCGAGGGCGGGATCCTGCAGCCGCGGTGAATCGACGAGTAACTGGCCCGGGCCGGGCCGCTGATCCGGACATCACGCCTCCCCGTGCCTGCCGGTCATTGTGTCCATCGCCCACCGTGCCGCCGCGGCCCCGATCCCGTTCAGGCCGAAGGTCCGGCTCGGTCGCGGCCCTTCATCACTACTCGACTACGGCAGGGACCGGCACTGTGGGATTGACGATGAGCGCCTCCCCACGACGAACCTGGGAGATGCGATGACTGTGCTTGTCGCCTATGCCTCGAGACACGGATCGACCGCAGAGATCGCCGAGCGGCTGGCCGCGAACGGGTCTCCGACCGAAGCCCGCCGCGCGGAGGACGTCGACCGCCTCGATGGGTGTCAGGCTGTCGTGCTGGGCGCCGCGACGTACATGTTCCATTGGCTCAAACCGGCGGTCAGTTTCGCCCACCGATTCCGCCGCGAGCTCAGCAGCCGACCGGTTTGGTTGTTCAGCAGCGGGCCGTTGGGAACCGAGACGGTCGACGAGCACGGTGACGACATCCTTGGCACCGCCGGCCCACATGAGTTCCGCCGGCTCGTCGAATCGCTGCGCCCGCGCGGCACGATCGTGTTCTTCGGCGCCTACGATCCCGACGCAGCCCCCATCGGGATGGCCGAGCACTTCGTCAAACACCTGCCGGCTGCGCGAGAAGCGCTACCGGCGGGTGACTTTCGGGACTGGGCAGCCATCGACGTCTGGGCCGACCAGATCGGCAAAGAACTGCAGTCACCGCCCGTTGCCTCTGCGGACGATCGCTGACGCCTGGGACCAACACCCGCGCGCCGTTCGACCCAAAGCCACCAACACTCGTCGGCGCACCGCCGCATGCCACAGGGGAAGTCCTGTGAGTGGTCACGCTGGGCGGCAACGATTGCGCGGCAACGATTGCGCGGCAACGATTGCCCGACAACGATTGCGCGGCAACGGTTGCGCGGCAACGATTGCGCGGCAATGATTGCCCGACAACGGTTGCGCGACAACGATTGCGCGACAACGATCAGTACGGCAACCCTCGAGATCGGCCGGCAGCACCGACCGCATCGAACGTCGGAATGTCCGGATCGGGACCTCCGTCGGTAGTCCGCCACGGCGCAGTCCTCTACCTCCTGCCAGTGCCGCCTGAAACGGTAGTAGCGACGTCTGAAGATCGCGACGGGCCCTGGGCGGCAGGAGCTCGCTGCCCTCGGCGCCGCACCGACTCCCGTCTGAGGCGCAGGCAGTTCGTCTCGACGAGGAGACACCGACGAAGGAGGTTCATCCCGGCGGTCCATCCCCGCTGCAGCTTCGGGCCCACAGCGTCACAACGGCATGGGGACCGCAATCGGCACTGTGAAGGGAATCTGATGATCGAGGCACGTGACCTCACCAAGCGCTATGGAGACAAGACCGCCGTGGACGGCGTGTCGTTCACGGTCATGCCCGGGACCGTCACCGGGTTCCTCGGCCCGAACGGGGCGGGGAAGTCGACCACGATGCGGATGATCGTGGGTCTGGACCGTCCCACGGCGGGAACGGTGACGGTGAACGGCAAGCCGTACTCCGCGCACGCCGCACCGCTGCAGGAAGTCGGTGTCCTGCTCGACGCCAAAGCGGTGCATACCGGTCGCAGTGCGTACCAGCACCTGCGGGCCATGGCCGCGACACACGCGATCCCGACGCGTCGGGTGCGCGAGGTCATCGACATGACCGGACTGGACACGGTTGCCGACAAACGGGTCGGCGGCTTCTCGCTCGGCATGGGCCAGCGGCTCGGCATCGCCGCAGCCCTTCTCGGCGACCCGCACACCCTCATCCTCGACGAACCGGTGAACGGCCTCGATCCCGAGGGTGTGAAGTGGGTCCGCACCATGGTCCGCCACCTCGCCGGCGAGGGGCGCACGGTCTTCATCTCCTCGCACCTGATGAGCGAGATGGCGCAGACCGCCGACCGGCTCTTGGTGATCGGGCGCGGACGCATCATCACGGCGGGACCGCTCGAGGAGGTGATCGCCGCCGCCCGCGCGGCGACCGTGCGGGTGGTGACTCCCAGGCCGGGGGAGCTCGCGGAGCTGCTCACCGACCGCGGCGCTACGGTCGCCACGGTCGCAGCGGGCCAGCTCGAGGTCGCCGACCTGACCAGCGCAGAGATCGGTGACCTGGCTGCCGACCACGGTCTGCCGCTGCACGAGCTGACACCCCAGTCCGCTTCCCTGGAGGAGGCCTACCTCTCCTTGACCCACGACCAGGTCGAATACCGGTCCGAGACGACACAGGGAGCACTGCGATGAGCACACACACCACCGGCAGGCCGGAAGCCTCGGCCCGGGTGCCCGTGAGCCCGGTGTCGTTCCCCCGGGTCCTGCACTCGGAGTGGATCAAGCTGTGGAGCGTGCGCTCCACCTACTGGACCGCAGTGGCCACCCTCGCGGCGATGGTGCTCATCGCCGTCATGCTGGCGGTGGCTTCGCTGGTCGATACGGAAGCGGCCGGCCCGGACGGGCAGATGGCGATCGGCATGGGCTACAGCTTCGCCCAGGTCATCGTGGGGGTGCTCGGGGTGCTCACGATCACCAGCGAGTACTCCACCGGGATGATCCGCTCTACGCTCGCCGCAGTGCCCACGAGGCTGCCGGTCCTTGCGGCCAAGGCGCTCCTCGTCGCCACGGTCGGGTTCGTCCTCGGCGTCATCGGGGTGGCGCTGTCCTATCTGGCCAGCTACCCGTTGCTGGCCGGCGGTGCGGCGTCGTTGTCCGATCCGGAAGTACAACGGATCTTCTGGGGCAGCGGCCTCTACCTCGCGGGAGTCGGACTGCTCGGTCTGGGCGTCGGGGCGATCGTCCGGCACACCGCGGGCGCGATCACCCTCATCCTCGGCGTCCTGCTGATGCTCTCGACGATGTGGCAGCTGTTGATGATGACGTCGGACTGGTTCACCAAGAGCTACCCCTATCTGCCCTCCATCGCCGGGGAGCGGATCGCCTCCCCCGACGTCACCCGCATCGTCGCCGACGCCCCGCAGGTACTCGCACCTTGGACCGGCTTCGGGGTCTTCATGGTCTACGTCGCCGCGACCTTGCTGCTCGGGGCGGTGCTCCTGCGAAGGAGAGATGCCTGACCCGACTGATGGCGCACTCCCTGACGTCAAGGACTTCTCAGGCAGAGCGGTGATCGATCTGCTTCAGCTCGCAACGGCTGCAGGACGGTCCGGCGATGATCGAGTGCACAACCTCACCACCGGTCGCCCAGCACGAATCGGCGGCGCCGGTCGGCCGTGTCGATGCGATGGCGCCCGGGTCACCAGGCGGTGGGCTTGGTCGGCGTGCGCACCCATACGTCGAAGAAGCCCTGGAGGTCCTTGCCGGAGACCTCCTCGTACACCGCCTGGAAGTCTTCGGTGGTGCCGTTGGAGTCGTTGTACCGCGTCAGCCACAACTTGGCGCCGGCGAAGAAGGCGGCGTCACCGACCACCTGTCGCAGAGCGTGCAACGTCGCAGCGCCGCGGTCGTAGACCGGATGAGCGAACAGGCCCAGCGGCCCGGGATCGGCGATGGCCAGGTCCCAGAACTTGTCATCGGCCGGGATGGTCAGGACCTCGTCGTAATTCTGCTGGGCGGTGGTGCCACCCGTGTGGTCGGTCCACAGCCACTGCGCGTTGGTTGCCCAGCCTTCGTTGAGCCAGATGTCCTGCCAGCGCTTCGGCTCCCAGACCCGGGCCGCGTCGTCCTGCGGCTGCCAGTACGCCGCGACGTCGACCTCGGCACGGTTGCTGGGATACGTCGCTGTCCCGGTCGCCGACCCTGACGGCAACCTGTACTGCGTCCATCGGTCGGAGTCGGGACTCTCTTCTGAGCAGCACTGTCCGGACTGACCGGATTTCTGTACGTTGGACCGATTCGGCAACAAGCCGGGGTAGAGGTCACGGCGGTGAACTTCGGACAGACACCGGTGCCGATGGGGGTGAGGTTCGAGCACGCCGGGCCGGCGGGCTCGGAGTGCACCACCATCGACGACAGCGTTCGCACGACACGGTTGCAGTGCACGACAAGGGGGCCGAAGGTGTTCGCGCGCAAGCGGTATCGACTGGCGGTGATCGGTGCGTCGGTGGTGTTTCTCGCGGCCTGCACCGGGAACGCGGCCAGCGACACGTCGAGCTCCGCGTCACCCAACCCAACAACGACCGCCGCGACGCCGTCCGGTGCGGCCGCCGTGTCGTCGGGACAGTCAGCCGGCTCGGCCGCCTCCGACAGCACCCCGTCGTCCGCAGCCTCGCAAGCCGCCGGCCCCTTCAACTCCGTGCCCGGGCTCGACCAGGCCGCCCTGGACGTGATGAACAAACCCGTCTACGGACTGGGGCAGTGGGCGATCGCGGTGCGCGACCTGGACACGGGTGAGCAGATCGTCTCGCTGAACGCCGGAACGATGTTCGAGGCGGGGTCGGTGGTCAAGACCTACAGCACCGGGGCGGCCTGGCTGGAGTTCGGACCCACATCCACCGTCGTCACCCCGGTGAAGCAGGCGGGGACGGCCACGGACGGGACGCTCAACGGCGATCTGATCCTGGTCGGCGCCGGCGACCTGACGATGGGCGGCCGCACCAGAGCCGACGGCAGCGTCGACTTCACCAACCTGGACCACAACGACGCCAACGGCAACCCCGGCGCCACCCTCACCACGGAGGACCCGCTCACCGGGTTGAACGACCTCGCTGCCCAGGTGAAGGCATCCGGCATCACCGCGGTCTCCGGGAACGTGATCGTCGACGACCGGCTGTGGCTGCCGCACACCCTCGCCGACGCGCCGGTGTCGCCGATCATCATCAACCAGAACGTCATCGACTTCACCACCACTCCAACCACTCCGGGGCAAATGGCGACCTCCGTGATGAGTCCGGTGGTCTCCCCCTGGGTGGTCAAGGGCGAAGTGACGACGGTGGAGGCCGGCGGGACGACCAACGTCAAGGCCAGTTCCCCGGAGGAGGGCACCGTCGTCCTCACCGGCACCATCGCCGCAGACAGCAAACCGGTGGTCAACGTCCACGCGTTCAAGGACCCAGTGACGTACGCCCGCACCGCGTTCATCGAGGCGCTGAAGCGGGCCGGCGTCGGTGTCACCGCCGATCCGGTCGGCACGAACCCGGCCGCCGAGCTCCCGGCGACGCAGGAGGTGGCGTCCCTACCGGCGGTCGCGACATTGACCTCGCTGCCGCTGGAGGAGGAGGTCACCTACGTCAACAAGATCAGTTACAACGTCGGCGGCGAGACCCTGCTGTGCCGGCTCGCGGTGGCGGCGGGCAGCGACGATTGCGAGCAGGGACTGCCCAGGGCCGCTGAGATCTGGAAGAACGCCGGTCTGGACACCACTTCGGCGGCGCTGGTCGACGGTTCCGGGTTGAGCGGCAACCTGATCACCCCCGACAACCAGGTGCAGCTGCAGTCGATCATGGCCGAACGACCGGACGTCGAGCAGTGGAAGTCAACGTTGCCGATGCTGGGCGTCGACGGTTCCCTGGCCATGGTGCAGGCGGACAGCCCGGCCAAGGGCAAGGTGATCGGCAAGACCGGAACGCTCGCCGCGTTCGACGCGTTCAACAACCGATACCGGTTGCCGGTCAAGGCGTTGGGCGGCTACATGGACACCGCGAGCGGCCGGCACCTCGCCTTCGCGGTGATCACCACCAACAGCGTGTTCCCGGACATCAACGGGGTCTTCGCGGCCAATGATGATGTCGGAAGTGTCGTCGCGTCCATCCAGCAGGCCTACTGATCGCCATCGCGTGCCGGTGACCGGGAAGGTCGCCAGATAACCGCAACGCTGAAACAGCGGCGGCAGCGGCAGCGGCAGTGGCCCGTGACGGTGACGGCGGGGATGCTGCTCGCCGGCTGCACCGGATCCACCGACGCCGCAACGACAACGACGCCATCGGCAACAACACCATCCGGGTCCCAGGCATCGGCATCGTCGACCACCGGCACTGCCGAAACCGGCTCCACCCAGGGCAATCTCGATCAGGCGCTCGCGGAACTGGTTGCCATGCCCGGGGGGCCGCCGGGGGTCGTTGCCATCGTCCGGGTCGGTGACAACCGCACCGTGCACGCCGCCGGCGTTGCCGAACGTCAAAACCATTGCCGCGCCGGACATCGGCGACCACGTGCGGCGAGTGCGGGCCGCCGGGCCCGGCATCAACGCGGCGAGCATGACGCTGTTCCGTGACCGAACGCCGTGCGGTGTGGTGGTTCGGGCACACCGGCGACACCCCCGGGTACACGCACTTCGCGGTCGCCGGCCCGGACGGCACGCGCGCCGCGACGATGGCCATGACGCTGGCTCGCAATGCTGACGCCAAACCCCCGCAACTGCAGGTGCTGCACGCCCCGCAGCAGGCGGAGGCAGCGGCGGTGTGCGCGGCGCTGGCGGGCTGATCGCAGCCCGGCTGACTTCGGTGAGCAGCCACCCTTCCGCGCCGATATGGGGCCTTCGGCGCGCGGCGTCCCGATTCGCCCGGTTACAGTGACCGGGCAGTCAGCGGTTCGGCTGTCGAGGGGGATGCGCACTTGGGGCGCCTCGCCAGGTTCAATCCCTGGGTCCTCCACCGAGCAGGGCGGGTGGGTCACCGCCGGACGACGGCATTGACCGCTGTCCCACAGCAGGAAGGCCGCGCGGTCACCGCCCGGCGGTGACGGTGGTCAGCCCCAATTCGGCGAACGCGACGACCAGGCCGGCCCGGTCGGGTCCGGGCACCACGCGGTCCGCGACCGCGATCACCCGCGGGTTACTGCCCTGGATCGCGACGGCAGTACTGGCGAACTCCAGCATCTCGATGTCGTTGAGCCCGTCACCGATCGCGATGACGTCCGCGACGTCGATCCCGAGATGGCCCAGCACGGCCTGCATCCCGACCGCCTTGTGCACCCAGGACAGGAAGATCTCGCCCGCGGAATCACCCATGTCCGGGATGGAACTGGGCAGCGCGCTCAGTTCCGGGCCGATCTGCTCGGCCAGGGAGAGCACCGGTTCAGGGGAGTCGAAGCAGGTGACCTTCCCGAACGACGCACCGGTCAGGTCGGCCGACATCCGCAGGGCCGCAAGGATGTCCAGCGGCCCCTCCCGCTCCGGGCGATCGGTGGACCGCAGGTGCCGGGCCAGCAGGTCGGTGAGCCGCCGGTCCACACCGGGCGGCCCGTACAGCGCCTCGGGCGCCTCCAGCAGGTACGCGACGTCGTGGTCGTCGAGCAGCGTGACCACCCGTGCGGCCAGCTCGGGCGGGAACCGGTGATCGACCACCACGTCCCCGGCGATCTCCACGAATCCGCCGGCCGCCGCTACGAAGCCGTCCAACTCGGTGAGCACAGAGGCAGGGATCATCGATCTCGGACGGCCGGTGCAGAGCATCACCCGGTGTCCGGCCGAGCGGGCGGCGCGTACCGCGTCGACGTGAGCGTCCGGCACCACCCCGTGATGGGCGTACGTGCCGTCGAAGTCGAGGAACACCAGTCGCTGACCCGAGCCTTCTGCCACCACCGGAACCCTACCGGCGACGTGCGGCGCGGTCCGGACCTGTGAGGATGGGCGGGACTGTTCCTGACCGAGGGCCGCGGGCCCCACCGGACGACGAGGACGATGTTCATGAGATCTTTGCGCGGCTCGTCGTCGCAGGACCTCTCGGTACGTCTGGCGAGTACCAGATCCGTTGTGGCCGTTGGCCTGCTGTTCGCAGTGAACGGCCTGATCATCGGCGGCTACGGCGGGGTGCTGCCGTCGATCCGGGAGCGTTTGGACATCGGCGCGACGCAGATCGCGATCCTGCTGTTCACCGGTGGGCTGGCCGGCATCCTGGCGATGCAGATCGGTGGGCGGCTGTCCGATTCGCTCGGCGCCCGTCAGGTTGCGCTGACCGGCCTGCCGTTCCTGATCGCGGCAGCAGTGACATTCGCGTTCGCCGGAACATTCGCGGTGGCGGTCGTCGGCGCGGTGCTGCTCGGACTGGGCAACGGTTCCATCGACGTCGCCATGAACGCCATGGGCGTGCAGGTCGAGGGCGCTCGCAAGCGGCCGATCATGAGCACCTTCCACGCCCTGTGGTCGGTCGGCGGTTTTCTCGGCGCCGGATCGGTGCTGCTGATGGCCACGGTGCTGGGCCTTTCCGGGGCGGCGATCGTGCTGCCGCTGCTGCTGTTCGTCGCCGCGGTGTCGGCCGTCGCGTTCGTGGTGCTGCTGCAGATCACCCCGCCCACCGCGGTCATCGCGCACACCGTCGACGGGGTTCGCACCAAGATCCCGCCGATCGCCTGGGTGCTGGCCGTCATGGCGCTGGCCTTCGGCCTGTCCGAGGGCACCGCGACGGACTGGGCATCGCTGCACGTCACCGAGGTTGCCCAGGTCGACTCGACCACCGGCTCGCTGGGGCTGGTCGCGGTCAGCGCGTTCATGGTGGTGATCCGGCTGCTCGGTGACCGGCTGGTCGCCCGGTACGGCCGGCGCGCGGTGGTGCGTTTCGGCGGGGCCTGCGCCGCCATCGGCTACGGCACGGTCGCCATTGTCAGCGGGTTGCCGTTACTGCTGGCCGGCTGGGCCCTCGTGGGGTTGGGTGTCGGAATGATCGCGCCGCAGGTGTATGCGGTTGCCGGGCACGTGGGCGGCGGCCGGGTGCTCGCCGTCGTGGTCACGTTCGGGTACGCGGCGTTCCTGGCCGGGCCGGCGATCGTCGGGTTCCTGGTGAGCCACGTCGGACTGCATCACACGATGGCCGTGCCCGCGGTGCTGTGCATCGGCATCGTGGCGCTGGCCGCGATCATGCCCAAGCACGACGACGACCTCATGACGGCCACCTGATGACGGCGACCTCATGACGACCACCTGATGCCGGCGACCTGAAGTACGACCGGTCGAGCGTCGGCAAGCAGCCACCGACGACGGGCCCGACTACTCCTCGTCGGCGTCGACGGTCGGGTGCTGCTCGTCCAGCGCGCTGACCGCGATGCCGTACGGCAGGAAGCGCACCCGACGGGCACTGTCGGTGTTGTGCTTGTTGGCACGTAGCGCGTCGAGTTCCGTGGCGAAGACCTGCTCTACCTGAGCGCCGCCCTTGTCGTCCACGGTGTAGATCGCCCAGACGCCGTCGCCGGTCTCGCCCGTGGTGGTCGGTTGCACGGTCGCGCCGGGGGTTCGACCGAGGTCGCCGAGCAGCCCGGACAGTCCCGCCCCGTTCCCGGACGCGTCGATCATCCGGCCGAACTGGCCGAGCGCGCCACGCAGGAAGCGATCGAGGTCCTGCGGGTCGAATCCGAAACCGTCGTTGTCGGCCATGGTGGTCCTCCCGGTGCCGTCATGACGCAGCGGCTGCTGCCCTCTCAGTGTGCCCTCTTCCGGCCGTCGGCAGGGCCCGTGTTCGCCAGGAGCGTTGCCGCACCCGGGAGCCGCCGCGGGTGCAGTCACGTCGTGGGGGCGTACTGCCGGAAGTAGATGAGCTGACCGGCCTCACCGGGCGCGGCTCCCTCGGTGGGCACGAACAGCGTGACGACGATCGCCGGCCGCCCGTCCGGTGAGGTGACAACGGTGATGGTCGGGTTGGCGAACGCGGTGCTGCCGCCGTGGGTGCACACCGGCAGGTACTCGGCGACACCGGTCGTGCCGTCGTGGAGGTATATCCGCCAGCTGCCGAAATCGCCCTTGACGTACTGCACCTCGTACAGGGAGTAGCGGACGCCGTCGACGACGGCGCTGTCCCGGTCGCCGATGTTGCCGTTGACCCGGTGGCCGGCGACCGCTGCCGCGGCGATCAACCGGTCATCCGCAGCGGTGTCCGGGCCGGCGGTGAAGTCGGTGAAATCGGTGAGCACGCCGTGCGCCTGCCGGTCGACGTCGCAGTCGCGGTGGTAGTGGAAGTTCAGCTCGATCCTCGAGTGGTCGATATCGGGCAGCAACTGCACGGATTCGATGGTGGGCGTGCCCTCGTGGCACCGGGACAGCGTTCGGCGCAGCGTTGTGTTCCGATCGAAATCGCCCGCGAGCAGCGCGATGAGCGTCGGGTAGTGCCGCACCCGGACTCTGCCGCCGGAACCCGCCTGGTTGTTGTACTCGACGGCGGTGAGGAAGGCCCCGGTCGGCAGGGCGGTGATCGTCGGCTGGGTGGCCGCGCCGTCCAGGGTGCGCAGGAATTGCCAGTCCATCAGGTTGGTACTACCGGCCAGGTGCACCTCGTCGCCGGAGTGGTAGACGCCGAGGTAGCCGCCGTCCGGGTTGGAGATGATCTTCACGGTGTCCATCGGATGGCCGGCGCTGTCCTTGGCGTCGTACCGGTGCCCGGTGGATGCGACGACGTCACCGAGCACGGTGCGAAGGTCGGGACCGGTCGGCATGGTGCGATTCTGCCGATCCGGCGGATCACCCGCCAGGAAAGGGGCGGCAAGCGACTCTTTCAGCGGTAGCGGCACCAATTGGGTCGGTCCAGCATGAGGAAGATCGAATCGAATCCGGTCACTCACCATGGGGGTGTCTGCTGATGACCTACAACGTGATCTTCGACGTACCGGCGCCCATCGAGCTGTATGAGGCCACGCACGCCGCGTTGCGTGAGGTCGTGGGCACGGCGGATGTCGGGTTGGTGGCACACATAGGAAGGGCCACGGATGCGGGTTTCGAGATCGTGGAGATCTGGCAGGACAAGGAATCGTTCGACGCCTTCAACCGGGACGTATGGCCGAAGGTCGCGGCCAAGATCCCCGGCGCCGAGAACATGGAGGCGCCCGACGGGCGTGAATTCGAAGTTCGCGGCCTGATCATCACCGGCCAGGACGAGCTCACGGTCTAGCGTCGTCCGGGGTCCGGCGGGCGCCGGCTATACCCGGCGGGTGGCTCGCACCACGACGTCCTGCAACTCGAGACCGGCCGACGATCCTCCGGAGAGGGTCCTGGTCAGTTCCTGCGCGGTCCCGACGTCCCAGTCCTCTGCGTCCAACAGCCCGGTGACACTCGCCGCGGTGACCGTCGCGCGCTGCGCGGGGTGAAGTTCGTGGTCGTGGCCGCCGGAGTCGTGACCGCGTCCACCGGTGTGGTGGCCGTGCTCGCCGTTGTCGGTCTGCAGGTGCCCGACGATGAGCAGCGTGCCACTGGGTGCCACCCAGCGCGAGATGCGTTGATAGAAGTCGAGCTGCGGCATCGTGGGGTGCGCGTAGTGGGTGGTGACGAGGTGGAAGCGACAGTCCGGTTCCCAGGTGGACAGATCGACCTGCAGCCACTTCAGCCGGTCGTCGGTGATCCCCGCAGCGCGTTCCCCGGCTCGGTCCAGGGCGGCCACGGAGATGTCTGCGGCGGTGACGGCCCAGCCGTGGCCGGCGAGCCAGATCGCTTCGGCGCCCTGGCCGCAACCCGCATCCAGCGCGGTACCCGGTCGCAGATCGCCGAGTTCCCGTGCCAGATAGGGGTTCGCAGCCGGACCCGACTCGGAGTCGTTGGCGGACAACTGCTGCCAGTGCGCCTCCCAGTACTGCTTGTCGAAGGCCGGTTCATCGAAGTCCTGCGCCACGGCGCCTCCCTGGTGCCCGTCCGAAGCCGACGAGATCAACGCGCCGGCGTGACCGCGGGACCCGGGCCCGCCTGGACCGGACCCATCATGCACCGATCCGTTGCGGGTCAGTCGTTGGCCGGCCGAACCACCACCACCGGGCAGGTGCTGTGAATGATCAACGAGTGGCTCGTGGAGCCCAGCAGCATCCCGGTGAAACCGCCCCGGCCGTGGCTGCCGACAACGAGAAGTTGTGCGTCGCCGGAATGCGCCAGCAGTGCGTTCACCGCCCGCCCCTCCACCAGGGTGCGGACCACCCGGACGTCCGGGAACTTGTCCGCCCAACCGGCGGTCCGTTCGGCGAGCAACGCTCGTTCCTCCTGCTCGATCCGCGCCGGGTCCATCACCTCCTTCATCCGATGGGAGACGGGGACGCTCAGGTCGTTCCACGCAAGTACGGCGACGAGATCGGCGCTGCGGACCGACGCCTCCTGGAACGCGAAAGCGATGGCTGCGTCGCTGGTGTGAGTGCCGTCGACGCCCACCACCACAGGGCCGACGTCGCGCTGCATCTGTCCAGCGTGGATGACGGCGACCGGTGCCGGGTTGGTGGACGCGATGGCCAGCGCCACGGAGCCCAGCAGCACGCTGTTGAAGCGGCCGGCGTGATCGGACCCGACCACGGTCAGCAGGGCATGCCCGGATTCCGACCGCAGAGCCAGAACCGGGTCCTGCTGCACGACCCTGGTCGTCACCGACAGATGGGGGTGGGTATCGCGGAACTCGACCGCGAGGCGGCCCACCACCCGCTCACCCTCCTGGTGCAGGATCGGGGCCAGTTCCTCCCGGTAGCTCGCATAGTCGGCGTAGCCAACCGTGGCGGGCAGGGCGTAGCCGTGCACCAGGCGAAGCTCGCAGTGCCGACGGTCGGCTTCCGCGGCAGCCCAGCGAGCGGCGTCACGGGCAGCTTCGGACCCGTCGACGCCGGCGACGAGGAAGTCGTTTCTGGTGGTCATGGTCGGCCCCTTTCCCTGTGCGCCCCGGCAAGGGGGCAGCCGGGACACCAGCTGTTGCAGTGCATGCGGGTACGTGGGGAGGGGTCGCGGCGACGGCAGTGGCATTGCACCAGCGATCCGTGCTGGTGACCCCTGCCACTACCTCAAGCGTCGACCCCGCAGGGTCGGTCGCCCAGGGGCGAAGGTCCCGATCACGGACGTCGCTCTGGCGGTGGTGTCGCGTCCCGTCCGCGGGTGTGTCGTTGCCGGACCGCACTCACGGGTGCCCTGGACGGATCAACGGTTGTCCGTCGGCCCTGTCATGCCGGCCAAGTGGCCGGCTCGTCCTTCGTCGACCGCCGCCGTTGGTCCCGCTCGGCCAGGTTCTTCAGCGTCAGCAACTGCTTGCGCATCATGATCAGATCGCCTCACATCAGTGCAACACCGCGGATCCTGCTCGCCGGCGTCGGTGTACCGGCGACCAGGCGGCACGGCAACCGGCACTGTGTGTCAGACGACGGTTCCGCCGCATAGGTCATGCCCAGCGGTCCGAAGAGCCGGGTCGCCCGCGGCAGCCCCCGAATGGTGAACTGCCGTCCCGGCCGGACGTCGACCAGGATCAACAGACCCAGCAACTGCTGCCCGAGCTCCAGATCCGCTGCACCCGGGGTGATCTCCCGCGGACTGCGCCGGCCGCGGTTGTCCAGCACGTCATAGGAGTACGGCGCCTGGCTCAGCTGACACAGCCACCGGTAGACCAGCGCCGCCGGCGCATGCACGGTCACCGCCCGCGTCATCCGCACCGCTCGGCCGCGTACCAGGTCGTCGGCCGGGTACCAGCGTGCGTGCTCGGTGACGGTTGCTCCCCAGACCGTGGGCCGGCTGTTCATCGCGGTGCCCCTTTCGCGGACCCGTCCGCCCGGTTCGAGGTCCGGACGGCCTTCCACGATCACGGGACACCAGCCGGGGCCTGGATGTGACAGCACCGCGGCGTTCGGCTGCGCCGCCGCGCCGCGCCGCGCGGCGCGCGCCGCCGGCTGGCGATCAACGACCGGTCAGTCGACGAATTCCGCCTGAAGGTTCAGCATCCGCACTCGCGCCGACTGGAGCCGGTGATTCATCACGGCGACGAAGCGCTTGGTCAGCTCGTACCCGACCACCGGGTCGGCCTCGCACTTGGCGCGCAGGCACACGGCATCGAAGGCGAGGGCGCTGGTGTCGGTGATGGCACGGGCGTCGAAGGTCCAGTGGTACGGCGGCACCATCCAGGACCAGCCGACCACGTCCTGACCGTCGAGCTCGTCCAGCTCCACACCCTTTGCGGCGGTGCGCACCTCGATGGCCACCCGGCCGCGCCGCAGCACATAGAAGTGGTCGGCCGCCTCTCCCTCGCGGAACAGGAACTCGCCCGGGCGGGCATGCACGTTCACCGCGCACCCGGACAGCAGGTCGGTGGTGGCAGCGTCCAGACCCTGGAAGAACGGGTGTTCAGGCAGGTACTGGTCGATGGTCTGCATGTGATCCCCTCGAATCTGATCAGGTCGTTGACGGTGAGCGACCAACGGCGGCCGCGCCACCCGTCGCGTCCCCAGTGTTCGTTGACCGGGCGGCTCCCGGAAGGGACCAAAGTCACCGGTCGCTCGTCGCCAGGCAATCTGCCAAGGACCGGGACGGTCGACCGGTGGGTGACTGCCTCCCGGCACCGGTGCGGCGGACGGTGATACTGAGCCATGACCACCGAACCCCGCATGGTCTTCCTCGGCTTCGGTAAGTATGCGCGGGCCGACAAGATTTTCGCCCTGGAACCGATCCGCGGCGAGGACCGCGGAGAGGGCCGGCGCACCAAGGTGTGGGTCGAGGGCATCAGCAACCCGGTGATCGCCTCGCGCACCGAGCGCACCATTCTCACCGACATGGGTCAGGAGAAGGCGGCGCAGGCGTTCGTGATCGACGAGGCGCTCGATCTGGCCGGGCGGCTGGCCGCCGCCGTGGACGCGGGTCGGGTCGACCTCGGTGATCTCGGCCGGCGCGCGCGTCACCTGCTGGAGGCGGCGACCAGGGCGGCGGCGGAGGCCGATCAGGGTTGAGCACGGCCGGCGGGTCCGGCGGCCGGAATGCCCGGCAACGCTTCTGTGCCCGGCGCAACGTCCGGACACCGGCGCTCTCGATCAGCGCGAGCCGGCCGAAACGGTCGGCGACCGGCGCAGCGCGAGCAACCCGCGTATCCCGAGGACGGCCACCACCGTGCCGACCGCCAGCGCCGAGCCGATCAGCACGGCGTGCACCCACAGGAAGGACGTGGGTGTCGACGAGCCGATCGCCCCTGTCCAGGCGCGCTGATCCTGCCAGATGGCGAGTGCGAAGCGCGGCCACACCACCCAGTTGAACACCCCGGCCAGCACCAGGAACACCGACCATTTCCGCGTGAGGATCACCCGTCGAGTATGCCCAGCGCGCCGGGTAGGGTCGGCCGGACACAGGAGGAACGCATGGCCGCCACGTCCACGCCGTTCACCGGGTTCCCGCCGCAGGCGTGGCTTTTCTACGAGCAACTGACGGTCGACAACTCGCGGGAGTTCTTCAGCGCGCACCGGTCGGTGTTCGAGAGCTGCGTCCGCGACCCGATGCTTGCGCTGACCGCCGAGCTGGCGCCGGAGTTCGGCGAGTTCAAGGTCTTCCGTCCGCACCGCGACGTCCGGTTCAGCTCCGACAAGAGCCCGTACAAGACGCAGCTCGGTGCCGTCACCGAAGGGGAGGGTGGCGAGCTGTACTACGTCCACCTGGACGCCGAGGGGCTGTATGCGGCGTCCGGTTATCACCAGATGGCCGCCGACCAGCTCGACCGGTTCCGGCGTGCGGTCGACGACGACCGGATCGGGCAGGACCTGGTCGAGCGGGTCGCACGGATCGAGCGGAAGTACGCCGTCCAGGGGCAGGCACTGGCCACCGCGCCGCGCGGCTACCCACGGGACCACCCGCGGATCCGGTTGTTGCGGCACAAGGGATTGACCGCCGGCAAGGCGTTCGGCACCCCGGATTGGTTGTCCACCGCGGGCGCCGTCAGGCACATCAGGGATGCCTGGCGGGGAGCCCGCCCGATCAACGAGTGGCTCAACGCGCACATCGGCCCCTCGACGATGCCCCCCGATTCCCGGCGCCGGTGATGCCGGTCGCGGCGTCCCCGGCAGGCTCGGCGGCTGGCCCGGCTCCACGGTGCGCGTGTGTCGTAGATCGAGGTCGTGGCGGCCTTCGGTCGACCCGGTGGCAGCGGCAGCCGCGAGCCGACGGGAATGTCAGTGCGTCGAGGTGGTTTCGGTTGGGACCGGTGTCAACCGCACGGCACCGCCGGCTCCGTCGACCGTCACCTCCGAACCGGTGGTGATCATCGTGGTTGCACCGGTCACGCCCACGACGGCGGGGATGCCGTATTCCCGGGCCACCACCGCGCCGTGGCTGTTCGCGCCGCCCATCTCCATCACGAGCCCGCCCGCGGTCAGGAACAACGGGGTCCAACCCGGATCGGTCGACGGCGCCACGAGGATCTCCCCCGGTGACAGGCTTGCGCCGGCCGGGTCGAGAATCACCCGGGCAGGAGCGGTGACCAGTCCGGCCGACGCCGGGGTGCCGGCCAGCAGTCCCGGTTCCGGTTCGTCGGTCCCGGCCACGGCGACGGCCTCGGGTTCGGTGCCGTCGGACAGCACGATCCGCGGAACGTGCCGCCGCCCCAACTCCGTGTCGTAGTCCCGCCGGCGTTCCGAGATGCGCGTGCGCACCTCCACGCCGGTTGCGGCATCGGCGATCTCGTCGAAGTCGAGGAAGAAGATGTCTTCCGGTGCGGCGATCGCGCCGGTGTCCGCCAGTTCTCCCCCGATTCGGGTCAATACCGCCCGGGCCCGGGCGAAGGCGGTGATCATCAGAAACTTCGGCATCTCACGCAGGCCCACCAGCGCTCGTGCGCGGCGCAGGCACAGTCCGACGACCAGGCCGCGAAGCCGGCTCCGCTGCCGCGCCCGAGCCGTGAGCGATTCGATCATCGCCATCGCCTGACGGTCACCCCGGCGGAAATGCTGGTCAGGAGAGCGCGTTTCGCCATCGAGTTGCAGGTACCCGGCCAGCACGCCGAACAGGTGGGCGGGGTCATCGGACCATCTCGGCATGCCCAGGTCGATTTCTGCGACGGCCCGTTGGCCGTAGTGGTGGAGGAACTCCGTCATCCCCCGTTGCAGCACCGGCGGCAAGGCGCCGGCGCGGTAGTCGTCGGCCAGCTGGGCGGGTGCTCGATCCCGCAGCGCAGCTGTGGCGGGGGCGTCCCTCCGGACCATCGCGGCGATCTGCCACAATTCAAGGTCCATTTCCGTCGTCACGTTGCCCGGGGCGCTGCGCAACACCGCCTCGAATTCACCGCGATCAGCCGATCCGCGGAGCAGACGTGCGGCAACCCCCAGCGCCGCGAAACCGGCGGCCGCGGCGGGAAGCACGCTGGGCGCCAACGGCAGTGCGCCGGCGAGCAGTCGCACCACGGTGTCGACACGCTGCGGAATGTCGCCGCCGCCCACCGGCGCGCGGGCGACGTCACCGAGCAGCCGATTGATCTTCCGGTGCGCCGCGGCGGGGCTGATCAGCGCCTGCGCGGCCGACAAGGGGACCCGGCAGCGTACGAGGAACCGGCCGAGCGGGACCACGGCCCGGCGGGTGGATCCCGGGAGCGGCGCGAAACGCGGGTCCTGGAACAGCCGGCGCATCACCACTGCGGAGCGCGCCTCCATCACATCAAGCGCCCGGGGCATGATCTCCCGGCCGACCCGCGACCGCAGTGCCGGCGTTGAGTCGATGAAGATCCGTTGCGCGGCCACCGCGAACCCCTCGGGCCCATCGACGGCGCGGGCCGGCGGGTACCCGGCCAGGCCGAGAAATGCCGACCCCATCACCCTGAACGCCGCGATCCCGATGGGCGTGATCGGCCTGTGCAGCCCCTGCGCCAGGCTCACGCAGAAGAAGGCGCGAATCTCATTCGTTGCCGGCGGCTTCCTGCGCGCCGGCACGGGGAACAGGGTGGTGATCGGCCTGGACTGCACGATCCAGATCCGGCCCGGCGCATCGATTGCCCATTCGATGTCCTGGGGCGCACCGAAGGTGCTCTCGATCTGGTCACCGAGTGCCGCCAGATCGCGCACCGTCGCGTCGGAGAGGCAGACATCGTTCGTGCCGCCGGGCCGTCGTTCGATGACCGCGCCAGTCGCAGTCTCCACCACGAAGTGATCGGGGTCGACCGACCCGGACACCACCGAGTCGCCCAGGCCCGGTGCGGCGTCGATCACCGCACACCGGCGGCGGCCGGTGACCGGGTCGGCGGTGAACAGCACCCCGGCCGCCCGCGCCGGCACCATCCGTTGCACGACGACGGCGAGCGCGACACCCGCACCGTTGATTTCCTGCGCGGCGCGGTAGGCCACGGCTCGGTCGGTCCACAGCGATGCCCAGCACCGCTGCACCGCGTTCAGCACGTCATCGATGCCCGCGATGTCCAGGTAGGTGTCCTGCTGGCCGGCGAAACTCGCGCCGGGGAGGTCTTCGGCAGTGGCGGAGGACCGGACGGCCACCGGGACGGGTGCTCCGGATCCGAGGCGCCGATACGAATCTCGTATCGCATCGACGATGTCGGCCGGGATCGGCGCCGCAAGGACCGCGGCCCGGGCCGCCTCGGCGTCGCTCGCCGGACCGTCGTCGACCAGCGTTCCGCGGACCGCCTGACGGTAGGCAGCGGTGGTGATGCAGAAGCCCTGGGGCACGTCGAATCCGGCTGCTATCAGCTCGCCGAGGTTCGCGGCCTTGCCGCCGACCTCGGCAATGTTCCCGGCCGAAACCTCGGCCAGATCAACGACAAGCAGATCACCGGGTGCACCGGATGCGATGGACTCGGCGATGGCAGGTTCCGCCATCGGGCCTCCCTTCGGCACAATTCAACAAATGACGAATTCCTGCCATCAGGGTTGCAGCGCCGACCCGGCAGCGCAACGGATTTCAGCGCGGATCCACCGTTCGGACGACAAGGAGATCCCGCGACACCAGGGGCGCGATCGAACGGAGGGGTTTGGTGCCCCATCGGGCTCTACCGCCGGCATCGCCGGCACTACCCCGAGGGCGGCAGCTACCTGCGGTGCTGGCGTTGCCGGGTCGAGCACGACCGGCGCCCCGACGGCGGGTACATCATCAGCCGGATCGGGCGGCCGATGCCGCCGGTCCTGGCGTCATCGGTCTCGGCGTCAGTCAACGGTCGACAAGGCTCCGCGTTCGATTCCGAGCGTGGCCAGCAGATCCTCATGGAACTCGAACCACACTGTGTGACAGGAATCGATTCGCGGTTCGTCGACCCACTTGCGCTCGCCGCGGTCCACGCGCTCCAGTGCCGCTGCGAACCGCTCCGGGTAGAAACGGAAGCGACGCAGAGCTTCCGACAGACCATCGGCGATCGGACGCAACCTGCGCCCCAGGGACCGCAGGCTTCTCAGGACATCCTCGTCCCACGCCCGATCGGTGTGATCGTTCGCCGCCATTGCATCACCCGGCTGCGGTCGAATCTGCCACCTGGTCATCACTTTCAGCAGCCGTCCATTGAGCGGCAGAAAGGATCGGTAGGCGCGTTCGACGGCAGCACCCGATCAAGTATCGAGGCACCGGACCGGTCGGTGAGCCGCAGGTGCCACGGTGCACGCGATGACCACGACCACATCAGGGTGGCGGTAACAGCACGGGCACTGACTTGGCGGGGTTCGCCCAGCTGACCCGCGTGCCGCACTGCTCGAACGAATCAGCTCCTACCCGGCGTCCGTGCGACCCCGATCAGCACCGGATCGTGGTCCGACGACCGGTACGGACCCGGCTGGTAGAAGCCGGGCGGGTTGAACTCGGTGTTGTCATCCAGGAACGTCGCCTCGTCGGAGTTGATGTGCCAGATGTCCACACCGGTGATCCTGCGAGCCAACTGCCGGGATACCAGCGCCTGGTCCAGGTAGCCGGCCCGGCCGTCGAAGACGTACGAGTACCGGTCAACCTGCGCGAGCCGCGAGTCGATCAGGTCGACGAAACCTGCCGCCTTCAGGGTGTCGATCGGGTCCTCGTCTCCGTAGGAGTTGAGGTCGCCGACGATCATCACGTCCTGGCCGTCGAGCCCGGCGGTGAAGTCGGCCAGCGCGGTGGCCTGCCGGACGCGGTCGGCGTTGAAGCAGCCCTGGCCGTCGCCCTGGTCTGCGTTCGGCCCGGTCGGCGACGGGTTGCCGCAACCCTTGGACTTGAAGTGGTTGACCACGACCCAGAACGGCCGGCCGCCGCTCGCGGGGCGGAATCGTTGGGCCAGCGGGGATCTGGCGTTCGCGAAGGCCGCATCGCTGGTGGTCAGGGCCGCGCCCATCGGAACGACGCGCGACGGCTGGTAGATCATCGCCACCTTGATGGCGTCCGTGCCGAACAACCCGGTGCCGGGTTCTTCGATGCTGGCGTACCGGCGGGTGCCCGCGGCGGCGTTGAGGCCGGCAACCAGATCGTCCACCGCCTGGTCGTCGCTGTCGTTCTCGATCTCCATCAGGCCGACGACGTCCGCGTCGAGCGCCGTGATCGCTGCAACGATCTTGGCCCGCTGGCGCCCGAACTCCAGTGCGCTGTCAGCGCCGCGCGGGTCGTCGCCGGTGTCGGTGACCGCGCCGGGCACATCGAGGGTGGTGAAGTAGTTCAGCACGTTGAAGCTGGCGACGCGGACGTCACCGCCGACCCGATCGGGTGCCGTGGTGCGCGGGTTGGTGCGGGTGACGGTGGGCTCCGCCGTCGGCTGCAGCCGGTAGACGCCGAAGTCGTAGCTGAGCACCCCGACCACCCCGGTGAGGGTGTCGCCGAGCCGGATCACCTGGCCGTCGACGTCGGTGAACGGCACCATAGCCGGGTTCTGCACCGAACTCCCGTCGTCGATCACCAGGCTGCGCTCGACGTTGTCCGCCTGCTCCGCGGCGTCGTCCGCGCTGCCGCCGTTGGTCGGCTGGAACAGCCGGCCGCCTGCCGAGACGAGCAGTTCGCCGTAGCGCGCCAGGGTGAACGACTCGGTCGCGGTGACCGTCCCGGTGAGTGCGACCAGCATGCCTTCCAGTCGCTCTCGTTCATCCGGCCCAGCGGGCAGCGTGAGCGCGGTGGGCGCGGGAACGGCCGCGTCACCGCAGTCGTCGATGGACCTCAACGACGAGAGCTGGGTCAGATCGAACTGCTCGCTGACGGTCCCCGTCGCCCGAACCACATCACCGACCGCCAGCGCCGGAACAGGGGGCGTGGGGACGAAGATTCCGTCGGACGTGGCCGGGTCACCGTCGCTCTGCTGCAGGAACACACCGCTGAGTCGGTCGCTGCCCTGGAAGCTGCCGACGACGACGCCCTCGACGGTGACGACCTGTCCCTGGAACGGGCTCGCTGCTCCGGTGCCCTGCACCTCGCCGATCTGATGAGTCACCGGAACGGCGCAGGGATCAACCGGAGGTGGCGGCTCCTGGAAGGTCTGATCCGGATTGACGCTGCCGAACGAGCTCGCAGGTGTTGCTGCCCAACGAAAGTCGCCGTAGGTGCGGCCGGTCCCGATCAACGCCAGCGACGATCCCACCGGTGTGCTGGACGTTTCCGAGACGCCGATGTCGGTGCTGGCAAGGCCTGCTGCCGGACCATCGGTCGCCGTGAAGTCATCCTCGTAGGACAGGAATTGCAGCACCGTCGACGACGCATCCAACAAGGCGAGGCCGTCCGGGGCACCGTTTTGGATCCCGTTGGCCGGGTAGCTGACGCTGACGACGCCGAAGCCACCCGCTTGGTCCGGGATCACCCCGGTCAGCGATGTGGTGGTGTACGCGGCACCACCGGTGCCGTTGTAGAGCACCAGCGACCAACCGGTCAGGTCGGTGCCGGCCGGCCCGGCCACCTCGATCGCCTCGCCGGTGTCGGCACCGGCGTTGTCGTAGTGGATCTCGTTGATGAACACCGCACCATCGGGTGGTGCCACCGCACCCGCCGTCGATCCGCTGACCATCACCAAGCCGGCCGTCAGGGCCGCCACCATCGCCGCAGCCAGTGGCCGTCGTCGCATTCAGTGCTCCCCGTCCGAATCGCGGCGCGGCGAGATCGCGCCTGACGTCGAGCATGTCATGGAGACAAGCGTTGCGACACAACGGGCTGTGAACGGTCCGTGACAACTGGCTAGCGAGGTCGGCGGTACTTCAGTCTGACCCTTCCGTGGTCGAAAGCGGTGCTGTCGATCAACTCCAGCCGGTAGGACTGCGGGGCTCCGTCGAAGAGCCGGGTGCCGACGCCGGTGACGTAGAGATACAGATGGATGCGGAACTCGTCGATCAGGTCGAGTTCGATGAGGGACCGCCAGAGGGTGACGCCGCCCCAGACGATGATGTTGCCGTGACCTCCGGTTCGAAGACGGTCGATCTCCTTCGTGGTGTCGCCCGCGGCGATCGTGGTGTTGACCCAGTCGGCCGTCCGCATCGTCCGGGAGAAGACGACCTTCGGCGCGTCGTCCATGAATTCGGAGAACGGGTGATCGCCGTTGGGCAGTGCTTTCGACATCCCCTCGTACGCGCTGCGGCCATCAGATGTACCTCGGCGCCCCGGTACAGGTCGATCTGCTCCGCCAGGTCGACCGGGTCGAAAGGCAGGCTGAAGCAGAAACCGTTCACCATCCAGCCAGACTTGCCGTGCACTGCCGTCCGTTTGCTGATCGCTTCCTTGATCCTCCCGCGGAGACCGTCCAGACGCTGCTTCGAGGACAGAACATCTTCCAGCGGGTGCCGGAACTGGTAGTAGCCCACCTCCTGCAGGAGCCTGAGCTCGTTTGTTTCGCGCAGGTGGAGCCCGAGCGTGAGGAAGACCGCGATCATGAGGAGGACGACCCCGACTGTGCGGCGCAGTGGGTCGCTGAGTTCCGGTAGTGCCGCCGCATCGACAGAGCGCCAGGCTACGACGAACCCGGCACCCGCTAGCCAGAACAGGGCGAGCAGCAGCGGGAAGGCGCGTTCGCTGTTGCCGTCCGTGGCCGCGAATTCGCCTCCCACTGCGAGTTGGGTGGAGAGGTACATCTCGAACGCGGTCGGGCCGAGCGCGAGCACCGGGCCTGCTCGTCGCCCGCGGAGGTGAGGAGACCCGCGAGGACGCACACCGGTGCGACCAGGGCCAGCGCCACGAGATCCCCGCCGATGATTTGGTTCTCGACGTCATCGACGACGTGGTAGTTCACCTGCCCCAGGGCAAGTGGTCCGAGCAACGACTGGCACGCGACTCCGGCCGCCAGTATGAACAGCACCGTGGCCAGCGTCCGGTCAGCGCTGGTGCGGTCGTTCGCCGGTTCGGGGAGGCTTTCCGCCGGGCCTGGACCTGGTGGCTGGTTTTCGTTTGCATGTCATCGCTCTCGTTCTCGAGGTGGCCGACGCTGACGGTGGAGCATCAGTCAGGCAGGGGCTGATGTGGGTCGGCGGTCCAGGCGACTGCATTGGCTGCGAGCTTCTCCAGCATCCAAGTGAAATGCCCCTGACCGGGCCAGACCGTGAGGGTCGAACTGGGCAACTGCTGCGCGAGCCAGCGACCGGCGTCTGCGGGGACTGTCGCGTCCGCGTCGCCGTACCACAGGTGCACAGGCACGTCGATGCGTTGCAGGTCGAATCCCCATGGTTGCCGATAGAGACCCGCCTCTTGGGCGGCCGCCCGGCCACCTTGGACGAACGAGCTCGCCAGTAAATCGGTGAACCACGCGCGGAACGCAGGTGCAGCAAACACATCCTGGTCGGCCGGTCCCATCGACGCGATCGAATGATCAACGAATCGGCCTGGCTGGCCTTTCTTGAAGGCGAGCGCGGCCAGTTCGAACTGCAGCCGGCGAACTGCCCCGTTGGCTGATGGACCCGAGATCACCGAGGCGTCACCCATCCCGGTCGCCACCGCTGGTGCGACGCCGACGAGGATCCCGACGCGGCTGACCCGGTTCTTCAGGGTGTGTGCACAAGCCAGGGCGTAGGGGCTGCCGCCGGAGACCCCGAGTAGGGCGAATCGACCGATCCCCAACCGGTCCGCTGCCTCGGCGAGGTCACTTGGCCAAGCCATGAAGGTCCGGCCTCGCTGGAACGATGCTCGGCCGAAGCCGGGTCGATCGAAGGCGACGACTCTCGCCGGTACGGCGTACCTCGTCAGGGTTGGCGCCAAGATGCGGAGCTCGGCGCTGTTGCTGGGGAATCCGTGGCAGTAGATCACCGCCGGGGCATCCGTTGGCCCGGCCTCGGTGTAGCCGAGATCGCGACCGTCGGCCAGTTGCACGACTCCGTCAAGCATCGCCACTCCCATGTCGAAGGGCGGCAGCATCGATCGTGACATCCATCCAGTCGCCCTCCGTGACTTCCCGCCTCGGAGGACTTATGTAAAAGTCAAGCGCACGCAAATTGATCGCCGTATTCACAACGCCACCCCTCCGCCACCACCGCAGGGACGCGCGGCCAGGGCCGAACGACCCGTTGGCAAAGCCCCGGGCAACGACCGGGCCCAGTCCTCCTGCGGAGGCAGCGTGCCGAATGTGCGCGGTAAGGGGAAGGTGGATCCCCTGTCTCGGCGAGCACCGTTCGTGGTGCCGACAAACCTGATGGTGGCGTTTCCGGCCTGTGATGCGAGCGTCGTGGCGATTCCCGCCCACCAGGACATTCCAGGGACGTCTTCCAGCTCGATTTGCAGGGTGACCGGGTCGGAGTTCATGGCTTAATGGTGAGTCGCATGGGAGGCCTTTTCACAGGGCTGAAGGCCCCATTCGAACCCCTGTCGGCCGCCGAAGGCGTCTCAGTCCTCGGCGGACGGGTCGGTGAGTCCCTGAACGCCTGACGTATTCGGTCCCAGTGTGTACCGGCCAAGGGGCATCACTCTTGGTTGGTGAATCCGGGCCGGGTCATCGCACGACCCTTGTTCGGATGTGTGCGGCACTGGCCGCCGGGCGCGAGCGTCGCCGTCGGCCGTCGAGCATGGCTACGGTTCCGTTGCGGCCACAACGGTCCGGGTCATCAGCTGATGGAACAGCTCAGGTTGTTCGAACAACGGACTGTGCCCGGAGGTGGGGAACTCGACCCACTGTTTGCTCGGGGCCTGCAGCGATGCGAACCATTCCTTGGCGAGGTCGGCTCGGCCCCTGGGCTCGTAGCGCCCCTCGACCAGGTACACAGGGACGTCCAGACTTGGCACAGTGAAACGGAAGTCGATTGTCTGCAACTGCGGATACAGCAGCGCGAAGGAGTCCGACAGGCCGCGTGCGAGATTCAGCGTGTCAAGCAGGCCGTACTCCGCCACCGGCAGGTTCTCCGCCATCTGACCCGCACCCTCGGCGTTCACACTGTGGTCGTAGGGATAAACACCTGTTCGTAGCCCGACAGCACCGTGGCGTAGTTGCGGTCATCCGACCAGGGCGGCGGTCCCATCGCCTCCAGCTTCTCCACCAGTGCGGTGTTCGCGTTGCTCCTGGCCCACGACAGGGTGTCCTGGTAGAAGATCAGGTCCGTCGCCCGCTGACTAACCATTTGGCCAACGCCAATGAAGGCGTGGAACAACTCCGGATGTGCCTGCACCGCAAGGACACCCAGAGTTGTGCCCCAGGACTGACCGACCAGGTAGATCTTGTCCTGACCGAACCGCCCACGCAGGTAGTTGGTCACGCCCTTAACCTGAATCCGCAGAGCCGATGGTTTGTTGATCTTCGGCTGGGTTTGCGGGGGTCTGGCTGTGGTCGCTGGTGCTGAGCGCATGCGGCATCTGCTGGCCGGGTCCAGCTCTTCCACGTGCGGGGTTCCGGGTTGGGCCTTGGGTGGCCGGCGGATGGATGGTCAGGCTGCGACTTGAACCACGGCTTGGCGGTTGAACACGTTGTGCCACAGCATGTTCCATGCCTTGTTGTGCGGCCAGTGGGCGGGCAGCCGGAGGGTGGGTCGGCCCTGTGGGCGGGTGAACCGGGCGGGCACGTTGACCAGGTGCCGGCGCAACGTGGCACCGCGGGCGACCGCGAGCGCCGTGCCGGTCAG
The DNA here is from genome assembly GCA_963785455.1 of uncultured Actinomycetota bacterium. GTDB lineage: Bacteria > Actinomycetota > Actinomycetes > Mycobacteriales > Nakamurellaceae > Nakamurella. Next base: position 51,878 of record CAWAVL010000011.1, read on the forward strand.
GGTGCCGGCCGCGCGGAGCAGGTTGTGGGTGATCGCGGCCAGCACCGTCCAGGCACTGTTGGCCCAGAACGACCCGGAGGGCAGGTGGGCCAGGGGTCCATCGATCAGGTCCGCGAACAGGGTCTCGATGATCGCGTGCCGGCGGTGGGTGATGTCCGCGTCGACCACCGGTTCGCTGCTGTTGGTGAAGAACGGGTGATACCGCCAGACGGGGAACATCTCATCCTCCGGACCGGTGTTGCGGTCCCGGACCCGACGCACGACCAGCCGGGCGGTGACCGCCTGACCAGTGTCGGCGAACGCGGTGTAGGCGACTTCGGCGACCTCGGCGTCGGAGATCCACTCGCCGGTGTCCGGGTCTTTCACCGCACCCGGGTACTGCACCGGTGTCCACGCATCCTGCGGGATGGAGTCGATGGCCCGGTTCACCGACGGCTGCCGGGTCAGCACCACCGAGAAGCCGACCTTGCCGCGCAGCGCGGCCCTGATCACCGCGCTGGTGCCGTAGGCGGCGTCCCCGCGGACCAGGATCTGCGTGGCGCCAGCGGCTTTGGCGATGGTGATCGCCTCGGTGACCATGCTGCCCGCGCCCCGACCGGACCCGGCCCGGCCGGCCCGCAACCGGATCCCGGACACCACCGGCGCAGCGCTCGGCGTGCTGATCGTGGTGGCCAGCGGTGACAGGCCACGGCGCAACACCTGCTTGCCGGCGATCTTGGTGTGCCCGAACGACGCGCCCTGCTTCGCGTGCCCGTACACCGGCCGCAGCAGCGAGTCGATGTCCACGAACGCCCGCTCGGTGATACCGCCCAACACACCGGTCCGTTCGGCCAGGGCGAGCAGGTGGCGCCGCTGGACCGCCTGCAACTGACGCACATGACCGCCGGTGAACTCCCGCAGCAGCGTGCCCAGGGTGGTCGGCGCGTACACCCCGGTGAACAACCGGTGCATTCCACCGGACCGGATCACATTCAGCTCACCGATGCTGTCCGCACCGGCCAACAGCCCGGCGATGACCGACGTCAACTTCGGTGTCGGGCTGGCCGCACCAGACCGGACCAGCTCGCTGGTGAACCGCACGTGCTCATCCAACAAGTCCGACAACCCGGTCTGCTCGGCCAGTTCCAGCACCGGGACCAGCCCCGCGCACGACACCAGATTCACGTCATCGAACGCGGCGACACCACGGTCCCACCCATGCGACAATTTCACCGAAAGTGCCCTTCTGATCCGGCGTTGATGAGGTCTTCAGAAAACCCATCGTTGCAGGTCAAAGGGCACTTTCGTCATCTCACACGCAGCCCGACCCCCGAATCCATCTGCGGATTCAGGCTTTGGTGAACTCGTTGAACGACGCGATTTCCGTCGTTCAACGACCCGGACAGCTGCTCGGTGATCGCGGCGATCTCGGCGGCGGGCAGCACATCGCACACGGGGCCGACGATGCGTTCGCGGTAGGCCTGGGCAGCCTGTTCCGCACCCTGGCCGAGCAGTGAGCGGGCCGTGTTGCCGACTTGCCGGTGTGTGACTGGTCAGGACGATTCCGGTGGTGGTCAGGCACACTGCTGGTCAGGCCATGCGGTTCACAGTCCCCGGGGTTTCGATCCGACGGCCTCAGGCCCGGTCGGTTGACCGAACAGCCGATCCGGGCCGCCAACGTCATGCGCACATCGCGGCGCGCCAGGTGGGCGGGTGCTGCCGCTTGGTCAGGCTCGTGGAGCTCAGATCCGGGAAAGGGCACATGGCGCTGGTCGTCAGTTCGGTGCGGGCCGGCTACGACGGACCAAAACTATAAACTTCACGGCGGCGGTGCCTGCGGGATGAAGGCGGGTGAGGGTGGTGGTGTCCGTGCCGGCCGGTGGTGTGTTCGACGGTCCGGGTGAGATGCGGCGGTTGTGCCGGGGGTTGGACTGGGGTCGGACGTCGTTGGGTCCGGTGCGGTCGTGGTCGCCGGTGTTGCGGTCCACGGTGCAGTTGTGTCTGGATTCGGGGTTCCCGATCCTGATCAATTGGGGGCCGGAGCTGGTCGGGGTGTACAACGACGCGTTCGTGCCGTTGATCGGCGGTAATCACCCGCGGGCGTTGGGGCGTCCCTCGAAGGACATCTGGGCCGAGGCGTGGGAGCAGGTGGGCACCCGGCTGGACGAGGTGCTGCTGCACGGGCGGACGCTCAGTTACGTCGACGAACGGGAGATCCTGCACCGCAATGGGTATCCGGAGGAGTGCTATTTCACCTTCTCCAACAGCCCGATCCGCGACGCGGACGGCGGCATTGTCGGGTTGTTCACCGCGTCCAGCGAAACCACCGAGCAGGTGCTGAACCAGCGCCGGACCCGGATCCTGCGTGAGTTGGGCGCGATCTCCACCGCGGGCAGCCCGACCCTGCGGGATTCGTGCGTGGCGATCGTGGAGGTGTTGCGTCGAACGAGGGAGACCGCGCCGGCCGCGGCGGCCTATCTCGCCGATCCGGGCGGCGGCGGTGAGGTGGTGGCCGCGTACGGCTTCACCGCTGCTGATTCGGCGGGTGGTTCGTCAGGTGACGGGCCGGTGGCCGCGGCGCTGACCGCGATGGGTGTTGACCGGGTGCTTTCCACCGGCGAGACGGTGGAGGTGAACGGACTGCGGGACCGCTCACCGGTGCGGTTGGATGCCAGTCCGCTGGGCCCGCTGACTCCGGATCAGGCGGTGCTGATGCCGTTGACCGTCAGCGGCCGCAGTGATCCGGTGGGGGTGCTGGTGGTGGGGGTGAACCCGTACCGGCCGTTGGACGAGGCGTACCGGGCGTTCCTGTCGTTGGTGCGCCGGCAGGTCCAGGTGACCCTGACCGACACGGTGGCCTACGAGAGCGAACGCCACCGGGTGCAGGTGATGGCCGAGCTGGACCACGCAAAGACCGAGTTCTTCCAGAACGTCAGCCACGAACTTCGCACCCCGCTGACGTTGCTGTTGGCCCCGTTGCAGGATCTGCTGCTGGCCACCGAGAAACCCGCCCTGCCGGCGGAGGACGTCTTCGCGCAGGTCCGTGACAGCGTGCAAGTCGCGGTCCGCGCCGCGGACCGGTTGCGGTTGATGGTCGACGCACTGCTGGACTTCTCCGGCGCGGAGGTGAACCGGCTCTCACCCGACCGCACACGAGCGGACCTTGGTGCGTTGACCGCTGATCTGGCGAGCATGTTCCGGTCCACCGCCGAACACGCGGGCCTGACGTTCACCGTCACGGTGCCGGATGACCCGGTGACGGCCGAGGTGGACCGGGCGATGTGGTCCACCGTCGTGACGAACCTGGTGTCGAACGCGGTCAAGTACACCCGCTCCGGCGCGGTCACCGTCGCAGTGCACGCCGACACGGACATGGCGGTGTTGACCGTCGCCGACACCGGACCGGGGATCACCCCGCCGGAGCAGACACGGGTTTTCGACCGGTTCCACCGCGCACCGACCAGCGATGCGTCGGTGCTCGCCCGGCAGGGCTCCGGTATCGGGCTCGCGGTGGTCGCCGATCTGGTCGCCGCCCACGACGGGAAGATCGACCTGGTCAGCGCACCCGGCACGGGCAGCACCTTCACCGTGACCATCCCGGTCACCGCGCGCGCCGGCGGTGGCGTCGGCATCGACGGCGAACACGCCGCGACGCCCAGACCCGGGCACGACACCGGCGATGCGGGGCAACCCGGTCCGCGGGTGCTGGTGGTGGAGGACGACGCCGACCTGCGGACGTACCTGACCCGCCTGCTCACCGGCGATGGGTGGCGGGTGCACGCCGTCGCGGACGCCGAAACCGCCCTCACCGCTGTCACCGACCCGGACCACCAGGCGCCGAATGTGGTCGTCACCGACATCGTCCTGCCCGGGAAGGACGGGCTGCAGCTGGTCCGGGAGCTGCGGGCCGCCCCGCGGGCGTCCCGGCTGCCGGTGATCGTGCTGACCGCCCGCGGCGGCCCGCAAGCGGCAGCCGCCGGGTTGGCGGCCGGCGCGGACGACTACCTCACCAAACCGTTCACCACGACCGAGCTGCTGGCCAGGATCCGCGCCAACCATGAGCTGCACCAGTTCCGTGAACAGGCCGTTGGCGCCGCCGAAAACAGGGTGGATCAAATCCGGGGCGCACTGGAATCGAACCGCGTGATCGGCACCGCCACCGGCATCCTGATGGGCAGGTACCGGCTCACCGCCGAACAGGGGTTCGCACTGCTGGTGGCCGGGAGCCAGCACACCAATCGCAAACTCCGCGACCTCGCCGCGGAGGTCGCCCGGACCCAGGCCCTGCCCTTCCGGCCCACCCTCACCGACGAACTCCTCACCCGAACCGCACAGAAAACACCGGGCGAAGCACTTCCCCAGCGTTGACCGCGACCGGAAATGGTGAACCATGTCGCCGCAGGGTGGACCGCGAGGTCACCTCCCAACGTCACGGGAAGACGCCGCATCAGGCGACGTCGCGGCGAATATCGCCGAGAATCGAATCCATGAACCGCGCTGCCCGCGCCATGCCCTCAAGGCCGGGACAGATACCACGTCGACGTGGTTGGGTTGTTGCACAGAATAGGCCGGTGACGACCGTGCGGGTATTCGCATTCCTCGTCAGCGTGAGCGGTAACGGGTGGTTCAGCGTGCGCGAGTCCGAAGGATATTGGGGCGGGGAAGGGCGGCCCCCGTGACCGGCGGCTTGCTTCGGACGCAGCCGGGGAACCCGGGCAACAACACATCAGTGGGAGGGCGTGATGCGCGTCCGAGGTGCTCCGCGCAGGAAGAAGGGCAACACCGCGCAGTATTGCGCCGCCGACGGACATTCGGGTGGGTCAGCAGCGGCCGGCCCCGCAGTGATCGGTGAGCAAGAACTCGGCGCCGCTCGACCGGTGGGGGATCGTGGCGGTGCAATGGGGTAGGCCGTGGCCGTGGGGGCTTGACCGGTCGGCGGCTGGGGTACCGGCGTCGGGAATGACACGGTGCCCGCCTACCTCCGAGGAGTGACGGCTCGCGCCGGGCGGCTGCTTCAACGTGGTGCCGAGCAATGTTTCGAGGACGAAGTGGACCGAACGGGTGACGGCGCGCTCGCAGCGGGAGTGTTCCCCGTTGAGGACGCCCTATGACGCCTATTGCGCCTCTATGGAGGAGCAGTACCACGGCGGCGCACCTTGGCCGGTCTCCGACCATCGACTGCGACCCGGGGCAAGAGCCGCTGGATGATTCCGACGGAATCACTCCCTAGCTAGCGCGTTGCGCACCGCGGCGTACTCCTCCGGTTTTTCGAATCCAGGCGATGGTGTGGTGGTGGTCGGTGGCGGCGACCCGGCGGCGTTGGGTGCCCCGGCGCGACGGGGCCACCCGGTGAGGAACGCGACGACGGTGCCCGGTGGCGCGCGGCAGGTGCCGTTCGCCACCGCAGGCAGCTCACTTCGGCCAGAGCGGTCATGGTGCACGTCCATGCGATGCGCAACGGCGGCATGGGTTCTTGCGCGCAGTGACCTAAGCTGAACGGGTTACTACCGCCGAATTGGTCGGCACACCGCATGGAAGGCGACCCGTGTCTGACAAGGGACCCCATGACGAGCACATGCCGTACCCCGCCGCGGCCACCGCGGCGGCGTTCAGAACGGGGACCCAGCTGTTCCTCGATCAGCTGAATCAGTTCACCGACATGATTCAAGCGGCCGGGACGATCCCATGGACCGACACCGCCGGTCGATCCGGCACCGAGCTGGCCCGCGAGGTCCTCGAGCACATGCGATCAATGGCCGAGCACACGCCCGCCCCCACCGCCCACCTGGACATCTTCTTGCAGGAACTGCGGGCCAAGAGGGCCCTGATCGGGGCTCTGCAGATGCAGCTCACCGCATTCGAGCAACAGATGGACATTTTGGAACAGGCGCTGAAGCCGCTGCACGAGTGGGGCCAGGAATGGTCCACCGTGCAGCGAGCCATCACCGATATGTGCGTTCCCCCGACGACCAACTCGGCCCGTGAGGAATCGTAATTGCAAGGACGGCGGCTCTTCACCAGCCCGGATTGTGGGGTCTCCTGACGTTCTCGTGGGTGGCTTTGCCAGGCCTGGAAGGGTGGGAGAGTCCGCCTCGGGTGAGCATGGCCATGGCGATGAGTGAATCGGGGCTGTGGAGGCCGTAGGCCGCGTCGGGTCGCACCCGCAGGTGCGTGTTGGTGGCCTCCGATCGGACGTTGGACAGGCCCGTGTTTCAGCGTGTTGAGGATCAGGGGTCGGTATCGGGGTGATCGTGGCGGCGAATTTGACGAAACGGGTAGCTGGGAACGCCGGGGCCAGGCGGTGAGGGGTTGGTGTCCTCGTTGGCCTTTCGTGGCGGAACACAGCGCGGAGTTGCTCCTTGAGCAGGTACGCCCGTACAGGCCGGCGTTGACCTTCGCGGTGAGGTGTGTCTGAGTTCGTGAGAAAGATCGGGTGGAAATACCCAGCCACCGGTGATCTTGTTCTCATGGCGCGGCCTGTCGTTTGTGTTCGACGGTAGTTGATGCGGTTCTGGCGGCCCTGGTCCAGTCCGTCGCGGCGGGCCTGGCGGATCGCGTCGCCGCGGCCCCGGTGTTCGTCATCGGGGGTGACGTACCCGATCGACGCGTGCAACCTCACGGCGTTGTATTCCAGGCGTGTCCGGTGGAGTTCGAGTTCCAGTTCGCCGGGGTCGCGGATCTTCTCCAGGTGCGGCCACTCGCCCTTGACGTGCCCGAACAGGGTCTCGATCCAGGCCTGGTCGGTCGGTGTCGATGGGCGGCCGAAGTGTTGGGCGATGGCCAGCGCGGCCATGAACTCGCGGGTGCTGTAGGACCGCATCTGCGGGCCGTTGTCGCTACCGCGAGCAGCAGCGGGACCTGCCCGGCGACGGTGAGCTCGGCCAGGGCGTCGTGGTCCCGGTCTGCCAGCGCGGTCTGCAGGCACCGACGCGGCCAACGCGTTCAACGCGCCCTGCTTGGCGACCCGGCAGATGTGCACCACCGTCGAGCGGTCGACCTTCCACCGCTCGGCCGCCTCCCGCTGCGTCGCCTGCCCGGTCAACACCTGCAGGTACAGCTCGTACTTCTCGCTCGGCGCCAACCGCCGCCGACGCCGCCCGGACCGCTCGCATCCACTCCCATGCTGCCCAACCTCCTCGATCGATGATCTTGCTGGTATCGACCTGGCTGGTTGGGTATTTCCAAGGCAAGTCTTACTCACGAAGCCAGACGCAAAACAGCGGTCGACGCTAGAGGGCCGCGTTGAATGGTGTTCAGGTGGGTGGGAATGTCGAACATGGCCGTTGGCCGTGTGGCGTGGCCGCCCAGTTCGTCGCCCCATAGGCAGGTGAGTCGGCGTAGGCGGTCAACAACTGCCGGGCGTCTGCGGGCGTGGGCTGCCAGGGCAGGCTGCGGCTGCCGGCGATGAACGCCGACCGACCCGCTGGGGTCGTGCTCAGCAAACCCGCGGCAGGCGCCAAGGTCATCGCAACACCGCGACCGCGGTGACGAGGGCGACGAAGCCCCTGGAGTCGTTCGACCGGATGCCCAACCCGTCCGGGGCGATCTCGATCAACGACTGTCACGGACGCCGGCGACGCATTTGCCGGGCGAGCGTTTCGGCTCGGTCGCCGACCCGGCCCGCCGGTCAAAGGGGGGTGCTGGTGATGGGCACCGTGACGACCGCCCCGGTCAGTTGTTCGATCCTGGTGCCGGACCGCCCAGGAATTGGGTGATCCGGGGCCCGAAGTCGGTGGCCGTGGTGAGTGGTTCGGCGTGGCCGCCGGCGGGAACAGGTGCAGGGTGGCATTGGGGATGAGGGAGGCCAGGATCCGGGCGTTGCCGGCCGGCACGATCGGGTCGTGCTTGCCGCCCATCACCAGCATCGGTTGCCGGATCAGTGGTAGGAACGGCAGGCTGCTCCAGCCGGCGGTGGCGGCGAGTTGGTACAGGTAGCCGCGGACCGAGATGTCGTCCCGGGTGTTGCGGAACAGTGCCCGGGCGGCGTTGCTGCGGCCCCGGGCCTCGCCGTCGCCCATGGAGCCGGCCGTCATTCCCATGGCGTAGTCGCGGAAGCCGCGTGGTGTCAGCATTTTCGCGAATGCTGCAGGAGCGGCCGGCACGGACAACACCCCGGTGTTGGTGCTGATCAGCACCAACCGACGGCAGCGGCCGGCGTGTTGGACGGCGAACTGTTGCGCGAGCGCACCGCCCCAGGAGTATCCGAGCACGTCGACCCGGTGGTAGCCCAGCTCATCGAGCATCCGCGTCAGCATCCAGGCCAGCTGGGGGAACCCGCGGGGCAGCACGCCGACCGGCGAGCCGACGACCCCGGGAACGTCGAATCGGATGATGTCGATGCCGGGATCGAGGGCATCGACCAGCGACTGCAGCGCTTCAAAACCGGCGCCGATACCGTTGCACAGCAGCAGCGGTGTTCCGGTCCCGTCGCCGGCCCGGACATCGACCCGGAGCTGCTGGCGGCGGATCGTCAGGTGCCGGATGGTGGGTTTCGGGGTCAACGGTGCAGCGCCACGAACGGTCCGTCCGGGGCCGTCCGATCCGTTCCCACCAACTGGCTGGCCCGGCGGTGAGAGGCGGACCGTGTTCAGGCCGCCGTCCGGGGGCGCCGCCGGGTGCTCGGCGGGGACCGTCTTCGCGGGACCGGGTCGGCGCCGCCGCCGGTGCGGGGTCGCCGACCGCGATGGTTGTCGCCTCGAACGAGCCGGCGACGGACGAGTTCTCCCTCACTCCCGCCCGCAGTGCTGAGGTCGTGGCGCGGCGAGTGCTGCCGGCGGCGGGGCGGTACCTGAGCGGAGAACAACTCCATGAGTCCGTCTGTCTGGACGTCCCCGCCGACGGACCCGGTTCGATGACCGGTGACCTGGTCCGCGTTCAGTGGGCGGTCCGCGCCCGCCTGCGGGTCGAGCCGTCAGAGGACGCCGAGGCGACGCGGAAAGTCGTGGTGTTCTCGCGCGCGTCAGACCGTGCGTCGGTGCAGCGCAACCCACCTGTTTGGCAGGACCGCAGGTGCGCGGTTCTCGCCTTCGAGTCTTTGTCCTCCCGTCGCCTGGTTCCGGGATCGCGGGTGTCCGGGGCCCTCACCGTGGCGGCGCGGCGGGCGGCATCGGCCCGCGGGATCCGGGTGGAACTTGTCCTGCGCGAACAGGTTCACCATGGTCCGTGGATCGGTGACGACCCGGCCGGCAACTCCTGCGATCAGGGCACGGAAGCGGAGACCGTGGTGGCCACCGCGCAGTTGGCCGGTGGCCTCCAGCTCGACCCGATCCAGCCGCTCTGGCTTCCATTCACCGTGCCGGTCCCGCCGCGGTTGCCGGCGGCGTCGCGGCAGACACCGGATTTCACCGTGAGCTGGGTATTGCGTGGTGTTCTGGACCGCGCCCTGCGCCGCGACCCCTACGTCGAAGTCGAGTTGCGCGGTGTCACCACCCCGGGTGCGGACTGCCCATAGGACATTTGTTGCGTTCGGGCTGGAATCCCAGCCGCTCGGCGACGGCGAGGCTGCCGATGTTGTCCGGGCTGGTCGTCCAGGTCGGAGTGTGACGACGGGCGCGGATATCGGTTCAACGACGGGCGCCGCGCGTGGGACCTTTGCCCCTGATGGGCGCGGCGGGCGCGGTGTTTGCTGATCGCATCCGGCCCGTCCGGCGACCCCTGGCAGGCGGTCCGACACCCCATAGTTCGGGGGAGGCGTTGCCATGAAGGGCCAATGTTCCGGTGTTGATCGCCGCCCTCGTTCTTATTGCCTGGGGAGCGGTCACCGCTCCTGCTGCGTCAGCCCAGGCCCTTGCCCGCGACGAGCCCGGCGTCGCGGTGATGGGCCGCCGGGCGTGGCGGAAGCGGTGGTGTCGGTGACGCCGCCGCGGATTCCCGAATGGTCTGCAGATCCCCGGCCGCGGGTGGCCGCGTTGGGTACGGCGGGGATACATCACGGGACGGGATCCCGGTCAACGAGGTGGCCGCCGTGCTGGCCACGGTGATCCCGATCGGACGGCAGCAGGTCGCGGGTAAGTGACGTTGTGGCCCGTCCCGGACCGCACGGCCGGCCCACGTCGAACCTGACGTTCAAGACCGGGCAGACAGAAAGGGGGTGGTGATCGTGACTCGATCGCCGGTGCGGTGGCTGATCGGTGTGGCGGTGATGGCCATGTTGGCCGGTTGCAGCGGATCGGTGAACACACCGGCGGACACCGGCCCGGCAACTGTGACCGCGTCCGCGCCGGCCCCCTCCGCGGCCGCGCCCACGGTGCCGGCGGCGACCGGTTCGGCGGCGGTGTCCGACGGGGCGCTCACCGGGCCGGTGCTCTCAGCGTCGGCGTTGCCGTTCCCCGCGCCGTCGGCGGCGGCGCTGCCCGCCCCGCGGCAGGGGGCGCTGCAATTGGCCCTGGACGCGATGGTGCGGGACTCGACGATGGTGCGAGGGGTCACGGCCGCAGTGGTGTCACCGGCCGGGTCGTGGTCCGGCGCCGCCGGCGTCGACGCGAACGCCGCACGGATGGTCCCTGACGACATGGTCGGCATCGCGTCGATCACCAAGACCGTCACCGCCGCGGAGGTCCTGCAGCTGGAACAGACCGGCCGGATCGACCTGGACGCCGCCGCATCCAACTATCTGTCCCACCGGCTGCTCCAGGACAATCCCACGGTGCGGCAACTGCTCTCGCACACCAGCGGGGTACCCGACTTCGCCACCTCCGCCGCCCTGGGCGCGGCCATCGGGGCCGACCCGACGCGGTCCTGGACCGCCGACGAGGTCCTCAGCTACGTGACCGACCCGATCAAAGCTCCGGGCGGGGCGGTCAGGAGCTACTCCAACTCCAACTACCTGCTGCTCGGCATGCTCATCGGGAAGGTCACCGGCCTGAGCTACCCCGAAGCGGTCCGGCGTGATGTGCTGACCGGTGCCGGCGCCCGGATGGTCGTGCAGGACGCCGAACGACCGACGCCGCCGCTGGCCGCCGCGGACCCGTCCACCGGCCCGGTGACCGACGACTTCTTGCCCGACCGGGCGGTAGCCAGCGTGTTAGGCGCCGCGGGCGGCATCGCCGCCGACGCAGCCACCGTGGCCGGCTGGGGCTACCGCCTCTACGGCGGCATGGTCCTGCCGGCGGACAGGACCGTGGAAATGGTCACCGAGGTCACCCCCGGGTACGGGCTGGGCACCGAGATCCTGGAACAACGATCCGGACCCAACGGCGGCGCCGTCGGCCACCACGGCGGCGGGAACGGCTACGTCACGGTCCTGACGGTGGTCCCCGCCGACCACCTGTCCATCGCCGTCCTCGCAGTCGGCACCGATGAGCCGGCCTGCGACCAGGCCGCCAACGCCATCATCGCGGCCATGCAGACCAACTGACCCCACTCGACGCCTTGCTCCGGCACCACGGACGCCCCACTGGCCCGTGGTCGCCCGCCGCCTGCCCCAGGCGGCCCCCGATCGCCCACGGTGGTCCGGCGATGACTTGAAGTAGATCCCCTCTCCAAGCAGAAGTCCCCGCTTCGTCGGTACCACCAGCTCCTATGGGGCAATCCCCCCCGGCGGCGCCATGTTCGACCTGGACACGACAACATCCGGCGCTTACCTGCACCACCGCTCCGACCTCGGCGAGTTCTTCCTCGCGAGCGACAGCGTCATCCCCACGTTCACGAGATGGATCACGCTGAAGCCGCATAGTAGGTGCCCTGATCAGGCATCAGTCCATCCAGCGAAGACATGAACACACACGCGATCAACGTCCGCATCGTCACACTCCCGGCAGCCGGCTCGGTGGTATCGGTTTCACCGTTTCGCCATGCTCAGACGCCGGTGCCGCCCGAGAGTGATCGGCGGCGGATCAGAACGGCGTGTAGCCGCCACGGGACGTTCGAATCCGTGCCGGTCCTCGTTCTCGCAGCGCAGACCCGATTCGGTGACATCACGACGGAAGTTGCCGATGTGGGACGTCGGTGCCGTACGGCAGGGGCTCGAGCAGGGCACCGATGATGCTCTTGGCCGGGCCCGTCGCAGCAAAGTGCCTGCATTCGGCGGCCGCCGACGTCAGGACAGGGCGCTCTCCAATCGCCTCGACAGCAGCGTGACAAACGCTGCCGGCTCGGCGAGCTCGCCACCCTCGGCCAGCAACGCCATTCCGTACAGCAGTCGCGCGGTGTCGGCCAGGGCGGGATCTTCGGCGTTGGCCTGGTGGGCGGCACGCAGGCCGGTGATCAGCGGGTGCTTGGGGTTCAGCTCCAAATTCCGCTTGACCTTCGGCAACTCCTGGCCCATTGCCCGATACATCTTCTCCAGCGTCGGGGTCAGGTCGCCGGGGTCACCGACGAGCACCGCGGCCGAATCGACGAGCCGGTGCGACAGCCGCACCTGCTTGACGTCGTCGGACAGCGTCGACGCCATCCAGGTCAGCAGTTCGTCGAATCCCTTCCGGGTGTCCTCGTCGACGTCGTCACCACCGAGGTCCACCTCGCCGCGGGCGATGGACTGCAGCTGCTTCTCGTCGAACGACGGCACGGCGTCGACCCAGACCTCGTCGACCGGGTCGGTCAGCAGCAGCACCTCGTAACCCTTGGCGCGGAAGGCCTCCATGTGCGGCGAATTCTCCAGCGCCGAACGGGACTCGCCGGTGGCGTAATAGATCGCCTCCTGACCCTCGGGCATGCGGGCCACGTACTCGCGCAGCGTGGTCAGCTTCTCCGCGTCGTTGGTGGAGGCGAACGAGCAGATCTCCAGGATGGCCTGCTGATTCTCGTGGTCGGACAGCAGCCCTTCCTTGACGGCCCGGCCCAATTCCGACCAGAACGTCGCGTACTTCTCCGGCTCCCCCTCGATCATCGACTTCACCGTCGACAGCACCTTTTTCACCAGCCGCTTGCGGATCAGCTGGATCTGCCGGTCCTGCTGGAGAATCTCCCGGGAGATGTTGAGCGACAGGTCGTGCGCGTCGACGACACCCTTGACGAAGCGCAGGTATTCGGGAACGAGCGCCTCGCAATCGTCCATGATGAAGACCCGCTTGACGTACAGCTGGACGCCGCGCTTGCCGTCCCGCAGGAACAGGTCCATCGGGGCGTGGCTCGGCAGAAACAGCAGCGCCTGGTATTCGAAGGTGCCCTCCGCGGACAGCCGGATGGTCTCCAACGGCGGCTGCCAGTCGTGGCTGACATGGTGGTAGAACTCGGTGTATTCCTCCTCGGACACCTCGCTCTGCGGGCGCGCCCACAGCGCCTTCCGGGAGTTGATCACCTCTGGTTCGCCCTCGCCGCTGGCCGGCGCCATCCGGATGGGCCAGGTGATGAAGTCCGAGTACCGCTTCACGATGCTGCGGACCGTCGCGGGGTTGGCGAAGTCGTGCAGAGCGTCGTCGACGTCCTCGGGCTTGAGGTGCAGGGTGACGGCGGTGCCCTGCGGGGCGTCCGCCAGCTCCGAGACCGTGTAGGTGCCTTCACCGGTGGATTCCCACCGCACGCCGGTGCTGGTGCCGGCCTTGCGGGTGACCAGCACCACCCGGTCGGCGACCATGAAGCTGGAGTAGAAGCCGACACCGAACTGGCCGATCAGTTCCGCCGTGGCCTGCTCCGAGCCGCCGCCGGCCCCGCGCGCCTGCCGCAGCTTCGCCAACATGTCGGCCGTGCCGGACTTGGCGATGGTGCCGATGAGGTCGATGACCTCGTCACGCGACATGCCAATCCCGCTGTCCCGCACGGTGAGGGTGCGTTCGGCGGGGTCGGTCTCGAGGGCGATGTGCAGGTCGGTGGTGTCGACCTGCAGGTCCTTGTCCTGGTAGGCCACGAGGCGCAACTTGTCCAGGGCGTCGGAGGAGTTGGAGATCAGCTCGCGCAGGAAGACGTCCTTCGTCGAGTAGATGGAGTGGATCATCAGCTGCAGCAGCTGACGGGCCTCCGCCTGGAACTCGATGGTTTCGGTCGACATGGCCTCGGTACTCATCGGTGACAACGCCCTCTCACGCCCGCCGGAATCTTGCACCGGACACCTTAGTTAGTCCCCGCAGTAGTCCTTGCGTCGAGATGGCGGATTGGCCCTGGTCCGGCCGGCTTGCCATCCGTGCGGTGGAGGTTTCACGGAGTCGGCGTGCGGTGTTGCGCATCGCCCGGTCGCCGACCAATTGCAAGGGATCCGAGCGATCGCTGACGGGAAGGTCCGACGATCACCATTGGATCGGCGGGTAACTGGGTGGGGCTGCGTAGTCTGCTACGCAGGCCTTCCCGGAAGACCTGACCGGCTGAGCGTGGGCTGCGTTTTGTTGCCCCCCGGGGTCCGGGAGCGGCCTGCGGCCCAGCCGTCACCTCCTGTCGATGGGGCCGACGCACACTGTTGGCGTGAGAGTTCATCGGGTGCGCGTTGGTGCGGCTGTCGTTGCGGTCGTTGGTGCGTTGGTGATCGTGGCGGGTTGTGCCGGGCATGACCCAACGCCGTCGCCGGTGAGTAGTTCGCGGTCGGAGACGACGCCACCGGTGGCGGTGGGACCGGCGGACTGGCCGACCTATCACCACGACAATGAGCGGACCGGTGTCGCTCCACAGCTGGCACCGGTCGGCACCCTGGAGCAGGCGTGGCAGGCCCCGCTGGACGGTGCCGTGTACGGACAACCGTTGCTGATCGGTCCCCGGTTGATCGCGGCGACGGAGCAGGACTCGGTGTATGCCCTCGACCCGGGCACGGGGCAGGTGCTGTGGACGACGTCGCTCGGTGAGCCGATAGCGCGGTCCGACCTGCCCTGCGGAAACATCGATCCACTGGGGATCACCGGGACCCCCGCCTACGATCCGGCGACCGGGTTGATCTTCGTCGTCGCCGAGACCTCCGATGGCACCCACACCCTCGCGGGCATCGACCTGGTCAGCGGCGCTGCTGTCCTGCGTCGCGCCGTGCCCCCTCCCAAGGGAGACGAGTTCGCCCATCAGCAGCGGGCGGCGCTCACCGTGCTCGACGGCTTCGTGTACGTCGCCTACGGCGGCCTGGCCGGCGACTGCGGGAACTACATCGGCTCTGTGGTGGCAGCGCCCACGGTCGGGACCGGGCCGCTGCGCAGCTATGCCATACCCACCACCAGGGAGGCGGGGATCTGGGCGCCGTCAGGCGGCACCGTGCACAACGGAAAGCTGTTCTACGCGGCCGGGAATGGTCAATCGACGCAGCAGTATGACTTCAGTGATTCCGTTCTCGCGTTGACACCAGAGCTGGCGCTTGCCGACAGCTTCAGCCCGGCCGAGTGGGCTGCCGACAACGAGGCCGACCTGGACCTGGGCTCGATGGGCCCGGTGGCGGTGGGAAACCACATCCTGGCCATCGGGAAGAGCGGCACCGGGTACCTGCTGGATGACACCGACCTCGGGGGTGTCGGCGGACAGCTTGCGTCGCAACAGATCTGCGGGGCCTATGGCGGCAGTGCCGTGGTCGGGTCCACGGTGTTCGTGCCCTGCAACGACGGCACCCGAGCAGTGCAGGTGGATTCGACGAGCGGACTGCGGGTGTTGTGGCACACACCCGTGCCGGCCAATGGTTCCCCGGTCGTCGGGGGCGGTGCGGTCTGGGTCACCGACTTCGACCACGGCACGCTGTATGCGCTGGACCCGGCCACCGGCCAACCGCTCACCCAGATGGATACTGGCGACCTTCCGCATTTCGCCTCGCCCACCCTCGGTGACGATCGTGCCTACCTCGGCACCCTGCACGGCGTGATTGCGGTCAGCGGAGCCTGAGAAGCGCAGGCCATCGCGTACATGCCGCCCGCCGACCAGCCCAGTAGGCCGAAACGCTCAATTCCGAGGCGGTCGGTCAGTTCGGCGACGTCGGTGGCCCAGTCGCGCCGCGACGCTCACCGACCGACGGCGCCCGGACCGGGACGGCTCACCGGAACCACGATGTCATCTGGCGGGCGGCGGACCGGCCAGTGCGAACGGGGCACCGTCCGGGTCGGTCAGGAACGCCATCCGGCCGAACTGGGTGTCCATCGGCTCGCTGAGCAGCGTTCCGCCGCCGCCCTGCGCGGCCGCGCAGGCCGCATCGACGTCCGCGACGGCGAAGTAGGCAAGCCAGTGCGACGGTGTTCCCGCGGGCGCCCCCATCATGTCGCCGATGCCGCCCAACGGGTCGCCGCCGAGAGTGAACGTCGTGTAATCGCCCGGGGCCGCGTCCAGGGTCTGGTACTGGTAGCCGAACACCGCCCGGTAGAAGTCGCGGCCGGCCGCGACGTCGCCAAGCCGTGCGTCCTCCCAGGTGAGCCCGCCCGGCTCGTTGTAGACCTCCGAGCCGATCGTGCCGCGGGCCTGCCAGAGCCCGAACGCGGCGCCGGCCGGATCCATGGCGACCGTCATGCGTCCGGTGTCGCCGACGTCGAACGGATCCATCAGAACGGTCCCGCCGTGTGCGGTCACCGCAGCCGCCGTGGTGGCCACGTCGTCGCAGGCGAAGTACACCGTCCAGACCGTCGGCTGGTTGGGGTCCTGCTTCGCGCCGATCCCCGCGGCGTCATGGCCGTCGACCTGGCACATCGTGTAGTGCCCGTACTCCTCGCCACTGTCCACGAATGACCAGCCCATCACCGACCCGTAGAACGCTGTCGACGCCGCGACGTCGGCCGCGGCGAGATCGACCCAACACGGTGTGCCCTGCGGCCATGGTTGCGAACGGATCGGCATGAGCGGCCTCCTGGGAATGGCGCACAGCGAGGGAATCGGACATCGGCCAGCCTGGCACGCGGGCGGAACGGAGGGAACCCCCGGTGGCCGGTCCCGGCTAGCGGGACCAGACGCAGTCGGTGTCCAGGCACTTCCAGCCGTCGCGCGTGTCGGCCGGTGTGGTGTGTGAGCCGCACGTCGGGCAGGCGGTGGGCGCTCCGAGGCGGATGAGAGCGGTGGCGTGGGCCGAGTCGTCACCGGCGTGCCGGGGCGGTGACGGGAATTTCCTGCTGGCGTTCATGATGGTCCCTTCAGCTGAGGGTTGACGTTTCAACCCATTGGCGGGACGCGGTGATCGACCGGTGGTTGCCGCCTGGTGAGTCCACCCACAGCCGCCGCCGGCTCTCAGGCAGGTTCGTTGCCAGCAGTCGCCAGTGCCGGTTGCGCTTCCGGCGCGGTCGCATCGACCGGGACGTCCGAACCGCTTGCAGCACCGCCGCCCGAACCGTTGGCGCCGGCGCGGTCGGTGGGGACGGCCGCGGCGCCGTTGGTCGCGGCGCTCTCCGGCGGCTTGCGTCTGGACTCGGCCAGCCGCAGCTCCACCCGTTCGGCAGCGGCCAGCAGGTACGGGATCCTTTCCACCCTGGCCGGGGCGTTCGGCGAATCCGGGCCGTGCCGCGCGATCGCCTCGGCAATGCGGTAGGCGACCGTCATCCGGCGGCCGTGCGGCCCGACGGTCTGGTCGGCGAAGGTCAAGGCGTCCGACACCGCGTCCTCGACGAATGGGAACTCGGCCATCATCGGCCCGAACCCGCGTTCAGCCGGCACGAACCGTGCGCCGGAGTGCTGGCAGACCAGCGCCGTGACACGCTCGTCCCAGCCCAACTCCCTCAGGTGCAATGCACCGTCGAGGGGATGGAACCCGGTCTGATGTATCGATGGCGCGTAGCCGATGTCGTGCAGCCAGGCAGCGGCGATCAGCACCGCGCGGTCCTGCTCCGGCACCGTGACCGCCAGCTCCGCGGCCCGCCGGGCCACGCCCTGGGTGTGCTGCCAGCGCTCCGGAAGCTCCTTGCGCAGCAGCTTTCGCGACAGTTTCAGAGCGGCGGCGATCAGCTTTTCCTTGTCGGGGACCGGGGTCACCACCCCTTTGGGCATCTGTATCAGTCCTGTACCGAATCGCGGCTGCGCTGAACGATCAACGGATCAGCCGGGTAGACCACGGCGGTGTTCTTGTCCTCGTAGTCGAATTGGTTGAGGAAGAAGCGCATGGCGTTGATCCGGGCCCGCTTCTTATCGTTGCTCTTGATCGACGTCCATGGCGCCCTGTCGGTGTCGGTGTTCAGCACCATCGCATCCTTTGCCGCGGTGTACCTGTCCCACCGGTCAAGGGATTCGATGTCCATCGGCGACAATTTCCAGCGCCGTACGGGGTCGATCTGCCGGATCGCGAATCGTGTCCGCTGCTCGGACTGCGTCACTGAGAACCACAGCTTGGTGAGGGAGAATCCGCTTTCGATCAGCATGTCCTCGAACATCGGGGCCTGCCGGAGGAAGATCTCGTAATCGTGGTCGTTGCAGAATCCCATCACCCGCTCGACGCCGGCGCGGTTGTACCAGGACCGGTCGAACAGCACGATCTCGCCGGCGGTCGGCAGGTGCTGGACGTAACGGTGGAAGTACCACTGACCGAGTTCTGTCTCGGTGGGCTTGTTCAGCGCCACGACCCGCGCAGCCCGGGGGTTGAGGTGTTCCATGAACCGCTTGATGGTGCCGCCCTTGCCGGCGGCGTCCCGGCCCTCGAAGAGGATCACGTGCTTGGTGCCGGTGTCCTGGGCCCAGTACTGAAACTTCAGCAGCTCGATCTGCAGCTCGTACTTCTCCGCCTCGTAGATCTCCCGATCCAGCCGCTCCTGGTAGGGGTACCCCTCGCGCCAAGTCTCGATGGGGTTGCCCCCCGGGTCGATGAGGTCCGGGTCGGAGCCGTGCTGGTCGTGCCGCACGGAGTAACCGTCGTGCAGCAGTTGGTCGAGGTACTCGCGGAAGTTCTCTCGGATCAACACGTCGAACAGTATCGACCACCGGGTGGCCTTCCGGCTTTCCGGAGATCGGGATGCGCAGGCGACCACTGCTGTCGCCCCGGCGGCCCCTGACCCGTGTGACCCTCCGGGCCACAATGACTTCTGGGGCACCGCCTGCTCCCGCAGATCAGACCCACTGATCGGGGTAGAGTTCCTTGATCACGGCGTAGGCGAAGTCCGACGTGGGTGTGGTGAAGTTCGTGGATTCGTTGGCGACCGCAGCGATGGTGACGTCGACCTGCGGCCGGGCGCATCACCACGGTGCTGAAACCGAGGACTGCGCCATTGTGCCCGACGAACTCGTTGAGCCGCTCACAGCCCAGCCCGTACCCGATTTCGATCTTCTGGCCCGGGAACGACCGGTAGTCGAGCCTTTCCGCCTGCGTCTGTGGGGTGAGCAGGCTCCCGGATGCCAGTTCGCCGCCCCAGACGCGCAGATCGTCGAGGGTCGAGATCATCGCTTCCGCAGTTGACGGAACCGCCGGGTTCAGCTCGGTGACCACCTTCGGCGGCTGGGCGGCATTGTCGAAACGGTGCGTTTTGGATCGGTGACTGGTGGGACGTACCCGGTCGGGTGCGGCTCCGGCAGGGAAACTTTTGTGGGGTATGACGTCTGCGGCAATGGCAGCTTCTCGATCACATCGGCCGTGATCACCTCGCCGGCCGGTTTGCCGGTGAGTTCTTGCAGGACCATGCCGAGCAACGCGTAATTGGAGTCGCAGTACGACACCTCGGTGCCCGGCGCGAACAGTGGCTGATGCCGGGCGACGACCTCCAGGGTCTGCGCATCCGACCAGGGCATCGTCGGGTCGGCGTCAAAGGCGGCGAGGAACTTCTCGTCCGAGGTGAAGTCGTAGATACCCGAGGTCATCGCCAGCAGATCCTTGATCGTCACCGTGGATCCGTTGGCAACCCCCGTCACGAATTCCTCGAGCGGGTCGGCCAGCGACACGGCGCCGGCGTCCACCAGCTGCAGGACGGCAGTGGCGGTGAACGACTTGGCGATACTGGCGATGCGGACGTGATCGGCCGGCCGGAACGGCGCCTTGGTGGAAAGGTCCGCGTAGCCAGGCCGACCGCTGCCAGGCGTTCGATCCCATCCACACCCCGGCGGCCATGCCGGTCAATCCGGTGGCGGCGAAGGTCTTGTCGAAGATCGCATCGAGGATGGCCACGGTGGCCGCGTCCGAGGTGACGGCGGCAACGGACGACGGGGAGGCCGAGCTGGCCGCGGCGGATGTCGCACCGAAGGTGCCGGACGCCCCGGAGGATGCCGATCCGGTCGCTGCGGCGCTCGTAGGACTCGTTGTGCCGCCGGTGTTACCACCGGACGAACAGGCAGCGGCGACGACCCCCATGCCCGCCAGCCCGGCGAAACGGAAAGCCGTTCGTCGATTGAGCCGCCACGGGAGGGTGTCCAGCCCGCCGGCCGCGCGGTTGAAGTCCCCCATCGGGCCCCCTCAGGAAGTGTGCTGACGGGCACGTCAGCACCTCGCCACCGTACGACAGACCGGACCAGGCGCTGATGCACTTGCCGACGGCCGCCCTCGCCCGCGGCAAGAACACGCTGTCCACCGTGGCCAACACACCGAGCCTCACCACGACCCGCATTTGCGAAACCGATTGCGACCTCGAGGGTCTCCCCGAAGGCAGCCGCGCCGAAGTATGCCGCGCCACTCACCTGCAGAAGGGCGCCGACCCCACCAATGATCGTCTCGCCGGGGGGAAACCGGCCCGCCGGTTTGCCAGCCGGGTCTTGACATGAGCGCCACCAGGAGGTGTGCTACGCCACATCCGGCCGCGGTATCCGAGTGGTAGCTGGCCGTGATTCCCCGCTGCGGCACCCTCCCGGCGGGTGTCAGTGGCCGCTCGCGAAAGGCATTGGCATGCGCCGAGTTTCACGATTCTCGATTCTTGCCACGTCCGCCGCGCTGGTGGCAACCAGCGTGCTCGTGGTGCCGACGGCGGAGGCGACCGCGTCACCGGCGCCCGGTGGCCCCGGCGAGATGTCCCACTTCGGTCTGGCCCGGAAGGACTGCCTGGGAACGGCGCGCAACGGGACGTCCAAGGTCTGGTTCACCGTCGCGGGCGGCGTCCTGTCGGACGTGTATTACCCGACGGTGGACAACACCAACAACGAGACGCTGCAGTTCATCGTCACGGACGGTTCGACCTTCGCCGACCTGCAGTCCCGCGACATGACCTACCAGGTCAGCGCTCTCGATCGGTCGGGCATGGCGTGCCGGGTGACGTCGAGGGACAAGCACGGCCGCTACACCCTGACCACCGATTACTACACCGACCCGAACCACAACAGCGTCGTCATGCGGACCCGGTTGAAGGCGTCCAAGGGCAACCCGCGCTACCAGCTCTACGCGCGGTTCGACGGCACCATCAACGGCAACGGGGGCGGAGGCGATGCGACAGATCAAAACGCGGGCGCTGATGACGCCGTCATCGACACCAGCACCGGATCCCCTGTGCCCGTCTCCAGCGACACGAACACCGCGACCATCGCCGCGAACCGCGACTACGCCACCCCGGTGTACGCCGCACTGCGCGCGGACCGGCCATTCCTCAAGGCCTCCAGCGGTTATGTCGGTACACCCAGTGACGGCCTGACCCAACTGGATGCCGCGCGCCGGCTCACCGCCACCTACGGCACGGCCACCCGGGGCAACGTTGTCCAGATCGCCCAGCTGGACGTCAACGGCGGCCGCCCGGCGACCCTCGCTCTGGGTTTCGGCGCCAGCAAGGCAACCGCCATCGCCACCGCCGGGCTGACCGCGCGGTCGGACACCGGCCGGATGCTGGACGCCTACCGGGCGGGCTGGCAGCAGTACGACCGCAAACTCAAGCCGCCGGCGCAGCCCTCGAGCCTGACCAAGGCCGAGCGCAGGCAGCTCGCGGCGACGTACTACCTGTCGGCCAACGTGCTGAAGGCCAGCGAGGACAAGACCTTCGCGGGCGCGATCGTCGCGTCGCTCGCCAGCCCGTGGGGACAGGCGGTCGCTGCAGGCACCAAGGAACTGACCTACTTCGGCTCCTACCGCGAGGTCTTCGCCCGCGACCTGTACGAGACCTTCACCGGCCTGCTCGCGACCGGCGACGTGAACACCGCGAAGGCGACCGTGCGGTTCCTGTTCGAGCGGCAGCAACTGCCGGACGGCTCCATGCCGCGGAACAGCCTGATCAACGGCAAGGTCGCACCGGATTCGTTCGGCACCCAACTGGACGAGGTGGCCTACCCGATCCTGATGGCGCGGACCGTCGGGCTGACCGACAAGGCTTTCTACGAGGCGCACATCAAGCGGGCCGCTGATTTCGTGGTCTCCCGCGGCCCGTCCTTCGGATCGGAACGGTGGGAGGAGCAGAGCGGCTACTCGCCGTCGACGATCGCCGCGGAAATCGCGGGCCTCACCGCCGCCGGTGCGATCGCCGAGCTGAACGGTGACGCGGCCGGCGCCCGGCTCTACCGCGCCACGGCGGACCACTACCAGCGGAACGTCAAGAAGTGGGCGGTGACCAGCAACGGTCCACTGAGCCAGTATCCGTATTTCATCCGGCTGTCGAAGAACGGCGACCCGGACGCGGATACGAAGTACAACCTCGGCAACGGCGGTCCCGATGCGGACCAGCGCGCCGTCATCGACGCCGGCTTCCTGGAACTACCGCGGCTCGGCGTCCTGCCGGCCGACGATCCGGACGTCGCCCGCACCCTGCCGTTGGTGGACAGCGTGATCAAACGGACGACCGAGAACGAACAGAGCTACTTCTACCGTTACGGCGTGAACACGCCCGGCACCGAAGATGGTTACGGCGACTGCCATATCGGCGATCCGACCGACTGCACCGTCGAGGGCAAGCCGTGGGCCGGCGAGTGCGGCGCCCAACCACAGAACAAAGGCTCTGGCCACGTCTGGCCGGTGCTGTCCGCGGAGCGGGCCGAGCACGAGATCGCGACGGACAACTCCGGCGCCGCCCCCAGGTTGTGGCTGGGAATGGCCAAGACGGCATCCGGGATCGGGCTGATACCGGAGCAGGCGTGGGAGAACGCGGACATTGCGGCGTCGCCGTTGGGCACCCCACCGGAATGCGCGTCCATCGGGTTCGAGAACGGGAAGGCGGCCGGCAGCGCCTCCCCGCTGACCTGGTCGGCGGCGTCATTCGTCCGGCTTTCCACCAACATCCGGTCGGACTCGGTCAGTGAGACGCCGGTGGACACGACGAAGCGGTACATCGCGCAGGCACCGCCGGCGGCCACCACGGTCACCATCACCGGTCCGGCCGACGGTGCCCTCATTCCCAATGCGCCGCTGACGGTCTCCGGGTCGGCTGCCCCTGGTGCGACCGTCGACGTCATCGCGATCAACACCGACAACGAAGGCGCCACAGCGAGCGGAACCACTACCGCCGACGGCAACGGGGCATTCTCGGTACAGCTGACCCCACCCGCCGGGACGTTGTCGATCACCGCCGTCGCCACCACCCCGTACGGGGCCACCGGCTTCACCCAGGTGACCGTCGTCAACGACGTGGTACCGGGCACGCTGATCACCGAGGTGGCCGATCCGGCCGGCGATGACAACGGGCCGGGAACGTACATCTATCCGTCGGCCTCCGATTTCAAGCCGGGCGCCTACGACCTGCGGAACGTCCAGATCTTCGATGCCGGCAGCAATGTCGTCTTCCGGGTGCAGACGGCGGACCTGACGCCCACGTTCGGCAGTGCGCTGGGCGCCCAGCTCGTCGACCTCTACATCACCAACCCCACCGGCGGCGAGACCTCCACGGCCGCATCGTTCCCGCAGCGCAACTACACACTGGCCACCGGCTGGAACCGGCTGATCGAGGCCCAGGGCTTCGGACAGCGGTTCGTCAACGGTGTCGGGGCGACCGTCGGCACGGCCTCGATCAGAGGTGTCCAGCAGACCCGTTACATCACGATCACCGTGACCAAGGAGGCCCTCGGCGGGACACCCACCAGCGGATGGAGTGTCGCGGTCGTCCTCACCGGACAGGACGGCTTCTCGTCGGACCAGGCGCGAGGCTTCACGCCCACCGGCGAGCCCTACCAATTCGGCGTGTGTGCGGCCGGTGGGGCCAGTCCGATCTGCGCGGTCGATCCCGCATCGGTGCCGAAGGCGGTGGATATCCTGACGCCCACCGGCGTGTCACAGGCCGAGGTGCTCGACCCGACCCAGCCCCCGGTCGTCGTTCCCGCGATCAGCATTGCCTGACCCCACCCGACATCAGCCAGCACAGCGCCGGAAACGCGCGGGCGAGCGGTCATCCGTTCGGGGACGGATGACCGCTCGCCGACGTCTTCGCCGCTGCCGGTTGCAGCGGCAGGCGGACCCGGTACGTCGTGCCGGCCGGGGAGGTGTCGAGGCTGATGTCCCCGCGGTGCCGGTCCACGACGATGCGCCGGGAGACGTCCAGCCCGAGGCCGGTGCCCTTCCCGACACCCTTCGTCGTATAGAACGGGTCGAACGCCCGGGCCTGCACGTCCGGCGGCATTCCTGTCCCGGTGTCAGCGATCTCGACGATCACCTGGCCACCGTCACGCCGGATCCGCACCGTGAGGGTGCCGGAACCCTCCATCGCATCCACCGCGTTGTCGATCAGGTTGGTCCAGACCTGGTTCAGCTCGACGACATGCGCCTCGATGAGCGGTACGTTCTCGCCGCAATCGCGGACCACCGTCACGCCGCCGGAGAGCTTGTGGTTGAGCATCACCAGCGTGCTGTCCAGGCCGCGGGACACCTGCGTCGGCTGCAGGGAGGCGCGGTCCATGTGCGCGTACGACTTGACCGCACCGACCAGTTCCGAGATGCGGCGAGTCGACTCCTTCATCTCCGACAGCAGCGAACGGGCCCGGGCGTGTCATCACGCCCAGCACGGTTTCCTCCTTGCCCACCCGCCGCAACAATTCGATGCCGCCGTCCAAGCAGGACCCATCACCTGCCGGCCGGCTCGGCTTCGTGGAACAGCTGGTCCCCGGTGCTGAACGCGATCACGGTGGCCGCGTCGGTCAGCTCGATCAGTTGCTGATCGCTGAGGCCGTCGAAGAGTGTGATGGACCGCAGTTCATCCCGGTTCGTCGGCGTGCAGCTGGTGCTGTGGTGATCGGTGTCATGCACACCCCGTTCGATCGCCTCCGTGAGAGCCGGTTCAGCTTAGGCGCGAGCACGGCCAAAGGGGACAAAACCCACCGGTCGGCCGCGGTCGGAGCGGTTCCGGCCCGGCGGCCATGGCAGTGTTCCGTGGCAGTGGCTGCGCACGCCGACGAAGGAGGTCCGCGCGTGGACGACATCTGTGAGGTCGTGATCACCGCGCCCGATGCCGAGTGGCTCGTCGAGTTCACCCGCCGCCTGGTCGGGCTCCGCCTCGCGGCCTGCGGGCACACGATCGGCACCATCCGGTCCATCTACCGCTGGGACGGCGACATCCAGGACGACCGCGAGGCCAGGGTGGCGCTGCACACCCGACGCAGCCTGGTGCCCGCCATCATCGAGCGGGCCGACGACGAGCATCCCTATGAGGTCCCGTCCGTCATCGTGCTGCCGGTGATCGACGCCCACCCCGGCTACCGGGCGTGGGTGCTGGACGAGACCACTCGTCCGGAGACCGCCGACGACTGACCAACTCTCGAGCTCACCTCCGGGCGCGGATCGCCACCGATGCCGGCCGCCGAAGGCGCCGTCCGGCACCATGGTCCGGTGCAGTCCGACCCGGCCCCACGGCGGTCCGATCAGCGGCAGCCCGACCGTGCCGAGCGGTTGGCCGTCATCCTGACCAGGGACGGGGAGCGGTGCGTGTGGTGTGGCCGGGCCTTCGGCCGACTGGTGCCGCCGACCACGGACCACCTGATCCCGCGGGTCAAGGGCGGCCCGTCGTGGCTGCAGAACGAGGTCGCCGCCTGCCGCCGGTGCAACGGGCAGCGAGGTCACCGGGCGCCGGTCGACTGGCTGCAGGAATGCCGGCGTCGCGGGTGGGACCCGGATACGGCTGCGTTGGCCGCTGCCATGGACGCGTTGGGTTCCGCGATCACCGACCGCGGCGGGCAGCGGCGGGCTGCCAGGTACCTGGACGGTCAGCGGCGGCGACTGCTCAATCTCTGACCGGCGCGGTTCCGTTTCGCCCGGTTCCTCCGCAGGTATCCACTCCCGACATAGGATCCGAGCCGGGGCGGAGTACGCACGGATCGACGCCAGGCCCGCCGGCCCCGTTCCCGGGCCACGGACCGCACCAGGGGAGTCACCTTGACCGACGTCGCCCAGCAACCGCCCGCCGACCCCCCGGCGTCCCGGCCGGCGGCCGCCACGGCCCCGGCAACCCCGGCCGCCCCGACGGAGCCGAAAGACCCGCCGGGGATCGTCGCGCTGATCAAGCGGGTGCCGTTCACCACCTTCTACGTGGTGACGACCATGGTGCTGGCGATCGTGCTGGGCACCCTGTGGTCAAGCATCGAGAACAAGTCGTGGTACTCCGATGTCGCCTACGGACTGCCGGCGTTCGAGGACGGACGCTGGCTGACCCTGATCTGGGGCGCCTTCTTCGCGCTCAACCCCGTCTACTACATCTTCGTCGCGGGCTTCTTCGCGCTGCTGACCGGCTTTTCCGAGTGGCGGCTCGGCACCGCCCGGACGGTCGTCATCGTCGTCGCATACCAGATCCTGGCCGTCCTGCTGGTGGCGCTGGTCTTCCTGATCTTCCGCGATTCCGGCTGGGACTGGGTCGCGCAGCGGGCGACGGAAACCGACGTCGGCTTCTCGGCCGGCATGCTCGCCGTCCTCAGCGTCGCCACCGCCACCGTGAAACCGCCCTGGCGGCTGCGCATGCGGCTGGGCATCTGGGCGTACGTGCTGTTCTCCATCGTGTTCATCGGCCAGATGGCCGACGCCGAACACTTCGTCGCGGTGGCCCTCAGCCTGCCGTTCTCCACCCGGCTCGCGGGCCCGAAGGGTTTGCGCGCCAGGGCGTTGCCCACCCGGCACGAGCTGCGGCTGCTGGCCTTCGTCGGGGTGCTGCTGATCGCGACGGTGCAGGTGCTGGCCAACTTCCTGCCGGACCGGCTCACCCCGTTCGGGGTTCCCGACGACGCACCCGAGGCGTGGTACGGCCTGATCCTGATCCTGGCGATATCACTGTTCATTGCCAACGGGCTGCGCAAGGGCTACCGGTGGGCGTGGTGGGTCGCGGTGGTGTTGGCCGCCATTCCGGTCCTGGTCGTCGTTCTCGTGGCTGTGCTGCTGATCATCCTGGCGTTTGCGCCGGATGCCGACATCACCATCGAGGGGCTACCCCAGATCATCGCGAGCGGGGTGCTGTACGTGCCGTTCCTGGTGGTGTTGCTGGCCGGACACCGCGCGTTCCGGGTGCCGCGCCGCAGTCGCCGCCGGATGGCGTCGGGCACGTCGCATCCCGACACCGCGAAGGACCTGTTGCGGCAGTGGGGTGGCAGCACGATCTCCTGGATGACCACATGGCCGGAGAACCGGCACATGATCACCGAGGACGGGCAGGGCTACATCGCCTTCCGCAAGCACGCCGGTGTGGCTGTTGCGCTCGGCGACCCGATCGGTCCCCCCGGGTCGGCCGAGTCGACCATCAAGAGCTTCGTGCAGCTGTGCGACGGCGCGGCGCTGGTGCCGTACTTCTTCTCCTGCACCACGGTCACCACACAGGTGACCGATGCCCTGGGCTGGGGGAGCGCCCAGGTCGCGGAGGACAACATCATCGATCTGCCGCAACTGGCGTTCAAGGGAAAGAAGTGGCAGGACATCCGCACCGCGCTGAACAAGGCGCCCAAGGAGGGCGTGAGCTTCCGGATGGTGAGCCTCGCCGACGAATCCTGGGCGTTGGTCCGGCAGGTGGAGAACCTGTCCCAACAGTGGCTGGGGGACAAGGAACTGCCCGAGATGGGCTTCACCCTGGGGGGTGTCACCGAGGCGCTGGATCGCGAGGTGAAGGTCGGCCTGGCGGTCGGCGCGGACGGCACGCTGCACGGCGTGACGTCGTGGATGCCGGTGTACGGCGGCGACGGTCAGGTGGCCGGCTGGACGCTCGACCTGATGCGGCGCGCCGACGGCGGGTTCCGCGCCACGATGGAGTTCCTCATCGCGTCGTCATGCCTGTACTTCAAGGAGCAGGGCGCCCGTTTCGTATCGCTGTCCGGCGCGCCGCTGGCGAAATCCGACGAGGACGCCGCGGGGGAGACGGTGGTCGAGAAGTTCCTGGACAGCCTCGGTGAAAGCCTGGAGCCGGTCTACGGTTTCCGCTCCCTGCACGCCTTCAAGAGCAAATTCCAGCCGAGGCTCTCGCCGATGTACATGTCGTTCCGTGACGAAGCCGACCTGCCGCGGATCGGCATCGCCATCACCCGTGCCTACCTGCCGACGGCGAGGGTGCGCGACATGATCGCGGTGATCAAGCACTGACGTCAGGCTTGCGGGCACTCGTGATGCCGGAGACGGCCCCGGCCGGCCGGCGCGGCTTTCGGGCGTTGTGAGGCCCTTGTGCGCGTTTCGCCGTCGGGCCAAGGTGGGACACGGCGGGAGTCCCCGGCCGTCGGTCGGCGACCCGCCCGGCGGGATCGTCCGGTCGCGCTGCCGCCCTGCGCGAGGAGGTTGCGGGAATGTTCATCCAGGTGATCCAGGGAAAGGTCGCGGACGCCGACGGGCTCCGGGCGGCGATGGACAAGTGGAAGCGCGACCTGCAGCCCGGTGCCGACGGGTGGCTCGGGATGACCGGTGGCATCACCGATGACGGCATGTGCGTGATGACTGTCCGGTTCGACTCGGAGGAGTCGGCGCGCCGGAACAGCGCCCGGCCGGAACAGGGCAGCTGGTGGGCCGAGACCGAGAAGTGCTTCGACGGGCCGGTCACGTTCTTCGACTGCCCCCAGGTAGACCTGTGGATGCAGGGTGGCTCCGACGATGCCGGCTTCGTCCAGGTGATGGAGGGCCACACCGCCGACGCCGACCGGATGCGACAGATGATGAACACCTTCACCGACGGGATGAAGCGCATGCGGCCCGAAATCATCGGCGCCACCATTGCTCTGCACGGCGACGGCGCCTTCGTGGAAACCGTCTACTTCACCTCGGAGGAGGAGGCGCGGCAGCATGAGACGATGCCGCCGCCGCCGGAGATGATGGAGGCCATGCAGGAGAACCAGAGCCTGATGGAGGACGTCACGTATCTGGATCTGCACGAGCCGTGGTTGGTCTCACCCGGCCGTGGCTGACCTGCCGAATTCGGCCAGCAGGGCCGCCTGACCGTCGGCGTCACCGCCGACCTCACACCTGGCGCCGATCACCCCGGATTCCCGGTAGGTGGCCGCCTGGTCGGCGAACCACGACGCGCAGGCGGTGACCAGGTCAGGGTCCATCCGGTCGTCCTGGCCGGTGGCCCTGGCCAGGTCCCAGCCGTGCACCAGCAGGTCGGCGAACAACTGCATGGCGTACTCGCTGCCCGGGAAGTCGCCGAAGGACAGGTGCACGGTGCGGTCCATCGCATCGGGCTCCCGCACGGCGGCGATGGCGGGCGGTGCCGCCGCGTCCCAGGCGGCCACCGGGTCGTCACCGAGCAGGTCGCCGTCGAACCGGTCGCCCACCTCCGCGACGGTGCGCCCCGCGAACAACGGTACGGCCCAACAGACCTCGCCGAGCACGTGGTTGACCAGCGCCCGAACATCCCAGTCGGTGCACGGCGTCGACCGGTGCCACTGGTCGGCGCGCACGCCGTGCACGTAGTCGCCGAATCTGTTCTGTGCGGAGATGTACAGCCGCCGGACGTCGTTGTTCATGGCTGTTCCTTCCTGATTCCGGCCGAAGAGGGTGACCGCCGTGGCCACCGGTCCCTCGATCCTGGCCCTGTCCGGCGCCCGTGTCACCGTAACCGGGGCAGCACCTGGTCCTGGCCCAGCACCGCACGGAACAGATCACCGCGCTCGGCGATCCGCGCCATGACCGTGCGAATGGTGAAGCCGTCCGGTCGCAACGTCGGGTCGTCGAGTTCGTCCCACTCGATCGGCGCGGAAACCGGTGCCCCGGCAGCCGCTCTCGGGCTGTAGGGGGCGACGAGCGTCTTGTTGATGGCGTTCTGCGTGTAGTCCAGCCGCGCCCGTCCGCCACGCTCGTGGACCTGCCACTTCCAGCTCACCAGGTCCGGAACCACCTGGCCGACGGTGCGGGAGAGCTGCTCGACCCAGGCCCGGGTCTGCTCGAAGTCGAGGGTCGGCGCGATGGGAATCCAGATCTGGATTCCGCGCCGGCCGGTGACCTTCGGCCGGGCGACGACGCCGAGGTGCTCGAAGGCCGTGCGGTGCAGCCGGGCCAGCACCAGCAGATCCGACCAGCTCGTCGTGTCCCCGGGGTCGAGATCGACCAGGGCGTAGGTCGGTCGGTGCGGACTGTCCACCCGCGATGTCCAGGCGTGCCATTCGACGGCGCCGAAATTGGCGGCCCACACCAGGGCGGCGGGTTCGTCGACGACCAGGTACGTCCGCGTCTCGCCGGGACCGGCGTCGGGATTGTCCCAGCGCGGCAACCATTCCGGGGCGTGCGTGGGCAACTCCTTGTGCCAGAACCCCTTCACCGCCGTGCCATGGGGATAGCGGTGCATGTTCAGCGCCCGACGGGTCAGGTAGGGCAACGCGGTGGGCGCGACCAAGGCGGCGTACCGGATGAGATCACGCTTGGTGACAGCTGTCTCGCCGTCGCGTGGCGCAAACAGGACCTTCTCGAGGTTGGTCACCCGCAATTCCCGGCCGAACACCGCCCACGTGCCGGCGGCCTCGAGTCGGTCCAGCGCCCGGACCTCGTCGTCGGAGACGGGTTCGACTGCGCCCGGCTTGAGCGGAATCGCTGCGCGCGCCGCCGGCAGGTCCGAGTGCCACAGCCGGTCGGGATCGGCCTTCACCTCGTCGTTGGTGCGCCCGCTCACCACCGAGTACGGGTGGTCCTCCGGGTCCCAGCCGTCGACGGCGTACTCATCGTGCTTGTGCAGCAGCAACCATTGTTCCTTGCCGGCATCGTCGATCCTGGTGCGCACCAGGACGAAGCGCCCGCGGAGCTTCTCGCCGAACAGGTCGACGTGCAACTCGCCGCCGTCGACCGCGCGGCGCGGGTCGGGCGCGTTGTGCGGCGACCATCGGCCCGCGTCCCAGACGATCACGTCGCCGCCGCCGTACTCGCCCGCCGGAATGATGCCCTCGAAATCGAAGTATTCGATCGGGTGATCCTCGACATGAAAGGCCGATCGCCGGACCTTCGGGTCCAGGGTGGGGCCCTTGGGCACCGCCCAGCTCACCAGCACGCCGTCGATCTCGAGCCGGAAGTCGTAGTGCAGGCGCCTGGCCCGGTGGCGCTGCACGACGAAGCTCCTGGCGTCCGCCGGTTGCTCCGCGGGGATGGACCCCGCCGGTTCCGGGGTCCGGCCGAAGTCTCGCTTGCGGTGGTACTCCGCCAGCGGGGACGCCCGGGAGGCGGCCGTGGAGCCACGCTGGGCCATCGCTCATCCCTTCACCCGGCCGCCGGCGTCTGCGCCGCTCGGATCACCGGTACCCCACGGTCGGTTCTTCTGCACGGCGCCGACGGGTGATCGGCGAACCCGGCCCGGCGAAAGATCATCCCGCGCTTGCCCCGGGGCGCCACCGAATGCGAGTGTGTCGACCACCACCCGTTCGGGGCCAGAAAGCCGCCAAGGAGATGCAATGCGTTTGACGATTCGGCGGGCTTTCGGCGCTTTCGTGGCCGTTTCCATGGTCTCTGGGGTGATGCTCTCGGCAGCCGGGGGAGCGGCTGCTGCGCCGCCCCCGCCGCCGTCACCGGTCCCCGTGCCGGACGAGTTCGCGACCCTGGACACCGATCCAGCCGGCACGCTCGCGCCGGCGCTGCGCAACGCGAAGGGCACCGTGACGGTGTCGGTGGCGTTGTCCCGCCCGGCGGTTGCCGCAACCGTCCCCGACCAGGCGACCAGTGACGGGCAACTGCCGTCGGTCGCCGATCAGCGCGCACAGACCGCGGGCGTGCGGGCGCAGCAGAGCGCGGTGCTCGAGACCGCTGCCGGGCTGGGTGCAAGAGCGGTCGGCCGCGCCACCACTGCCGCCAATGTGGTGGCCGTGACGGTGCCGGCCGACAACCTGTCCCGGCTCGCGGCAATACCGGGCGTCGTCTCGGTGAAGCCGGTCGGCCGGTACGAGACACAAGCCGACCCGACCGAGTCGGGCGGCCTCGCCCAGGCGGCCGACTACCTTCGGGCGACCGAGGTGCGTCGGGCCGGGTACGACGGCACCGGCGTGAAGGTCGCGGTCCTCGACTCGGGCATCGACTACACCCACAAGTACCTCGGCGGTCCTGGCACCGAGCAGGCCTACACCGACTGTTACGAAGGCGCGTCGGGCACGGCCTACAACGCCGCCCCCGTCGGTCGATGCGCGGACTTGTTCGGGCCGAGCGCGCCGAAGGTGAAGGGCGGCTACGACTTCGTCGGGGAGACCTGGCCGAACACCGCCGAACGGCCGGACCCCAACCCCATCGACTTCGACGGCCACGGCACGCACGTCTCCGACATCATCGGCGGCCGCAGCGCCGACGGCACCCACCAGGGCATCGCACCAGGCGTGGACCTGTACGCGGTGCGGGTGTGCTCGGCGGTGTCCACCTCGTGCAGCGGCGTCGCCATCCTGGAGGGCATCGACTGGGCGCTGGACCCGAACGGCGACGGCGACATCTCCGACGCCATGGACATCGTCAACCTGTCGCTCGGGTCCCCCTACGGCCAGGCGCAGGACGATGCCACCGTCGCGCTGAACAACCTGGTGCGGGCCGGTGTGGTGGCGGTGGTCTCGGCGGGCAACAGCGCGGACCGGCCGTTCATCGTGGGGTCGCCGTCCACCGCCGAGCGGGCTATCAGCGTCGCGCAGACAGCGCTGCCGGACGACAAGCAGTACGCCCTCGCGGTCGACTCGCCCACCATCGCGGGCCTGCCGGGCAACGCCGTGCGGAACATGAAGCTGCAGACCTGGTCACCGTTGCCGGGCGCCGCGCTGACCGCCCCGCTCGCCCAACCCACCGGGACGAGGGAGGGATGCACCACAGGTGCCTTCACCGGCTTCCCCGCCGGGGCGGTCGCCCTGGTCAAGCGGGGGGCCTGCAACGCGTCGGCCAAGGCACAGAACGCCCAGGCCGCCGGCGCCGCCGCCGTCGTCATCTGGAACAACGTGCCCGGTGACCCACCGGACTTCTCGTTCGGCGGCGGCCCCGAAGTCACCGTTCCGACATTCACCATCTCGTTCGCCGACGGCACCAAGCTGTCGGACGCGGTGGCCGCAGGTCCCGTCTCGGTCACCATCGACCCCGCCGCCGCGACGTCGCTGGCCAACACGACCGTCGGCACGTCGAGCCGCGGACTGGCCATCAGTGGGCAGCGGGCGAAGCCCGACATCGGCGCACCCGGCGCGTGGCTCTCGGCAGCGGTGGGCACCGGCAACGGGCAGACCAATTTCGGCGGAACCTCCGGTGCGGCACCGGTGATCAGCGGTGCGGCCGCGCTGGTGCTGGACCGCTACCCGTCCGCGAGCCCCACCGTCGTCAAGTCGCGCCTGCTGAACAACGCCAGCA
Organism: uncultured Actinomycetota bacterium; assembly: GCA_963785455.1. Taxonomy (GTDB): domain Bacteria; phylum Actinomycetota; class Actinomycetes; order Mycobacteriales; family Nakamurellaceae; genus Nakamurella. Next base: position 85,200 of record CAWAVL010000011.1, read on the forward strand.
CGGACAACCGCACCCCGGACGCCGTCGGCCACCTGTACGCGACGCCGATCAGCAGGGTCGGCGCGGGAGAGGTCCGGATCGCGCCTGCGGTCAACGCCGCTGGAGTTCTGGTCAACAGCCAGTTCAGTGGCGGCGGCAACATCGGGCTCGGGATGCCGAAGCCGACCACCAGGACCACCTCCACAGTGGTGCTCAAGCTGCGGAACACGGCCAGCACCGCCAGGAGCTACCAGCTGACGCCGACCTTCCGCGACCCTGCGGATGCGGCGAGCCGGGCGGTGACGGTCCACGCACCCCGGGTGGTCCGGGTGCCGGCGCGCGGCACGGCTCAGGTCAAGGTCGCGATCACCATCGACCCGGCCAAGCTCGACCTGTGGCCGTTCACCCATTCCGCCGGCTTCACGGGCGACGGCTCCGCCTTGAATGCCCCGGAGTTCGACGGGTACCTGCTGGCGACCTCCGGTGCCGAGCGGCTGCACCTGGGCTGGACGGTGCTGCCGCAGCGGTCCGCCGACGTGTCCGCGGCCAAGACGGTCAGGCTGAAGAACGGTGTCGGCACGCTCTCCCTGGCCAACCGGTCCCGGGTGCTGGACGGCGCCGTCGACGTGTTCGCGCTGACCGGAACGAGTCCCAGGCTGCCGAAACCCGGTGCCGGAGAACCGGGATCGCCCGGCTCGAACGCGGCGTTGATCGACCTGGCCGCCGCCGGGGTCCGGGACAGCGTGACCAACGACCTGCTGCAATTCGCGATCGCCGGTCAGCAGCGGCAGACCATCCCGCTGTACCCCGCAGGGTACGAGGTCGACATCGACACCAACCGGGACGGCGTCGTCGACTACGCCGTGTTCCAGCAGGAGGCCGTCGGACCGGGATCGTCCGGGCAGAGCCTGGTGTACGTGCTGAACGTCGCCACGAAGCGCGGAACGGCGTACTACTACACCGACGCCAACTTCAACGCCTCCACCCAGGTATTCTCGGTGCCGCTCAGCGCCCTCGGTCTCGCGAAGGGATCGACCTTCGACTTCGATGTGCTGGCGTACGACAACTACTTCAGCGGCAACGTCACCGATGTCATCGAGGGGCAGAGGTGGACAGTCGGATCCCCGAAGTATTCGCTCAACGACTCGCTGGTCGTACCGGCGAAAAAGAGACTGTCGCTGACGGTGCGGAAGAACGCCAACGCCGCAGCGTCGACGCAGACCGGCTTCCTGCTGTTGTTCGACGATGCGGCCGGCCGCGATGCGCAAGCGGTGCGGCTGACCGGCAACTGATGTCGAGCCGGTGGTGACCGGGCCCGTTCCGCGGGTCGGTCACCACCACCGGTGCGCTGACTACTGCTGGCGTGCCCGGGCAGATTCCCGGTCGTTGGCCTTCTGCAGCGCCTGCACGAGTTCGTCCTTGCTCATCTGGGATCGACCGGGAACCTCGAGCCGCTTGGCCAGCTCGTACAGGTGCTTCTTGGAAGCGTTCGCGTCGACACCGCCGGCGGTGGGCCGGTTGGTGTCCCGGCCGCCTTCGGCCTGGGCGTCGGACGGGCCGTATTCGTCCTTCGGTTCCCAGTGGTCGCCGACCTTCTCGTGCGTGTGCTTGAGCGAGGCGAACGCGACCTGATGCGCGCGCCGCTCGTCGTCGTCGTACTGCTCGATGGCCGAGTCGTACGTCTTCGCGAACGTCTGCTTCGCCTTGGGGTCGGAACGCTGCAGCGTGCTCGGCAGCTCTTCTTCCTTGACCTTCCCGTCCTTGGTGGTCTTGGGCATGGCGTGCCTCCCTTCTCGCCGGGAACAGTTCCCCGGATGCCGGTGTCTGACGCGGGGCGGCGAGGGAACGGAGCCGTCACGGCCTCAGGTCGGGAGAAGGTGAGTCCGACGCCCGAAAGATGTTGGCGCTAAGCATCTTCTACATTGTCCTATTTCGTCCCAGTGAATCGAAACAGTCGCCCCGCAAACTTTCGAAGTGGGATTCCTGAGGTTACGTTCCTGCATGCCCGGCGTCACCGTGACTGTCGGAGCGAGAGGAGTTCGATGTCGACAAGGAGTCGAAGGGCGTTCGGCGGTATCACCGCCGCGGTCCTGGCAGCGTCCGTGGCATTGGCCAACCCGGCCTACGCGGATCCCAACAACAACTCCGTCAAGAAGCTGACGAAGGCGGTGACCCTGCAGGGCACGCTGCGGCATTTGGATGCGCTCCAAGCGATCGCAGACGCCAACGGCGGCAATCGGGCGTCCGGCAGCAGTGGCTTCGATGCCAGCGCCGACTACGTCGCCTCGAAGCTGCAAGCAGCTGGGTACCAGGTCACCCGCCAGCCGTTCGACTTCCCGTTCTTCGAGGAGCTCGGCTCGTCCTTCGCCCAGGTGTCGCCCGACCCGCAGGCATACGTCGACGGTGAGGACTACGACCTGATGGAGTACTCCGGCGCCGGTTCGGTGCAGGCCGGGGTCGTCGCCGTCGACGTCAACCTCACGGCCCCGAGGGCCAGTACGAGCGGTTGTGAGGCAACGGATTTCCTGACCGGCGGGGTCAGCACGGTCACCGGTAGGATTGCGCTCCTGCAGCGCGGGACCTGCTCCTTCGGCATCAAGGTGGCGAACGCGGAGGCCGCCGGCGCCGTGGGCGCCGTGGTGTTCAATCAGGGCAACGGCGACCGGGTGGCGAATGTCGACCGGTACGAATTGTTCGCCGGCACCCTCGGCGGGCCCGTCGGAATTCCGGCCGTCTCGGTGTCCTACGAGACCGGCGCCGCCTTCGCAGCGACGGCCGGCCTGGTCCTCGCAATTTCTGCCGACACGGTGTCCGAGATCCGGTCGACCGAGAACGTCATCGCCCAGACCCGCAACGGCCGCACCGACAACGTCGTGATGGCCGGCGGGCACCTCGACAGCGTCCCCGAGGGACCCGGATTCAACGACAACGGCAGCGGCAGCGCGGGTCTGCTCGAGGTCGCGCTGCAAATGGCCAAGGTGAAGCCGAACAACGCGGTGCGTTTTGCCTGGTGGGGCGCCGAGGAAGCGGGCCTGCTGGGCTCTAACCACTACGTCGGTTCGTTGTCCGATGACGAGCTCGCCGACATCGCCCTGTACCTGAACTTCGACATGATCGGCTCGCCGAACTACTACTTCGGCATCTACGACGGCGACGATTCCAGCGGAACTGCCACCGTCGACATCCCGGCCGGCTCTGCCGAGATCGAAGGCGTTTTCCAGAAGTTCTATGCCGACCGCGGGATCCCTTACGAGGACAGTGACTTCAGCGGCCGCAGCGACTACCAGGCCTTCATCAACAACGGCATCCCGGCCGGTGGCCTGTTCACCGGTGCCGAGGACGTCAAGACCGATGCGCAGGTCGCCATGTACGGCGGCGTCGCCGGCGAGGCAGCGGACCCCTGCTATCACCAGGCCTGCGACAGCCGGACGCCCGTGGCCGATGGCGCCGACGCCGACCTGTACGCACAACTGGAGACCGGGTACGACCTGTACGGCAACGTCAACACCTACGCGCTGGACGTGAACGTCGATGCGGTCGCCACCGCGGTGCTGACGTTCGCCTTCGACACCTCGGACGTCAACGGTGTCGAGCGCTCGCCCGGGAAGTCGCACGGTGCCGGCCGGAGCGCCGACGCGCACGGCCATCTCGCCGCGTAACTCCGCCCATCGAGGAAGGGCCCGGAGAGTGTCGGCAGCTGCCGCACCCTCCGGGCCCGCTCTCGTTCCGGTCCGTGTCGACTGTCGCGACTCGGCGCTCGGCTACCGGGTCACGATGGTGAACCCGCCGGGTGCGATGGGCTCAGGCAGATGCGTCCGCAGATCCTGAGGCGGTGTGGCTTCCCGGGGCCGGCGCGGGGCCGGTCCCAGGAAGCGGGGGAAAGACCAGAGGCGTCAGGGCGGAATGTCGACCGACGGGCGGGGTGCGCAAGTGACGCAGCACCGTGGTGATGCACCGGCTGGCGAATCGCAGGAATCCGTCGTCGGAGCCGGCCCAGGACAGCACCGCCTGGGCCAGGCCCAATTCGGCGGCATGCCTGGCGGTTTCCGCGGTCACCCCGCGCCGGACCACCCCGTCGCCGAGGGCGTGGGCCAGCGGCAGGTAGAAGCGGAACAGCGCATCCTCGGCCGGTGCGATGGCCCCGGGGTGACCGGCCGAACGGGCGTGGGCGAGGTCGGTCCACAGTTGCCGGGCCTGTTCCTGCGCACGATCCTCCGCGCCGCCGTCAGCATCGTCGATCACGGGCGCACCGGATGAAAGGGGGGACACCACGTTGGATCCCGTCCCGGGCATGATCAGTGCCTCCTTGTCGGTGCTCGGCCGTTGTCCCGGCCAGGTGGTGTGTTGCTGGCGTTGCGGTGGTGAGGTTCTCGGGGCCGCCCGCTCCCGCGGCGGGCTGATCAGCTGTCGCGGTACCACCCGATCGACCGGGAGACGAATCGCTGCCACGATTCCTCCCACTCGTCCCAGCCGTAGGGGCGGTGCACTGGTGCGGTCTCCGAGGGATGGCCTGCGTCCGTCGAAGGGACGACCCGGTAGTAGAAGACGATCCAGCCGTCGTAGCCCTGGTCGAACAGGGCACCCTCGCGGTGGTACCGGCTGTCCGCGGCCATCCCGATGCCCACGTACACCTTTCGTCCCACGGACACCGGTTCCACCGTCCAGGTCAGGTCGACCTCGTCGCCCTTGACCGCCACGGTTCGGTCACTCCCTGAGGGGTGCACCCACCAACGCAGCGTCCGCCCGTAAGGGTCACCGCCTCGGCAGTGGAACGCCACCCGATCGCCGGGGTGCAGCGTGCGATCGGTCTCCACCACCGCACCCAGCGTCCGGCCCCGCGAGATCCGCGACGTGCCCTTACCGCTGTCGTCGGTCACCACCTCGATCCACGGGTAGCGGAAGCCGTCGGGATCCTGACCGGCCGTGCCGATGCTGCCGATCATGCTCTGGTCAGGCATGTGCTGCACTCCCTTGCTCGGTGCTCGAAGGGCCGGCGCCGGTCAGAGGCGCGGGTCCGTGAACCGGGTGACCGCTCAGTGCACGACCCGTGAATCCACCCGCATCCACCGGCCGAACCGCCTGCAGAACCTGTTGACACAAAGAATGGAAGACCATGGGGACGGAATCGGAAATGGTTGCGAACCCGCGCCACCCGATCGTGACCCGCGCGCCATGGCAACGGATCTCACCGTTGTCGCCGAAGTCCGGGGCGACCGGTTGAGGCCAGCGTAGACCTCCGCCGACCGATCCGCATTCCCGCGGAACGCCGATAATCGGCCAATGGGTCGCTAATCGCCCGGCAGCGGATTTGTTCATGTCGCCCACCCATTTCCGGCGGAGCGCAACCGGTCGAGGACCGTGCCGACTGCCTCATCGACGGTGCCGCCCGTCGACACCGGCAACGCCTCCGGCCACGGTGCGGTGTGGCGTTCCATCCTGGCGGCGATCACGGCGTCGGCGTCCGAGGGACCGGGAGCGCGGAGGTGCAGCCGGTGTCGGCGAACCTCCGACGGTGCGGAACAGCACACCTGGAGTACCTCGGCTTGCGAGGCGGCGGCGCACGCTTTCGCATCGGCTCGCCGGCGCGGGTTGTTCCACGAGGCGTCAACCACCACCGACTCGCCCTCGGCCAGCAGTCGCCCTGCCCGACCGAGCATCTCGCCATAGGTGCGACGGGTGTGGGCGGCGTCGTACAGGCCCGAGCCGTAGGCGTCGGCGGCGTGCTGCAGCGGGGACATCCCGCTGATCTCCTTGCGGATGCGGTCGCTGCTGAGCAGCACGGCACCCAGGCTGTCCGCCACCCGTCCGGCCACGGTGGACTTGCCTGCGCCGGGCGCCCCTCCGATGACCACCATCCGCACCGCGCCGGAGCGCAGGTGTTCCAGCGCCAGGTCGGCGTACCGGCGGGCGTCCGCCGCGGCGTCGGGACAACCCTGCACCGATCGCAGAGCCTCGACCTTCGCCCGGACGAACGCACGGTAGGAAACAAAATGACGTCGCAGGGCCGCGGGTGCCGGGTCGCCGGCGAAAGCCGCATATTTCCTGAACAGCATTTCGGCGGACCGGATCGCACCCAGCATTTCCAGGTCCATTGCCAGGAATGCGACGTCGTCCAACCCGTCGACATATCGCAGTCGGTCGTCGAATTCGAGGCAATCCAAAATGCGCGGACCGTCGTCCAGACAGAAGATGTCGTCGCAGATCAGGTCACCATGACCATCGACGATCCGGCCCTGCGCGATCCGGCGGTCGAACAACGCCGACCGGCCGTCGAGGAAGACCGTCACCCGGTGGCGGATCTCGGCGAACACCGCCGGCTCCAGTACGTGGGCGCCGAGCGCGGTGACCTGGTCGAAGCTGGCGAACCAGCGGCGGCGGATGGCGTCGCGGGAGCCTTCCGCGGAAATGGCCGGTGAGCGTTGCGCTGCGGCATGGAACGCGGCAAGCAGATGGGCCAACCGGTCCACCGTTTCGTCGATGTCGTCGCGACGGAGAACCATCGCGCTCAGCCGTCGATCCCCGGGCATCCGCCGCATCACCACCACCGGTTCGGCGTCCGCCATGTCGGGAACCGACAACTGCCCGACGCCCAGGTAGACATCCGGTGCCAGCCGACGGTTGAGAGCCACCTCGCGTTGGCAGCAGGTCTCCCGCTGCTCTCGGGTGCGGAAGTCGAGGAACTCCAGGTCGACCGGCTTCTTGAACTTGTAGGCACGCTCACCCATCAGCAGCACGACACCGATGTGCGTTTCCCGCACTTCAGCCGGGCCGGCGGCCCCTCGTGCCGGTGCGCCCCACGACCAGCGCGGCCGGAGCTGTGACGTCGCGGACGTTCTTCGCACGCTCTGGTGGCCGCTGTGGCCGGCCCGGTGGCCGGCTGCAGCGGTCCTGTTCACGATCGTGTGAGCGTCCATGCGTCACCTGTCGCGGTGACCCTCGATCGCAGACTGCACACGGTCGATGCGCTCGGACGCGGCTTTCTGTGCCTGCTGTTCCTCACCGGCCGCGACCACCTGTGCATCCGGTCCGGGGAACACGACGGACTCCTTGTCCTCGTCGAGCCACCGGACGGTGAACGGGGGTTGACCGCCGGCGTGCGTACCGATGATCTCGGCGCGCCGGATGTGGCCGCCGTCGTTGTGGCTGTGGACGATCAGCCAGTCGCCTGCCTGTCCCTGCATGGTGGAATCCTCCTGTCCGAGAGTTGATCCGACTTCGTGCGGTGATCGCCGTCACGGCTCACCAGGTCGAATCACCCCTGATCACGACACCGAAGCCGCCGTCGACGTGGATCACCTGACCGCACACGGCGGTGTTGTCGACCCAGGTGTTCACATCCGTGCGCATTGCTCCTCCTGGTGTCACCAGAGTCACAATCGCATCAGCTGCGCCGCTGCCCCGGTAGTGCCGTTGGTCCCCTCTTCCGGACGACGCGTGCCACCGTCGTGCGGCTCAGCGGGCACGGGGCGTGGGTCGACCGGGTGGTGCGAACGCCCGATGTGCTGCACCACCACCGATCCGGCGCACCGGTCCGGCCCGGGCATCCGCGGGCTGATGCGCCGGGCAGCGGACCCGGCAGCCGACTCGCGACGGTCGATCAGGGTTCGGGGGTCGCCGCCGCGGGCCAGACCCAGTCGGCCACCTCAGGGATGTCGGCGCCGTGCTCACGGGTCCAGGCCCGTGCCGTCAGCCGCGCGTCGACCATCTCCTGGCGCAGGCCCGCCGCTCGCTCTCCGAGCGATTCGACCCGGTCGATGACGTCGATGACCACATGGTAGCGGTCCAGATCATTCAGCATCACCATGTCGAAAGGTGTTGTGGTGATGCCGTTCTCCGTGTACCCGCGGACGTGCAGACCAGAATGGTTCGTGCGCCGGTAGGTCAGCCGGTGGATGAGCCACGGGTAGCCGTGGAAGGCGAAGATGACCGGCCGGTCGGTGGTGAACAGGTTGTCGAACTCCCGGTCGGGCAGTCCGTGCGGGTGTTCCTCGGCCGGCAGCAGCCGCATCAGGTCCACCACGTTGATCACCCGCACCCGCAGATGAGGCAACCGCTCCCGGATGATCGCGACGGCGGCCAGGGTCTCCAGGGTCGGCACGTCACCCGCACAGGCCATCACCACATCGCGGACCGTTCCGACGTCGTCGTTCTGCCCGGCCCATTCCCAGATCCCGACGCCGCGGGTGCAGTGCAGCGCCGCCTCGTCGACCGGGAGCCAGTCGGCTGATGGCTGCTTGCCGGCCACCACCACGTTCACGTAGTGCCGGGGAGCGCAGGCAGTGGTCGTAGGTGGACAGCAGCGTGTTGGCGTCCGGTGGCAGGTAGACCCGGACGATCTCCGGCTTCTTGTTCAGCACGACGTCGAGGAATCCCGGATCCTGGTGGGTGAACCCGTTGTGGTCCTGCCGCCACACGTGCGAGGACAGCAGATAGTTCAGGCTCGCGAGCGGACGGCGTCACTCGACCGCGGCACTGGCCTCCAGCCACTTGGCGTGCTGGTTGAACATCGCATCGACGATGTGGATGAACGCCTCGTAGCAGGTGAACAGGCCGTGCCGCCCGGTCAGCAGGTAACCCTCGAGCAGGCCCTGGCACATGTTCTCCGACAGCACCTCGATGACCCGGCCTTCGGGGTCCAGCTTCTCGTCGTACTGGCCGATCTCGGCCTGCCAGTTGCGGCCGGTGACGTCCAGGATGTCCTGCAGCCGGTTGCTGGCCAGCTCGTCGGGCGCGAAGGTGAGGAAGCTGGTCGGATTCGCGGCGGTGACGTCCCGCAGCCAGCCACCGAGCACCCTGGTCGGTTCGTGCATCGTCGCGCCGCGGGCCGGGAGCTGCACGCCGTAGCTGCGCCAATCCGGCAACGCAGGTCGCGCAGCACGGTGCCGCCGTTCGTCACCGGGTTGGCGCTCATCCGCCGGTCACCGGCGGGCACGGTTGCGAGCAGCTCCGGCACCGGGCGGCCCTCATCGTCGAAGAGTTCCTCCGGGCGGTACGACCGCAACCACTGTTCCAGCACCCGCCGGTGTTCGTCGTTGTTGCGGGCGCCCGGCAGCGGCACCTGGTGCGCCCGGAAGGTGCCCTCCACCTGATGGCCGTCCACCAGCGGCGGGCAGGTCCAGCCCTTCGGGGTCCGGAGGATGATCATCGGTGACGCCGGCCGGCCGGCGTCACCACCGCTGCGGGCGGCGTGCTGGATCTCGGCGATCCGATCCAGGCAGGAGCCCAGGATCTCCGCCATCCGCTGGTGCACGGCGGCCGGGTCGTCACCGGACACGACGACGGGCGCATACCCGTAGCCGCGTAACAGTTCCAGCAGTTCCGATTCCGGGATCCGGGCGAACAGGGTGGGGTTCGCGATCTTGTACTCGTTCAGCACCAGGATGGGCAGCACCGCCCCGTCGCGTGCCGGGTTGAGGAATTTGCTGGCATGCCAACCGTTCCGAAGTGGCCGAGCAGTCGCTGCTTGATGTGACCGGGCTGCAACGCCTCGGTGAGCAGCGGGTTGCCGCGGAGGTAGATCTGTCCGACGGAGAGATAGTTGGCGGCGCGCCAGAAGGCATCGACCGACTCCAGTTCCTGCCGGTCCAGCGGCCCTTTCACCTCGCCGAGCACGTACGGCGTCGGGGCGACGGTGTCGCCCTCACCGCCGGCGTCGAAGTCCGCCGCGGTATCTCCGCCCATGCTCGCCAGCTGCGTCATCCGATGGCCTCCCTGATGAGGTGCCCAGGGTGCCAGGTCGTCACCGGAGGGCCGTCGGGACCCGCGCCGCTCCGGTGCGGGTCCCCTCGGGTTCGAAATGCCCAGGCGGCTTGCGGGTCAATCACCCGGCGGGTGGGCAGAAGATCTCCAGGGCCACGCCGTCGGGGTCGGTGAAGGCCGGGGACGGGCGTCCGCGGTCATCGCCGCGACCACCGGATCCCGCCACACCACCGCGCTGCCGTCCAGCACCACGGTGTCGTCCTGATTGCTGATCGTCACGGCAAGTGTGGTGATCGGTCTGTCCGTGCGGGCGGCGGTGACCCGGGCCCGGGCGGTGAGTACGTCACCGGGCCGCGCCGGTGCCCGGAACGTGAAGTCGGTGTGCAGGAACACGCTGCCCGGCCCGGGCAGGTCCTGGGCGACCAGCGCATTGAGCAGCCCGCTGGTGACCCGCCCTGCACCACGATGCCAGCGAAACGGCTGTGGCCGGCAACGTCCTCGTCGAAGTGCAGCGGGTTGTGGTCGCCGGTCATCGCCGCGAACCGGTCGATGTCCGCGCGCTGGACCCGGCGCGTGCGGCTGGCCGTGTCACCGATCTCCATCTCAGGCCGCCTTCCCGGCGCGATCCGCGGTGCGGGCGTCGATGAAGTACTCGGTGGACCACCACCGCCGGTACCGCTCCGCGCCGACCGTGGTGATCAACTCGGCTGTCTGGGATCGGTGCGCGGCGAGCGCGGCGAACTTGCGATCCAGCACGTCGCCCGTGCACCGCAGCGCCAGCGCGAGATCCTCCGCGGCGTCGGTCGGGGGCTCGGAACCGGTGAACCACAAACCGATCTCGCCGTTCAGCTCGCCCCATTCGCGGTGGAATTCCGGGGTCAGCGTGGCGTACCAGAGCCGCGCCGCACGCCCGGTGGCGTTCCAGGCCGCGGTCACCCAGCCGGACACCGTCCGGTGGTCACGATGCCCCGTCATCCCGTCAGGACCGAACGTCACGATGGTGTCCGGTCGCACCTCGTCGAGAAGCGCGCGCACCTGTGCCACCCCCTGCTGGTGCGGCACCGTGTGCAGCGTCCCGTCGCGGTGATTCAGCCACCGGTGCTCGGTCACGCCGAGTGCGGCCATGCTGGCCCGGATCTCCGCTTCCCGTTGCGCCGCCAGCCGCTCCGCCGGCCAGGTGACCGGATCACCGGTGCCGTCCTCGCCGCGGGTGGCGGTGGCGATGACCACCCGTTGTCCCGCAGCCAGTGTCGTGGCCATCAGGCCGGCCGTCATGTAGGCCTCGTCGTCCGGGTGAGCCCACACCCCCAGCAGCGTGCCCACCTCAGTGACCGCTGTCGTTTCGGTGCTGCGTTCGTTTCTCATGCCCGGAACGGTAGGAACCGGGCCTTCCCCGAACCTTCCCCGGAATTTCGGCCGCGCCGGGGTCCGGAGGGTGCGTGGGGAAGGTCGCCGGAAGGTGCGCTCCCTAGTGTCCGCTGCGTCGTCATGGCCCACCAACGAAAAGGAGAACACCATGACCAGCACGCAGACCCGCCCCGCGATGAACGGCGTCGACGTCCCCACGCTGTTCGCCGTCCTCGACGCCGTCAAGGGTCAACCGGAGATCGCCCAGTTCCAGTTCAGGGCGAGCAATGAATGGATCAGTGGAACGCACAACCGCTCCACCATCCAGGGTTTCTACGGCGCCGGACAGGAGGACGTCAGTCGCACCGCGCCGTTCACCTACGACGCCGACCACCCGGCGGTGCTGGTCGGCGCCGGCAACGGGCCTACCCCGGTAGAGATGCTGCTGCACGCCATCGCGGCCTGCCTGACGGCCGGCATCGCCAACATCGCCTCCGCCCGCGGCATCCGGTTGCATCGGGTGCGGTCGACGGTGGAGGGCGACATCGACCTGCAGGGGCTGCTGGGCCTGTCCGATTCCGTCCGGAACGGCTACCGGCAGATCAGGGTCAATTTCGTCATCGAAGGCGACGGGACCGCCGAGCAGCTCGCCGCGTTGGTGGAACGGTCGCGCGCGCGGTCAGCCGTCTGGGACGTCCTGGTCAACGGCACCGACGTCGTCATCGACGTGACCACCCCGTCGGCCGACTGACCCGTCCGACACGCCGCGCCGATCTGCGGCCCGTGCACCCATCGCCCGGCCAGGCCGGCACCTGAAAGGAGAAGTCTTCGATGCATACCGAAGTCGTCGTCATCGGCGCCGGCCAGGCCGGGCTTGCGGTCAGCAGCCTGCTCACCGGCGCAAGCGTCGAGCACGTCGTGTTGGAACGCGGCCGGACCGGTGAGCGGTGGCTGTCCCAGCGCTGGGATTCGCTGCGGCTGCTCAGCCCGAACTGGATGACCCGGCTGCCCGGGTGGCGCTACCACGGCAGCGATCCCCACGGGTTCATGACGGCCGGCGAAGTGGCCGGTTTCCTGCAGTCGTACGCGACCTCGTTCGGCGCCCCGGTGGTGGGCGACGCCGACGTGCGGAGCGTTGCCCGGACGAACGGCGGGTACCGGGTGACCACCGACGCCGGCAACTGGTCGGCCGACGCCGTTGTGCTGGCAACGGGTTTCTGTCATCACTCTTCGGTACCGGCCATCGGTGGCCGGCTGCATCCGACGTTCCTGCAGCTCACCCCGGACGAGTACCGCAACCCCACGGACGTTCCCGAAGGCGGTGTCCTCATCGTCGGGGCATCGGCGACCGGAGCTCAACTGGCCGACGAGTTGGCCGCCGCCGGAAGGGATGTCGTGCTCGCTGTCGGCCCGCACACTCGACTGCCCCGCCGCTACCGCGGGATGGACATCTTCTGGTGGCTGGACTCGATGGGCACGCTCGACAGGCCGTCCGAGCCCCTGGCGGATCGGCCGGCACCCCCGTCACTGCAGATCGTCGGGAGCGCGAACGGCCGGCAGGTCGACCTGCCCTCACTCGTCGCCCGGGGGGTCCGGCTGGCCGGCCGGGTGGCGGCGGCCGACGCGCGCGGCGTCTCGCTCGCCGATGACCTTCCGCTGACCACCGCGGCCGCGGATGCGCGGCTCGCGGACCTGCTGCACCGGATCGACCGGCACGCCGCCGCAACCGGGTTGCACAGCGAGGTGGACGCACCACGATCACCACGGCCCTCGGCCGGCCTGCGAGCCGCCGTTCCGTCCACCCTGGACCTGCGTGCGGCGGGCATCCGCTCGGTCATCTGGGCGACCGGGTACCGGCGGTCCTACCCATGGCTGCACGTCCCGGTCTTGAACGCCTCCGGCGAGATCATCCAAACCGCCGGACGCACGCCCGCGCCCGGACTGACGGTGGTCGGCCAGTACTGCCAAACCCGTCGCAGCTCTTCGACTCTCGACGGCGTGCGGTACGACGCCGCGATGGTTGTCGAGCACCTGACATCCACCGTTCTCGGCCGGACCACCGCCTCCCGGAGGGCATCATGAATGACTCGTACGACGTGATCGTCGTCGGTGCCAGGGTGGCCGGGGCGGCCACCGCCCTGCTGCTGGCCAGGGCGGGTGCTCGGGTGCTGTGCGTCGACCGCGCCCGCCGCGGCAGCGACACCCTGTCCACCCACGCGTTGATGCGCGGCGGCGTCGCGCAACTGCAGCGGTGGGGTCTGCTGACCGAGCTGGAGGCGGCAGGCACACCGCCGGTCCGGCGCACCGTCTTCCACTACGGCACCGAGTCGTCGGCGGTGTCGATCAAGCCCGCGGCCGGGGTGGACGCCCTGTACGCGCCGCGCCGGAAGGTGCTCGACGCCCTGCTGGTGGACGCCGCCACGGCGGCGGGAGCCACGTTCCACTTCGGTGTCGACCTGGTCGACCTGCGCCGCGGCGACGATGGCGAGGTGACCGGCGTTGTGCTGCGCGATCACCGGACGGGCACCCGGTCGGCCGTCACCCCACTGGTCATCGGTGCCGACGGCACCCGTTCGGCGGTCGCACGTCTGGTCGGATCCACCCTGCAGCACAGCGGGTCTCACGCCAGCGCAGTCCTTTACGGGTACTGGTCCGGCTTCCCCTCCGACGGTTACGAATGGTTCTACCACCCGCAGCTGACCGCGGGGACGATCCCGACGAACGACGGCTTGACCTGCGTCTTCGTCGGCGGCCCACCGGCGCGTGTCGCGTCGGTCATCCGGTCCGGCACGCCGGCCACCGCCTTCGAGCGGCTGGCCGTCGCGGCGGGCCTGGGTGAGCGACTCGCGTGCGCGGCGCGAGCGGGAACGGTCCGTTCCGTCCGGGGCCTGCAGCCGGGATACCTGCGCTCCGCCGCCGGGAACGGGTGGGCGCTGGTCGGCGATGCCGGCCATTGGCTGGACCCGATGAGCACCCATGGCATGACGGCGGCCCTGCGGGACGCCGAACTGTTGGCCCGCGCGGTGCTGGCGTCGACCACCTCGGCCGCCGATCGTCACGCCGCGCTGGCCCGCTACCAGTCCGAGCGGGACCGGCTCTCCCTGCCGATGATCGGCATCACCGACGAGATCGCCTCCTACACCTGGGATCTCGACCGGATCCGGGGTTTGCTGCGGCAGCTCGCGTCCGCAATGACCGTCGAGGTGGAAGCCCTGGTCGGACTGCACCCGGTCGGCTGACCGCCGGCTCCCGCGGAGCACGGCAAATTCACCATGGTTCGGACAGTCCGTCAGCAATAGGATGACCGACCGGGAGGTTCGCTGCGCCATGGAGGTGGCCATCACCCTGCTGGGTGGATTCGCCGTGACCGTTGACGGGGCCGTTGTCGACCCGGCGTTGTGGCGCCGCCGTCACGCCGCCTCGGTGGTCAAGGTGCTGGCCCTGGAACCGGGACGGCGGCTGCACCGCGAGCAGCTGATGGAACGGCTGTGGCCGGAGTTGACGGTCGACGACGCCGCGCCGCGCCTGCACAAGGCGGCGCACTATGCCCGGCGCGCGTTGGCCGATCCCAGTTCGGTGGTGCTGGCCGACGACACGGTCACCCTGTTGCCGGCGGCCGACCCGCACATCGACGCGGTGGCCTTCGAAGCCGTTGCCCGCCAGGCGCTCTACCGGCAGGACACCGAACTCGCCGCGCGGGCCGCTGGGCTGTACACCGGCGTTTTCCTGCCGCAGGATCCGTACGCGACCTGGACCCAGGACATCCGCGACCGGCTGCACGTGCTCCAGCTCCATCTGCTGCGCCTGGCCGGGCAGTGGCAAGCGCTGGCGGCCGCGGATCCCACCGACGAAGAGGCGCAACTGCGTCTCGTCGCGGCGCTGGCCCGCCGCGGTGATCGCGGCGGTGCGCTGCGGCAGTACGAGCGGTTCGAGCGCGCATTGCGGAACGAACTCGGCGTCGGACCGAGCCGGCGGGCGGTGGAGATCAGGGCCCGGCTGGAGGCCGGCGGGCCGACCCGCGCAGCGAAAGTGCCGTCCGTCGTGGACACCGGGAGCGCGGGCCGGCAGCGTGCTTTCGAGACCGCCGGCCGGGTCGGCGTCGTCCCGGCTCCGGTGCTGGTCGGGCGTGACCGCGATCGCGCCGGCGTGGAGCAGGTACTCGATGTGGTGGCCGGCGGCACCGGACGCGCGGTCTTCCTCTGCGGCGAGGCGGGTGTCGGCAAGACCTCACTGCTGGCATGGCTGGAGGACGCCGCCGCACGGCGCGGGATGCGGGTGGGTACCGGAACCGCGGCGCTCGTCGAGGGAGCGTGGCCGTACGCACCGGTGCTGGAGGCCCTGGCGGACCTCAGCCGGCATCACCCGACGCTGCTCGACGGCCTCGACGACGCCCTCCGTCAGGAGATCGAGACCGGCCTGACCGGGCGACCGGCCCCGCGCCGGCCATCCGACGGTCACCAGCGGCTGTTCGTGGCCGCCGCGGAACTGCTGCGGCTGGCCGCCGCGGGATCCGGTGCGGTGCTGGCCGTCGACGACGGGCACCTGGCCGACGAATCGAGCCTGCGCCTGCTGCACTACCTGGCCCGGAGCACCGCCTCGGAGAAGGTGCTGCTGGTCGTGACGCATCGGCCCGGTGGCCCGCCGGTGCTCGGCGAGGTGCGGCAGTCGCTGCTCGCCAGGTCCCGCGCCGTCGCGCTGGATCTGGCCCCGCTCTCCCGCGGGGATGTGTCGACCCTGGTGCGGCAACTGGCCCCGGCCGCGAATGAGCCGATGGTCGAATCGATCTGGGCGGCGTCCGGCGGGGTGCCGTTCTTCGTGGCAGAGATGGCGCGGACGGGTGGCGTCGGGCTGCCGGCGAGGCAGTTCCTGCTGAGTGCCGCGCCGGCCGAAACGGTACGGGCGCTGGTGTCGGCCGCGGTCCTCGGTCACACCTTCGACACCGATGAATTCGTCGCGGTGAGCGGGCTTCCCGACTCGGACGCCTACGCGGTGCTGGACGAGGCGGAGGCCCAGCGGCTGTTGCACCGGACGCCGACCGGCTATGCGTTCCGGCACGCGCTGGTGCGCGACGCGGTGCTCGAGGGGTTGTCCACGACGGATCTCAAGGCTCTGCACCGGCGGGCCGCACACGCGTTGATCGACCTCGACGCCTCACCGGCGCGGATCGGTCACCACCTCGTCGAGGGGGGCGATCGACCGTCCGCTGTTCCATGGATGGTGCGGACGGCGCAGACGGCAGCCTCTCTGGGTGCCTACCGGGAGGCACTGGACATCCTCGGCGCCATCGACGTTCCCGGCACGGGCGCGGATCGACCGGCGCTGCTGGCCATGCGCGCCGACCTGTTGACGGCCTGCGGCGACGCGACAGCGGTGGATGCCTACCGGGAAGCGCTGGCGGCGGCACCCGACAAGGCGTCCAGGAAACGGCTGCGGGCACGGCTGGCCCGGGCGGCGACACACGCCGGTGACGTCGACACCGCCGTCGTCGCCCTGGACGGGCTGGAAGCTGACGGGTCCGCGGACGACGTCGACCTGCTGCTCGCGAAGGGCACGCTGGCGCTGTTCCAGGGTGACCTGGCGTCCGCCGCGGACGCGGCCTCACAGGCCCGTCACCGGGTCGCGCTGGATGCGCCGGGGGACTGGCAGCGGTTCGACATCGTCGGGCTGGAAGGGCTTGTCGCGCACAACCGCGGCGAGTGGTTCCAGCGCCTGCGGGCCGAACTGCGGATCGGTGCGGGCCGGCCGGCGTTGGCGTCGCGCATCTTCGATTCGCACCTGTGTGTGGCCGAATACCTGTTGTACGGACCGACGCCGTACGAGGAGGTGCTGACGCTGGCCGCCTCGCTCCGCGACACCGCGCATCGCTCCGGGGTGCTGCGGGCGGTCGCGTTCGCAACCGCGCTCCGGGGCGAGAGTGCGCTGCTGATGGGCGATCTCGCACTCGCGGAGACGGAACTCACCGAGGCCGTCGACCTGCATCGCGACATCGGCTCCGGCGCAGGTGAGGCACACAGCCTGCAACGACTGGCCGAGGTGCGGTTGGAACAGGGGAATCCGGTCGAGGCGCAGCGCCTGCTGGCCAAGGCGTTGCCACTGGCCAGGTTCTCGACCCTGGGCAAACATCTGCTGCAGAGGATCTACGGCACCATGATCAGCGGCGCGCCTGATGCCGCGGCCGCCGCGGCCGTCATCGACCGGGCCGAGGCCACCCAGGGCATCGACGACTACTGCCGCTTCTGTTCCATCATGTTCGAGGTGCCGGCGGCCAGGGCCCGCGCCGACGCCGGCGACATCGACATCGCCCGACGCCATCTGCACGCTGCCGAGCGGTCCGCGCAGATGTGGGAGGGCACCTCGTGGGAGGCCTCGCTCCTGGAGGTGCGCGCGCACCTGGCGGCCGCCGAGGGCGATGCCGAGCGGGCGGTCGTCCTGCGATATTCGGCGGCGAATCTGTTCGAGGCGTCGGGACAGCCGCTGGACGCCCAGCGCTGCCGCCGGTGGCAGGTCACGGTGCCGGCGGTGGTGTGAACGGTGTGGAGCGGCGGCCGACCGTGCACGGCCGCCGTCCACCGAGGCTGTTGCGGCTCAGGACGTTTCCCGCCGGCGCAGGCCGGTGCCGGCGCGCCGCTTGCCCTGCAGCACGCGACGATGCCGTTCGGCCGGGTGGTGCCAGCGCTCGCGCCTGAGCTCTTCCATGCGCAGCAATGCGTTGAGGTCGTGCGGGTACATGCCAACTCCCTCGGTTCGGGGGCCGTGATGTCGACCCGATGCATCGCACGGTAGGAAGGCGGGCTTCCCCGAACCTTCCTTCTCGACCCGGGCCTCGCGCGGCCGCCGCCACGGCGCGGAAGGCCGCGGGAAGGCGGGCCGGAGATCATCGCTGCCATGACCAGAAGCGTTCGGATCGACGGCACCGGCCGCGCGGATCCGCTGCCCCGCGGCGAGATGGTCCGCGGCGCGCGGGCGATGCTGCCGTTGACCCTCGGCTACCTCCCGTTCGGCCTGCTGCTCGGTGCCGCCGTCGCGGCCGCCGCGGACCCGGCCGCATCGTGGACCGGAACGCTGCTGATCTACGGCGGCAGTGCGCATCTGACGGTGCTGGAACTGCTGCGCAACGGTTCCTCGTTGCTGGCGGTGATCGGTGCCGCCGTGCTGATCAACGTTCGGCTGCTCGTCTACAGCTCTGCGCTCGCCCCGCTGTGGCGGTCGGCCCGCTGGCCGGTGAAGCTGCTGGCCGCGGCGACCGTCATCGACCCCACCTGGATGCTGGCCGAGCGGCGGGCCGGCGAACCGGGCGGCCTCGCCGAGCGACGCGCGCACTATGTCGGCGCGGCAACGTGTCTCACCCTCGGGTGGGTGGTCTGGGTGACCGCCGGCGCGGTGTTCGGTGCGGTCGCGCAGTCGGCAGCACCGCTGTCGGTGGCCGTACCGCTGTGCCTCACCGCCATCGTCGCACCGCACCTGCACGCGGGTGGCGGCGTGGCCGCGATCGCCGCCGGTTGTGGCACGGCGCTCGTCACCTCGACGTGGCCGGCGGGGTACGGCATCCCGGTGGCCATGGCCGCGGCAGCCACCGCGGGCGGGCTCTGGACCCGGCGTTCCCGGACCAGGGGGCGATCATGGTGACGTGGATGGCCGTCGTGCTGGCCGGCCTGGGCAGTTACGCGCTGCGGCTGGCGCCGTTCGTCCGGGGCGAGCGCCGCGCGATCAGCGAACGCACGCAGCAGGTCCTCCGGCACGCCGGCATGGGCGGGATCGCGGCGCTGGTGGTGTACAGCGTCACGAGGTCGGCCCGCGGCGGTGACCTCGTCGCAGTCCTCCCGACGGTGGCGGCCATCACCCTTGCCGCGGTGCTCACCTACCGCGGTCGGTCCATCCCGGTGGCCCTGATCGCCGGCGGTGCCGTTCAACTTGCCGGTGGCCTCCTGCTCGGAATCTGATCGGGTGCCCGGTTCGGCCGGCTACCGGTCCGCCCCAGCGGATCGCCGTCGCATCACCGCACCGCAGCGTGGGCCGGGTCCCTTCCGTACCGCCGGGCCGCGTCCCGGAACACCGGGATCGCGTGGTCGACCATCTCCTGGCTCGCGGTCAGCGAAATCCGGAAGTGGCCGGGGACGTCGCAGATACTGCCGGGCAGCACCAGCACCCTCCGCTCCGCCAGCAGCCGGGTGAACCGGACGTCGTCGGGATCGGGCGAGCGCACCCACAGGTAGAACGTGCCGTCCGGTGTGCGCAGGTCGTATCCCGCCGCCCGCAACGCGGCGGACAGCGTGTCACGCTTGCGTTCGATGTCGGGAAGGTCGATCGACAGCCCCTCCAGGTCGGCGAGCGCATGCTGCAGCACCGCGTTGGGAAAGACCCAGCCCGCGGCCATTTGCGACACGTCGATCACCCCGCGAAGGTGCTCGCGATCGGGGATGGACGGTGAGAGCGCCAGCCATCCGATCCGTTCGCCGGGGGTCAGCAGGACCTTGCCGTAGCTGTAGGAGATCAGCGTGTACGGGTAGAACTCGCTGGGGCTGTGGAACTCCGCATCGCTGAACACGAGCCGGGAGTAAGGCTCGTCGGAGAGCAACCAGATCGGCCGGCCGTGCTGCCGCGAGGCCTCGGTGAGCAGCGCGGCGAGTGCCCGCAGGGTGCCCGGCGGATAGATCCGGCCGGTCGGGTTGTTGGGGGTGTTGACGATGACCATGCGGGTGCGCGGCCCGATCGCCGCGGCGATCGCGTCGAGGTCCAGGTCGTTGTCCGAAAGGACGCCCACCTTCACCGGCACCGCGTCCACCGACAGCAGCATCGGCTCGTACAGGAACCACGGGGGCAGCGAGTACACCACCTCGTCATCCGGATCCAGGAACGCCCGGAACGCAACCGCGATCGCCCCGAAAGCGCCGGGTGTCAGGGCGATGTCCGCCGGTTCGAACGGCAGTCCGCGCCGGCGCCGCAACTCCGTCGCCACGGCTGTGCGGGCGTCGTCATCGGACCTCTTGTACGCGAACCAGTCCTTGTCCTGCGGCTGCGCGTGCCGCGTGATCGCCCGGACGAACCCGGGCAGCGGCCTGTCCTGCGGATTGCCGAGCACCATGTCGCTGAGCCGGCTCCGGTTCGCACCTGATCGCAGAACGCCAGGTGATCCAGCAGGCCTTTCAGAGCATCCCCGATGGGGCCCGTCCGGCGGGCGGTCAACCGCGCCGTCGTCGGAACTGCCTGCGCCATGTCGATTCCCGTCTGCCGGTCGATGCCTGCTCTCCCGACGTCCGGGCGCGGCCAGCGTACGCCCGACCCGGTCCCACCGCGCCGGATTCGTCGGCCTGGGCACCAACCCCACTGCCCGCACGGTGGCGGTGTACGAGGACCGCGAGCTCGATGGGCCTGCCCGGCAGCCGATGTTCCGGCAGATTGTTGCGAACAACCGGGCGGGTGGCCGGCGAAGGCTGAAGGCCGCAGGGATCGCGCCGAACGACGTCACGGTCCCCGGCGTCGGCCCCGGTTCCGCCCCCGGGTGAGCGTCGTCACGCTCGACTCGTGACGTTCGGCCGTACCCCGCAGGGCGGTGCAGTCCCATGCTCCATGCATGCGTACGTTGCGGTCGTACGGCGACCTGACGCTGTTCTCCTCCACCCTGGCGCTACTGGCGGCCGGTGCGGTGGGCTACGCCCTCGACATGCCGGTCCTGCAGGACGGCTGCTGGTACGCGGCCACCGCCATCGGTGTGGTGATGTCCGTTGTCTGGATGGTGCAGGCACTGCGCGCCCGGCAGTTCGGCGTCGACATCATCGCGGTGCTGGCGCTGGCCGGCGCGCTGGTGGTCGACGAGCCGTTCGCCGGCGCGATGATCGCCGTGATGCTGGCGACGGGCCGGCTGCTGGAGAGCCGGGCATCCCGGCGCGCGCAGCGCGACCTGAGCCTGCTCGTGCAGCGAGCACCGCGAACGGCCCGCCGCATCGAGCCGACCGGGGCGGTCGAGATTCCGGTCGCCGACGTACGGCGCGGTGATCACCTGCTCGTCGGGCCCGGTGAGGTGGTCCCGGTCGACGGGCGGCTGCTGGCGGCCGCCGTCCTGGACGAGTCGAGCCTGACCGGTGAGCCGATGCCGGTGGACCGCCCCGGCGGGGACGGTGTGCGCAGCGGTTCGATCAATGCCGGTTCCGCGGTCGACATGACCGCAACAGCCGACGCCGCCTCCTCGACGTACTCACAGATCGTCCGGCTGGTCGAGCAGGCGCAGGCGAGCTCGGCGCCGTTCGTCCGGTCCGCGGACCGCATCGCGATCGTCTTCGTGCCGTTCACGCTGCTGCTGGCCGGAGCCGCCTGGCTGTTCGGCGGGGACGCGACCCTGGCCGTTGCCGTGCTGGTGGTCGCCACCCCGTGCCCGCTGATCCTTGCTGCGCCGATCGCGATCATGTCCGGTCTGTCCCGGGCCGCGAGGAGCGGGGTGATCGTCAAGGGTGGGGAGGCGCTGGAACGACTCGCCGCCGGACGGGTGCTGCTGCTGGACAAGACCGGGACGGTGACCCGCGGCGAACCCGTGGTGATCGACATCGCCACCGCCGGCCCGGACGTCGATCCGCTGGAGTTGCTCCGGCTGGCGGCCAGCGTCGACCAGTTCTCCCCGCACGTGCTGGCGGGTGCGATCGTGAAGGCCGCCGGTGCACGGGGTCTGTCGCTGACCCTGCCCGAGCAGGTGCAGGAAAGACCGGGCTACGGCATCGAGGGCGTCGTCGACGGCCGCGGTGTCCAGGTCGGCAAGCCGTCCTGGATAGCGCCGCGGTCGGCCGTCGATGGCCACCCGGAGTGGATCGAGCTGGTCCGGCGGCGGGCAGCGGTGAACTCGTCGCTGACCGTGTTCGTCGCCATCGACGGCGAGCCGTCCGGGGTGCTCGTTCTCGAGGACCCCGTCCGGCCGGACGCTAGACGGATGCTGCACACCCTGCATTCCGCCGGTATCGAACGCACCGTGCTGTTGACCGGCGATCGCGCCGAGGTCGCCGAAACAGTGGGCCAGCTCGTCGGTGTCGATGCCGTGGTGGGCGATACCGATCCTGCGGGCAAGGTGGCGCAGGTGCTGGCCGAGTCGGCCACGGGACCGACGATCATGGTCGGTGACGGCGTGAACGATGCGCCCGCTCTCGCCGCCGCGGGCGTCGGTGTCGCGCTGGCGGCCGGTGGCGCGACGGCATCGTCGGAGGCCGCGGACGTCGTCCTGACGGTCGACCGGATCGACCGACTGGCCGATGCGATCCTGATCGCCAGGCGCTCTCGGCGCATCGCCCTGCAGGCCGCTGTCGCCGGGATGGGGCTTTCGCTGCTGGCGATGGTCGCTGCGGCTCTGGGCTACCTGCCACCCGCGGTCGGCGCGCTGCTGCAGGAGTTCATCGATGTCCTCGCGATCGCCGTCGCGCTGCGAGCCGTCCTGCCGGGGCGCCGGCAGGCACCGGCGATGGTGCACGCCGACGCAGAGGTCGCCAGTCGCCTGCTGTCCGAACATCTCTCGGTCCTGCCGGTGGTGGAGCGCATCGCCTCGGTGGCCGACGGCCTGGCCCCGACCCCGGATGGGCTCGCCGAGGTGCGCCGACTGGTCGAGGTGCTGGAGTCGGATCTGCTGCCGCACGAGCACCACGAGGAGCAGGAACTGTTCCCGTTGATGGACAAGATGTTCGGCGACCACGACGCCACTGCCGGGTTGAGCCGGACCCACACCGAGATCGACGTCCAGGTCGATCGGCTCAAGCGCATCCTCGCCGGGGTCACGGGGGACAGCCTTCAGCACGCCGATCTGCCGGAGCTCCGGCGCACGCTGTACGGCCTGTACGGGGTGCTCAAGCTGCACAACGCGCAAGAGGAAGAAAGCCTGTTCAGCCTGCTGCCGCCGGACAGCGCCCGTCCGGCGGGGACGCGCGGTGGTCCCGGTGCCCGCGATGCCGCCGACGTCCGCGGGCCCGTCGAATCGAACGGTGCCACTGGCCCCTCCAGTGATGGCGAGCGCATCAGCCACATTGTCTAACAGTTCTTACTGTAAGTATAGTTAGGTTATGAACCTCAGTGGCCGACCGCTGCTGGACAACCCCGCCGACCAGGCCCTGTTCGTCGGACGCGACGCCGAACTGCACCGGATCGAGCGGGCCGTCCGCTCGGGGCTGAACTGCCTGGTCGTCGGTGATCCGGGCAGCGGCAAGACGTCGCTGATGCGCGCCTTCCTGTATCGCGCCGACGCCGCCGGCGACCTCCGGCTCGTCTATGTGCGTGGGTCAGCGGCGCGGACGGCGGCCGACCTGCTCCGGGAAGTCCTCTCGGCGATCTCCCGCGGAGCCACCGACCGCAGGGATCCCGAGGCGACCGCCGATGCGGCGGACCTGCTGGACCGACTGGTCAGCGCGGTCGGCGACGGCACCGATGCTCCGACGGTGATCGTCGTCGACGACGTCCCAGCGGACGCCGGGCTGGAACTCTTCGGTGCCCTGCGGGACGAACTCTGGCAGATCGATGCCCGGTGGGTGGTGACGGCCTCCACCGTGCAGGCGGCGTCGCTGTTGCAACCGCCCGCCGACGTGTTCTTCGAGACGCGGATCCGACTGGAGCCGTTGACCGGACCGGACATCGAGCAAGTGCTGCGCCGCCGGCTGGAACTCCCCGATGACGCAGCCGGCCGGGCGCTGATCGCCGCCGTCCGGCAGGCCGGCCCGCTCACCCCCCGTCGGCTGCTGGACGTGGCCCGCGAACTCGCCGCGGAGCCCACTGTCGGTGGCAGGGGTTTGACTACCGTGCGGGGACTGAGGGAGCGGACCGCCGCCTTGGAAAGGATGAGCCGGCCGGCGCGAATGCTCGCCGCGGAACTCGAAAGCCTTGGCTGGGCCAGCGCTTCCGACGAGCGACTGCTCGACCGGATGGGATGGACGAGGCCGAGGGTGGTGCAGGTCATCGGCGAATTGGACCGAGGGGGGTTGGTTCAGATGCGGGAGGAGAACACCGGGCGGGGTCGGCCACGCAAGCTGTTCCGGCTGGTGCCGGCCGCCGAGTTCGACGGATCGGAGCAGCCATGAGCCGCGCGGATCTCGAGCTGCTGCACGACGGCGGAGCATTCAACCCCTCGCCGCGGCACCGCGAGTTGTACGCCACGCACGTCCCGTTCGACACCATGACGGGCACCCACAGCTGCGAGGCGGCACTGGCGGCGGCGCTGCGGCGCTCGGAGCGGGTGGCGCTCGTCGGGACCAGCGGCGCGGGCAAATCCAGCGTCATCGCCTCGACGCTCAACCCGCTGGTCGAGGACCTGGTTCCGCTGCCCATCCCGGTGGCGGTGGAGCGGCCGGCGGTCGCCGGCGACGCCGTCGCGTTCGTCCGGCATCTGGTGCAGGTGGTCAGCCGGCTGGTCCAGCTGATCCAGCCGGAACGGGCCAGGCAGGCCCGGGCGATCGAGAGCGAGACGCAGCCGAGAATCCGCCGCGGAAAGGGGTTCAGCGTCGCGCCCGGTATGGCGGGGGTGTCCGTGCGGCTGGCCTATGAGCTCGAGGCGGCGGTGCAGGAACCCAGCGTCACCAGCGACCAGATCATGGACCAGGGCCGGCAGATCCTGGACCTGTTCCGCTCCCGGGACCTGACCCCGGTGCTGGTGCTGGACGACACCGACCGCTGGCTGAGCACCACCTGGCTGCCCGAAAGCGGGCCGATCCGGGCCGCCTTCTTCGGAACCATCCCCCGACTGCTGTCGGAGGAACTCCAGGCCGCGGCGGTGATCGCCGTGCATCCCACCTATCTCGACGACCCGTCCTTCCGTGCCGCGCGGGGCTTCCTGTCCCGGTCGATCACGGTGCCGCCGGTGCCGTCCGCTGGTGCGGTGGCCGCCATCCTCTATCGCCGGATCGCCCTCACCTTCGATGCCAGGGGTCGGCCCGCGGTGGACGTCGGTGAGGTGCTCGACGATGCGGCGCTGGTCACCGTCCACGACTACTACGCCGGCAGCCCGTCGGATGTGCGGCGAAACGTACTGCTGGTGCTGCACGCGGCCCTCACGCTGGCGATGGACGACCCCGGGGCCCAGCGGATCGGCCGGCGGCACGTCACCCTGGCGATTGCCGAAGCCGAGGGCTGAGCGCATCCCGCGCCGCGCCCCCGCCGGGCGATGTCGGCGGTCGTGGTGCGCCGCCCGACCCGAACCGGACCCACTGTCGGACCTGCCTGGTACATGTGTTCGAACGATTGCCGACAAGGGTCGATCGGGATGACAGGTTGGGGAAGCGTCATGAAATTGCTGGTGGCCACCGCGCAGACACAGGGCGAGCGGAGCAACGACTTCCACTTCTGCGTGGAGGGAGAACTGGTCTGGATCGCCGAGCCGTGCCCGTCCGACCAGCGCGACCCCGACGGGGGATGTGGCTGCGGCCGGTCGTTCGCCGGGATGAGCTCCCACCGCGCCACCACGACGGCGCGGGTCGCAGAGCTGGACGTCGACTTCCCGCATTACGCAGAGGCGCTACGGTCGAGCCTGAAGGCCCAGGGTTACCACACCAGTGTGGCGATTCCGCTGGCCGGCGAACTCTCGGATGTCGCCGCCCGATTTCCCACCGGTGCGGTGCTGGAGCGCCGGCTGGACGAAGTGCGGTGGCGGACGGTCTCGCCGGCAATGGGTGGATGACCGGCGCATTGGCCGTCGACCGGACGCCTCGGCACCCGGTGCCGAGGGTTCGGGCCGTCGGGCAGGGAACGGCGCCCGGAGAACCTTGCAGGCTCATGCCGTCGGAGGGCGTCGTTACCCTGACCGCCATGACGATGCTCGGTGTCCATGTCGGTGCCCGTGAGGACGACGCCGACCCGGTTGACGAGGCCCGGCAGTCCGGGGCCGACGGTGTGCAGATCTTCCTCGCCGACCCGCAGGGCTGGAAGAGTCCGAAGCCGCACCCGCATGCCGAGGCGCTGCGCTCCTCCGCGCTGACGGTCTTCGTCCACGCCCCGTACGTGCTGAACGTGGCCACCACGAACAACCGGATCCGGATCCCCAGCCGCAAGCTCCTCGGCGCCCACGCCGCGGCGGCGGCCGCGCTGGGTGCGCAGGGGCTGATCGTGCACGGCGGGCACGTGACCGCTGATGCCGACCCCGCCGTGGGGGTGGACAACTGGCGCAAGGTGTTCGCCCGGCAGGCGGAGGACGGCGGATTCCCGTTGCCGATCCTGATCGAGAACACCGCAGGCGGCGACAAGGCGATGGCCAGGCACCTGGAGGCCATCGCGCGGCTGTGGGACGCTGTCGGCGAATTCGGACCGGGTTTCGTCCTGGACACCTGCCACGCGCACGCGTCCGGGATCGACCTCGCGACCGCGGTCCGGGACGTCACTGCGATCACCGGGCGGATCGACCTGGTGCACTGCAACAACTCCCGTGACGAGGCCGGGTCCGGGCGGGACCGCCATGCGCCGCTGGAAGACGGGGAGATCGACCCGCAGGTGCTGGTCGACATCGTTCGGGAGGCCGGGGCGCCGGTGATCCTGGAAACGCCCGGCGGTCCGGCGAGCAGGGGCAGCGAGATCCGGTTGCTCCGTGCGGGCCTGGCGGAACAGTGACCATGCGCACGAGGCGAAGGCATCACGCGCGGCACCAATGATCCGCAGGCGCCGGGAGAACGGCCGTCCCGGCACCGGAGGGGGCGGTGCCGGGACGGTGGCGGCGCGCGGGGACGCGCTGCCGGTCGTGCTCAGTCCTCGATTTCGAAGGTCCTGCGCACCAAGTGGTTTCCGACGATGAGGCCGTCGGGGTCGTAGGCAGATTTGATCGTGACGAGCCGGCCCCACGCGACCGGGTCGTAGGCGGCGCTCGGGTCGATCGCGTGCTCGACGAAGTTGAGGTACTGGCGTCCGGACCCGAACGGTGCCAGTGCCGCGACGAAGGCGTCCGCGTCCGCCTGCCCGGCGGCGCCCATCTCCGGGGTCGCGGCAATGGCACCGGCGAACGCCAGGTAGTCCGCCTCGAGCATCGGCAGCGCACCGGCCCCGGGATGTGGCCGGCCGAGAGCGCCGCCCAACTGCCGGATCTCGCTCATCAGCAGGCTGGACCGCGAGTCGGGGCCGGACCGGGCGAGGAACGCGTCGATGGCGGCGTCGGGGAACCCGCTCAGCATCGCGCTGTTGGACACGGTCGGGGACGGCCCCTCCGGATCCATGTGCAGCCGGACCAGCGACGCCGCGGGGACGCGGGCGAAGGTGTCGACCTCCGGCCGCAGATCGCGGAGCCCGGCCAGCAGGTCGACGCACCGGTCGTCCGAGGCGAGGATCGCTCCGTCGATCACCACCAGCCGGCGCCCGCGGAACGCCTCCGGGATGTCCGGCAACGGGGGCAGGTTGAGCACCCGGAACGACGTCGTCACCTCGTCCGGGGCGTCCTGCGTCCAGTCGACCCAGCGCCGCAGTACCCGCTCGGTTTCCGTCCGATCCCACACCAGCATCCCGCCGACCGCGGTGCGAACCGGGAACATCCGGAACTCGATGGCGGTGACGATGCCGAAGCTCCCGCCCCCACCGCGCAGCGCCCAGAACAGCTCGGTGTCGTGCCGCGCATCGGCCCACACGATCGAGCCGTCAGCGGTGACCACCTCCAGTCCGGTGATGTTGTTCGTCTGCAGCCCCAGTTTCCTTGCATACCAACCGATCCCGCCACCCAGTGAATACCCCGAGACGCCGACGTCCGGCGACGATCCGTGCAGCACCGCGAAGCCCTCGGCCGCTGCTGCCTCCACCACCGGCAGCCAGACCACGCCACCGCCGACCCGCGCCACCTGCCGCACCGGGTCGACACCGACGTCCGTCATCGCCGAGGTCCGGACGACGACGACGTCGTCGAGCCGGCCGAGCGGCCCGGCCCCGTGACCGGTGCTCTGCGGGGCGACCCGGAGCCCCGCCGCGGCGGCCGCGCGGACCAGTTCCGCCGTCTGTACGGCGTTGCGCGGAAAGGCCACGGCTGCTGGCCGCTGGTCGACGGCGACGTTCCACGGCATGCGTGCCGCGTCGAAGCCGGGGTCGCCGGGCAGGTGCACGGCGCCGTCGCACAGGCCGCGCAGCGAGTCGGCGCGGATGACGCGCGCGGTGCCCGGGCGGGTGATGTCCTGGATGGTCATGGTGGTTCCTCCTGGTGATGGCCGGTCCGGCCGTGCTCTTGATGAGCCTCACCATTCAGGGCGGCGGTTGCGATCCACTGAAGGACGACTGAAACGGCGCTGTCAGCGCACCCGGCCCGACCAGCCCTGTGCTCGCAACACGCACGCGGTGCTCGTGCTGCGACCGGAGCACCGCGCACGTTCGCCGAACAACCCGGTGCCCGGTCAGCCGCGCCGGCCGTTCACTTCGGCGCGCGCCAGGTCCTTTCGAACGGCAGCCGCCAGGCGTGCGGTGCGATCAACTGGTGGATGGCGTTCGGACCCCACGAACCGGCCGCGTACGGCTTCACCGCGGGCGGATCGTCAAGCAGCAGAATCGAACGCTCCCAGAGACTTTCGATGCCCTCGGCGGTCGTGAACAGTGTGTGGTCTCCGCGCATGGCGTCCAGCAGCAGCCGTTCGTAGGCCTCCAGCACATCGTGCGAGCGACCGGTGTCGTGGGCCGAGAACTGCATCGACAGCTTGTCCAGTCGCATCCCGGGGCCGGGCCGCTTGCCGTAGAACGACAGCGACACCTTCGTCTCGTCCGCCAGGTCGAAGGTGAGATGATCCGGGCCCTGGGTGCCGACACCGGACCCGGGTGGGAACATCGACTTGGGCGCCTCCTTGAAGGCGATGGAAATGATCCGCTGACTCTCCGCGAGTTTCTTCCCGGTGCGCAGGTAGAACGGAACCCCGGCCCAGCGCCAATTGTCGACCCTGGCCTTCAGCGCGATGAATGTCTCGGTGTCGGATTCGGGGTTGACGCCCTCCTCGTCGCGGTAGCCGATGTACTGACCTCGGACCACCTGCAGCGGATCGATCGGCAGCAGCGAGCGGAACACCTTGTTCTTCTCCTCGCTGATCGCCCGTGGTTCCAGTGCCGTTGGCGGTTCCATCGCCACGAACGCCATCACCTGGAACAGGTGTGTCACCACCATGTCCTTGTACGCACCGGTCGCCTCGTAGAAGGCAGCGCGCCGGTCCAGGCCCAGCGTCTCCGGGATGTCGATCTGCACGTGATCGATGAAATTGCGGTTCCAGATCGGCTCGAACAACCCGTTGGCAAACCGGAACGCGAGTATGTTCTGCGCGGCTTCCTTCCCCAGGAAATGGTCGATACGGAAAACCTGACTTTCCCGGAAGACTCCGTGCACCTGGTCGTTCAGCTCGATGGCACTTTCCAGGTCCGTACCGAACGGCTTTTCCATGACGACCCTGGACCGTTCGACCAGGCCGGCGTCCTTGAGCATGGTGACGACGGCGAGCGCGGCCTTGGGTGGAACGCTGAGGTAGTGCAGGCGAAGGACGTTCTCGCCCAATTCGGCCTCGGCCTCCACGACCGCCGCGGCCAGCGCCTGCGGCCCCGCGCTCTGCGGGACGTACCGCAGCTTGCTGGCGAACATCGCCCACTGCCCCTCGTCGAGCGGCCGGGAGCTGAACTCGGTGACCGCCTGGTGCGCGAAGTGCCGGAATTCATCGTCGTTCATGTCCTCCAGCGACGTGGCCACCACCTGCACGTCCGGGGTCAGCGAGGACAACGCCAGATGGGTCAGCCCCGGCAACAGCTTGCGGCGGGACAGGTCACCCGTCGCACCGAAGAGCACGATGACGTGCGGGTCGAGGTGCTCGGGTTCCCGACGCGACGGACGCGAACCGGGAGCGGGGTAGGCGATGCTCTGCGCGTGAGCGACGGTCATGACGAAGATGATCTCACCGCAGCGGCGGTGGGATACCCCGTTCGGTCGCTGAATCTGGACCGGGCTGCGCGCGGCAGCAGGCCGGTCCGAGGGCTCGGTTCCGGACCACTGCCGGGAGCCGTCCCTGACCGCGCGGACCGCACCCGACTGTGCCCGCCGGGAAAGCCGTCTGCGGCAACGGCTATCGCAGGTCGGCCATGATGGCCGAGGTCGTCCGCAACAGCCGGTCGCCGACCATCACGTCCACCTCGTCCTCGTCCCGGCCCCACTGATCGGCGGCCCGGGCGGTGGCGAACCGCACCACCGATGGGTCGATGCCTGCCCCGCAGAAGACGGAGCCGACAATGCGCTGTACGTAGCCGCTCAACGGGTGCTGCTCGGGCATAGCGCTGCCCCACGCAAATCCGACGAGCTCACGGAATGCGCTGTCGTAGAAGGCCTGGACCCGGACACCTTCGGGCTGCCCAGCCGGCCGCCCCCGGTCGCCCGCGCGAGAGTCGGAAGCGTTGTCGTCAAGGGTGTTTCGGTGAACAGGGTGGTGCACGTCGATTCCTTTCGCCGGTCAGCCGAGAACCGGTCGGGTCAGCTGATGAACAGTGCGGTGACGCCCAACACTGCGGCGATGCCGAGCAGAGAACTGACGGTGATGACCATGCCGGGAGCAGCGCGGAACATCTGTCGGATGTCGTTCATGAAGTGTCTCCTCAGGGATCGGTTCGCTGATGAGTGAGGTAGGCGCGGTGGCGTACGGCTCTTTCGTCGTAGGTGACCGTGATGTTCCGGCCACCGGCCTCCCACAGTCGGCGGAGGTGGTCGGTGGTCACCGCTGGATCGGTGTCGAACGTGGGATGTGCGGTCAGTCCGGCGTCGCTGTCGGCTGGCACCCCGTCGGAAGGGATGTCCATGGTGCGTTCCTTGAACTGCGCCGAGGCGACCAGGCACTCGGCAAGGGTTGATGACGGGCGTCTTTGCCCTGGGTGCCCGCTTGCTGCGGGCCACTGGATCGATCCAGTACCCGAAGTCTACCGACTCGGTGAGCCGATGCCAGGATTGGTCGGCCCGCAGATCCGTGACGCTGGTTACCGTTCAGCGCGGGACGATCTCGCCGCTGCCGGTGTCGGATCTGGTCACCTGCTTCGGGTTGCCGCCGTAGGTGACGTCGCCGCTGCCGGTCACGGTCGCCGTCAGCGTGCCGGTCACCGTGACCGTCACATTGCCCGATCCGCTGACCTGGACATCGGCGTCCGTGCTCTCCAGGCCGGCCGCGCGGTAGTCGCCGGAGCCGGTGCTGGTGACGCGTTGCGTCGTGGCGCGCCCGCCGAGCTCGACGCTGCCGGAACCCGTCAGGTCGACGGTCACCGATCTGAGGTCCAGGCCGGTCAGCGTGGCCGAGCCGGACCCGGTCACCGTGACCTGCGCATCACCGGTCAGCACCCCGACCCCTTCAGCGTCCCCGGAGCCGCTGAGCTCCACCGACCGCAGCGGCGGAACCGTCAGTGAGTAACGGATCTCGGCATCGGAGAACTCGTTGCTCTTCTTGTCCAGGATCAGCGTGCCGTTGATCACCTGCGAGGTCAGGCCGACGAGCTGATTGGCCCCCGCCGTCACCGACAGCTTCTCGGTGGTGCCGGGCGTGATCGTCAGCACGCCGCTGGTGAGGACGCGCACGCCCGTCACCCCGGCAATCGGACGCTGCTCGGTGGTCTGCGGCCCCGCCGACCGGAAGAACCCACAGGAGGCGGCGAGCACGAACATGACCGCCAGCGTGGCCACCACCCGCGCCCTCACCGAGACACCCCGTCCGGCTGCTGCGGCACAGCGGCTGCCGCACCACCCACGGCGTCGAGCAGTCGGTCGATGAAGACCGCCTGCCCCCGCACCAGCTTTTTCCGGGCCGTGGCGATGTCGAACCACTCCGCCCGGTCGACCTCGGGGAAGCTCTGCATCCGGCCGGACCGCGGCGGCCACTGGGTCTCGAACGTATTGCTGACACACGTCGTCGCGTCGAAGTCCGCTGCGCGGGCGAAGACAGTGATCCCCTTCCCGCTCGCGGTGGCGCTGCCCAGGGCCATCTCCGGTCCCGGCGGCAGCTCGGAGCCGAGCTCCTCGGCGAACTCCCTGGCCGCCACCTGATGCGGGTCGTCGGTGTCGGAGTGCTCGCCCTTGGGAATTGACCAGGCATGTTCGTCCTTGCGAGCCCAGAACGGTCCGCCCATGTGCACCAGCATCACCTCCACACCGCGACCGGAGGTTCGGTACAGCAGGGTGCCCGCGCTGCGCTTCACCGCGCACCCCAGCAGGTGTCCGGCAATGAATCGCCGACCAGGCGGGCGCCCGCCGCCGTCGGCCGGGTGCTCGCAGGTCGCTGCGCGGTCATGACGTCATCGTCCTCGCCCGGTGTCCGCGGGCGGCAGCCCGCCCCCCGCGGCGTGGTTGCCGGGCGATGACGGTGCGACCGGACGACACCGCGGACAACGGGCGGCAGGGCGCGCCGATCGTCACCCTCGGGATCGACCGCGACAAGGGCGAGGAGGGCAAGTCGGGCAGCACCCTGACCGTGCTGATCGCATTCGCCGCCAACTTCCTGGTCGCCATCGCAAAGAGCTGGGCGGCGATGGTCACCGGTTCCGCGTCGCTGGTTGCCGAGGCGGCGCACTCCTGGGCGGACACCGGTAACGAGATCTTCCTGATCGTCGCCGACCGCCGCTCCAAGCGGCCGCCGGACCCCGGGCATCCGCTGGGATTCGGCCGGGAGGCCTACGTCTGGTCGCTGTTCGCCGCCATGGGCCTGTTCGTGGCCGGCGCGGCGGTGTCGATCATGCACGGCATCCAGGAGCTGCGCGCCCCGGAGGCGGCCAGTGACTTCCTGATCGGCTACATCGTGCTGGGCATCGCGTTCCTGCTCGAGGGGATCTCGTTCCTGCAATCCGCCCGGCAGGCCCGGCGCGAGGCATCGAACCTGCACCGGGACCTCATCGACCACGTGATGCGGACGTCCGACCCAACCCTGCGGGCGGTGTTCGCCGAGGACTCGGCGGCCCTGATCGGCCTGTTGATCGCCTTCGGCGGCCTCGCCCTGCATCAGATCACCGGTTCACCGACCCCGGACGCGATCGGCTCGATCCTTGTCGGTGTGCTGCTCGGGGTGGTCGCGGTCGTGTTGATCGACCGCAACCGGCAGTTCCTGGTCGGTGAGGAGGTC
The DNA here is from genome assembly GCA_963785455.1 of uncultured Actinomycetota bacterium. Classification (GTDB taxonomy): domain Bacteria; phylum Actinomycetota; class Actinomycetes; order Mycobacteriales; family Nakamurellaceae; genus Nakamurella. The sequence goes on from CAWAVL010000011.1 coordinate 118,244, forward strand.
AGCCCGCAGGCGCGCAACGCCGCGCTCGACGCCCTGCTCGCGCTGCCGGAGATCGACCACGTCACGGCGCTGCGGTTGGAGTACGTCGGCCCACGGCAGGTGTATGTGGTGGCGGACGTCGACCTCACCGGTGACGACAACGAACAACACCTTGCGCTGCGGCTGCGGGCACTGGAGGCGGAGGTCCGCCGATCGCAGGCCGTGGTGGACTGCACGCTCAGCCTGTCCGCGCCGGACGAGCCGGCGTTGCATCCCTGACGGACCACTGCTGACCGGTGCGCCCCGGATGCAGCGCCCTGGATGCTGTGCCCCGGCGGCCGGGAGGCTCAGCCGCTGCGCTCGGCCGAGCACTGCGCGCAGGTGCCGAACAGCTCCAGCTCGTGATTGATGTCGGTGTAGCCGTACTCCGCCGCCACGGCGCGGGCCCACTGCTCCACGCTCGGCGCCTCCACCTCCTGCGTCCGGCCGCACCGCCGGCAGACCAGATGGTGGTGGTGGGCCGGTTGCGCACACTGCCGGTACAGCACCTCGCCGCTGGCGGTCCGCACGGTGTCCAGGTCGCCGCCGCCGGCCATCTCCTGCAGGGCGCGGTAGACCGTCGCCAGTCCGATCGTCGACCCGCCGGCACGGAGCGCACCGTGCAGCTCCTGCGCCGACTGGAATTCGTCGGTCCCCGCCAGGACCTGCATGATCGCCGCGCGCTGGGTCGTGTTTCGGCGTTGCGTGACGACCATCGTGATGCGTGCCTCCACGGCTCGATGCGAGACCACCGGTTCGCCGGGGCCGCACTGGTTCTCCGGGTCCCGAGGGTACCCGGCACCGCCCGACTCGCCCCTGCCGTGCGGGCATCGTCACGTCCACAGCCAGGGCCGCGGTGTGGTGCGGCTGCCACCGCTCGGGGGCGGCCCGGGTTACCGTGCTCCGACGGCCGGAGCGCCGCTGGGGGTGTCATGAGGGACAACTGGATCCGTGGTGTCGGGGCCATCGCCGCGACCCTGGTCGGCATCGGCCTGAGCGGGTGCACGGGTCAGGCAGCGGCGCCCGCGACGACGCCGCCGGCCAGCACGAGGACGGTCACCGCCGGCACCATCACCGCCGAGCTGTCCACCAGGGTCACCTCGACCGCCGCGGGTACCACCATCACCGCGCAGGCACCGCCGTCCACCCCGGAGCCGCCGCCGACCGACGGTCCCTGCCCGTACCTCTCCGACGAGGCGGTCGCCACCATCAACGGCCAACGCACCGGCACCACCCAGGTGATCGACGTCGAGCCGTACCCCTTGTGCGTGTTCTATCGGTCCGACGGTGGCCCGCTCGCGTCCATTCGGATCATCACGGCGGACACCCCGCAGACGGCGGTCGCCGCGGTCGACCAGCACGTCCCCATCGGCTCGTCCAATCCGGCGAAGCAGCCATCCGGCTGGTCGGGAGGGTCGATGGTCACCGACCAGGGCTCGATCTACGCGGTGTCCAAGGGCACGACGGCGATCGTCGCCGAGTCCAACCAGCAGCAGTCGATCAAGGGCCGGCAGATGGTGATCGCCGCGGTGCAGAACCTCGGGCTGTGAGCGGCTGCCGCGGTCGCAGCGAGGGGCCGTGGCAGGATGGTTCACCGTGAGCCTCTACGCAACCCTGCACACCAACCGTGGCGACATTCGGATCGAGCTGTTCAAGAACCACGCACCCAAAACCGTCAACAACTTCGTCGGCCTGGCCAAGGGCACCGCGAAGTACACGACGAAGAGCGCGTCCGGCCAGACCAGCGGACCGTTCTACGACGGCGCGATCTTCCATCGGGTGATCTCGGGCTTCATGCTGCAGGGCGGTGACCCGACCGGCACCGGGCGCGGCGGCCCCGGCTACACCTTCGCCGACGAGTTCCACCCCGAGCTGTCGTTCAACCGCCCCTACCTGCTCGCCATGGCCAACGCCGGCCCCGGCACCAACGGGTCGCAGTTCTTCATCACGACCGGGCCGCAGCCGCACCTCAACTTCAAGCACACCATCTTCGGTGAGGTCGCCGACCAGGCGTCCCGCGACGTGGTGGACGGCATCGACCGCACCAAGACCGACCGCTTCGACCGCCCGGCCGATGACGTGGTCATCAACTCGATCACGGTCGAGGACACGGACGGCGCTACGGAGCCGCCCACCGACGCCGCGACGACCGGCGCCTGACGCGCGGCCGGACTGACCGCGGTACGGAGGACGAGCAGTGAGCACTCCGCCGCCGCCGTTCCCGGCGCAGGGGCCGGCCGGATATCCCCCGCAGCCGGCTGCCGCGTGCAGTTGGCATCCCGACCGCGGCACCGCGCTGACCTGCTCGCGGTGCGGCCGGCCGGCCTGCCCGGAGTGCCTGACGCCGGCCAGCGTCGGGTTCCACTGCCGGGCCTGCGTGGCCGAGGGCAGGGGCGTGCAGCAGGCGCCCCGGACGGTGGCCGGCGCCCGGCTCGGCCAGAAGCCGCTGGTTTCGATCGTGCTGATCGGGATCAACCTGGTCGCGTTCCTGCTGACCGCCGTGCAGGCCGGGTCGGGGATGGACCTGACCGGCTCGGCCGCGTACCAGCACGGCAGCCTGTTGCCGATCGAGGTCGCGTCGGGCGAGTACTGGCGGCTGCTGACGGCCGGGTTCCTGCACGCGAACCTCGTCCATCTGGCCACGAACATGATCTCGCTGTACATCCTGGGCATCCCGCTCGAGCGGATCCTGGGCCGCGGCCGGTTCGTGCTGATCTATCTGCTCAGCCTGCTCGGCGGGTCGGTCAGCGTGATGCTGTTCAGCGGGCTGTTCACCCCGACGATCGGTGCGTCCGGCGCGATCTACGGCCTGATGGGCGCCCTGTTGGTGACGTTCAAGCGGCTGAAGTACGAGCTGCGGCCGTTGCTGATCGTGCTGGCGCTCAACGTCTACGTGACGTTCCAGTTCGCCGGGATCTCCTGGCAGGGGCACCTCGGCGGGTTGGTGGTGGGCGCCATCGTCGGCGCGTCCATGGTGTACCCGCCGCGGGAGAGCCGGCGGAACTGGCAGTGGGGCACTGCGATCGGCGTCCTGGTCGTGTGTGCGGCGCTGGTCATCGTCCGTGACGCGCAGATCGGCGAGTGGTTCTGCGTCTACAACGTCCGCGGCATCACCTGCGTCCCGGCGCACTGAACCCCGGAAGCATCGCGGGGGTCAGTGCGCTAGCGGACGTTCGGCCGCCACCACGCAGTGACCGCGGCGAGCACGTCGGCCGGGTCGGCGCCGAGGTCGATGCGGCTGAAGACCAGCAGTTCGTCATCGACCGTATCGATCTCCAGGGTGGCGCTGGAAATTCCCAGGTGCGCCGAACGCTCAATGCGGATGCTGCGGATCTGCGACCACGGCAGGATGCGCGGTGCGCCGATGCCGTGCACCAGCAGGCCGCGTGGTCCGGCGACCAGCCGGCGGCGGTACCCAACCACGGTGACCGCCGCGACAACGACCGCGACCGCGATGGCGACCAGCCGGTCCAGCGGCTGCCGGGTGAGCACGGCCCACGCGACGGCCGCCACAGCGGTCGCGGCGCCGACCACGAGCAGCGCCGGCGCCGGTCGCCAGATCTGCGCGCCGTCGCCGGGGAAGTCCGAACCGGCGATCACCGGACAGGCCTTGTGCACACGACTTGTCCACAGTGGGGATGAATAACATCGATGTTGTTCATTGCCGCGAGGTGGTGGCCAGTGGTCGCCCACGCACGCGGAAGCACCGCTGACGAGGTCAGCGCCACCGCATGGTCATCAGCAGGCCGGCGATCATGAGGGTGAAGCCGATGGCGAAGTTCCAGTTGCCGAGGTTCGCGACGAACGGGATGCTGGCACCCCACAGGTAGTAGACGACCAGCCACAGCAGGCCGAGCACCATCAGCCCGAGCATGACCCCGACGTACGCCGGGGACGAGGGTGCCGCGACGTGCGCGCGGGTGGCGGCGGCCGCCGCGGCGTTGGCCTCGGCGCTCGTCCTGGCAGTGGTCGTAGCGACCTTCTTGCGGACCTTCGACTTGGGCACGTCGTTCCTCCATGCTGGTAACAGCTGTTCTGTTCACAAGGCCCGTCGACGGCCGCGGCTCTCGACGGGTCGGACCGGCAGAGGTTCCGTCCCGGCCGGCGGCGCGATCCGGCATCACCGGAACCGTACAACTCTGCCACTAGCCTACGGTGTTGTCAGAGGTGTCGTCCCGTGGTCGCGTCACCCACCGTGATCGCCCGGGAACGACATGCGTGCGCGGCGGTCCTGACCGGGAGGCTGTCGACGGGGGCCGGCACGGGTTTCGACGAGGGGGGTTCGGTGCAGCAACCGGCGGGAGCGGCGCGCGGCCGCAGGCGCCTGCGCGCGTCCCCGTGGCAGATCGGTGCCGTCCTGGCATTCCTGGTGGCTGGGCTGCTACTGGGCACCGCCCGCAGCTACTCCGAGGGCGAGGACATCAGCCGCCGGTCGGTCGACCTGTCCGCCCTGGTCCGGGACGCCGGTGCCCGGGTGCAAGCAGCTGACGCCAGGGCGGTTGCGTTGCAGGCCCAGATCGACGCCGCGACCCAGGGTGACGTCTCGCCGAAGGTCGAGACCGTCCGCCAGCAGGTCGCGGGCCTCGAGCCGATCGCCGGCCTGCAGCCGGTGAAGGGCCCCGGACTCTCGGTGTCCATGTCCGACGCGCCCCGCGACGCGGACGGCAACTACCCCGAGGGTGTGCAGCCCGACGACCTGGTGATCCACCAGCAGGACGTGCAGTCCGCGGTGAACGCACTGTGGGCGGGTGGCGCGGAGGCGATGATGATCATGGATCAGCGGGTGCTGACCACGTCCGCGGTCCGCTGCATCGGCAACACCCTGCTGCTGCAGGGTCGCACGTACTCGCCGCCGTTCGTCGTCACGGCCATCGGTGACGCGGGCCGGATGTCCGCAGCGCTGGACCAGGAGCCCGGCATCCAACTGCTGCTGCAGTACGTCAACAAGTACAACCTCGGCTACGAGGTCTCGCCGTTGGACGAGGTGCAGCTGCCCGCCTACGACGGCCCGATCCGGCTGACCTCCGCCCGCGCCGGTGACCGATGACGGTCGACGAGAAGGACGCAGGTCCCGCCGCGCCGCGCCGCCGGACCGCCGGTGACGTCGTCCGCACCGTGCTCCGCGGGGTCGGCCAGACACTGATCACCCTCGGTGTGATCGTGCTGCTGTTCGTGGTGTACGAGGTCTACGTCACCGACGTGTTCGGGCACCAGAAGCAGGCGGCCGCAACGACCGCGGTCGACCAGGTGTGGGCCGAGGCCGAGGTGAACACCACCAGCACCGTGGTCGTCACCAACCCCGACCAGTTGGTCACCGACCCGCGCAAGCGCACCCCGACCTACGCGACGCCGACCGGTGCGGGCTTCGCCAAGTTGTATGTGCCCGCGTTTGGGCCGGATTACGTGTTCACCATCGTGGAGGGCACCAATTCCGACGACCTGTACATCGGCCCCGGGCACTACACCGGCACCCAACTGCCGGGCCAGCAGGGCAATTTCGCCGTCGCCGGGCACCGGGTCTCCAAGGGCTCGCCGTTCAACGATCTCGGGCTGCTGAACTCCTGCGACGCCGTCGTCGTCGAGACCCGGGACGACTGGTTCGTCTACCGGGTGCTGCCGATGGCCGAGGAGGTCGCCGACTGGGCGAAGGACGCGCGCCCGCAGTGCAAGGGCGTCCAGCCGGATACCGGCGCGTACGACGGGGTGTTCGGCCGGGAGATCACCGTGCCGACGGATTACGCGCAGGTGCTGCCCGTCCCGCATGTCGATTCCACCGCCGTCCCGGCGGATGCGCAGCGGCTGATCACCCTCACCACCTGCCACCCGCAGTTCTCCGACGCCGAGCGCATGATCATCCACGGCGTCCTGGTCCGCAGCTACGGGAAGTCCCCGGGCTTCCTGCCACCCGAACTCGCGGAGGGCTGAGCCCGTGTACACGTGGATCTGGCGGCACCTGCCCGGCCCCACCCCGGTCCGGGCATTCCAGGCGCTGCTGCTGTTCCTGGCCGTGGTCGCGCTGCTGTTCTTCGTCGTCTTCCCGTGGCTGGAGCCCTACCTGCCGTTCGACCGGGTGTCGACCGGCTGAGGCGGGGCCGGTCCGGCGGCATCAACGACGTCGCCCGGTGTGCCACCCTGGTCCGGTGACGACCATCCTCGTCGTGGACAACTACGACTCCTTCGTCTTCAACCTCGTGCAGTACCTGGAGCAGCTCGGCGCGGACTGCATCGTGCGGCGCAACGACGCCGTCACCACCGACGAGGTGCCGGATCTCGGGGTCGACGGTCTGCTGCTCTCACCCGGACCGGGGACGCCGGCGGACGCGGGCGTGACGGAGGAGATGGTGCGCTGGGCCGCCGGCCGGTTGCCGGTCTTCGGGGTGTGCCTCGGTCACCAAGCGATCGCCGAGGTGTACGGCGCCGTCGTCGACCGCGCCGAGGAGTTGCTGCACGGACGGACGTCACTGGTCGAGCACAGCGACGTAGGCGTGCTGACCGGTCTGCCCGACCCCTTCACCGCCACCCGCTACCACTCGCTGGCGGTGGTTGACGGCACCGTCCCGCCGGAGCTGGAGGTGACTGCGCGGACCACGGGCGGCGTCATCATGGCCCTGCGGCACCGGGAGCTCGCCGTCGAGGGCGTGCAGTTCCACCCCGAGTCGGTGCTCACCCAGGGCGGGCACCGGATGCTCGCGAACTGGCTCGCCGGCTGCGGCGATGACGCGGCCGCGGACCTGGTGGCCCCGCTGGAGGCGGACGTGGAACGGTTGCGGCTCAGCGCCGTCTGACCCTTTCGCGGAGCCGTCCGGACCGGCTGCGGTGCGGTGCGTCGATCTGGTGGGTGCTGTTGCCCGTATCGGTAGGGAGGTCCACCGACTACGGCAGACGACAGGGCCCGCGACCGGAGATCCGGCCACGGGCCCTGTCGTACCCCTCGGCTGTGGTGTCAACCGAGCTGTCGGTGCTCTCAGTTCGCCGTGGCCGACCCCAGCGTGACGTCCACCGTCTGGGTCTGCCCGCCGCGGACGAACGTCACCGACACGGTGCCGTTCGGGGTCGCGGAGCGGACGGCGGCGATCAGCGCGTCGGCGCTCTCCACGGCCTGGTTGCCGACCTCGGTGATGACGTCACCGTCCTGCAGGCCGGCGGCCTCCGCCCCGCTGCCTGCGGTGACTCTGGCGATCTGCGCGCCGGTCGGGATCTGGCTGGACCGGCCGGCCGCGTCCGACACCGACGCACCGAGGACGGCGTGGGTGGCCTTGCCGGTGCTGATGATCTCCTGCGCGATCCGCTTCGCCTGGTCGACCGGGATGGCGAACCCGACGCCGATCGAGCCGGCCTGACCGCCCTGCGAGCTGGACAGCGACGCGATTGCCGAGTTGATGCCGATGACGGAGCCGTTCATGTCGACCAGGGCGCCGCCGGAGTTCCCGGGGTTGATCGCGGCGTCGGTCTGCACGGCGTTGATCACGGTGTCCTGTGACTGGCCGGACTCCGAACCGGTTCGGACGGGGCGGTTCAGTGCCGAGACGATGCCGGAGGTGACGGTGGCGGAGAGGCCGAGCGGGGAGCCGATGGCAACGACCGGCTGACCGACCTGGAGGTTCGCCGAGCTGCCCAGGGTGGCCGGGGTGAGCCCGGAAACGCCGTCCGCCTTGATCACGGCGAGATCGTCGGTCGCCGTGGTGCCGACGACGGTGGCGGCCGCGGTGGTGCCGTCGTTGAACCGGACCTCGATGTTGGTGGCGCCCGCGACCACGTGGTTGTTGGTCAGGATCAGGCCGTCAGCGGTGAGGATGACGCCCGAGCCCTCGCCGGCCGAGGCGTTGGAGCTGGCCAGCACGGACACGGTGGACGGGAGCACCCTGGACGCGACGGCCTGGATGGATCCGGCGGGCGCCGGAATGCGGTCCGACACCGGGGCACTGGTGTTCAGCTGGGTGAGGGAGCTGTCCGCCGACGCGGCGGAGTTGGAGCTCAACTCGCTGCCCAGGTAGCCACCGCCGAAACCCGCCACCAGCGCAAGGGCGGTCGTCGCCGCGACGAGCGTCGAGGTCTTGCGGGTCTTGGCCGGTCGCTCTGCGGGCGCCGGCGGCAGGGTGGCGGTGCCACCGCCCGGGTAGCCGGGGCGGCCCTGCCCGGCGGGATCGTAGGCACCGGTCGTGCCGGCGTAGCGGTTCCCGCCGACCGGGCCGGGGGCGGCCCCCCAGGCGGGGGACGACCATGCCCCGCTCGGCCTGGGCTCCCACCATGCCTGATCTGGTCGGGCCTGATCTGGTCGGGCCTGATCTGGACGGTGCCTGGTCGGTGCGGGTGGGGTCGGACCGGGGGTGGTCGGCGCGTGCCTGGTCGGTGCGCGGCGCCTCCGTTCCCGGCTCGATGGCGGGCCGGCCGCTGCGGACGGAGCCGACGTTGACCGGTCCGGTGCCGTTGGTCATGTCCTGGCTCCACGCCCGGGCCGACGGCGGCACCTGACCCGGAGTGGCGCTGGTGTAAGGGTTTGTTGCTGCGGCATCACCGGTGCGCTCGGAAGCGCCGGCGGGCGCGCCGTCGGTGTGTGGGGTGTCGTCCTGGCTCATGGTTCTCACCTTCTCCCAGCTCCGTGTGAACCCGGTGAGCGCCATTTGCGGTCGGTCGGTGAGATCGTTGGCCGGCGATGTGAACAGCGCGCGGATGGGTTGAGACCCGACGGCACCCGGTGACCAGCGGTCACCCGGCGCAATGTCGGTTGGTCACCCGGCACCCGGCAGCGGTCAGCCGCCGGGTCGCCCGTTCCCCGGGTTGGAGGCCGGCGTCCCGTTCGCGGGCGGCGCGGCCGCGGGCGGACTGCTGGCGGGCGCGCTGGTCTTGGGCGTGGTGGGCGTCGTCGGCGGCGCGCTGGACGTTGTCGGCGGGGTGGTGGGCGTGGTCGGGGTGGTCGGGGTGGTGGGCGGCGGCTCGGCACCGTAGACGCTGACCGTCACCGGCGTACCGACGTCCACCGAACCCGACACGCTCTGCCCCTGCACCCGGCCGGCCTGGCCGGGTGGGGTGCCGCCCACCGTCACGAACGAGACGTTGGGGATGCCGTCGAGGGCGGCTCTGGCCTCTCCCTCGGGTAGGCCGACCACGTTCGGAATGGTGATCTTGGCGGGGATGCCGACCTGGATCTGCACCGGCGTGCCGACCTTCGGGACGACCGACCCGGAGGCCGGGTCCTGACCGACGACGGCGCCGACCAGGCCCGGGTTGGTCACCTCGACCCGCGAGACGGAGATGGTCTGGTCGTCTCCCGACCAGCCCTGCTCCTGCAGCAGTCCGACCGCGGCACCGGGCGTGTTGTTCTGCAGGTTCGGCATCACCATCAGCGCGTTGTTCGACACCGTCAGGGTGATCGGGGTGCCCTCCTGCACGCGGCTGCCGGCGGCCGGGTCGGCCGCCTTGACCTGGTTCAACCGCTCCACCCCGTCCGTCTGCCGGGAGACCGCCTTCAACTTCGCGCCGGCCAGGATCTTGGTGGCTTCGTCGAGGCTGCGGCCCACCAGGCCGTCGGGCACCTGCACCGTCTCGAGGCCGGTCCCCACGGTCACCTTGACCACGGTGCCCGGTTTGACCTGCGCCTGGGCGGCCGGGTCCTGTGCCAGGGCCTTGCCCTTGTCGGCGTCCGACGACGACTTCGGCACCTCCTGGAACTGCAGGTTGACCTCGTTCAGTGCCTTCTTGGCCTCGTCGGGGGTGTACGTGATCACGTTGGGGACGCTGATCAGGCTCACCCCCTTGCCGATCTCCAGGTTCACCGCGGAGTCCTGGGCGACCTGCGTCCGGCTGGACGGTCGTTGGTTGACGACCTTGTCCTTGTCGGCATCGGAGGACTCGGTGGGGGTGACGGTGCCCAGCGTGAGCCGGCTGTCGCGGAGTTTCGCCGTCGCCTCCTCCAGCGACATCCCGGACAGGTCCGGGACGGCGACCAGGGCGGCCGGCGGCGGCGCACTGACCACCCGCAGGGTCAGCCAGATCGCACCGGCCAGCAGCGCAAGGCACAGCACACCGATGCCCACGAAGCCCCACACCCGCTTGGACCGGTCGGCCTCCTCGGGCTCCCAGTCGTCGTCCTGCACGCCGCGGGTCGGCGGTGCCAGTAGCGGCGGTGACGCGCCACCGACCCGGGTGGGACCCACCCGCATCAGCTCGGTGCGCTCGTCGTCGCTCATCAGCGGGGTCGCCTGGACGGCCTGCCCGGACAGTGCCCGGACCAGGTCCGACCGCATCTCGGCGGCCGTCTGGTACCGGTTGAGCGGGTTCTTGTTCAGTGCCTTCAGGACGATCGCGTCCAGTTCCTTGGGCAGGTCCGCCTTGGTCTCGCTGGGCGGCCGCGGCGCCTCCCGGACGTGCTGGTACGCGATGGCGACGGGCGAGTCACCAGTGAACGGCGGCCCGCCGCACAGCAACTCGTAGAGCACACACCCGGTGGCGTAGACGTCGGAGCGCGCGTCGACCGCCTCGCCGCGGGCCTGCTCGGGGGACAGGTACTGCGCGGTACCGATGACGGCGGCGGTCGCGGTCATGGTGGCCTGTCCGTCGGAGACCGCGCGGGCGATGCCGAAGTCCATCACCTTCACCGCGCCGGCCCGGTTGAGCATGACGTTGGCCGGCTTGATGTCCCGGTGCACGATGCCGTGCCGGTGCGAGAAGTCCAGGGCCGCGCAGATGTCGGCGACGATCTCCATCGCCCGGCGCGGCGGCAGCGGACCCTCCCGCTTGAGGACGTCGCGCAACGTGTCGCCGTCGACATACTCCATGATGATGTACGGGACCGTGCCGTCCTCACCGGCCGTTTCACCGGTGTCGTAGACGGCGACGATCGCGGGGTGGTTGAGCGACGCGGCGTTCTGCGCTTCCCGGCGGAACCGGGCCTGGAAGGACGGGTCACGGGCGAGGTCGGCCCGCAGCACCTTGATGGCGACTTCACGGCCAAGGCGGAGGTCGCGGCCACGGTGCACCTCGGACATGCCGCCGAAGCCGAGGGTGTCCCCGACCTGGTAGCGATCCCCGAAGAGGTATCCCGTCATTCCCGTCCCTTGTTGACCGTCGGTACTGCCGTGAACGTCACTGCTCAGTTCCACGTCGCCACCCATCGACCGTGTCGCTGCGCGACACGCGAATGTCCACCGTGCGTGGGGATGCGCCGCCCGGTGTTCCGGTTGCTCCGGACGCCGTTCGCATCGCCCGCTCGCGTCGCCGAGTGTGCCATTTGTCCCGGTCGTCCGGGGGCGCGGCGCAGCGGGCAGGGGAACCGGATCGTGGTCGGGGCTGTCATCCGGAGCCGATCTCTGCGGCCGGGCCCAGATCACCGCGAAGCAGCACGCTGCCGGCGGACGTCGGCAGCGGGCCGACGATCTCGTGCAGCACCACCAGCACGACCGCCGCGGCCAGCAGCACCAGCAGGGCGAGCAGCACCGACAGGCCGGTGCGGTGGCTCGGCGGCCGACCGGTCGGGGCGGGGTGCGGCGCGGGTGCTGCGCGGGGCGGTGCCGCGGTGGCCACCGAGCGGCCGCCGGTGTGAACCGGCGCAGGCTGCACCTGCTGTACCCGGGTAGGCCGGGGCAGGCGGGGCAGGCGGGGCTGCGGGGTCGGAACCGGTTGGGGTGACGGGCGGGCGGCCTGACCCGACGCGCGTGCCGCCTGGCCCGATGGGCGGGCGGGCCCCGGGGACGCGTATGCGGTGGATGGCGGCCGGGCCGCGGGTGCGTGGCCGGTCGGCCTGCGCAGCGCCGCCACCTCCCGGGCCAGTGACCCACCGTCGTGGTAACGGGCCGCTGGATCCTTGGCCAGCATGCGCATCACCAGCGCCGCGACCGCGGGCGGCACGTCCGGTGGCAGCGGCCTGGGGGTCTCCCGCACGTGCGCCAGCGCCATCGCCACGGAGTTCTCGTTGGGGAACGGCAGGTGGCCGGCCAGACTCTCGTAGGCGACGACACCCAATGAGTAGACGTCGGACGCGGGCACCGCCTCCTGCCCACTGGCCTGCTCGGGGGAGATGTACTGCGCGGTACCCATCACCATGCCGGTCCTGGTGACCGGCGCCTGGTGCGCGACCTTGGCGATGCCGAAGTCGGTCACCTTCACCTGGCCGGCCGGGGTGATCAGCAGGTTGCCCGGCTTGATGTCGCGGTGCACCAGCGACCGGCTGTGCGCCGCCTGCAGTGCGCGGCCGGTTTGGTCCAGCACGTCCAGCGTCCGGCCCGGGGAGAGTCGGCCCATCCGGGCCAGTACCGCCGACAACGACTCACCGGCGATGAGTTCCATGACCAGGTACGCCGTACCGCCCAGGTAGGGGCCGGCCTGCTGATCCCGGCCGCCGGTGATCTCCCCGTAGTCGTACACGGACGCGATGCCGGGGTGGTTCAGCGAGGCGGTGATCCGGGCCTCGGTGCGGAACCGGTCGACGAACTCCGGGTCGCCGGTCAGCTCCGGGCGCAGGATCTTGATCGCGACCACGCGCGCCAGTCGGACGTCGTCGGCGGCCCATACCTCGCCCATGCCGCCCACCGCGATCCGCGAGCGCAGCCGGTACCGCTGGGACAGCAACAGGCCGGGAGCGGACATCACGGACCACCTGCCAGCGCGGCCGCGATGATGGACCGGCCGATCGGCGCGGCAACCTTGCCGCCGGTGGCCTCCAGGCCGAGGTTGCCGCCGTTCTCGACCAGCACGGCGACCGCGACCTTCGGGTTGTCCGCCGGCGCGAACGCGACGTACCAGGCGTGTGGCGGGGTCTTCTTCGGGTCCTTGCCGTGCTCTGCGGTCCCGGTCTTGGAGGCGATGACGAGGTCGGCGATGGCGCCCGAGCCGACCGTCTCCTGCTCGGAGCGGATCATCATGTCGCGGACCTGGTCGGCGACCGAGATCGGGATCGCCTGGCCGAGCGATTCGGGGGCCGGCTCGGAGATGACGGTGAGGTCGGGTTTGGTCGTCTTGGCGATCAGGTGCGGCGCCATCTTGTCGCCGCGGTTGGCGATGGTCGCGGTGATCCAGGCCATTTCGAACGGCGTCACGGCCACGTCCCGCTGGCCGATGCCGGTCTGCGCCAGCGCCGCCGTGTCCGGCACGTCACCCAGCCTGCTGCCGACGACGTCGACCCCGATGTCCTGGTCGTCGCCGTTCACCCCGAGGGCCTCGGCCTGTTTGGCGATCGGCGCGCGGCCCAGGCTCATCGCCACCTCGGCGAAGGCGGTGTTGCAGGAGAAGGCGATGGCCTCCGCCAGCGGGACGTCGTCACCGCCGCCGTTGCCGCAGGCCTCGCCGCCGAAGTTCGACAGCGTCGCCCCGCCGGTGCCCGGCAGGGTGATCTTGGGCTGGCCGGTGACGGGCGTGTCCGGGGTGTAGCCCTGTTGCAGGGCGGCGGAGGCGATGACCAGCTTGAACGTGGAACCGGGCGGATAGACGACGCCCGTCGCCCGGTTCAGCAGCGGGCTGGGGTCGGCGCTGACCAGGTCGTTGTAGGCCTTGCGTTGCACCGCATCGGAGTGACTGGCCAGCGGGTTCGGGTCGTACGACGGCGTCGACACCATCGCCAGTACCTTGCCGGTCGACGGTTCGATGGCCACCGCGGCGCCGACGTACTTGTTGTCGGTCAAGCCGGCGTAGGCGGCTTGTTGCACCGCGGGGACGATGTTGAGCTGGACGTTGCCGCCTCGCGGGTCGCGGCCGGTGATGAGGTCGGACAGTTGTCCGGCGATCAGCTCCGGCGCCTCCCCGGACAGGATGTCGTTCTGCGTCCGTTCCAGGCCGGTCGGGCCGTACCGCATCGAGTAGTAGCCGGTCAGGTCGGCGTACAGCGGGCCGTTGGGATAGACCCGCTGGTAGGAGTACTGATCGTCGACCGGGTCGGAACGGGCCAGCACCGCCCCGCCGGCGGCGGTGATCTGACCGCGCTGCCGGCTGTACTCCGCGACCAGGGTCCGCTTGTTGTTCGGGTCGGCCCGGTAGCTGTCGGCCTTGATGACCTGGGTGTAGGCGATGTTGGCGAGCAACAGGCCGATCATCACGATGACCGCGGTGCCCAGCCGGCGCAGCGGTCGCTTCACGACGCCGCCCCTGGGGAGTCGGCCCGGCTGAGCAGCGGCACCATCTGGGTGCTGGCCTCGTCCAGCGGCACCTGCCGCTCCGGGCGCTCCGGCTTCGGCGGCGGCGGCCGGCGGGACGAGTCGGAGATCCGGACCAGCAGCGCGAGGATCACGTAATTGGCCAGCAGGGACGAACCGCCGTAGGACAGGAACGGCGTGGTCAGCCCGGTCAGCGGGATCAGCCGGGTCACCCCGCCGACCACGATGAACGTCTGCAGGGCCAGTGCGAACGACAGGCCGGCAGCCAGCAGGGTGCCGAATCCGTCCTTGGCCGCGAGGCCGGTGCGGATGCCGCGCGCCGTGAGCAGCAGATAGCACAGCAGGATCGCGGTGACGCCGACCAGCCCGAGTTCCTCACCGAGCGCGGCCATGATGAAGTCGGTGGAGGCGAACGGCACGATGTCCGGTCTGCCCGCGCCGAGCCCGGTGCCGAAGATTCCCCCGGTGCCGAGCCCGAACAGCGACTGGACGAGCTGGTACCCGGACCCCAGCGGGTCGCCGAAGGGGTCCAGCCAGATGTCCACCCGGACCCGGACGTGGCTGAACAGCTTGTAGGCCAGGTAGGCGCCGCCGGCGAAGCCGAGCACCCCGATGATCAGCCAGGACACCCGGTTGGTCGCCACGTAGATCATCGCCAGCAGGGTGCCGAACAGCAGCAGCGCGGTGCCGAGATCCTTGCCGCGGACCAGCACGGCCAGCGCCAGCAGCAGTGCCACCAGCAGCGGTCCGAGGTCGCGGGCCCTGGGCAACACGAGCCCGAAGATCTTCTTACCGGCGGTGGACAGCACCGTCCGCTTGGACACCAGGAATGCCGCGGCGAAGATGATCAGCGCGATCTTGGCGAACTCGGCGGGTTGGATCGAGAAGAGCCCCGGGACCTTGATCCAGATCTGCGCGCCGTTCACTTCCGACAGGCTTGCCGGCAGCACCGCCGGGATCGCCAGGAAGACCACCCCGACCAGGGCGAGCGTGTAGGCGTACGACTGCAGCACGGTGTGGTCCCGGACGATGAGCAGCACGACGAGGAAGAAGACCAGCGCGACGCCCGTCCACACCAGCTGCAGCGACGCCTGCGGGGTGGGCACCTCCTCGCCGCGGTTCACCGCAGCGACCTCCCGCGCCAGGTCGAGCCGGTAGATCATCACCAGCCCGATGCCGTTCAGCAGCGCGACGATCGGCAGCAGCACAGGGTCGGCGTACGGCGCGTATCGGCGCACGAGCAGGTGCGCGACGGCGAGCGCGGCCAGGTACCCGCCGCCGTAGTACGCCAGGCTCCAGCTCAGCGTGCGGTTCTGGTTGAGTTCCACGACGACCAGCGCCGACGTGACGATGACCGCGGCGAAGATCAGCAGCCAGAGTTCCGCGGCCCGGCCGGTGGGTCGTTTGCGACCGGTGACCGCGCCGTCGGCGGCTCCGTTCGTGGCGGCTCCGTTGGTCGCGATCGGGTCGGAGGAAGCCATCACTCTCACCTGACCAACCGGCAGGTCACCCCGGGCTCGGGCGCCCGGGTCGACAGCGGGGTGGCGGCGGAGGTGGTGCCCGACGCGGTCGCGGCCGTCGAGCCGGTCGGTGCCGTGGAACCGGTCGGGCCGGTTGACCCGCCGCCGGTGCCGCTCGCGGCGGACCCGCTCGGCGGGGCGGAGGGTGCCACCTGACCGGGCAGCGCGGACAGGCCGGCGCCGCCGGCTGATGGCGCTCCCGACGGTGCGGTGGTCGGTGGGGCCGACCGACCGGTGGTCGGCGGGGTGGCGGCCGGGCGGCCGGTGGCCGGGCCGAAGCCCGGCAGCAGGCCGGAACCGGCGCCGCCCACTCCCGCCGAGGTCAGCTCCGGGCCGGACAGTGCGGTCGCTCCGGACGGGAGCACCGACGTGGCGACCGAGGCGGATGTCGCGGTCGATGACGCGGTGGACGGACCGGACTGCACCGGCGGGGTGACCTGCGGTTCCGGGCAGGGCGGCAGCAGCTGGCCGGCCAGCCGGATGACGACACCCCGGGCGTCGTCGAGCGTGCCCGCGCGGATCCCGCTCACCACCTGCGCGCGGGCGGCCGGGACCAGGTCGTCCACCTTCAGCGGCAGGCAACCGTTCAGGCCCGGTTCGCAGGAGCCTTCCTGCACCGACGACAGCCGCAGGCCGAGCACCGAACCGTCGACCCCGCGGAAGACCACGACCTCGCCGTTGTTCGCACCCACGTAGTACTGGCTGCGCACCCAGATGAACGATCCGGCGATCGCCACCAGGGCGAGCACCACCAGGGTGACCGCGCCGATCAGCGCTCCGCGCCGTCGGCGGGACCGGCGCCGGTCCGGCGGCCCGGAGACCGGCCGGCCGTCGTCGTCCTCGAACGGAGGGTCGAACGGGCCGTCGAAGGGGGCGCCGAAGCGGGGGTCGGTGGCCTCGGGGTCGTCTTCGGCGGGCAGGTATTCCGCCTTCGCCGGGACGTCCTCCGGGATGCCCGGCAACGGGACCCTCGGCATCTCGGCCGTCATCCGTACCGATTCGTAGGAGCCGATCGGGCCGGTCGCGTCCGGGTCCGCCGGGGCCGCGGCCTCGGTGGGGCCGGTGCCCACCCCGGTGTCGACGACGTCGGCGACGATGACGGTGATGTTGTCCGGGCCACCGCCGACCAGGGCGAGCTGGATGAGCGCGTCCGCAGTGGCCCCCGGCTCCTGCCCCGCGCCGAGCGTCTCGGCGATGACCTCGGCGGACACCACGCCGGGCAGGCCGTCGGAGCAGATCAGGTACCGGTCACCGGGGGTCACCTCGCGGACCGTCAGCGACGGGTCGACCTCGGTGCCGTTCAGCGCACGCAGCAGCAGCGACCGCTGCGGGTGGTGGGTCGCCTCCTCCTGGGTGATCCGGCCGTCGTCGATCAGTGACTGGACGAACGTGTCGTCGTGGGTCAGCTGGTGAAGCACGCCGTCGCGGTACAGGTAGGCGCGGGAGTCGCCGACGTGGGCCATGCCGAGCCGGCCGCCGTCGAACAGCAGGGCGGTGACGGTGGTGCCCATGCCGTCGAGCTCCGGGTTGCGGTGCACCACCTCGGCGATCGCGCTGTTGCCCTCGCGGGTGGCCCTGGCCAGCCCGCGCAGCAGGTCCCCACCGGAATCGCGGGAGTCCAGCGGCACGAACGCGCCCACCACCAGCCGGGACGCCATGTCTCCGGCGGCGTGCCCACCCATGCCGTCCGCCACGACGAGCAGGTTGTCGCCGGCATACACCGAGTCCTGGTTGTTCGACCGGATCAGGCCCTTGTCGCTGCGCGCGGCGTAGACGATCTGGTGCGTCATGGGCGCAACTCGAGCACGGTACGGCCGATCCGGATGGGCGCCCCGATCGGCACCGGGGTCGGCGTGGTGATGCGCGCCCGATCCAGGTAGGTGCCGTTGGTGGAACCGAGGTCCTCCAGGAAGTACTCCGCGCCCTGCTGAGTGATCCGGGCATGCCGGGTGGAGGCGTAGTCGTCGTCCAGCACCAGGGTGGAATCCTCGGCGCGGCCGATGAGGATCGGTCCTGGACCCAGCCGCAGCCGGGTCCCGGCCAGCGTGCCGGCGGTCACCACCAGGGTGGTCGGGTGCAACCGGCCGGACGACGTCTGCCGCTGGTCGCCCACCCGCCCGCGGGCCCGGCCGCGCCCGCCATCCAGCCGGGGATCGGCCGCATACCGCAGATCGGACCGGACAACACGCATCGCGGCCAGCACGAACAGGCAGAGCAGGATCAGAAATCCGATCCTGGTCAGCTGAAGGATGAGTGCCGGCACGATTGTCCTGTTCCCGTTGTGGTCAGTACCGGCCGGAGAAAACGACCGTGGAATGACCGATGTGGATGACGTCACCGTCGGCGAGCTGCCAGGTCTGCACCGAGGATCCGTTGACGGTGGTGCCGTTGGTGGAACCGAGATCGTGCAGCACGGCGGTGTGGCCGTCGAAGTAGACGTCGACATGACGCCGGGAGACGGAGGTGTCGGCCAACCGGAAGGCGGCGTCCTGGCCCCGCCCGATGACGTTCGAGCCGCGCTGCAATTGATAGGTGCGGCCGGATCCGTCGTCGATGGAGAGCGTCGCAGTCATCTCCTGCTGCGGCGCCGGCGGCAGGCCGTAGTTCTGGCCGTAGTTCTGCGGGTACTGCTGGCCACCCGCATACGGGGACGGCTGATAGCCCTGCTGCGCGGGATCCCACTGCGGCGGGCCCTGCTGGTACGGCTGCTGGGGGTAGCCCTGCGGCGGATATCCCTGGTTGGGGTACTGCGGGTTCGGATAACCGGGCGGGTAACCCTGGCCGGGACCGCCGTACTGCGGCGCCTGCGGCTGGCCGTACTGCTGGCCCGGCTGCCCGTACTGGTCCCACTGCTGGCCGGGCTGTTCCCAGCCGCGCGGCCCGTAGCCCTGGCCGTCGCCGGGCGGGGAGTAGCTGCCACCCTGCTGGCCCTGGTCGCCTTGCCGTCGGTCGTCGGCGGGCGGGTAGTCGCCCTGGTAGCCGGGGCTGCCCGGCGGCGGCTGGTGCGGGTTGCGGTCGCCGTCGCCTGGTTGTTGGGTCATCGGTCCCACTCCTGACCTTGCCTGCGGTGAACGCCGACCGACGTCGGGGTCGACGATCGAACTGATGCGGAACTGCCCGGTGTGCAGCGAATCGGACTGCTCCAGAGTGACGGACACGTCACCGAAGGTCTGCCATCCCTGCTGGTCCAGATACTCCCGGATCATGTCCGACAACGCAGAGGCGACACTCGCTTCGTCGGCGCCCAGACCCTGCCGGTCGGTCGGTCCGAGCCGGACACGGAACGAGTTGGGTGCGACGGCGATGGCACCCTGGTGCTGGACGTGGTCGGCGGCCTCCCGCTGGAGTGCGTCGGCGACCTCGGCCGGCTGCACGGTGCCGCCGAACAGGCGGGCGAAGGTGTTGCCGACGGCGCCCTGCAGGCGGCGCTCGAAACTCTGGATGACGCCCATCGTCACCTCCCCGTCCGGTGATCTGGCTACTGGCCCGCGAACGGGCGTTCTGCGCTGGGTTCAGTTCGTTGGTTCAGGTCTGTGGGCGGATGTCGGGCTGTGGTCGGGTCGGTCGCCGGCCGTACCAGGGCGCGGAGCACCCACCGCAGTGTCAACCGTCGATCGTAGTAGGGACGCCCGGCGCCGATGACGGTTGCGCGCGGCGGCCCCGGGCGCCGGCTTCTGGGGCCGGTCCGGCAACGTGCCACGGCGTGCGTCCGGACGGGGTGGCCGGACGGTTGTTCCGTGCGGGCGCGGTGGGCACCCGTTCAGTCGGGGACGTCGATCGTCTCCTCCTCGATGGCGGCCTCGACGGTCACCCGGCCGCCGGTGCGGTCGGCCAGCCAGGTGGTGAAGCCGGCCACCTCGACCGTCGGCACCAGCACGGTCAACTCGACCTCTGCGCCGTACCGCACGCCCTCAATTCGGCGGCCGGCACCGCGCAACTCGTTGTCCAACCGTCCCGCATCGGCGTGCCCAGCCGTCACCACCAGCCGGGTGTGGCCCACCCGCCGCACCGTTCCCACCTCGTCGACGGCCTCCGCCACGGCCCGGCCATAGGCCCTGATCAGCCCGCCGGTGCCGAGCTTGATGCCGCCGTAGTACCGGGTGACGACGGCGACGGTGTCGGTGAGGTCGCGCCTGGTCAGCACCTCCAGCATCGGGACGCCCGCGGTGCCCGCAGGCTCCCCGTCGTCGTTGCACCGTTGCTCCTCGGCGCGCGGCCCGATGCGGAAGGCGGTGCAGTGGTGGGTGGCGTCCCAGCTGTCCTTCCGGATCGCCGCGATCACCTCGGCGGCCTGCCCGGCCGTCGCCACCCGGGCCAAGGTGCAGCGGAATCTGGATCGCTGGATCTCGATCTCGCGGAAGCCGTCCCGGGCGATGGAGTGCACGGCATTCACGGTAATCAGCGGCCCGACGACCGCTCCCCGGCGCGGGTTCGGGGTGCCCGAGCAGCGTGTTAGCCTGTTGCGCGTCACTGGGGCAAGTGGCGAAATGGCAGACGCGCACGGTTCAGGTCCGTGTGTCCGAAAGGACGTGGGGGTTCAACTCCCCCCTTGCCCACTCTGGTTGAGACAGACGCCCGAGGCCCCGCCGGCATCCACCGCTGCGGGGCCTTGCGCGTTCCCGGTCCAGATGCCGCGACCATGGTGGGGAGTCCGTCGTGACGGGAAGCGGAGCGGGCCGGGAGCAGGATCGGCCGGTGCTGGATCGGCCGTGGCGCCGCCCGGGCGCGGTGCAGTACGGCCTGCGTCGCACCGCCGGCGTCCTTATCCTTCGGCCGCGCGTCACGGTCGATCCGCCACCTCCCGGCGCGGTGCTGGTGCGGCGGGACGTGCCGGTGCCCACGACGGACGGCACGGTGCTGCGGGTCAACGTGCACCTGCCCGCTGGCGACGGACCGTTCCCGGTGCTGATGTCGGCACACCCGTACGGCAAGGACTCCGTACCGCGCCCCGCCCGCGCGGCGGCTATCGCGTCCCGGCGCAGTACCGGATGCTGCGGCAGACCGGCCCGATCCGGATTTCCGCGCTGACCGGCTGGGAGGCGCCCGACCCGGTGTGGTGGACCGCCCGCGGCTACGCGGTGGTGAACGCGGACCTGCGCGAGCGGGAACCTCGGACGGCGTCGGGTCGCTGCTGTCCGACCAGGAGGGTGAGGACATCCGCGACCTCATCGAGTGGGCCCGCTGCGCAGCCCTGGAGCACCGGGGCCGTCGGTCTGATCGGTGTGTCCTACCTGGCCCTGTCGCAGTGGAAAGCCGCTGCGCTGCAACCTCCCTCGCTGCGGGCGATCGTGCCGTGGGAGGGCTTCACCAATGCCTACCGGGACCTGGTGCGGCCGGGCGGCATCGCCGAGATCGGCTTCGTCCGGATCTGGAGCTGGGCATCCAGCGGGCCCGGCTGCGCTACTCCCTCGGTGCCGCCGCCCGGGACCGACCACTGCGCGACGAATGGTGGCAGCAGCTCGTTCCCCAGCTGCGCCGGGTCACCGTGCCCGCGCTGATCTGCGGGAGCTTCTCGGACCACAACCTGCACAGCCGCGGCTCGTTCCGCGGGTTCGAACGAATCTCGTCGACGGACAAGCATCTCTACACACACCGCACCGGCAAGTGGGCGGCGTTCTACTCGGACCGGGCGCTCGCCGTGCAACTCGGCTTTCTCGACCGTCACCTGCGTCCGGCGGGAATTGCTCCGGACACCGACGCCGCTGCTGGTGCACCGGTGCGGTTGGAGGTGCGGGAGAGCCGGGACGTGATCGCCGACGTCCGCGCCGAGACCGCCGAACGCCGCCGGCACGGACGGGCAGTGCTGCCCGTCCGTGCCGGCGTCTCCGTCCCCGTGCGCCCGGGGGGACAGAGGTCTGCGGGTGGGACCGGATCAATGCGGCCCCCGGGGGGTCAGGGGGTGGGCGAGCCGCCGGTGACCGACAACGTCGAGCCGGTGGTGTAACTCGACTCGCCGCTCGCCAGGTAGACGTAGGCGCCGGCGAGCTCGGCGGGCTGCCCCGCCCGGCCCAGCTCGGACTGGGCGCCGAAGTCCGGCAGCTTCTCCGCCGGTTGCCCGCCGCTGACCTGCAGTGGCGTCCAGAACGGTCCGGGCGCGACCACATTGACCCGGATGCCCTTGGCGGCGACCTGCTGGGCCAGCGCCTTGGAATAGGTGTTGATGGCGGCCTTGGTGGATGCGTAGTCCAGCAGACCCGGTGACGGCGTGTAGGCCTGGACCGAGGAGGTGGTGATGATGCTGCCGCCCGCGGGCATGTGCGGCAGCGCGGCCTTCGTCAGCCAGAACAGCGCGTACACGTTGGTCTTGAACGTCTGGTCGAACTGCTCGGTGGTCAGGTCGCCGATGCTCTGCACATAGACCTGCTTGCCGGCGACGGAGACCAGCACGTCAATGTGGCCGAACTCGTCGACGGCCTTCTGCACCAGGTCGATGTTGCCCTGCTCGGTGGACAGGTCACCGGGCGCGCCGACGGCGGTGCGGCCCGCGTCCTGCACCAGCTTGATCACCTCACCGGCGTCCGGTTCCTCGTTCGGCAGGTAGGACAGCACCACGTCGGCGCCCTCCCTGGCGAACGCGATCGCAACTGCCCGCCCGATCCCCGAATCCGCCCCGGTGACGATGGCCTTGCGTCCGGTGAGCCGGCCGGTGCCGACGTAGGACTCCTCGCCGTGATCGGGCTTGGGGTCCATCGCGCCGGCGAGGCCGGGAGCGGGTTGCTGCTGCTCCGGCTGCGGCGGCGCCGGGTACTTCGTCGTCGGATCGACCTGTTCGAATTGAGTGTTCTTCTGGGTTGTCGTCATGCGGGTGTAGTTCCCATCCGCGGGTGTGCGCGAACATCCGGGAAACCGACGGTGCGAACGCCTACCGGGCCGCGGCGGCGTACCGGTCCGCCAACCGAGCGGCAGCGTCCCTGAGCTCCTGCGGGCCGACGATGCGCAACTCGACATCGAACATGCCGACCCAGGCCGCGAGCCGGTCCCACGACCACGAACCGGCCAGCACCCGGCACCGGTCCGGCGCCAGTTCTTCGACGACGGCCTGCCGGCGCACCCAGGCGGCGATGTCCGCGGCCGGAGCGTGCAGCACGAACTCGCCGCGACACGGCCACTCGGCGCCCCGGAACGAGGCGTCGATGTACGCCGCGACATCGCCGCCGGGTAGGTCCCGCGGCGAAAACCTCGGTCCGGTCGGAGTTTTGGGCGTCATCCGGTCCACCCGGAAGGTGCGCCAGTCGTCCCTTTCCAGGTCCCAGGCGACCAGGTACCAGCGGCCGCCCCAGGTCACCAGGTGGTGCGGCTCGGTGCGCCTCGGCGATTGCCGGGGCGCGCGCTCAGCCGTTCCTCCCGACGCGTTCCGCTGTGGTGCGGCGTAGTCGAAGCGGAGCACCTCACGAGCGCGGACGGCGGTGCCGATGGCGATCAGGTGCTCGGTGTCGACGGTCGGCAGGTCGGCGCGGTTCCGCGGGACGGCGGTGACCCGCAGCGCATCGACGCGTTGGCGGAGCCGGGCCGGCATCACCTGACGGACGGTGGCCAGCGCCCGGAGCGCGCCCTCCTCGATGCCGGTGACGCTGGACGTCGCGGTCTGCAGGGCGACGGCCACCGCCACCGCCTGTTCGTCGTCGAACAGCAGCGGTGGCAGCTCGGTGCCGGCATCGAGCCGGTACCCGCCGTCCGGCCCCTTGGTGGCCTTGACCGGATAGCCCAGGTCCCGAAGCCGGTCGACGTCGCGGCGGACGGTGCGCGGGCTGACGGCCAGCCGCTCGGCGAGGGCACCGCCCGGCCAGTCGCGCCGAACCTGCAACAGCGAGAGCAGTCGTAACAGCCGGCCCGAGGTGCCCCAGGTGCCACCGACGTCCGTCATCGGCTCAGCATGCCGTCTGTAGCGGACAAGTGCCGACCGCTACTCGCCGCGCTGGGCACGCCGACGACCAGCGGACACGGCGTCATCCCGCGGCGGCGACCAGCCGGTCGCACCGGCGTTGTGAGTGCGTTCCGGCTCACCTGCCCCGCGGTGTGGACAGATCGGGTGGCCTGTCGGCCATCGCTGGCAAGCTGGGCCAGGCCAGTTGAGACGACTCGGGGAGTACCGCGGTGAGCGACAAGGATCTGACCCGGATTGCGGCGTTGTTGCGCAAGGCGGAGGGCACGGACAACGAGCACGAGGCCGACGCCTACCTGCAGGCCGCACAGCGGTTGGCGACGCTGGCGTCGGTCGACCTCGCGGTCGCCCGGGCGCACACCGAACGGCGGGAGCGGCGCGCCGTGCCCACCCAGCGAGCGATCGTCATCGGCGAGTCGGGTAAGCGCGGGTTGCGCACCTACGTCCAGCTGTTCCTGGCGATCGGCCGGGCGAACAACCTGACCTGCGACATCGCGCGCGATTCGTCACGGGTCTACGCCTACGGCTTCGACACCGACATCGACATGGTGCAGACGCTGTACGCCTCGCTGGTCGTCCAGATGGTGCGGGCGTCCGACGGCTACATCAAGTCCGGCGACTACGCCCGGGAGATGGTGAGCAGAAAGGTGAAGGTGGCACGGCCGGGCCGCTTCGGCCGGTGGATCGAGGGCTACGAGTACCAGGACCGGCCGGTGCACGCGACCACGGCACGGATCAACTTCCAGGAGGCCTTCGCCGCGCGCATCGGTGCGCGGTTGAGCCAGGCACGGCAGGAGGCGGAGCAGGACATGGTGGCGCAGCTGCCGCCGTCCGACCGGTCGGGGGTCGCCCTGGTGCTCCGCAACAAGGAGGTGGAGTTGCTCGACCACTACCGGGCCCACTCGACGGCCCGGGGGTCGTGGGCGGGTCATCGTGCCACAAGTGGGTACTCAGAGCGGAGCCGCCGCGCCGGAGATGAAGCCGGCCGGCTCGCCAGGCTCGGCGCCGAACAGGCGATCGGTGGCCACCGGGCGGGGATCGGCTACTGATGACTGCTGGCAGGATGTCGGCTGGCGTTCTCAGGCCTCGGTACGGCGCAAGGAAGGGCGGCTCTGGTGGCGGCGCGCAGGACTTCGACCCGGGTGGACGGGGAAACGACCGGGAGTTCCGTCAGGGGCCGGACGCCGGTTCGCCGGACCGGTGACAGACCTGCGGTCCCAACGAGCGACGACCGCCCGTCCGACCAGGGGGCTGGTGCGCGACTCGATGACGACCGCGCGAGCGATCGCGGCACCGCCGACGGCCGGGCGTCCACCGATCGCCGCGGCAGGGGTCGCACCCGCACCGCCGCACTCGCCGCGGAGGGCGCCCCGCCGATCCGCACCCTGCCGGAGCAGGCCCGCACGGACGTGTCCCGGATCGACCAGGTCCCGGCCGATGAGGTCCGGGCGGATCAGATCCGGTCCGGCCGGACGACTGCCGCGCGGACCAGGGCGGCGGGCCGGATGACGGCCAGGCAGAGCGCGCAGGTGCTGCGGGACTTCCAGCGTTCGAAGGTGTACGAGGCCGAACATCTGGTCCAGCGAATCTTCGACCGATCGGCGGAGTTCCCTGTCGTCGAGGTGGCCGGATCCCATCTGGTGCTACCGGTGGAGCGCCGATTCGGGTCGATCGAGGCCGTCCAGCACTATGTGGACCAGGTCCTTGCGCTCCGCTGGGTGCGCAACACCTGGCGGCGGGCCTCGACGTCCGTGACCGTGCGGGAGCGGGCCGGTGGCGCGCAGGCGCACTATCTGCGCCCCGGCGCGATCATGGCGGTGCCGGGGCATCGGGCGCATTCCACCTGGGCCCTGCGCGAGCTCGTCATCCTGCACGAGATCGCCCACCACCTCGCCGACACGATCGAGATCGCCCACGGCGCAGCCTTCGTGGACCGGCTCCTGACGCTGGTCGACGGCGTCATCGGCCCGGAGGCCGCGCTGCTGCTGCGGGTGAACATGGTGGACGTCGGCGTCCGGGTCGGCTGACCGCACCAGGTATCCGCTCGTCGGCGGCCTCTCGGCAGCAGCGCGCGGTGAACGCGGCCGGCCGGCACGAGCTGTCCCCGCTTTGTCGGCCCGCTCGGCATGGGTCGCGTGGTTGCGGCGGCCCTTGCCACGTGCCCGGCAGGCGCGGTGCGGCTAGCCTCGTCCGGTGACCAACGTCGACCTCCACCCGGACGAGATCATCTGCAGGAGCCGGGCCGATGACGTGACGCGGGGACGCCCGGTCGACCACGACGCCGACCCGGTCACCGAGGTTCCGGCCCGATCGCTGGAGATCCTGACCGCCAGGGAGGTCCCGCTCGGTGGCCTGCGGGCGATGACCGTGCGCCGCACGCTGCCGCAGAAGACCAGATCGCTGATCGGCGCGTGGTGTTTCGCCGACCACTACGGGCCACAACTGGTCGCCGAGAGCGGCGGGATGACCGTGGCGCCGCACCCGCACACCGGCCTGCAGACGGTCAGCTGGCTCTTCGAGGGCGAGATCGAGCACCGGGACAGCGTCGGCTCGCAGGCGCTGGTGCGGCCGGGCGAGCTCAACCTGATGACGGCCGGCCGCGGCATCTCGCACTCCGAGGTGTCCACCGACAGCACCTCCGTGCTGCACGGCGTTCAGCTGTGGGTCGCTTTGCCGCAGGTGCACCGGGACACCGCGCCGGCATTCGAACACGTGCTGCCGGCCGAGGCCGCGGGCCCGGGCTACCGCTGCAGGGTTTTCGTCGGGTCGTGGCTCGGGGTGGCGTCACCGGCGTCCATCTACTCGCCGCTGCTGGGTGCCGAGGTCACCCTGGAGCCCGGTTCGTCCGTCGAGCTGCCGCTGGAGACGTCCTACGAGCACGGGGTTCTCGTCGACGCCGGTGACGTCACGGTGAGTGGCGTCCCTGTCGAGCGCACCGCGTTGGCCTATCTGCCACCCGGCACCGCCGCGCTGCGACTGACCTGTGGCGCCATCCCGGCGAGGGTCGTGGTACTCGGTGGTGCGCCGCTCGATGAAGAGATCGTGATGTGGTGGAACTTCATCGGCCGCTCGCACGATGAGGTCGTGCAGTTCCGGCAGCAGTGGCAATTCGAGATCGCTGCGTTCGCCGCCGGCGAGCCGCCGTCCACGGCGTTCGGGCGGGTCGAGTCCTACCCGGGTCATCCATTGCCGGCGCCGGAGATGCCGGGCGTGCGGTTGCGGCCGCGGCCCCGTCCGGTCTGACGGCCCGCGCACCGAGCTGCCGCCCGCTCGGCCACCTCCTGCCCTGGTCAGCCCGCGGGTGCGTCCGACACCGTGGCGGGCGTGGCGGCAGTCCGCCCAATCGGTCCGGCCAGCGGGCGATGCAGAACCGCGTACGGGCAGAACGCCAGCAGGAAGCCGACCTCGAACGTCAGATCGCCGATGGCCGGGATTGCGGACGGCACCGTGCCCACGTGCCTGGCCTGGTTGGAGAACAACCAGATGGACAGCGCACCCGCCAGCAGCATGGACGGCGCGCCCGCCCGGTTGCGGTAGGTCGGGTCCCCCGTCACGGATTCGCCCGGCCGCACCCGACGCACCAGCCGGTCGGCGAACACCACGCCGAGCCACGGGCCGATCAGTACGCGATCACCAGGAGAAAGGCCTCGTAGCTGTCGATGTTGTCGATGCCCAGCGCCGCAACGACGAACCCGGCCGCGCCCATCACGACGGTCATCGCCGCGCGCGCCGATCGGGTCGGGAACCGAACGCCGATCCGCCGGCTCGCAGCGGCAAGCACCGCGGTGTCAACGTTGTGTTTCACCGCCCGGCAGCGCACCGCCCGAGCCGCACCGACGGGGCCCGGCGGAGCGGCCGGTCGGTCAGGCCGGGTCGTCGAGCCCGAAGGACCGCACCCAGTCCGGGTGGATCTTGATCACTTCCCGGGAGAAGCCCGGCGCCGGCGGCTCCACATCCGACAACGCCTCTGCGGTCCCCCGGACCTCCAGGTACCGCGGGTTCCAGCCGGGACCGGGCCGAAGGTCGTCCACGACGAAGGCGACCCGGGACCCGGCGGCGACGTTGCGGAACTTCTTGGTCGTCCCCATCCGCTGACCGCCGATGTCGAGGGTGTCGTCACTGTGCACGAAGAACGTCACCGGGGCGTTGCCGACCACCCCGGTCGGCGACACGGTGGCCAGCCGGCCCAGCCGCTGGCCGGCCAGGTAGGCGCGTTCGGCGACGGTGAACCCGGTGAAGGCCATCGCAACTCCTCCAGTCCTCAGCTCGACCGACCATCGGTCCCTTCGTCGCCTCGACGCCGCACATCAAGCGCAGACGGGGCTACGCCGCCACGTCCGCCAGCCGCCGCAACACCACCGGCAACTCGCCGGTGTGCACGACCGCCAGCCGCTGGGTGCTGCGGGTCAGCGCGACGTACAGGTCGGAAAGGCCCCGCTCCGATTCGGCGATGATCCCGCCGGGGTCGGCGACCACGACGCTGTCGAACTCCAGGCCCTTGGCCTCCGGGACCGTGAGCACCACGACGTGCCGCCGCAGATCCGTCCCCTCGGTGTCCATCTCGAACAAGCCGGGCGGTTCCGCCGCCGCAGACCCGTTCGTCGCCGCCGGCCGCTGCGAACGCAGGACGGCCTCCTCGACAGCCGCCCGGCGGCCGCGCGACACGATCACCGCGAGCGTTCCATTGCTGTCCAGGTCCTCGTCGTCGAGTACGGCCTGCGCGACCTCGGCGGGCAGCGTGCGCGGGTCGGCCCGCCGGTGGGACGGTGCGATCCCGGCGTCCCGGACGGAACTGGGCGCGGTCAGCGCGGGATCGATCGCGGCCAGCACCGGCTCGGCCACCGTCATGATCTCCGCGGGCGTGCGGTAGTTCACCGTCAGCTCCTCGACCCGGAAACCCTGCCGCGCGTAGGGCCGCAGCACCCGTGTCCAGGACGACGCCCCCGCTGGGTCGGACGTCTGCGCCAGGTCACCGACCAACGTCATCGAGCGCATCGGGCACCGCCGCATCACCATCCGCCACGCCATCGCGGACAGTTCCTGCGCCTCGTCCACGATCACGTGGCCGTACGTCCATTCCCGGTCCGCCGCAGCCCGTTCCGCGGTGGACGTCCAGTCGACGGCCTCCGCGTGCAACTCGGCGAGATTGGCCGCGCTGACCATGCTGACCAGCCCCACCTCGTCGGGGTCGGAATCGTCGGCGAATTCGCCACCACCCATCATGTCCACCACCTCGGTGGCGTACCGCAGGTCCGCGGCGGCAGCGCGTCGATTGCCGGCGTCGATCGGGCCGAGGATCTCGGCCGCCTCGTCCAGCAGCGGCACATCGGCGGGCGTCCAGTCCCGCGGCCGGTCCGGTCGGGCGAGCACCGCGCGGTCGGCCGCGCTGAGCGATTCCGCGGCGAACGCGAGCCGCTCCGGTGAGGCGTACAGGTCGCCGAGCAGCCGTTGGGCGGTGAGCAGCGGCCAGATGTCGCGCAGCGCGTCCCGTAGGCCCTCGTGCTCGAGCAGGTCCTGCCGGATGGCGTCGAGATCGTCGCGGGTGGCCAGGGTTTCGCCGTCCGGCCCGCGGCCGAGCCGTTCCGCGACCTGGGGGACCAGGCCGTCGATCACCCGCTTGACGAAGACCGGCCGTGCCTTGTTGTGCGGCCGGCGCGACGCCCAGGCCCGGTCCCGTGCCGCGCCGAGCAGCGCGCGGTCCAGCCGCAGCCGGCCCTCCGGGGCGCCGTCGAACCGGACCCGGACGGTATGTGCGGGCAATGACTGCCGGTGCAGCACGGCGTTGCCCAGCACGGTGGCCATCGCGGTCCGGCCCTTGATCCGGGCGACCCGCGGCTCGTCGCTGCCCCTGGCCTGCACGCCGGGGAACAGGTCGGCGATGGTCGACAGCACCACTGCGTTCTCACCCAGCGATGGCAGTACCTGGCTGATGTACCCGAGGAACGTCGGGTTCGGCCCGATGATCAGCACCCCGCGTTGCTCCAGTTGTGCGCGGTGGTTGTAGAGCAGGTAGGCGGCGCGGTGCAGCGCGACCGCGGTCTTGCCGGTGCCGGGGCCGCCCTGAACGACCATGATCCCGGCCTGGTCGGCGCGGATGATGCGGTCCTGCTCGGCCTGGATGGTGGCGACGATGTCGGCCATCCGGCCGGTGCGCGGGGCCTGCACGGCGGCGAGCAGTGCCGCCTCCCCGGCCGGCCCCACCGGTGCCGCGGCGGCCGCGGCGGCCATTTCCGGGTCGCTGAGGTCCAGGAACTCGTCGTTGACGCTTTCCACCACCCGCCGGCGCGTGCGGATGTAGCGGCGCCGCCGCAGGCCGAGCGGGTTGGCCGCGGTGGCGACGTAGAAGGGTCGTGCCGACGGGGCGCGCCAGTCCATCAGCAGCTGGCGGTGTTCACCGGAGTCGTCGAAGATGCCCATCCGGCCGATGTGCATCGATTCGCCGTCGACCGGGTCCAGGCGCCCGAAGCACAGCCGATCCTCGGCGGCGTTGAGCGCCTGCACGGCCGCGGCGTGGCTGGCGAACGCGACGTCGCGTTCCACCCGGCCGCCCGGGGTGTTGTCGCTGTGCCGGATGTACCGGTCACGCAGCGCGACGCGTTCGGCGCGCAGCTCGTCCAGTCGCCGGTACAGCAGCGAGATGTGTTGCTGCTCCTCGGCGACGGCTGATCCGGGACCGTTCGCAGCGCCGCTGCCGGTACCGGTGCCGCCCCCGTTCGAGGTGGGCGCGACCGCGCGGGCCGTTCGGTCGGTCTCTGTCACGCCTGCCCTTCCTCGTTCCATTCCGTCATCATCACGGGCGATGACACGGCCGGGTCCCCAGTCCGGCCGGTACGCGGTGGACGCGCACGAGGCCGACAGAACAGGCTACTCCGCTGATCCGGTGCCGATCAGCGAGCGGCGCGGGCGCACGCTCGCCGAGCGCGCCGGGAACATCCCGGCGCCGTATCCGGTTGTCCGCAGGCATGACAACGCTGGGATTGATCGGTAGTGGCAACATCGGCAGCGCGGTGGCGGGACTGGCCGTTGCGGCCGGAAACAAGGTGGTGCTCAGCAACTCTCGCGGGCCGGAGACGCTCGCCGGGCTGGTCGCCGAGCTGGGGCCGCCGGCCTCGGCGGCCACCGCGCAGGAGGCGGCGGAGACCGGCGAGCTGGTGGTGGTGACCATTCCGCTCAAGGCGTACAAGAGCGTGCCGGTGGAGCCGCTGGTCGGCAAGATCGTCATCGACACCAACAACTACTACTGGCAGCGGGACGGGCACATCGCCGAGTTGGACGACGAATCCACCACCAGTGCCGAACTGCTGCAGCAACACCTGCCGCAGTCGACGGTGGTGAAGGCGTTCAACCACATCACCTCCGCCGACCTGGCGTCACAGGGTGAGCCGGCGGGTACCCCGAACCGTCGGGCGCTGGCCATCGCCGGGGACGACGTCGACGCCAAGGCGGTCGTCACGGCCCTGCTCGACAGCTTCGGATACGACGTGGTCGACGCCGGCCCCCTCGCGCAGGGGTGGCGGTTCCAGCCGGACACCCCGGCCTACGGTCCTCGGCTCAACCGTGACGAGCTGACCGCCGCGCTGGCGGACGCCCGGCGCAGCAACGGCTGAGCGGTCGCCGGTGCCGGCTGCCACGCCAGTCAGCTCAGTCGGCGGTCAGCCCGCACGGCCCGATCAACCCGGACGGCCCGATCAGCCGACGCCGGCCGATTCGGCATGTTGCTCGGCCGTCGGCCCGTTCCAGTCCACCAGCTGCACGATAATGCCGTTCGGGTCACGGACCTGAAAGGCCCGCTCACCCCACCCCTCGGCGGTGAGCGGCATGGTGATCTCCACGCCCTCGCCCTGCAGCCGGGACAGTTCTCCCTCCAGGTCGTCCACCACGAAGGCGATGATCTGGCCCTGTGCGGGCACGTCCCGCTGATCCTGCGGCAGTGTCGGCATCCCGACGACCAGGTACACCAGGTTCATGCCGGCGTCGGGTCGGGTGAGCGAGGCGAAGCCGTCGGCGGCCATCGCCTGCTGGAAGCCGAAGTGGTCGATCATGAACCGCGCGGACGCGGCCGGGTCCGCCACGTTCAGGCTCAGGGCCGTTCCGGTGATCTGCATGCTTCCTCCGTCTGTGTGGATGACGCCGTCGGGACAACGCCGTCGGGACAACGCCGTCGGGACAACGCCGTCGGACTGACTCCGTACACCGTACTGCGTACACCGTACTACGTACACCGTACGGACAACCAGGGGATCAGCGTGCAGAATGTCGGCCATGACACCTGCCCGGTCCGGCGCCGCCGATCCGGCGCGCACGCTGACCCTGCTCTGGCGTGGCGAGCTGCCCGGGTCGGGCCCCGGCCGAGGACCGCAGCAGGGCCTCAGCCTGGACGCGGTGGTGGCGGCCGGCATCGCGCTGGCCGATGCCGAGGGCATGGATGCGGTCAGCATGCGCCGGGTCGCCACCGCCCTCGGCTCGGCGCCGATGACGCTCTACACCTACGTGCCCGGCCGGGACGAGCTGGTCGAGCTGATGCTCGACGAGGCCTACGTGCAGATGCCCGCCGGGTCGGGACGGCGGGGACGCTCGTGGCGGACCCGGGTCCGGGCCGTCATCGAGGCCAACCGCGACCTGTACGAGCGGCACCCCTGGGTCGCGACCGTCGACACCACCCGGCCGCCGCTCGGGCCGGGCGCCATCGCCAAGTACGAGCGGGAACTGTCCGCGTTCGACGACCACGGCCTCGACGACGTCACGATGGACGCGGCACTGGCCTGGACGCTCGCGTTCGTCCGGGACTGGGCGCGCACCGCCGCAGCGGCGGAGCAGGTGCGGCGCGCCTCGGCCTTGACCGAGCGGCAGTGGTGGGACGACGCCGGCCCGCTGCTCGTCCGCGTTCTCGATCCGGCGCGCTACCCGCTGGCCGTCCGGGTCGGGACCAGCGCCGGTCGCGAGCAGGGTGCCGCCTGGGATGCGGTGCGCGCCTTCGACTTCGGGGTGGCGCGGGTCCTGGACGGCCTGAAGCCGTTGTTCGCGTCATGACCCGGCCCACCGCCTGGCTGTCCTGGAGCAGCGGCAAGGACAGTGCCTTCAGCCTCGCGGTGCTCCGCGAGCAGGCCGAGGTAGACGTGGTCGGATTGGTCACCACGATCAACGCCGCCGCCGACCGGGTCGCCATGCACGGCGTCCGGCGCGACCTGCTGCAGCAGCAGGCGGATGCGGTCGGACTGCCCCTGCGGACCGTCGCGCTGCCCTGGCCGTGCCCGAACGAGCGGTACGAGGCGCTGATGTCCGAGCTCGTGACATCTGCTGTGGCCCAGGGCGTCTCGGTGATGGCGTTCGGCGACCTGTACCTCGCGGACATCCGGGAGTACCGCGAGCGGCAGCTGCAGGGCAGCGGCCTGGAACCCGTGTTCCCGCTGTGGGGACGCGACACCGCCGCGCTGGCGGCGCAGATGGTGCGCAGCGGGATTCGGGCGAGGATCAGTTGCGTGGACAGCGCGCAGCTGGACCCGGGCTTCGCCGGGCGGGACTTCGACGACGACCTCCTGCGCGCCCTGCCGGACGGCGTCGACCACTGCGGCGAGAACGGCGAGTTCCACACCTTCGCCTGGAACGGACCCGGCTTCCGCGCGCCGGTCGGCGTCCGGATCGGCGAGACCACCCAGCGGGGCGGGTTCGTCTTCACCGACCTGCTGCCCACCTCCACCAACTCCGCATCGCGGCACGGCGGCCGTGACGATCCGCCACCGGCCGAGCCGCCGGACACGTCGACCGGTTGACCGCGCCACACCGGTCCGTCCGCGACGGGCGGCTACCGTGTTCGCATGGCCGAACTCGCCGACAGGGGCACCGAACGCGACAGCTACGACGTCATCGTGATCGGCGGCGGGCCGCCCGGGGAGAACGTCGTCCAGTACGCGATCCAGGGCAGCGACCGTACTGCCGCGATCGTCGAGCGCGAACTGGTCGGCGGCGAATGCTCGTACTGGGCGTGCATGCCCAGCAAGGCGTTGCTGCGACCCGTCGACGTGCTCGACTCGGCTCGCCACATGCCGGGCGTCGCGGCGCTCGTCGGCGACCGTGGCCTCGACGTGCCGGCCGTGCTGCAGCGGCGCGACTCGTTCACCCACCACCACGACGACTCCAGCCAGGTGCAGTGGGCCAACAGCTCCGGGATCGACGTCGTGCGCGGGCACGGCCGGCTGGCCGGCGAGAAGGCCGTCGAGGTGGCCGGCGCCGACGGCACCACCCGGGTGCTGAACGCTCGGCACGCCGTCGTGCTGGCCACCGGCACCACGGCGACCGTGCCGAACATCCGTGGGCTGCGGGACGCGCTGCCGTGGACATCGCGTGACGTGACGAACCTGCACGAGATCCCCAGGCGGGTGGCGGTGGTCGGCGGCGGTGTCGTCGCGTGCGAGTCCGCGAGATGGTTGCACGGGCTGGGCGTCGAGGAGTTGACGATCATCGGGGCGGCGCCGACGCTGCTGGCCCGGAACGAGCCCTTCGCCGGTGACCTGGTTCGGGAGGCGTTCGAGAAGCGCGGCGCGCGCGTCATTCTCGGCGCCAGTGTTGACGAGGTTTCCCGGGTCGATCCCGCGGACACCGGGGAGGGCCACATCCACGGGGGCGAGGTGACGGTGCGCTTCGGTGACCGCACCGTCGTGGTCGACGAGATCGTGGTGGCGACCGGTCGGACCCCGTCCAGCGCGGACATCGGACTCGACACCGTCGGGGTGGATGTGAGCGGAACACACGGTTTCGTCAGCACCGACGATCACCTTGCGGTGCCGGGGGTTCCAGGTGCGTGGCTGTACGCCGTCGGGGACATCACCGGCCGGGCCCTGCTGACCCATATGGGCAAGTACCAGGGCCGGATCTGCGGCGCGGTGATTGGCGCCCGGGCGGAGGGTCGACCGGCCGAGGGACCGCGGTACACCGACCTTGCGGACGCCGGCACCGTGCCGCAGGTGACCTTCACCGACCCTCAGGTGGCCTCGGTCGGCGTCACCGAACAGCAGGCGCGGGACGGCGGGGCGGACGTCGAGACGGTGGAGTACGACATGGCGAACGTGGCCGGCGTGTCGCTGTTGCGGGACGACTACGTCGGCCGGGCGAAGCTGGTGATCGATGCCGGGTCGCACACCCTGCTGGGCGTGACGTTCGTCGGGCCGGATGTGGCGGAAATGGTGCACGCCGCCACGGTTGCCATGATCGGCAAGGTCACGCTCGAGCAACTGTGGCACGCGGTGCCGTCCTATCCGACGATGAGCGAAGTCTGGCTCCGGCTGCTGGAGACCCACGCCGCGCAGCACTGACCTGAGCCGGCGGCCGCGGATCAGAGGTCGTTGCCGGCGTAGGAAAGGTTGAAACTCTTGTTGGCCAACGGGAAGTCGGGGACGATCGTGTCCTGCATGGCGATGGGCAACGCCGGCCAGTTGAAGAACGACGGATCGACGATCTTGACCCGGGTCAGCGCACCGCCGGCGTCCAGCTCGACGCGGTGCACGATGGTGCCGCGCCAGCCCTCGGCGATGCCGACACCGGCGCGGTGGCCGGGGTGATGGCTCGACGTTGATCCGACCGGTTCCGGTGCACCTTCCCCGGTGGGGCCGTCGACGTCACCGTGTTCCCCCACCAGGGCGGCGATGGCGTCCACCGAGTGCCGGAATTCGGCGACCCGAAGCGTGAAGCGGGCCAGCACATCTCCGCCCGGATGGACCTCCGGAGGCGCCGGATACCGCACACCCGGCACCGGGTGGTCGTACCGGGCGTCGGTCGCCAGGCCGCTTGCCCGCGCGACGTAGCCGAGCGTGCCGAGATCCGCGGCCTGCTCCCTGGTCAGCACGGCGGTGCCGTCCAACCGATCCCGGACGACGCTGTGCCCGGTGGCCAGTGCCGCGATCTCGTCGACATCGTCGGCGATCCCGCGGAGCACCGAGGGGTCGGGCAGTGTCCGGACGCCTGCTCCGCCGACGCGCACAGCACCGCGGAGCAGGCGATCGCCGGTGACGTCGTCGTTGATCCGCAGCAGTTGCTCCCGCACCCGCAGGGCGTGTGTGTTCAGGATCGCGTGACCGGCGTCGTTGCACAGGGCGCCGATGTCGCCGATGTGGTTGTAGAGCCGCTCCAGCTCGAGCAGCACCGCCCGGATCCGCTCCGCCGCAACAGGAACGTCGATCTCGGTCGCGTCCTCGACGGCCCGGCAGAAGGCGACGGCGTGGCCGACGGACGTGTCACCGCTGACCCGTTCCGCGAGCGCTACGGATGTTTCGGGAAGTGTCTGCTCGAAGAGCTTCTCGATGCCGCGGTGGGTGAACCACAACCGGGCCTTGAGGTTCAGCACCGTCTCGCCGACGACGGAGAAGCGGAAGTGACCGGGTCCGATCATGCCGGCATGAACCGGCCCGACCGGGATCTCGTACACGCCGGCACCTTCGACGGTGCGGAAGGAGAACGGCCCGTCGACGTCACCGAACGGTGGCGGTTCACCCGCCGACTGCCGCATCGGGTACCAGCCGCGGGGCCAGTGGAAGTGCCGCACCATCCGGCTGGGCAGGACGTGGTGTTCGGGCACGATGCCGAGCAGGTCACGCATCTCACGCTCGAACCGTCCGGCGGTGAACGAGATCGACGACAGGCTCGGGATGCGCGGGTTCCCGGGGTCCACCGTGAGCTGCAGTTCGGCGCGCCCGTGGGCGCCGGGACGGAGGAACAGGTAGACGACCCGCAAGGCGTCGCCGTCGTCGTGCCCGGCGATCAGCGCAACCCGGAATCCCCGCGCGAGCAGTTCTCCGGCCCTCGTCGGAAGCTCGGCGGCGGTGATCTCCTCGCGGGCGACGACGCCGGGCCGGCGGTGCGGTGCCGTGGTCACGGTGTCAAGCCCGTGATGACGGCTGTTGCCTGCTGCAGCAGGGTCCCGAGCGGTCCCGACCAGATGCCCAGCACCGCGCAGACGGTGAGCGCACCGACCATCGCCCAGACGTCCGATCCCGACCGCGCGGCGACCGGCGCCGGCACCGGTGCGGGTCTGAGCGCCACCGCAATGCCGACCGCGGCCGCTCCGCCACCCGCAACCATCGCGCCGTCCGCCGCCCGACGACTTCCGGCGTCCGCGGCATCGCCGACCCGCACTCCGCCGGCATCAACCGCCGGGTGTTCCGCACCGCGTCCATCTCCGGCCGAGCCGAGCAGCATCCTGCTGGTGTGCACCATCAACGCGCCGGCCGTCACCAGGGCCAGCAGCAAGGCCGCGGTGGTCGCGACGCCGAGCCCGGCAGCGAAGCCCGCGGTGGCGATACCGAGTTCGCTCGCGAACAGGCTGAACGGCGGCAGCCCGATGAGGGCGAGAATCCCGACTCCGAAGGCGCCGGCGACCGCGGGCGCCCGCGCCGCCAGGCCACGGACACCGTCGATCCTGGTGGTTCGGGTGAGCTGCAGAATCCTTCCGGCGCCGATGAACAGCGCGCTCTTGACCAGCCCGTGGCCCAGCACGTGCAGCAGCACCGCCGCGATGGCCAGCGGGCTGCCGATGGCGGCGCCCAACGCCATCAGGCCCATGTTCTCGATGCTCGAGTACGCGAGCATCCGGGTGTAGTCGCGTTGCCCCAGCGTCAGGGACGCGGCAAGGGCCAGTGATGCCAGAGCCACGACGAGCAGCAGATTCCTGGTGAAGTCGATACCGAGTGCAGCATCGGCGATGACCTTGACCCGCAGCACCGCGTAGAGCCCCACCGAGGCCAGCACGCCGGACATCAGGGCGGACACCGGAGCGGGTGCCTGGCTGTAGGCATCGGGCAGCCAGCCGTGCAGGGGCGCCAGCCCGGCCTTGGTGCCGAACCCGAGGACGAGCAACAGCACCGCGATGCGGGTGACCGCGGGGTCGAGCTGCGAGGCGCTCGCGACCAGCCCGGCCCAATCCAGCCCTGCGGCTCCCGCAGTGTGCAGTGAGGCGAAGTTCAGCAGGAAGGTGCCGAGCAGCGCGAGGGCGATCCCGGTGGAGCTGATCACCACGTATTTCCAGGCGGCCTCGACGGCCGTCCGGCTCCGGCGTTGCCCGACGAGGAACGCGGTCACCACGGTGGTGGCCTCCACCGACACCCACAGCACGCCGAGGTTGGCGGCCAGCACGGCCAGCGCCATCATCGCCAGGAACAGTTGGACGAGCACGGCGTACTGCCGGTCGGTCGCGGGATTGCGCCGGCCCAGCGTGCGTTGCCCGCGGAGGTACGCAGGGGTTGCCACTCCGGAGACCAGCGACACCGCGCCGATCACGATGAGCAGGAAGGCGCTGAGCGCGTCCACCCGCAGCAGGCCCGCAGCGGTCTGCGGTCCATCGGCGGTCACCACCACGGCAATGCCGATGGCGGCGGCCAGCACCGCCGCCGCCGCGAACGGCGCGAGCAGGGCTCTGGCAGCGGGACCGGGCAGCAGGCGCTGCGCGGCGGCGGCCAGCAGCGGCAGCAGGATCGGCATGATCATCAGGAGCGTCATCAGTCGTGCAGCTCCCGCAGTTGGTCCAGGTCGGTCACGCCGAACACCTCGCGGATCCGGCTCTTGAGGACCTGCAGCACGAGGACCACGAGCAAGACGTCCAGGGTCACGCCGAGTTCGACGATCACACTCACCCCCGCCGTGCTGAGGAAACCGACAGCGGTGATGCCGTTGTCCAGCAACAGGAATCCGACGAGCTGCGACAACGCCAGCCGGCGGGTCACCAGGACGAAGAAACCGATCAGCACGACCGCCATGCCGACCGGAATGGCGTGCGCCGCGGGCGACGGGTCCAGCGCCACCAACGGCTGGGACACCGCGTACGCCAGCAGGGTCAGCGCCGCGGCCGCCAGCAGCGACGTCACCACATTCACCAACGGACGGATCTCGCGGCGCGTGGCACCGGTGTGCGACAGCGCGCGGCGCAACAACCACGGGAGCGCACCGGAGCGCACCACGAGTACGGCGACGGCGATCCCGAACAGCTCGACGGAGCCCTCGTCGACGGCGATCACCCCGACCATCACGGCGAGCGCCACGCCCTGCAGCGCGAAGATGTCGATGATCGAGGCCAGTTCGCGGCGCCAGAGGATCAGCACCGCCGTAAACAGGAAGGCGCCGGCCGCGATGTTCAGCAGCTGGGTCGACAGGCCGGCGTTCATGAGAGCACGAAGCTTGCCGCGACGGCCAGCAGGCCGAGAACGAAGGAACCGGCGAGCAGTTCCGGAACGCGGAAAAGCCGCAGTTTCGCCAGGAAGACCTCGCCGGCGGCCAGCAGACCGCCCAGCAGCGCCACCTTGGCGATGAAGGCGACGCACCCGACCGCGAGCGCGAGCGGCGTGCCGGAAGTGGCGATGCCCCAGGGGACGAACAAGTTTCCCAGCAGTCCGAGGAAGACCACCAGACGCATCGACGATGCCAGTTCGATCACCGCCAGATCCGGTCCGGCGTACTCCAGGACCATCGCCTCGTGCACCATCGTCAGCTCGAGATGAGTGGACGGGTTGTCCACCGGCAGCCTTCCGGTCTCCGCGACGATGACCACGATCAGCGCCACCGCGGCGAGCAGGCTGACCGGCGAGAACACCCCGGCCGGATCGTCGAGCCCGGCGCTGACGATGGCGGCGAGGTTCGTCGACCCCACCGGCACGGACAACGCGAAGATCGCCACCAGCAGGGTGGGCTCGACCAGGGCGACGATCGTGGTCTCGCGGCTCGCGCCCATCCCGCCGAATGCGGTGCCGGTGTCGATGCCGGCCAGCGCGATGGCCACCGTGCCCAGGGTGAGCACCGCCACGACGGCGAACAGGTCGGCGATCGGATCCAATGCGGACGCGGTACTCACGAACGGGGCGGCGGCCGCCACCACGATGCAGGTGGCGACCAGCACCAGCGGCGCCAACCGGAACACCTCGGTGGTGCCCTTCGGGCGGATCGACTCCTTTCGCAGCAGCTTGCGCAGGTCCCGCCAGGGCTGCCCGATCCCGGGGCCTGCTCTGCCTTCCATCCTGGCCCGCACCTGCCGCATCAGACCCGTGAGGACCGGCGCCAGGACCAGCACGATGCCGAGCTGGAGCAGGACGGTGATCACTCCGAACGCGGTCACCGGATCACCACCA
Source organism: uncultured Actinomycetota bacterium (assembly GCA_963785455.1). Lineage (GTDB taxonomy): Bacteria > Actinomycetota > Actinomycetes > Mycobacteriales > Nakamurellaceae > Nakamurella. The sequence continues at coordinate 157,848 of CAWAVL010000011.1, forward strand.
GTACGATCAGTGACGCGCACAGGGCGGCGAATCCGTACCCCAGATAGCGGTGCACACTGCCGTTCGCGAGCCGCCGCGCAGCCTCACCCCAACCGGTCAATGTGGCGAGAACCGGTGCGTACAAGCGGCTCTCGACAGGGTCGGGGGTGCGGCGGCGGTACTCGATGGTACGCACCAGGTACTGCGATTCCTCGTAGTGCGTGACGTCGACGTCCTGCTCCGCCGCGACGACATCGTCGAACACCCGCTGCAGTGGTTCGGCGAAAGATGTTGCCGTGTATTCCATCCGAGCCGACATCGGGCCGGCCCCGCAATCCCACAGCCGTGCCTGACGGGCAGCCCGCCGGCCGGCGACGCCCCGGACGGCGGCCAGCGCCGCGATGACGGCGACCGTCAACGAGACGCCCAGCAGCAGCGGCGACAACGACCCGGCGACCCCGTCCAGGTCGATGGTCAGGTTGCGGACGGTCAGCGGGTCGCCGCCGTCGACGATGCCGCCAGCCAGCCGCCCGATCGCCGGCAGTACCGCCGTCGGCAGCAGGGACAGGGCGATGCAGACCGCGCCGGCGATGCCCATCCCGGCCAGCATCCCGGTGGGGCTCTCGGTCGCGGCCACCGCCTCCGGGCTGCGGGGGCGGGCGAGGAAGCCGACCCCGAAGGCCTTCACGAACGTCACCACCGCCAGACCCGCGGTCAGCGCCACCGCCGCCACCGCCAACGGCAGGACGATGGCGGCCGTGGTGTCGGCCGCCGGCAGCCCGTGGATCAACGCCTGCAACAACAACCACTCACTGACGAAGGCCGCGCCGGGCGGCAGCGCCGATGCGGCGAGCGCGCCGAGTCCGAAAGCGCCGGTGGTGGCGGGCATCCCGGTGCGGAGGCCGCCGAGCTCGTCCAGATCCCGATGCCCGGTTGCGGCGACGACAGAGCCGGCGGCCTGGAACAGCAGTGTCTTGAACGCTGCGTGGTTGACCACGTGTAACAGGGCAGCCGTCATCGCCAGGCCGGCCAGCAGCGCCTGGCCGGCTGCAAGAAACATTCCGGAAGCGCCGATCCCGACCAGTACCAGTCCCATGTTCTCCGTCGTGGAGTAACCGAGCAGCCGCTTGAGGTCCGTCCCGATGGCCGCCTGCAGGATCCCGTAGATGGCGGACACGGCGCCCAGGGTCAGCACCAGGATCCACCACCACCCGGTCCCCCCACCGAGCAGATCGAAGCCGACCCGGACGATGCCGTAGACGCCGAGATTGACCATGGCAGCGGACATCAGCGCGGACACGCTGCTGGGCGCCTCCGGATGCGCCCGCGGCAGCCAGGCGTGCAGCGGCAGGATCCCCGCCTTCGCGCCGAACCCGATGCCGGTCGCCAGGAACACCACCGCCGCCGTCGTCGGCGACAACGTGACACCGGCTGCCCTGAGTGCTGCGAACGACGTGCCGGCGGCGTCGGCGGCGAAGGTGACCAGCCCGATGACGATGGCGACCGTTCCGAGTTGCGTCATGACGGCGTACCAGCGGCCCGCCGATGCGACGACGGCGCGTCGGCGGTGCTCGGCGAGCACCAGGATGAGGGAGGTCAGGGCCATCAGTTCCCAGCAGAGCAAAAGCGTCCCGACGCTCGCCGCGGCCGGCACCAGCACCATCGACATCACGAACAGCGGCACCACTGATTGGAACGACCGTGCGGTCAAGCCGTGTACGGCGTAACCGGTCCCGTAGACACCGACGGCGACCGCGACGCCGCCGGTCACGGCGATGAAGAATCCGGCGAGCGGGTCGACGTGAAAGATCAGGCCCGACAACGGCAGCAACTCGGGAAGAACGAGCGTCATCGTCTGCCCGGCCATTGCCGCGACGCCGGCGACCACGGCGGCGAGGCCGAGCGCCGCGACGCCGAGCCCGGCGATCCGGGGCCGCAGCGCCCGCGGCGCCAGCAGGGCGGCGACAGCACTGCCGATCCCGGCGATCAGTACCAGCAGCAGGCCGGCCGAGACGGTGTTCATCGGCCGGTGATGCTGCGCAGGGCCGCCACGATGGCCTCCGGACGTGGCGGGCAGCCGGCGATCTCCAGATCGACCGGCAGCACGGCGCCGACCGGCCCGGCGACCCCGTACGCACCGGCGAATACGCCGCAGTTCCGGGCGCAATCGCCCACTGCCACGACGAGCTTCGGGCCGGGCACCGCGTCGTAGGTGCGCCGCAGCGGCTCGACCATGTTGCGGGTGACCGGGCCTGTCACCAGGAGGGCATCTGCGTGACGGGGTGACGCGACAAGCCGTGCGCCGTAGCGCTCTGCGTCGTACACCGGGCCGAAGGCCGCGCCGATCTCGATCTCGCACCCATTGCAGGATCCGGTGTCGACATGCCGCAACTGCAGCGAACCGTCGAGGCTGGTGCGGGTCGCGGCGGCGGGCGGAAGCAGGGTGTCGACGGGCGCGGCGGGGGCCGGTTCGGCCACCCGACCGGTCGCTCGGATCTTGCGCCACAGATCACGCATGCTTCACCTCCCCTCGTCCAGGGATCGGGCAGTGCGGGCTGTCGCGGTTCGCGCAGCAGAATCGGTCCCGGTGCGAAGCTGCGGGGCGCTCCGTCGCGCAGTGGCGCGCAGATCCTCGAGCAGCCCCACCTGCCCGGTGAGCACCTCGGTCAGGATCACCCTGGCAACCCGCAGCAGCTCCGCGATCTCGGGGCTGGACAGCGAGTAGTAGACGGCGGAACCTTCCTTACGGGTCTCGACCAGGCCCGCGCGACGCAGCACCGCCAGCTGCTGGGACAGATTCGCCGGCTCCACGCCGATCTCGGGCAACAGTTCCGACACTGCATGCTCGCGCCCGCCGAGCAGCTCCAGCACCCTGATCCGGGCCGGGTGACCGAGCGTCTTGAAGAACTCCGCCTTGAGTTGGTACAGCGGCATGCTCATCGGTGCGATCGGCTGCACATCGGCGCCACCGTCCCTCCCGCCCGACCGCAGGCCGGTCCGCGCGGTCTTGCCGGCGTCGACGGCCATGCAATTGCAATGATCTGCAACTGTAAGGCGAAGAGGACGAAACGGGCGCACTGTGTGGGCGGCGTCACCAGCGTTGCCGAACCGTCAGCGGTGTTGCCGGTCTGGTGGGGTGGTGCCGCCCGAACTCCCGGCTACCGCGACGGTTGGGCTACGGCAGGGAACGCCCGCTGCGGTCACGGACCAGGTTGCCCAGTGGCATCGCCACCATGACCAGGGCCCATAGCCCGCCAATGCCCAGCGCCTCCAATGCCGGGTAGTCGAAGCCGAGGTAGGCGAGCAACGTGGCGAACACCCCAATGCCGAGGGCAAGCATGGTGTGTTCTGTCGCCGCCGAGTACCTGCCGGTCAGCTTCGCCCGGGTGAACAGACCGGCGATGAACAGCGCCACCGCAACGACGCCCAACGCGACCATCCGGGTTCCCTTCCCAATAGCAGCCGGCCATCCGCTTGATCGTCCTCGGCCGACGCCCCGCGAGCTGCCGAAGCAGCGCGGAGACGATCACCCGCAACCCTTCGACGCCTGCCTCCTCGCCGGCAGCCCGGCCCCATCCAGGTCAGCCCATACATCGGTTGTGACGATCGGCCTCACCGGCAACCGACCCAGCTTGGCCATTTCGGCAGGGAGTTTCGCATTGACGGGTGTCAGTGGCGGTGGGCATGTCAGCGGTCCTGTGCCGCTGGCATGCGCCTGTTCACCGAGGACCTCGCAAAGGGGCGGGTGTCGATGACCGATGACGCCGCCTTCGAGGTGGGCGGCAACCTCGCTGTCACACCGGGGAAGGTCATCTTCCAGAACGAGCTGATCCAGCTCATCCAGTACGCCCACCACGGCGAAGGTGTTCCAGCGGCGCTGGTGATCATCCCGCCGTGCGCCAACAAGTACGACATCCTCGACCTCCGGCCGGAGAATTCCTTGGTGAGATACCTGGTGGCGCAGGGGCACGCGGTTCATGGTGTCCTGGCGCAACGCCGGCCCAGAGCAGCAGCGGTTCGTCTGGGAGGACTATCTCGAACTGGGCGTGCTGCCCGCCATCGACGTCGCGCAAAGGATCTGCAAGGTCGACAAGGTGAACACACTGGGTGTCTGCATCGGTGCCAGCCTGCTCAGCGGCGCGCTTGCCGCCTTGGCGGCGAAAGGTGAACAGGCCGCAGGTCCGCGACCGCGAAGAACACCGCCTGCTGCACCTTGGCCTGCGCGTCCGCTTCGACGAGCAGGTCCATCGCCCGGTACGCCTGGTCCTCGTCCATCGTCTCGAGGCCGGGGATCGCGGCGTCGTGTGTGACCGATTCCGCGGGCATCGAATGCCGTGCCCTCGTCCGGCCTGGAAGGGAACTTCCCGATCGTGTCGAGCGCGCCGAGGGCGACATCCTCACCCCGACTCATTGCCGGCAGCAGTACAAAGGTGTGACCGCGGTGATTCACCTCGCCGCCGTCTTCCGCACCTGCGACGACGACCAGATCTGGACTGTCAACCGGGCTCTTCAGAGTTGGCAGGGGAGCTGGGTTCTGGTTGACGCCCGGCGGGATGCGCGGGTGCCGGCGAATCGTATGCGGCGTTTGTGATTTCGGTATTCCGGGAGCCGAACGCGGTCCGGCCGACGTGCTTGACGATCTTGTTGTACCCCTCGGTGCGGCCGTTGCTGATCCCGGTGACTAGACCTTCGATGATCGATGGTTGCCACGCGTGGACGGTCCAGGCGAGCCGGCGCAGCTGGGTGACCTCACAGTCGGCGCAGTGCATGTAGCAGTCGGTGAGCCGGTTCCAGATCAGGTTCCGGTCCGGGTCGGTACCGCCCAGCGCCAGCAACCGCCGGAGCATTTCCTTTCCCTGCGGCCACGCCGCGTCTTGGGCCCCGACCGGCCATCACCCAACGGCTGACCCGGCGGTCGCGGGACGGCGCCCCGAGCATGCCGGATACCTGCACGTCTGGCCTATACGCTGGTGGTGTTCCCGACCCGGAGGCGTTGAACTCCCCGTGCACCCACTGAGTGTCCGGTCATTCAGAAATGACCCCGTCACTGTCCGACCCGAGTTCTCTGTCCCCGCGCCTGGCACGCGGGCACGAATCGCCGATGCCGTGGTCGCATGATCGCCACGTTGTTGTTGCTGCTGGCCGGCCTGGTTGTGACGGGCATCATCATCGCGGCGAACGGATACTTCGTCGCCCAGGAGTTCGCTTACATGTCCGTGGATCGGGCAACACTGCGGGCCAGGGCCGACAAGGGCGACGAGTCCGCCAAGCGCGCCCTTGCTGTGACCCGACGAACCTCGTTCATGCTCTCGGGCGCACAGCTCGGCATCACCGTGACCGGCCTGCTGGTCGGCTTTGTCGCCGAACCGTTCATTGGCCAGTCGCTGGGAGTACTGCTGGGTGGAGCTGGAGTGCCGACCGCGGTGGGCATCACGATCGGCACGGTGCTGGCCCTGGCGCTCGCGACGGTCGTGCAGATGATCTTCGGCGAGCTCTTCCCCAAGAATTTGGCGATCGCGAACCCTGACCCGCTGGCCCGTCGCCTCGCGCGTTCCACCCTCCTGTACCTGGCAATGTTCGGGTGGCTCATCACCCTGTTCGACAAGTCCTCGAACGCGGTGCTCCGGCTGCTCAAGGTGGAACCCGTCCATGACGTCGACAGCAGCGCCACGGCGAAGGACCTCGAGCGCATCATCGAGGACTCGCGTGCGAGCGGTGACCTGCCCGATGAGCTTTCGCTGCTGCTGGATCGGATCCTGGACTTCCCCGAGCGCGACGTCGAGCATGCGATGGTTCCGCGCAGCCAGGTTGACGTGGCCTCCCATGACACCTCGATCGCGGAGATACGCGTACGCATGGCGCACGCGCACACCCGCTATCCGGTGCTGGGCGAACGGGACGAACCCATCGGCGTCGTCCACCTCGCCGAGGTCTTGTCACAGGAACCGGACGACCAGCGGGCGGTCACCCACATCATGAGGCTGCCCTTGGTCGTGCCGACGGTCATGCCGCTGCCGGACGCGCTCGATCACCTGACGCGGACCCGCAACGAATTGGCCTGTGTCATTGACGAGTACGGCGGTTTCACCGGTGTGGTGACGGTTGAGGACCTGGCCGAGGAGCTTGTCGGAGAGATCACCGACGAGCATCATCCCGAGGCTCCCGCCGGGGCGGAACGCTCCGCCGACGAAACGTGGATCATGGACGGCGATCTCCAGGTCGATGAGGTCGAACGCATCATCGGACGCGACCTGCCCCGGGGCGACCACGAGACGCTCGCCGGCCTGACCATCGCCCAAGGACGCAGGCTTCCCGCCCTGGGAGACACGGTGTGGATCCAGCTTCCGGCCATCGCCTCGGATCTTGTCCAGGACACCCCTCCGCGCAGGTCTTTGGTGGTCGAGGTGAGCCGCATCGACCGGCACGTGCCCAGCGAACTCCGGGTACGGCTGCACGAGGAGACGCCGGACGACGGCCAGGGTGCGGAAGCTGTCGTCGCCGACGGGAAGGTCGACCGATGAGTGCGTGGACCGTCACAATGGTCACCACAGCCCTGATCGTGTTGAGCGCGTTCTTCGTGGTGATCGAATTCGCCCTGCTCGGCGCGCGCCGTCATCGCCTGGAAGCGCGGGCTCCCCGAAGCCGGTCTGCGCGGGCAGCACTCCGCGGTATGAACGAACTGACGATCATGCTTGCGGGAGCCCAGCTGGGCATCACGGCCTGTACCTTTGCGCTCGGCGCCGTGACCAAACCCGCGGTCGACCAGTGGCTCGGACCGCTGTTGGCGACCTGGGGTATTCCGGAATGGCTGGCAGGCAGTGCGGCGTTCGCCCTGTCACTGCTGTTCGTCACGTTCTTGCACCTGGTGGTCGGCGAGATGGCGCCCAAGTCCTGGGCGATCGCGCACCCCGAACGAGCCGCCACGATCATCGGGATCCCGTCGCGCGCCGTCATCCGATTGTTCCGCCCGTTCTTGTCGTGGGTCAATCAGATCGCCAACCGCCTCGTCGCGAGAACAGGCGTTGAACCGGTTGACAAGGCGGCGGTCGGCGGTCGAGACGCCGAGACCATCCGGAATCTCGTCGAATACTCGAGCCAGGTCGGTGTCCTCGAACCCGCGCTGCGCTCGCAGATCACCGAGGTGATCGAGCTGCAATCCCTCACCGTCGACCAGATCACCGTGCCCGTTTCAAAGGCCACTCAGGTGGCGCCCGACGCCACCGTTGCGGACGTACAGGACGTGTCGCAGCAGTCCGGTCACTTGCGCGTTCTTCTGAGGGATGCTGCCGGCCGGCGCCCCGCCGTGGTACACGTCCGCGACACTCTACTGGCCGATCGCGCTGCGCCGGCCGCCCAGTATGCGAGGGCGGCGTTCACGGTTGAGGCAACGACACCCATCTATGAGTTGCTGCGACAGATGCGCGAGCACAGCGCCCACTTGGCGGTGGTGGAAGCAACAGGACATTTCAAAGGAATAGTCACCCTGACTGATGTTGTGAAACGGGTGCTGCCTGGGCCGGCAGAAAATTGGGTCGCAGTTCCGACCCGAAGTCGGTGACGGGCCAAAGGCATTCATGAGGCGATGCCGGGGGCCGGTCCGCATGGCGCTGAGTTTCCCACCGGGGCGAACCGCTGGCGGCTGACGGCGCTCGCGTGCGGCCGCCACCGTCGCCGGCGCCATCACGGCGCCGGGCCGGAAGGCCCGGTCGAGCATCCGGGCCACGACTGGGGACACCCCTCCACGGGCCTTGAGCCGAGCATCCGCGCGGCCGCACCGTGAGCCCGTTGCAGTCGCGGGTCACCCGTTCCTGACCGTGGGATCCGTTCCCTGCGCTCATCGCGGTCGTGAACCCACCGGCCGCCCGGGTTTCCGCCGGTGTCCCCGACGGCGGCCAGTCAATGCGTAGCGGCCGCAATTCTTCCCGTTCTTCATGACAACGCCGACTTGCCTGCTCTCGGATCCGGTTGATTGCCGCTCGGGCACGGTGCGCCACCGAACTCAGTGAAGACGTGATATTCCAACAGTCCCGTCTGGCAAGGGGCTAACTCAAGAATGCTGCTGTCGTCCTGATCTGACACGCAATCAACCGCCAACGCGCGGTTCGGCCCGGCGTGGCCTCGTGGCACAAGGGTCGAGCGACATGCACCAGCACAGGCTGGACACGACGGCGTCCAGCATTGGACCGTGGCGAGCCTGCGGAAGCGTGTCGATCAAACGCATTCACCGACGCCGAGGTCCCCTCGATGGACGCAGGAACTCGAACGAAACTTCTGAGCCCGGAGCGCCGGCGGGTGGCCGTTCACCACCTGATCACCGTGCTGGGTGTCAGTGAACGGATGGTGGCGGAGAGGCACCTTTGAGGTTCGGCGCATGAGTTGTGGCCGTGCTGCCTGCCGGCGACGCAGCGCGCCTCCACAGGAGGGCGAACAAGAGAACGACCACAATCCCGACGGTATTCAGGATCGTGATCGACACCGTAACCAGCGGATCCGCGCCGAAGGGAAAGATCATCATCAGCAGCATCGGGGCGATGTTGCGTACCGCTGTGGTGATCTCGGTGGCATGCCTGATTCCGACGTCTTTGACCCGTAGACCGGAGACCAGGAGGTAGGCACACCCGAGGCCGATGAACGGGCCGGCGATGGCCGCGATGTAGCTTGCGGTGCCCCACGTCTGCACGAAGAGATCCCAATACGCGACCAGCGTGAAGTTGACGTTGAACAGCAGGCTCAAGATCGCGACCCGGACCACCCACTTGGCCAAAGGCGCCGTCAGGTCGGGCCACCAGACTCTGAAGCAACTCCCCAGAAACAGCGGCAGGAGCAGGAACAGCAGCAACGGCCAGGCAACGCCCCAGAACGAAATCTTCAGTTGCACGTCAACCGCATCGACGGCCAGCGGCAAACCCACCGGCAGGGCGATGACGGTGGCCACGGTCATGACCACCAACAGGGTGGTCGCAATGCTGACATTCGCCTTGGCCAACCCTGCGAGGATCGGAGCGAAGGGCATGCCGGCGCACAGGGCAGCGACGCAGAATCCGACCTTGATCTCACCAGGGATGGACGAGGCGACCGTCAGCAGATAGCCGACGAACAGGAGTGGGATGAGGACAAAGTTGATGACCAACGCCCACACAGCGACCTTCCAGTGCGCCGCCGCATGGCCCAGCAGCTTGCCGACCGGGAGCCGTAGGCCCAAACCGAAGGCGTTCAAGATGACGAAAAGCACCCCGAACCCGTTGATCAGGACGATCTCACCAGACTGACTTGGCATCCCAATGCCTTCCGCGAAGCCGTGGACGAACGGTCGCGAGGGACCCACACTGGTCGGCGCAGCCAGAGCACCTCGCAGTGCGCCCACCAGAGTTCCAGTCTGCGGGAACAGTCGAATCACCCGAGGCGGGTAATCCGTCACATCGGTTGTGTGCGGACGCGACGATCCGTCGATCCTGAGTACCCAACCACGCGTAGTTGCTGTCGTCCGCAATCCGGGCGAAAACTGTTACGGAGAACTCAGCGAGCCGGACGAGGCAGAGGGCGAATAGCCAATAGAGCGACTGAGCGAGAAATGCCTGTTCGGCGACGGAGGCACCAAGATAGCGCTCGTAGTGATGGGCGATGTTGTGCCTGCGACGGGTAACACGTGGCTGCCCACGTTTCAACGTCCCTACGAGGTCGGTGAACGGTTTACCCGCTGTCTCGCCGCATCGCCGCAGCTTGATAGCGAGATGTGGGCGTGCAGGGCCAGCGCCTCCGTGAGCGTCGACTTACCCGCGTCGGGATGGGAGATCACCGCGAACGACCGCCGGCGTGCGGCCTCCGCGACCACGGTGTGGAGGTGGTGGCCGGTGTCGGGCAGTGCTTGTGGGTTCGGGGCGGTTGTGGTCACCTCGGCTCGTTGCTTCGTTGCGGGTCCGTTGAGCTGTTGTGGTCGCTGGCTTCCAAACGCCAGGTCAGGGTGCGGGCGAAGTGCCGCGCCGCGGTGAGTTGTTCGCGGACGGCGTCGATGCGTTGGTCGACGACGTCCCGGTACATCGCCAGCCGGTCGGCGTGCTCGGCCCGCTGGGTGCCGGTGGCAGCGGGCTCGGCGAGCCCGTCGAACGCCAGCAACAGTCCCAGCTTTTCCTCGACGCTGAAGTCAAGCGGACGCATGTCCTGCAGCAGACTTGGTCGTTGCACGTCGGCCTCGGAGTACAGACGGAAGCCACCTTTGCTCCGCCGGGTTGCTGCGAGCAGACCTAGGTCCTCGTAGCGGCGGATGGTGGTGACGCTCAGCCCGGGGCGCTGCGCGACCTGACCGATCTGCAACCAGGCGTCAGGCATGCACGCGCTCCGTTCGGTAAGGCTCGGGGCGGCTCAGGACACCTCCTGCCATCCCTACTCTACCCTAGCGTAAGGGTAGAGATCGTTTGCTGGTTCGGCTCGGCAGGCGGTGCGCCCGGTGGGCCTGTCAGGCGTCGATGACGATGGGGATGATCATCGGCTGGCGGCGGTGGGTGCGGTACACCCACTGGCCGATGGCCCGGGCAATGAGTTGTTCGAGTCGGTGGGCCTCGCCGATCTTCTCCTTGGCGGCCTTGTCCAGCACGGCCGTGATGGCGGCGACGGCGGGAGCGAAAGTCGTTGCGTCGTGCGGGAATCCGCGGGCCAGGAAGTCGGGGGGTTCGGCGAGTTTCCCGGTGTCGGTGTCGACGATGACCACGATGGTGATGACGCCCTCGGTGGCCAAGGTCCGGCGGTCCTTCAAAGCGGCGTCGGTGACGCCGCCGACATCGGTTCCGTCGACGTAGACATAACCCGCGGGGACCTTGCCGGTGATGCTCGCGTTGCCCCTGACGAGGTCGACCACCAAGCCGTCCTCGGCCAGGATGACCCGTTTCGGGTCGATACCGGTCTTGATGGCGAGGTCGCCGTTGGACCGCAGGTGCCGCCATTCGCCGTGCACCGGCATCACCGCGCGCGGTCGGATGATGTTGAAGCAGTAGATGAGTTCGCCAGCACTGGCGTGTCCGGAGACGTGCACCTTGGCGTTTCCCTTGTGGACGACGGTGGCGCCCCACCGGGTCAGGTCGTTGATCACCCGGTAGATCGCGTTCTCGTTGCCCGGGATCAAAGAGCTTGCCAGCAGCACGGTGTCGCCCGGCCCGATGCGGATCACGTGGTCGCGGTTCGCCATCCGAGACAACGCGGCCATCGGTTCGCCCTGGGAGCCGGTGCAGATCAGCGTGACCTTGTCTTCGGGCAGTTTCTCCAGCACCTTCAGATCGACGACCATGCCGTCGGGGATCTTCAGGTAGCCCAATTCCTGGGCGATGCCCATGTTGCGGACCATGGAGCGTCCGACGAAGGCCACCTTCCGTCCATGTTGCGCGGCCGCATCGATGATCTGCTGGATGCGGTGCACATGGCTGGCGAAGCTGGACACGATGATCCGGCGGGGCGCGGTCCGGAACACCTGGTCGATGGCCGGGGTGAGTTCGCGTTCGGACAGAGTGAAGCCGGGGACCTCTGCGTTGGTCGAGTCGACCAGGAACAGCGCAACGCCTTCCTCACCCCAGCGGGCGAAGGCGCGAAGGTCGGTGATCCTCCCGTCCAAGGGGAGCTGGTCCATCTTGAAGTCACCGGTGTGCACCACCAGCCCGGCCGGGGTGCGGATCGCGATGGCCAGGCCGTCGGGGATGGAGTGGTTCACGGCCGCGAACTCGAGATCGAAGGCGCCAATGGTGCGGCGGTGGCCTTCGGTGACCTTGATGGTGGTGGGTTTGATGCGGTGCTCTTTGAGTTTGGCGGTGATGAACGCCAGCGTCAGGGTCGAGCCGACGATCGGGATGTTCTTGCGTTCCCGCAGCAGGTACGGCACTCCCCCGATGTGGTCCTCGTGGCCGTGGGTCAGCACGATGGCGTCGATGTCGTCGAGCCGGTCCCTGATGGAGGTGAAATCCGGCAGGATGACGTCCACGCCCGGTTGATGCTCCTCGGGGAACAGGACACCGCAGTCCACGATGAGCAGCCGGCCGGCGTGTTCGAAGACCGTCATGTTGCGGCCGATCTCGCCGAGGCCCCCGAGTGGGGTGATGCGAAGCCCGCCGCGGGCCAGCGGTGGCGGAGATCCGAGGTCGGGATGCGGATGACTCATGAAGTGGGCGTTGCTCCTTCGTTTCCCTACGAGGTCTGCGGTAGCCCCGATCACTCAACACTGGTCTCACCCGAGAATAGGGTGCTGCGCCGTGAAGCGCGCCGGTCATGATGACGTTGCCGTTCTGACCGGGCGGCGAATCACGAACGCAGCGGCGATCACCCCGAGCGGCAGGATCGTGGACGCCATCAGGACTGCCGGATAGGAACCGGTCCAGTCCCGGCCGATCGCGAACAGCAGTGGCCCGAAGGGGGTGTCTGCGAACGACGCACCGGCATGACCTGGAACCGGATCAGCACCGGACTGGGCCGGCTGCACGCGGTCACCCTGACCGGACCGCCGGCAGCGTCGTGCACCTCACCCCATTGACGACCACCCAAACCGGCATACTTCGGGCATGCCAGGTCACCGCGCCACCCGCCGTGACCGCCCTGCACCCCGCCTGACCAGGCAAAACACCACCAGCAGCACCCTCCCGGAGCGTGGACACACGCCCCCCGAAGCACCGAAACCCCTAAAGCTGCACGTAAAACCACAAAATCAGAACCTACGTGTGCCTACCAACTGCGGAACCCGGGGGCCCCCACCGGTCGATCGCTCGACCCAACAGCGGCAACGTCCACGCGCCGGCCACCGAACCGATGGCGCAGGCACCGGCGATCGCGGGTCGGCCGATTCCGAGCTCATCGACCAGCGGATCGATGAAGACCGAGATCGCCACCGTCTGCCCCGGCGCGGTGAGGGCCAACGCCAACGATGCCGTCCCGACCACCCGGGCCGAATACAGCGCAGGCCGGACGACGCCACGGCCGCGGTCAGCGGCGCCGCCTGCTGCGCCGGCCTCACCATCGGCGACACCACGGCGGTGGGGCGCTCGCGGACCACCGAAGCACGAGCTGGGCATGGGAGGGTGGGGTGTGGCACAGAACCAGATGCAGATCGGCGAGGTCGCCGAACGCACGGGACTGTCCCTGAACACGCTGCGGCATTACCACCAAGCCGGCTTGGTGGTGCCGTCGGCCCGCACGCAGGGCGGCTTCCGGCTCTATACCGAGTCCGATGTCGAGCGGCTGATGGCGATCCGCCGGATGAAACCGCTCGGCTTCACCTTGGAGGAGATGGGCGAGTTGCTGACCATCACCGACCGGCTCGCCGATGAAGACGGACTTGCCGGTGGTGACGTTGATGAGCTGCGTGTTCGGGTCCGTTCCTTCATCGAGACCGCTGCGCAGCGACGGGACAAGCTGGCCGCGCAGGTCGCTGCCGCGGAGGAGTTCATCCGAACATTGCAGAGCCTGGAGGACGGTCGCGCCTGAGCCGTCCTGGTGGTGAGACGCCGTCATTGCCCCGGTCAGTGCCCCGCACCCAGTTCGCCGGACAGGTTGCTGTGCCGGGCCGCGCTATCGGTGTTCAACCCGACGATGGCAACGTGTTTGCCGTGTCGTTGGAACTTGGTCTCGATCGCATCGAGTGCGGCGATGGTCGAGGCGTCCCACAAGTGCGCGGCGGACAGGTCGATGATGATCAGCCCGGCCGGATCGTTGTAGTCGAACTGGAAGTACAGATCGTTCGAGGAGGCGAAGAACAGCTCTCCGGTTACCGTGTATCGACTGATCGTGCCGTCCGGTGAAGGTTGCTTGGTGACCTCGACCAGGTGGGCGACGCGCTTGGCGAACAGGATGAACGCCACCATCACCCCGGTCAGCACGCCATAAGCGAGGTTGTGGGTGGCCACTGTGACGATCATCGTGGCGGCCATCACCAGCAGTTCGCCGGTCGGCATCCGCTTCAGCGTCGCTGGGGCAAAGGAATGCCAATCGAACGTCGCGATCGCCACCATGATCATCACCGCGACGAGGGCCGCCATCGGAATACTGCCGACGACGTCACCGAGCCCGACCACCAGGATCAGGAGGAATACTCCGGCCAGGAACGTCGAGAGCCGCGTGCGCGCGCCGGATTTCACATTGATCATGGTTTGGCCGATCATCGCGCAGCCACCCATGCCGCCGAAGAACCCGGTGATGATGTTGGACGCACCCTGCCCCCACGACTCACGTGTCTTGTTGGAGTGGGTGTCGGTCAGGTCGTCGACCAGCTTGGCGGTCATCAGCGATTCCAGCAGGCCGACCAGCGCCATCGCGAACGCAAACGGGCCGATCATCGTCAAGGTCTCGAACGTCAACGGAACGTTGGGCAGGAACAACGTCGGAAGCGTGTCCGGCAGGGATCCCTGGTCGCCGACCGTGGGGACGGCCACCTGCGCCGCCGCTGTGACGACGGTCAGCACGATGATGGCAACCAGCGGTGATGGGATGACCTTGGTGATCCGGGGCAGCAGGTAGATCATCGCCAGTCCGGCTGCAACGAGCGGGTAGACCACCCACGGCACATGCATCAGTTGAGGCAGCTGGGCAAGCGCGATCAGGATCGCCAGCGCGTTGACGAACCCGACCATCACCATCCGGGGCACGAATCGCATCAGCCGGGCAGCACCGACCAGCCCGAGGATCACCTGGATGATCCCGGCAAGGATCACAGTGTCCCCGACAAGTCGGTGTCGGTCAGCGAGAGCTGGCGAATGTCCTACGACGCCGCGACGGCTTGCGGTCGGGCGGCGACCACGGTGCACATCGCGTCCGACCTTTCGGCGAAGTGCAGGAACGGCGTCAGTGATCCGACGTGTGTCAGATGCAACTCGTGCATCGCCCGTGTGCAAGCGATGTACAACATCGCCTTGTCCATCCCGGTCGCGTAGTTGGTCTCGTCGACGTCCGGGACGATGACGGTGTCGAACTCGAGGCCTTTGGCGATGTGCGCCGAGCTGATCACGATGCCACCGATGAACGCTGTGCTGTCGTAGTCGAGCAGGGTCAGGTGAACACCGGCATGGGACAGGACCTGGTACAGGGCGCCGGCCTGCGCCACCGTCTTGCAGATGATCCCCAACGACCGGTGATCACTGCGTCGGTGCTCATCGATGAGCGACAGGATCTCGTCGTACTCATCACGCCGATCCAGGCATCCCACGATTCGCGGCGACAGCCCGTGCCGTTCGATCGGGATGAGCTTGCTGTTGGGCGAGATGTGCTGGGCGAAATCGGTGATCTCGGTCGTCGATCGGTAGCTCTTGCACAACTCCAGCCAATCAGACCCCGGGAACATGCTCCGGACGATCGGCAGCGACGATGAGCTGAACGGGTTGATCGACTGGTTCGAGTCGCCGAGAATCGTCATTTTGCAGGAGAACAACTCGCGCAGAACCGCGTATTGAACGGGCGTGTAATCCTGCATCTCGTCCACCAGGAGGTGCCGGATGCGGTCGTATCCCTCCAGTCGGGTCGTCCTGATCATCGTGTAGACGAGCGGGAACACGTCCGCGTACTCGATCCGTTTCCGGCCGAGCGGTTTGAACAGGCGGCGTCGGTTGCCATCGGCGTAGAACGCCTTGTAGACCGCGAGCGGATCTTTGTACGGAAACATGGCCCGCACCTGTTTGCGGACACCGGTGGTATCTGCGGCCGTCCACCTGCCGCCCTGGTCGACGACTTCATGCCGAAGTTGATGGACCGCGCTGTCGGCCACGCGGTCGAGGCGGGTGAAGATCGGGATTGTCCGGAATTCGTGGAACGCCTCCGCCACCCACTCGGCTGTGCGTCGCCTGTTCTTCTGCTGGATGCCCTGCGGCGCAAACTCTTCCGCGCGTGCTGTGATCCAGTCGTCCAGTATGGTGACGAACTCCGTCGTCGCCTTGTGTCGCATACGTTCGGCTGCCGCTTCGTCGACATGATCCAGAAGTTGACTGACCTGGTCGCTGAACGTTTCGTATTCGGTGACCTTCGTCAGATACCTACCGGCGATCTTGTCGAAGTCGATCTCCGCGATCTGTTCCTCACCGAGCTCGGGGAGAACGTTGGAGATGTAGTCACCGAACACCTTGTTCGGAGACAGGATCATGACGTTGTCCGACGACAGGGTGTCCTTGAAACGATAGAGAAGAAACGCCACCCGGTGCAGAGCTATCGAGGTCTTCCCGGAACCGGCGACACCCTGCAGGATCAGCACTTCCGCACTTTCGTTGCGGATGACGGCGTTCTGCTCCCGCTGAATCGTTGCGACGATGTTCTTCATCTTCTCGTCGGCCGACAAGCCGAGCTCGCGCTGCAAAACGTCGTCACCGATGTTCAACGTGCTGTCGAACATGTACTCCAGGTCCGCGCCGCGGATTTTGTACTGACGCTTGCCGGTGATGTCGCCGTGCACGATCTCGGCGGGGGCCTGGAAGTGCGCCGCACCGGCCTCGAAGTCGTAATACAAACTCGACACCGGTGCCCGCCAGTCGTGGATCAGCACTTCCTGGGTATCGGGATCAAGGAAGTGATGCACGCCGATGTAGAACGCTTCCACACCGCCAGCCTCCTGTCGCTGGAAGTTCACCCGCCCGAAGTACGGGGATTGCAGCAGCCGCTCGATCCGTGCTCGAGATACCACCGCGTGCTCGGCGATCGTGACCGACATGTTGATCTCGCCGCGGAAGTCCGCCTTCTCCGCTCGGTCCATGTCGCGCCAGTTGTTCCACATGTGCTGCTTGTGCTCGTCGATCGCATCGGCGGACCTCTCGATGGACGCCGTCAGTTTCCGCTGCTCCGCGGTCAACAGATCCACAGTCCCGGCCAGCCGGCGGCGCTCGTCCTGCTCGTCGTCCGACGGCGGAGCAGAGGGCGCGCTGGTTCGGCTCGGCGTGTCGTCCAACTCTACTCTCACGTTAGAGGAGTGTACCCGGACAATGTTGGGGCTCAGACCTGATGTCCGTATCGTGCGGCGGCGAAGTTGCGTCCATTGACGTGGTGTCCGGCGTCTTCGCCCAGCGGCGTGGCGTAGGAAGCTGAGACGGTCATCGCGTGATCTGTGAGAGAACCGACCAAGGATCTCGAGCGAGGAGCACGACGATGACCACTGGATCCAGTATCGACCTTCTGGCTGGCTGGACGAGCAGCTGGCGCAGGCGAGCCCTGACCGTCTTCAGGGCATGATCAAGTCGTTCGCCGAGGCGTTGATGGGCGCCAAGGCCGATGCGATCTGCGGGGCGCCGTACGGCGAGCGCAGCGCTGAGCGGACGAACAAGCGCAACGTTTACCGCGTTTGGGACTGGGACACCAGAGCAGAGAGCATCGAGTTGGCGATCCCGAAACTGCGCTCGGGCAGCTACTTCTCGGGCAGCTACTTCCCGGGCTGGCTGGTTGTTGGAGCGGCAGCGCCGTGCTGAGGCGGCGCTGGTGAGCGTGGTCGCGACCTGCTTCTTGCTGGGCGTCTCGACACGGCGGATGGACCGGCTGGTGCACACCCTGGGGATCACGTCGCTGTCGGAGTCGCAGGTCAACGAGATGGCCAAGTCCCTTGACGGGCAGGTCGAGGCATAACGGACCCGCCCGTTGGACGCCGGCCCGTACACGTTCGTCGCGGCCGACGCGCTGGTGCTCAAGGTCCGCGAGGGCGGCCGCACGGTCGACCTGCACGCCCTGGTGGCGACCGGGGTGAACGCCGAGGGATACCGGGAGATCCTCGTCGTGCACGTCACCTCCGTCGAGGACGGCGCCGGCTGGGTTGGTTTCTTCCGTGACCTGACCGCCCGGGGCCTGACCGGCGTCCGGCTGGTCACCTCCGACGGCGCACCGCGGCCTGGCAGCTTTGCCGCACCCATTACGCCGCGAACCTGATGTCGGCGACCCCGAAAGCCCAATGGGGGGATGGGTGAAAGCGTTGCTGCACAGCGTCTACGATCAACCCGATGCCGACGCCGTGCACGCCCAGTTCAACCGCATCGTCGACGCCCTGACCGACAAACTCCCGGCGGGTCGCCGCGCACCGGCTCACCACGGCCAGGCCTCGACGCCGCCCGCGCCGACATCCTTGCGTTCACCGCGTTCCCGGGAGCGATCTGGCGGCAGATTTGGTCGAACAACGCGCAGGAGCGGCTCGACCGCGAGATCCGCCGCCGCACCGACGTTGTCGGGATCTTCCCCGACCGGCGAAGCTTGATCCGCCTCGTCGGCGCGGTCCTGGCCGAGCAACACGATGAATGGACCGAGATGCGCCGCTACATCGGCCTGGACATCCTGCGCCAATCACGGCTCACCGTCATCACGGCGACGCCGACGCCGCCGCAGAGGACGTGCTCCCCACAGCAGCCATCACCGCATAACATCCCACCAACAACGGATCATGCGGTGGCCGACTCAGTCGGAGTGTTCCAAGGCGTGCTGAGGTCAACAGCTTCGGCAAATGGCGTGAAGTGGAACGCGGTGGGCGGTCAGTCATGCAGTCGAGGGTCGCTGTAGAGCGAGGGTCCAGCGTCGCCGATGTCTACCCCGACGAATTCTGTGGGTGCAGTGGGATGGTCGAAGGCAAACCGCAAGACCGTGTCGTCTGGGTCGCGCACATCCAGCATGCTGACGAATGGCGGCAGATCTTGGATAGTCGTGCAGCGCGCACCAAGCCGGTCGCAACTCGAAAAAGGTTACGCAACAGAGGGTGCCAGGGTGGATGGAGGGCAACGCTGGCGCCGCGCTGTGTCGCGGCGCTACCGTAGCCGGTCGGTTCTCTGTCCGGCCCAACCGCATCCCACGGGCCAAAGGATGGAGTGGGTTCAAGCAGTTCGGACAGTTCGTCCGAAGTCCAGCCAGCCGATCCTCCACCGGGCATTGAAATCAGCGCAGCAATTCAATGTGACACTTGGGTCCGGGTGCGCTGGCCAGGCGCGCGTCGGTGGTGAGCAGCGCGGTGGCGGCGGTCATTTCGGCCAGCGCGACGTAGGTGGCGTCGTAGGCGGTGAGGTTGTCTCGCAGCTTCCAGATCCTGGCGCGGAGCCAGTCGGCTGGGAACCTGGTCAGCGTGAGTTGGGTGAAGCCCTCCAGCGCGAGACTTCCTTGTTCTTCGGTGAGAACCCCGCGCCGGACCAGGCCTCGCAACGTGTGGGTTACTTCGCTGTCGATCAGGTGGGGGGTGGCTAGTTCTTCGTCGCCGAGCTGGTCAGGGTCAAGGTTGCCGGCGAGTAGCTCCACCACGACGCCGGCGTCGACGATCCTCAATCGCCGCGGCCCTCGTGGAGCACCGACAAGATAGTGTCGCGGTCCGGGCGGCCTTGGACCTTGGCCTGGGTCTGGCGAATGACCGCGGCGTTGTCCTGCACGATCTTTCGACGTTTGGCGAGGTGCTCCAGTTCGTGCAGCATGTATCTGGTCAACGACAGTCCTTGCGCGTGGGCGGCCTCGGCGAGGGCGTCGTGGACATCATCGGGGACGTCGCGAATGTGCATCACCTTCGGCATGCTGCAACCATACCCTAATGGGTGCAGGTTGCACCCATACGGTGTCCGATAGGCCATCGGCATGCGGTGAGGCGCAGCGTCAGTCTGAGCAGCCGACGGCGAGCCCGACGGCGGTGCAGATCTCGCGCATCCAGGACGTCGGCCAACGGCACGCTTCACTCGGCGGGATTCTGTGCTGTTGGCGCAGGTTCGGACGTTCCAACCTGGCCTCACTTCGAGCCCACTCGAGTGGAGCTGAGCCGGATGGGAGGACTGGCCATTCAAGCGTGCGACCGTCGATCAAAAGCGGTGGGAGTGTGGCTTGGAATCGTCCCGTAGGGCGATTCTATGTGCACCGTGGGATTCGCCAACGTCGCCGCCTGCTCGGTTCGTTCGCCGGCCGGGCGAGCAACGTTCCGGCTGCGGGTCAAAGGGGCCGTCGACCACGCGCGGCGAAACGGCGCCGCGGTTGTGGAGAGCTTCCCGGTGGACAACGGCGGTGCGAAGGTCGACACCACGATGGCCTACGTGGGGTCCGGATCCTCTTCGATCTTGCCGGCTTCGCCTACGCCGGAAGGACCGGCTCTCCATCGGGCGGCTTCGCACGTCTGGTGATGCGCCGCGAACCCTGGCCCGACTTCCGCAGATGATGGGCACATGTGAGTCGTCGATGAACAGTGGGGCGTCGGAGATCTCGGTCATCCGCCGGACGATCTTCTGCCAGTCCTGCTCACCCATCGTGCCGGCCCGCATGTGTGACAGCCGGATGCCCGCTTCCGCGGACAGCAGTCGCATGGTGATCTCGGTCTTGCTCATCTCCAGGGAGAAGATCACCGACGCCTGCCGGTGCCTGACGGCCGCGTGCCGGGCCATGTCGAGGGCGAGGGTGGATTTCCCGATGCCGGGGCGGGCGGCGACGATGATCATCTGCCCGGGGTGCAGCCCGTTGGTGAGGTTGTCCAGGTCGGCGAACCCGGTCGGTACCCCGGCGGCCCGGCCGCCCTGCTGCGCGATGGCGTCGATCTCGTCCATCGTGGGCTGCAGCAGTTCCTCCAGCACGACGTAGTCCTCTGTCGTGCGGCGTTCCGTGACGTCGTAGATTTCCGCCTGCGCGCGGTCCACGATCTTGTCGACCTCACCACCGCCGACGCTGCCCTCACTGCCGCCGCAGCCGAGCTGCACGATGCGGGTGCCGGCCTCGACAAGCCTGCGCAGGATGGCCTTCTCGACGACGATCTGGGCATAGTAGGCGGCGTTCGCGGCGGTGGGCACGGTAGCCATCAGGGGGTGCAGGTACACCCCACCGCCGACCCGGCCGAGGGTTCCGTTTCTTCCAGTTCGGCGGCGACCGTGATGGTGTCAGCCGGTTCACCGCGGGAGTACAGGCCCAGGACCGCGTCGAAGACCAGGGCGTGCGCGGGTTCGTAGAAGTCCGCGGTAGTGAGGGACTCGATGACGTCGGCGATGGCGTCCTTGGACAACAACATGCTGCCCAGCACCGAATGCTCCGCGGCCAGGTCCTGCGGCGGCTGCCGGTCGAACACCGCCGGCGCCGGTGCGGGCACACGTGCGGGTGAAGACCACCGTTCGTCGATCAGGGCCATTCACGCACCGCCCTTCCCATGGCTGCGCCGGGGTGACCTGATGACACTGCAGTGACCGGCAACGGTGGCCATCATGTCGGCCGGCCCCGGAACAGCAGAGCTGTCCAAGCCGGAAAGTTGGCATCAACTCATCTGACTCCGACGGTTCATGCGATCAGCCAACGAGGGCGTGAACGAGTCATCTATCGGAACGTTATCGACAACAGCCCATATTGGATTCATATCGGTGTCGTTGCGCGGCGGGTCAACTTCATTCGCCAGAAATTCCCACAAAGCGTTTTCCGGATGCTGCTCACGGGGTCCTACGTTCCGTAGGAGTTGGTCCTGCGCGCCCGGTGGGATGAAAGCTGGCGGTGTAGGCAACGCCGAGCCGGAACGTCGCCCAGAGAACGCCGAGCACCGCGGTCGCGATCAACGCCAGACCGAAGTCGGGCGCGAACAGGCGGATGGTGGCGAGCGGTGAGCCGAACAAGTCCGGAACCAGAACGAGAATCACCCACGCCGCGACGAGTGTGGTGACCAGGGGGAACCACAGGCTGAATCGCCCGAGGCTGTTCGACGATTTGGCGCGAATCTGGGTGCGGTGCCGCCAAGCCCAGATCATGCTGAACAGGTAGACGATCGGCAGGAGCACCAGACAGATGAACAGAACCTTCTGCAACAGGCGCGACCCCTCGCCGTCATAGTCGAGACCCAATGCCGTGGCGGTGATGCCGTTGCCGAGCTGAGCGGTCTCCCCGAAGCCGAGTCCGCTGCCCCCGTTGACCAGCACGACAACCCCTTTCCTCTCGGCCGGGAGCATGGTCGCGAGCGTTTCGTACCCGGGGCTCGTCCCCGAGTGCCATACAGTTCCGTTGTCCGAGTCGACAAACCAGCCGAGGCCGTAGTTCGGCGATGCCGGGTTTGCGGGGCGCATCATCAGGGATTTCCCTTCCGCGCTCAGCACGTCGTCTCGGCCATTCATCATCGTCTGTAGGTAGCGCGCCAGATCCTTGGCACTCGCGACGATTCCGCCTTGCGGCGCCGTACCGCGGTCGGTCGCGTTCTCGGGGAGCGGTCGTTTGGTGCCGAACCATGGCCGGTGCCCGGTAGCCATGGATTCATGGATCTGTCCGTCGGCGACGAAGCTGTGCCCCATGCCGACCGGCTCGAGGATGTTGTCTGCAACGTAGGTTTGGTAGTCCTGCCCGCTCGTGACTTCGACCACGCGACCAAGGATTTCGTAGTTGGTGTTCGAGTACTCCCACTTCTCGCCGGGTGCGCCGGCCGGGGTGAGAACCGCCAGCTGGTCGACCCGCCGCGCAAGCTCGTCCTTCCCACCGGTCAGATCCGTGTGCGGGGAGTTTCCTTGCAGCGTGGAGAAACCGCTCGTGTGGCTGAGCAGCTGACGGACCGTGATGCTGCCTGCAGGCCGACCCGAGAAGCCGTCGAGATACCGGGAGACCCCGTTGTCCAGATTGATCTTGCCCGCCTCGACGAGCTGCATCACGGACAGTGCTGTAAAGCTCTTGGAGATCGAGCCGGTCAGGAAGGGGGTGTCCGGCGTGACCTTCGTGTCACCTCCGAGCCGGGCGATGCCCCGCGCACCGGCCGATGTGATGTCGCCGTCGGCTACGACGGCGTAGGCCAGGCCGGGCACGCCGGAAGCGGGCATCTCGCTGTCGATGACGCCGTCGATGGATCCGGCCGGCGCACTCGCAGGGACCACCGAGCCGATACCAAGGGCGAGGATCGCAAGAAGTTGCCGCATCGCTTCATCCTTCGACTCACGGTCATGACGGCCGGGTTCGGGACTCGGCCGGGAGCAGTGGCGGGCGATCCGACCGTCAGGCTCTGCCGAACAGTGCGCCAGGCGACCCGGCCGGGAGGTGCCGGGTCGTCAACAGCCAGATGCCGAGCCAGCCTTCTCCGATCATGGAGGGAACAGCCACCAGCACGAGGAACAGTCCTGACACGGCCGAGTAGTCGGGAAGGACCAGGTGCGCGACTGTGTCCGCGGCATAGGCAAGACCGGCGAACGCGAGAACGTAGCCCAGTACGCGTGGCGCGAAGTTGGAGCGGGCGACGAGTGCCCCGAGAAGTGCCAGGTGGACAGCGAACAGACACAGGCCCAGTTGCCACGTCGTCTGGAAGGCGTCGATGGCCTGCATGGTCTGCGCTGCCTGTGCGCCGGCGGGACCGGTCGCGGTCGTTGCCACTGTCAGCGCCTGGACCAGGAAGACCAGAGCGACGCCGAGCAGGACGCTGTAGCCGAGTCGGAACCAGGCCATGACGATGGATATGTCCGCGTTGACGCTCCGGAACACGACCTGCAGAGCCCAGGCCAGCGTGATGTCGAGCAGCACGATGAGAAGGAACGTCAGGATGCCCGCACGCAGCAGTTCGGGGGAGCCTGCGATGTTCGCCGTCGTCGCGGCCGGGTCGTTTTCGACGACGAGTCGGTCGAGGACCAAGAACTTGGCGACGATCGCGAGGCCGAACATCAGGAGGTAGGACGCACCGGCGATTCGCGCGATGCGGCGGGACTGTCCGGCTGCGGTCGTGAAAGGTGGCGTCGGCGGCGTGGCCGGGCCGGCCTGAACGGTCTGATTGGTCATGAATCCTCCGGGGCGAACGAATCGGTACGGTGGCGGCCCGTTGTCGGGTCGGACTAGATGCTGTTCGGGCGAATGGTGATGACGGCCTTGCCGGTGACGCGTCCGGATTCGAGGTCGGCGAGCGCATCGCGGACGCGAGCCAGCGGGTAGCGGGCTCCGATCAGGGGGGTCACCGCACCGGTTGACAGCAGTTCGGCAAGTCGATCCGTGTTGTCGTGATGCTCGCGGCTGATGAAGGCCGTGAGACGTTGCCGGGAGAAAGCCGACAGCAGCGTTGCCCGGAGGTTGCGGCCGATGCCGCCGGTCCATCTGCCGCCGCCTTCGCCGCCGACGATCACCAGGGTGCCGGTCGCGGTGAGTGCGCGCTGGAGCCGTCGCAGCGGGTTGAGGCCGCCGGCGTCGATGATGAGGTCGTAGCGAACGCTGCCGTCCAGATAGTCCTGGGCGGCGTAGTCGATGACGCGCTCAGCCCCGAGGCCTGTCACTGCTGCGGCCTTGGCCGCGCTGGACACGCCCGTGACATGAGCGCCGAGCGCAGTCGCGATCTGCACGGCGTAGCTGCCCACCCCGCCCGACGCGCCGATCACCAGGACCGACTGGCCGGCCTCGACCCGCCCGACGTCGGTGAGTGCCTGCAGTGCAGTGCACCCGGAGATGGCGGCGGCCGCAGCCGACTCGAAACCGACGGTGGCCGGCTTGCGGCTCAGCTTGTGCTCGGGGGCTGCGGCGTACTCCGCGAAGGTGGCCCGCCCGATCCCGAAGACCTCGTCCCCTGCTTCGAATCGGTGCACGTTCTTGCCAACCGCCACGACGACGCCGGCCAGGTCGAGG
This sequence comes from uncultured Actinomycetota bacterium, assembly GCA_963785455.1. Lineage (GTDB taxonomy): Bacteria > Actinomycetota > Actinomycetes > Mycobacteriales > Nakamurellaceae > Nakamurella. Next base: position 182,304 of record CAWAVL010000011.1, read on the forward strand.
CCGGGGACGGGCTGCTTCGGCCGGGTCAGGCCGAACCCCAACACCCGGATGAGGTACGGCGTGCCGGTCATCAGATGCCAGGTGCCGCGGTCGAGTCCGGCTGCGTGCACCTGGACGAGGACCTCGTCATCGGCGATGGTCGGTTGATCGATGCGGGCCTGCTGGACAACGTCGGGACCGCCGTACTGCGGGGTGACGACCGCGTGCATCCGCGCGGTCTCGGGGACCTGTGCTGCTGCCTCGGCGTCCGGGACGTCGTGGGTGCTGGTGGACATGTGGTTCCTCTCCGACACGGTTTCGTACTTTGTATGGTGCTGCAGCGAACACTACTCGTACTTAGTACGATGTCAAGCCATCGTCGGACGAAGCCGCCGAAGAAAGCCCTGGTGGCCGGCATGGGGAGCAGGGATTCGCCGAGATCGAGCGCATTCCGATGAGCTGCCGTGGGCCCGAGCGGTCCGGGTACGGTGTTTGTCCTGCCGCAGGGTCCTCAACCGGCCCAAGCGGGCGCGGGTCCGGTGAGCCCGCGCCACCACGAGGCACGCAATGGCTACGGCAGCGTGTCCCGCGACGCGGTCGGCGCGCTCATGATCGCGATGGTCGCGAACACGGCAACGGCTGCCAGGGTGACTTCTCCGATCAGGATCATTCCGGCCGGTGCAACGATCGACTGGCCGTTGAGAGCCTGGACGGTGAGCAACACAACGGTCGCAGCGAAGGTGGCGACGGCGAGTTGGGTCAGCCGCAGACGTCTCCGGGCGCTGCGCAACGCCGGCATCTTCCGGGAGAGCACCTCGAGCATGAGAACGAACAGCGGTAGTGCCTGGAGTGCGTGCATGCCGACGAAGTGCGGGATGCGCAGGTCTCCGCCGATCGTGCTCCAGCCGAGCAGCGGTAGTCCCGCACCGCCGTCCGCGAGCCCGACCGTGTGGGCTCCGACGACAGGCGGATGGTCACCGGCTTGGCCGGCTTTCGGACCCGTCATCAGGAAGCCGAGTGCCATCCCGGACATGGCGATCAGTGCGCCGGCTCGGATGGCAAGACTGCGGGCACCGTCCCCGAGCGGGGCAAAGAAGAGCAGCGTCGCCACCAGGAAGGTCATCACCCACACCACCGCGATGGACCCGGCCATCACATGCCACATCGCCGCATGGAACGGGGTGCTCACGTTGAAGTGACTGCTCTCCCCGACCAGGGTGAACCCGTCGATGATGATCAGTTCGATCGCAAGGCCGACCGCGGAGATCGTGCCGGCGACCCTGGCGACACGGGCAAGGCGCGAACCGGGCGGGATTCGTCCGATCAGCCACGCCAAGGTGAGCGAATAGATGCCGATGGACAGGGCGAACTTGAGCGGCTTGATCCACACCGCGGAGTTGGTGACCTCCCGGGAGTCGAGGAAAACGCCCGCGAAGCTGAGGACTGCCAGACCGCCCGTCACGGCGGCGAGGATGAGCAGGGGGCGGTGCCAGTGCGCCGGTCGGAGCTCGGACAGCGAAGGACCGACCTGGCCGGAAATGGGAGGCGTGGACGTGCAGGGGCCGGCTGGGGCAGCGGGACCCGCGAGGGGTGTTGTCATGCGGAGATTCCTTCTGTTCTCCGACAGTCGCCGGTCGGGCGGTGAATCCAGCGATGACCCGGGAAGCCCCGGCAGACGGGCCTTGTGGTGTGCTCCGCTGTCGTCTCGGAATGTCCTGGGGAACGGCGTACTAAGTACCAACCATTCGGCGTACAGTATCAGTACTAAGTACGAATACCAACCGAAGAGACAGAAGGACCAGCAATGGCACCCGCAGCCGAGACCGACAAGACCAGGGACGCAGCCGCGCCGAGCCGGTCCGCGCTCAGCAGAGAACGCGTCATCCAGGCAGCCGTCGCACTCGCCGACACCGTTGGGTCCGACGCTTTGACCATCCGTAAGTTGGCGGCCGAACTCGGCGTGAAACCGATGACGATCTACTACCACGTCCCCACCAAGGAGGCCATCATCGACGGAATGGTCGACCAGGTCTTCACCGAGATCGCGCTGCCGCCGACCGACACCGACTGGAAGACCGCGATACGTCACCGGGCCGCGTCCGCCCGATCAGTACTGGCCAAACATCCCTGGGCGACACCGCTGATGGAGTCGCGGACCACCCCCGGTCCGGCGACGCTGCTGCACCACGACGCGGTCATCGGCTGTCTGCGCTCGGGAGGATTGTCCATTGAGATGACGGCACACGCGTACGCACTGATCGACGCGTTCGTCTACGGATTCGCGCTGCAGGAGGCGAGCCTTCCGGCCACGGCGGGAAACGACATGACCGACCTCGCCCAGTCCATCGCCGGCACGATGCCGGCCGGTGACTACCCGCATCTGATGGAGCTGACCACAGAACATGTGCTCCAGCCGGGCTACGACTTCGGCAACGAGTTCGACTTCGGCCTCGACCTCATCCTCGCCGGTCTCGAAGCAGCCTCACGGTGACCTGGAAATGCGGAGGCGTCATGGCCGTCTTCGCGGTTGGCGGTTGTCTGGGGTCGGCTCCGCGCAGGCGAGTGTCAACGCCCGACCCGATACCGACCCCCTGGCGCACAACCCGGAGGGTCAACGCAGCAGTTCGCGCTTCTTCTCCAGCAGCCGCAGGATCAGCGGCGTGAAGATCAATTGCATCGCCAGTTCCATCTTCCCGCCGGGCACCACGATGATGTTGGGCCGGGACATGAACGAGTCGTGCAGCATCGTCAGCAGGTAGGAGAAGTCGATCCCCCTGGGCTTGGCGAACCTGATCACCAGGAAGCTCTCGTCCGCTGTGGGGATGTACCGCGCGGTGAACGGGTCCGAGGTGTCGACCGTCGGCACCCGCTGGAAGTTGATGTCGGTGCGGGCGAACTGCGGGCAGATGTAGTTCACGTAGTCCGGCATCCGGCGCAGGATCGTGTCCGTCACCGCCTCGCTCGAGTACCCCCGCGCGGTCTGGTCGCGCAGCAGTTTCTGGATCCACTCCAGGTTGATGATCGGCACGACGCCGACCAGCAGGTCCGCGTGCGGCACGATGTTGACGGTCTCGGTGACCGCGGCGCCGTGCAGGCCCTCGTAGAACAGCAGGTCGCTGCCCGGCGGGATGTCCTCCCAGGGCGTGAACGTCCCCGCGGGCTGCGCGTACGGTGCCGCCTCCTCGTCGTCATGCAGGTATTTCCGTGCCCGGCCGGTGCCGGTCTCGCCGTATCGCCGGAACAACTCCTCCAGGTCGCCCAGCAGATTCGCCTCGGGGCCGAAGTGCGAGAAGTGATTGTTCTTCTGCTGCTCGGCCTCCGCCATCGCGGTCCGCATTTCCTCGCGGTTGTACCGGTGGAAGGAGTCACCCTCGATGACCGCCGGTGTGATCCCCTCGCGACGGAAGATGTGCTGGAACGTCTTCGTCACCGATGTCGTGCCGGCGCCGGACGACCCGGTGATCGCGACGACCGGGTGCTTGATCGACATGGCTCACACTGTCCGGAACAAGGATCGGGCGGTGAACAGCGAGGCGTCGAAGGAGCCGACCATGCCGTCGAGATACTCGGCGTGGTAACGCTCGATCCGCTCGACTTCCTTGCGGGAACCGAAGATCAGCGGAACCCGCTGGTGCAGAGTTTCGGGAACCAGGCCGAGCACCCGCTCGTGCCCGGTGCTCGCCGCGCCGCCGGCCTGCTCGATCAGATACGCGATCGGGTTGGCCTCGTAGAGCAGTCGCAGCCGTCCGGATCGGCCCTCGTCCTTGGTCGCCCGCGGGTCGAGATACACCCCGCCGACGGTGAGGATCCGGAACGTCTCTGCCACCAGGGATTCCACCCAGCGCATGGTGAAATCGCGACCGCGGCGGCCGGTCGACCCGTCGAGGCACTCCTTGACGTACCGCTTGACCGGCTGTTCCCAGTACCGCTCGTTGCAGGCGTTGATCGCGAACTCGTCGTTGTGCTCCGGGATCCGCATCTGCGGGTGGGACAGCACGAACGCGCCGATCTCCCGGTCGAGGGTGAAGCCGTCGACCCCGCGTCCGGTGGTCAGCACCATCATGGTCGCGGGCCCGTACAGCGCGATTCCGGCGCAAACCTGCTCCGTGCCGGGCTGCAGGAAGTCCTCGGCGCGTGGCTCGTGGTCGGTGTCCGGGCAGCGCAGGATGCTGAAGATGCTGCCCAGCGTCATGTTCAGGTCGAGGTTCCCGGAACCGTCGAGCGGGTCGAAAGCCAGCAGGTACTTGCCGCGCCGGTAACGCTCGGGCACCGAGTAGAACTCGTCCATCTCCTCCGAGACCATGGCGGCAAGGTGGCCCGCCCACTGCGTCTCCCGGATGATCACCGCATTGCTGAGCACGCCGAGGTTCTTGTCCACATCGCTGCGGGAGCTGCCGACGACCCGTTCCGAGCCCAGCAACGCACCCTTGTTGACGTTGTTCGCGACGATCTTGATCGCCGTCGCTAGCACGTTGAGCAGGCCCGAGAAATCGCCGGTGGACCCGGGATGGCGATGCTCCTCCTCGATGGTGTACCGAGTGAGGGTCTTGAGTCCTTCGGGCATGGCGGCGGTCTCCTGTCGATGCGGCGAACCGTGGTGCTGCGGGTGAAACGGTCGGTACTGAGGTGTTCTCGGTGTGCTGCTAGCTGCTGGGGGCAACGAGGCGGGTATCGGCGGCGGCGCTGCCCGGCGCCGGAGCTGCGGGGGTCGAATCCTGGTCGAAGACGCTGCTGCCGTAGACGTCCTGCGCGGTGAGGGTGATCAGATCGGTCCTGGTCAGCGGCCGGTCCAGTTCCACCAACCGCCTGGCCTGACGGAGCCGGCACCGCTCGATCGCATTGCGGACGCTGCGGGCGTTGGAGAATCGCGGTTGGGCCATGCGCAGTTCCAGGTAACGCGCGAATGCTTCCCGGCCGCCGTCGTCGAACCGGAAGTTCTCCTGCACCACCATCAAGTCGGCGATCTCGACCAATTGCCCGTGGTCGTAGTCGTCGAACGCGATGTGGTGCGGCACCCGGGAGGACAGCCCAGGGTTGGCGGAGAAGAAGGTGTCCATCCGGTCCGGGTAACCGGCGAAGATCACCACGAGGCTTGCTCGTTCGCTCTCCATCTCCTGCAGCAGGATCTCGATGACCTCCTGCCCGTAGTCGCGTTCGTTCTCCGGACGGAACAGGTAGTAGGCCTCGTCGATGAACAAGACCCCGCCGGCAGCCTTGGCGATGATCGCCTTCGTCTTCGGGGCGGTGTGCCCGATGAACTGGCCGACGAGGTCGTCACGGGTGACGCTGAGCACCTTCGGCTGCCGGATGTAGCCCATCGCGTGCAGCATCTGCGCCATCCGCAGCGCGACCGTCGTCTTCCCGGTGCCGGGGCCGCCGGTGAAGCTCATGTGCAGGGTCGGCCGGGACGAGTTCAGGCCGAACCGGCTCCGTGCCCGGTCCACCAGCAGCAGGGCAGCGATCTCCCGCACCCGGCGTTTGACGTTGGCCAACCCGATCAATTCCCGGTCGAGCCGGTCCAGCGTCTCGTCGACGTCCCGGCGGGCTGCGTCCGCGGACAGGTCCAGGACCGCGTCGTCGGCGAGAACATCCGGTGCGGCAACGGCTGCGGAATCCGCGGCATCGGATCGTCCGGCATCGCCGGAGTCGGTTGATGCAGGGACGTGCGCGCTGCCGGGCGCGCACGCCCCCGCCGACCCGACCCGGGCGGGGGCCACCGCCTCTGGCCGGTAGTACCCGAAGCCGGTGGAGCGCTTCGACGGCTGACGGTCAGTAGCCACGGCGTCCACCCGTGGTCACGACGGTCATGACCCGACCGTCACGACGACGCCCCGTGCCCGCGGCCGGCATCGGCGGTGCTGTACGAGTGCACGGCGTAACCCTGCCGCCGGTCCTGGCCCTCCGTGCGGGTCAGCAGGAAGCCCGGCTCGTGGGCCGGCCGCTGCACCAGGAAATGCAGTGCCGTGGTCTGCCGTCCCAAGGACGCGTCGTAGGCCAGCACCCGGATGTAGTGGTCGGGGAACGTCGCCCGGCAGGCGTTGATCTCGGCGAGCGCGCCGTCCGGCTCATCGAGGTCGAACAGCGGCAGGCCCCACATCTGCCAGTAGATGTTCCGCGGGTGCGGGTCGTCGGTGTATTCGATCGAGATGGGCCAGCCGTTCAGCAGCGCGTACCGCAGCTGGGCCGCGATCTCCTCGTCGGTCAGGTCCGGCAGGTAGGAGAAGGCTCCGTGACGCAAACGCATGTCGGCTCCTAGAGGCTGGCGGTCGGAACCGCGTCGGGGGCGTCGGTGGACGTGTAGTCGAACGTGACGTCGCCCCAGGTGGCCAGCGCGACCTCCAGCGGGCGGCAATCCTCGGCGGCCCGGCGCAGTACACCGGGTCCCTCGCGGAGCAGGTCGCGGCCCTCGTTGCGGGCCTTGACCACGGCCTCCAGGGCCACCCGATTGGACTCCGCCCCGGCTGCGATGCCGAGCGGATGCCCGATCGTCCCGCCGCCGAACTGCAGGACGACGTCGTCGCTGAAAAGGTCCAGCAGCTGGTGCATCTGGCCGGCGTGGATGCCGCCGGAGGCCACCGGCATGACTCCGGGAATGCTCGCCCAGTCCTGGTCGAAGAAGATCCCGTTGCCCGGGGCGGTGGGGATGTGGTCGTCGCGCAGGGTGTCGTAGTAGCCCTTCGTCGTGGCGGGGTCGCCCTCGAGCTTGCCGACGACGGTGCCGGCGTGCAAGTGGTCGACGCCGATCAGCCGGCACCATTTGGCCAGCACCCGGAAGCTGACCCCGTGGGTCTTCTGCCTGGTGTACGTGGAGTGCCCTGCGCGGTGCAGATGCAGCAGGACGCCGTTCTTGCGGGCCCAGTGCGACATCGACTGCATGGCGGTGAACCCGATGGTCAGATCGATCATCACCACGACACTGCCCAGTTCTTTGGCGAACTCCGCGCGCTCGTACATCTGCTCGAGCGTCGCCGCCGTCACGTTGAGGTAGTGGCCCTTGATCTCGCCGGTGTCGGCCATCGCCTTGTTGACGCCTTCCATGCCGAACAGGAAGCGATCCCGCCAGCGCATGAATGGTTGCGAGTTGATGTTCTCGTCGTCCTTGGTGAAGTCCAGACCGCCACGGCACGCCTCATAGATCACCCGGCCGTAATTGCGCGCGGACAGCCCGAGTTTCGGCTTGACGGTGGCGCCGAGCAGCGGCCGACCGAACTTGTTCAGATACTCGCGCTCCATCACGATGCCGTGCGGCGGACCCTGGAACGTCTTGACGTAGGCGACGGGAATGCGCATGTCCTCCAGGCGCAGCGCGGAAAGTGGCTTGAAGCCGAAGACATTGCCGATGATCGACGACGTGAGGTTGGCGATCGAGCCTTCCTCGAACAGGTCGATGTCGTAGGCGACGTAAGCGAAGTACTCGCCGGGACGGCCCGGCACCTCGTCGACCCGGTAGCACTTGGCCTGGTAGTGAGTGTTCGCGGTCAGCCGGTCGGTCCACACGACAGTCCAAGTGGCGGTTGATGATTCGCCCGCAACCGCGGCGGCGGCCTCGATCGGGTCGACACCCTGTTGCGGCGTCACCCGGAAGACCGCGAGGACATCGGTGTCCTTGGGCTGGTAGTCGGGGGCGTAGTAGCCCATCGACGCGTACGTCTGGACGCCCGGATCCCAGCGGTCCTTCGCGGCCTGGTCAGCCATTGTTCCTCCTGCGCTCGTCGTGCATGGGCCAACGTGTCAATACCGCGAAATGACTATTAAAGTGTCGTCGATCACATCGCGCACCCGACCGAATTCATCGACCGGTGGCGGCGTCCGCCCTTTTGGCGATCGGCCTCCGGTGATGCCTTATCACCGCCAATTTCCTGGCGGTTACGGGAAGTCGGTTTCGCCGATGGTAGCGACCCGGTAAGGGCTGTCAAGCGGAGCCGGGATCGCCGCCGGTGGCCCTGGCCGGCACCGTGGAGCTCGCTGCCGTCAATTGTTCGAGAAAGTTCGACGGTGGGGAAAGAAGTCCGACAGAGGTGGCCGTGACGGCACCGCCGGGTCCACGGCGCGGCGCATTCGGCCAAAAGTGAACGGAAGATGAGTTACTGATGAATCGGTCACCATCCCCCCGGCGCGCCTGCGGTCACTGTGACCCGACGACGCCCGCCGGCCCGTGTCCCGTGGCCCGGCGCGGGCAGTGCGGACCGCGCCGCCGCCTATCTACTCGCGCTCGCCGCGCGGTTGATCCGGGAGGTCGGCGGCATGTCGGTGCGGGCGAGGGAGCAGGACGAGCGGCTGCCCGTTCTCGCACTGGACGCCGATGTCCGGTTCCGCTCGGCTGCCGAGCGCGCGGCGTTCGCCGAGGAACTGGCGCGGGCGACGGTCCGGTTGGTGGCGCGCTATCACGACGACACCGCGCCCGGCGGGCGCCTGCATCGCGTCCTGGTCGGCGTCCATCCCATTCCTGCCGACGTCCCGACCGGCACACCCCCCGAGGAGGATTCATGACCGACTTCGACCCGAACGACCCGTCAGCCAGGGTCAGTACGCACGAGGTGGCGGTTCCGGGCAGCCCGGAACAGGTGTGGCAGGCGATCGCCACCGGTGCCGGGATCTCCACCTGGTTCGTCCCGACCGACGTGCAGGAAACCGAGGGTGGCCGGATCTGCACCGACCACGCGGCCCGTACGGAGCGTACGAGGGCGTTGTGACCCGGTGGGATCCACCGCGTCGGTTCGCCTACCAGGAGCGTGGCTGGAATCCGGCCGACCCCGACGCGCCGCCCTGGGCGACCGAGCTGCTGGTCACCGCGACGGGCGGTGGCAGCTGTGTGGTGCGGTTGGTCAGCGGCTTCTTCACCGGCGGGGAGGGCCGGGAGAAGCACCTGGACGGCGCCGACGAGGGCTGGGCGTCCGCGCTGCTCAATCTGCGCTGGGTGCTGACGTTCTAGGACTCGATGCGCACTCCCCGCCAAAATGCGACGTGCTCGGTGATCTGCTTCGCCGCCGGCTTCGGGGACAGGTATGTCCAGGCGACGTCGGTCCCGACCCTGCCGCCGACCTTGGCCGAGTAGTAACTTGCCTGTCCCTTCCAGAAGCATCTGGTGGAGGTGTCGGTCGACTCGAGCAGGTCCCAGTTCACCGAGTCCGGCGGGAAGTAGTGGTTGCCCTCGACGACCACTGTCCTGTCGCTCTCGGCAAGAACGGTGTCGCTCCAGACTGCGCGCATCGGTCGGCCCCCAACTCCGTGGCGTAGGCATCCGTTGCCCGGCACACAAGAGCACCAACCGCGCCGGGCCCCGGACGATTCCCGCCGGTCAGGACAGGCGGGCCGCGCGGCCGAGCAGGGTCGGTGCACGGGGGTAGCGTTTCGGCAGCAATGATCAGCAACGACCACCGACCAGCAACGACCCGGCCGGAACCCCCGGCCCATGGGATCGTCGGCCGTTGCGAGCCGAGCACAACCTGCTCACGACGACCTGCCCAGTGTGAAGGAGACGCTCCGTGACCGCAGTCCCCGAGACGGCGACCACCGGGGCGGCGGCGACCGCCGTCCGCCCGCAGGACGACCTCTTCCGGTACGTCAACGGTGACTGGCTGGCGACCGCCGTCATCCCGGAGGACAGGTCGGTGGACGGGGCCTTCTACCGCCTGCGTGACGGTGCCGAGGCCGACAGCCGCGCGATCGTGGAGGAGGCGGCCGAGGCGGCGGCCGCCGGCACCGCCGCACCGGGTTCGCCGGAGCAGCTGATCGGCGACCTGTACCGCAGCTTCATGGACACCGAGTCGGTCCGGCGGCGCGGGCTGGAGCCGATCCGGGACATGCTGACCGAGGTGGCCGCGGTCACCGATGCCCGGTCGCTGCTGTTGCAGCTGGGCAGGTCCCGCCGCGCCGGGGTCAGCGGGCTGTTCCTGCTGGACATCGATTCCGACCCCGCCGACCCGGACCGGTACGTGCTGAACCTGTACCAGGGTGGGCTCGGGCTGCCGGACGAGTCGTACTACTCGGGGGAGCAGCACGAGCAGGTCCGTGCCGCGTACGTCGAGTTCCTGCCGGAGATCCTGGAACTCGCCGGGGTGTCCGTGCCTTCGCAGGTTGCCCGCGCGTCGTTCGCGGTGGAAACCGACCTGGCCGCGGCGCACTGGGACCGGGTGCGGTCGCGGGACAGCTCGCAGACCTACAACCCGAAGACCCGGTCGGAACTGGACCAGATGCTGCCCGCGGAGCTGTGGGATGCCTGGCTGACCGGCCTTGGCGCCGACGCCGAGCTGCTGGACAGGGTGATCGTCCGGCAGCCGGACTTCGCGGCCGCGCTCGCCGGGCTGCTCACGCCGGAGCGGCTGGCGGACTGGAAGGCGTGGCTGACCTGGCAGATCGTCCGCTCCGCTGCGCCGTTCGGCCCGGACGACCTGGTGGAGAAGAACTTCAGCTTCTATGGCCGGACGCTGTCCGGTGTGCCGCAGCTCCGGGAGCGGTGGAAGCGCGGCGTCGGCTTCGTGGAAAATGCGGCGGGCGAGGCGCTCGGCCGGCTGTACGTGGAGCGGCACTTCCCGCCCGCCGCCAAGCAGCGGATGGACGAATTGGTGGCCAACCTGCTGGAGGCGTACCGGCGGGACATCACCGAGCTGCCGTGGATGGGCCCGGACACCAAGGCGCGGGCGCTGGAGAAGCTGGCCACGTTCAACCCGAAGATCGGTTACCCGGACCGCTGGCGGGACTACAGCACCCTTGACGTGCATGCCGACGACCTCGTCGGCAACGCCCGGCGGGCCGCGGCGTTCGAGCTGGACCGGCAGCTGGCGAAGATCGGCACGCCGGTCGACCGGCTGGAGTGGTTCATGTCGCCGCAGACGGTGAACGCCTACTACAACTCGGGCATGAACGAGATCGTCTTCCCGGCGGCCATTCTGCAGCCGCCGTTCTTCGACCCGGACGCCGATGACGCGGTCAACTACGGCGCGATCGGCGCCGTCATCGGTCACGAGATCGGCCACGGGTTCGACGACCAGGGCTCCAAGTACGACGGCCGGGGTGCGCTGCACGACTGGTGGACCGCGGACGACCGGGCCGCGTTCGACGCCTTGACCCGCAAGCTGATCGACCAGTACGCGGTGCTGGAGCCGGCGCAGACCCCCGGGCATCAGGTGAACGGCGCGCTCACCGTCGGGGAGAACATCGGTGATCTGGGCGGGTTGGCCATCGCGTTCCAGGCGTGGCGGATCTCCCTGGACGGTCGGACGCCCGAGGTGATCGACGGGCTGACCGGCGAACAGCGCTTCTTCCTGTCGTGGGCCACGGTGTGGCAGAGCAAGATCCGGGACGCCGAGCTGCTCCGGCTGCTGTCCATCGACCCGCACTCCCCGGCGGAGTTTCGCTGTAATCAGGTGGTGCGCAACCTCACGGAGTTCCACCAGGCCTTCGGCGTGCAGGAGGGGGACGCGCTGTGGCTCGACCCCGCCGAGCGGGTGCGGATCTGGTAGTTCGGTCGCCGAGCTGACGGGCGGTCCGCGGCTCGGTCCGACGGTGCGGCGGCGCAGGGTGGGACGCGTCGCCCTGTTGAGGCAGTTCGATCGTCGGAGCAGCGCCCTGCCAGCAGCGGGCCCGCTGTTGCCGTGGGTTGCGGCCGGGATTCAGCCCAGCGCCCGCCACCAGGGGTCGATCTCGGCGTCGTCGGCGGCGATCGCGTCCAGCTCGCCGACCCGCTCGCCCGGCCGGGGCAGCGCCAGCCGGACCCCCTTGCCGGCGGTGACCAGCCGCTCGACCGGCTCGCTCCACGAGTGAAGGGCCAGATCGAACGTCGCCCAGTGGATCGGCACGAAGACCTTGCCGCCCAGGTCGCGGTGAGCCCGCACCGCCTCCTCCGGGTTGAGGTGGATGTCCGGCCACTGTTCGCCGTAGGCGCCGATGGGCAGCACAGCGATGTCGAACGGGCCGTGCCGTTCACCGATGCCGCTGAACGCCGCCGTGTACCCGGTGTCCCCGCCGAAGTACACCCGGTGCGCCGGTCCGGCGATCGCCCACGAGCACCACAGGGTGGTGTTGCGGCGCAGCCCACGCCCGGAGAAGTGACGGGACTCGGTGCAGGTCAGGGTCAGCGCCCCGACGGTCGCCTGCTCCTCCCAGTCGAGCTCTACGATCCGGGTCTCCGGAACACCCCATCCGCGCAGGTGCGCGCCGATGCCCAGGGGCACCAGGAACGGCGCGTGCTGACTGGCGACGAGCTCACGCACGGTCGGGAGGTCGAGGTGGTCGTAGTGGTCGTGGGAGATGACGATGGCGTCGAGCACCGGCAGGTCGGTGATGGCGATCGGCGCCGGGTGCAGCCGGGCGGGACCGACCAACGGTGACGGCGACACCCGCGTGCCCCATACCGGGTCGGCGAGGACGAAATGACCGTCGATCTCCAGCAACGCCGTGGCGTGGCCGAGCCAGCTGATCGCCAGTGCCGCGGCCTGCCGGGGCGGCGCGGCCGTCACCAGCGGGATCGGGCCGGGCGGCTTGCCCTGGCCGCGGTGCCGGATCAGCGCCGGCACCATCGATGCGAAATCGCCCGGTGCCAGCACCTGCGACGGCTCGGTGTTGTGGAACACCCCGTCGGCGTAGTGCGGGGAATTGACGGCGACGGGCCGGATCTCCGCCGGGCCGGCGCCCATCGAGGTGGGCAACTCGCGCGTCGCGCGGCCGATGCCGGTCAGGGTGGCGAGGGCGGCGGCGCCGGCGGCGGTGGTCAGCGCGATCGCGGCGCTGGTGGGGCGCTTGGGCGGGAAAGAGGTCACCATGTCAGTGTCGCCCTGCGGGCGGCCGGCATCGAGCGCGTTCGCTGTCGGCATGCGCGGTTCCGCGCGCCCGCAGGCGATCGGTTCGGGGAGCACACCTTCGGGCACTGTCCCGGACAGCCTCGCGGTGTCGTGACTGGTGATCTGCAGATCGGAGACGTTGATGGCCGTTCCCGTCGCGACGCCGGCCGCCGCCGCGCCGCCCGCCTCCGTCACCGCGCAACGGCTCGCGGACCGGCTCCGCGCCCGCCTCTCGCCGGAGCGGGTGATCACCGACCCGACCCGGTTGCGCACCTACGAATGCGACGGCATCACCGGGCACCGGGTGGTACCGGCGGTGGTCGCGCTCCCGGAAACCACGGCGGAGGTGGCTTTCGTCGTCGCCGGGTGCGCCGAGGTGGGCGTGCCGTTCGTGGCCCGGGGAGCGGGGACCGGGCTGTCCGGTGGCGCCCTGCCGGTGGCGGACGGGGTGGTGATCAGCCTGGCCCGGATGCGCCGGATCCTGGACATCGACGTGCCGAACCGCCGGATGACGGTGGAGCCGGGCGTCACCAACGCCGACATCAGCCGCGCGGTGGCGGCGCACAACCTGTACTTCGCGCCGGACCCGTCCAGCCAGACGGTGTGCACGATCGGCGGCAACATCGCCGAGAATTCCGGTGGTGCGCACTGTCTGAAGTACGGCTTCACCACCAACCACGTCCACGCGATGACGCTGGTGCTGCCCGACGGCGCGGTCGTCACCGTCGGCGGTGACCACGAGGAGGGTGTCGGCCCGGATCTCCGCGGGGTGGTGATCGGTTCGGAGGGCACACTGGGCATCGCCACCTCCATCACCGTGCGGCTGCTCCGGGTGCCAGAGGCGGTGCGGACGCTGGTGGCCGATTTCCCCAGCGCGGAGGCCGCGGGTGACGCGGTCAGCGCGATCATCGCGGCGGGCATCATCCCGGCTGCCGTGGAAATGATGGACGCGTTGGCCATCGAGGCGTCCGAGGCCGCGGTCCATGCCGGCTACACCCTCGATGCGGCCGCCGCGTTGGTCGTCGAGGTCGACGGTCCGGCGGCCGGCTGCGAGCACGACTTCGACCTGGTCCGGCAGATCTGTTTGTCCGCGGGCAGCACGAAGATCCGGATCGCCGGGAACCCCGATGAGCGCGCGCTGATCTGGAAAGGGCGCAAGGCGGCGTTCGCCGCGATGGGCCGGATCAGCCGGGACTACTACGTGCAGGACGGCGTCATCCCCCGGACCAGGCTCGGCGAGGCGCTCGGCCGGATGCGGCAGATGGCCGACGACGCGGGCCTGCGGGTCGCCAACGTCTTCCACGCCGGTGACGGCAACCTGCACCCGCTGGTGCTCTACAACGGCAGCCTGCCGGGCGAATCCGAACGTGGCGAACAACTCTCCACCGCGATCGCCGAGCTGTGCGTCGAGATGGGCGGCTCCATCACCGGCGAGCACGGCGTGGGCTCGGACAAGGCGTGCTCCATGCCGAAGATGTTCGCCGAGGACGACCTGCGGGTGATGAAGATGGTGCGTGACGCCTTCGACCCCGCCGGGATCGCCAACCCGGGCAAGATCTTCCCGACGCCCAGGCTGTGCGGCGAGCGTCCCGGTCCGTACCGCCAGCACCCGCTCGAAGCGGCCGGACTGATCGAGCGGCTGTGAGAACACCGGTTGCGGTGCACACCGAGCGGCCGCGCACGACGTCGGAGGTCGCCGAGGTGCTGCGGACGACGTCCGGGACGGTGCTGATCCGCGGGGCGGGCACCCACCGGGACTGGGCGGGCCGGGCGGACCCACCGGATCTTGTCCTGGACACCACCGCGCTGAACGGAGTGCTCACCCACAACCCGGCGGACATGACGGCGTCGGTGCGGGCGGGCACCCCGCTGCTGGACCTGCAGCAGCACCTCGCCAGCGACAACCAGTGGCTGGCCCTCGACCCGCCCGCGGGTGCCGCCGGGGCCACCGTCGGTGGCCTGCTGGCGGCGGGTGACTCCGGTCCGTCCCGGCTGCGGTACGGCGGTATCCGTGACCTGGTCATCGGGGTGACCCTGGTGCTGGCCGACGGAACGGTGGCCCGCGCCGGCGGGCACGTCATCAAGAACGTCGCCGGCTACGACCTGGCCAAGCTGCTGCACGGCTCGCTCGGATCGCTGGCGGTGATCGCCGAGGTGGTGGTCCGGTTGCACCCGCGCCCGGCCGGCTCCGTCACCCTGGTTGCATCCGCGGACGCCGAACGGGTCACCGCGGCGTCCCTGGCCGTCGCGGCCGGTCCGCTGGAACCGGCTGCGCTGGAATGGATCTCCGGCGCAGACGGCGGCACGGTGATGATCCGACTGGACGGCCCGGCGGTCGACATCGAGGCATCGGCCGCGCGGCTGACGGAGTTGCTGGCCCGTGTCGGGATCCGGCTGTCGGCCCTGTCCGCGACCGACGCGCACACCGCCTGGGCGGAACATGGCGCAGCCGTCCTCGGGGACGACGGCGACACCGTCACCCGCATCTCCGGCCGCCCGGGTGACACCGCCGAACTGGTGGCCGCGGCGCTCGCCGCGTCGCGCCGCGCGGAGGTCGACGTCGCCATCGTGTCCAGCGCCGCGGCCGGCGTCCACACGATCCGGTTCCATGGTGGCGCTCCGGAGGTCCACGCCCGCGCCTTCGCCGACGTCCGGGAGCACGCGGTGTCCCGCGGCGCCAGCGTGCTGCTGCGGCAGCGGCCACCCGAGGTGGACGCCGCGCTGGATCCGCTGGGGCCGGCGCCGTCCACCGCACCGCTGCTGCGAGCGGTCAAGGCATCCCTGGATCCGGCGGGCCGGTTCGCTCCGGGCCGCTTCCGGCCGTGGTACTGAGGGGAGTGCACCGATGACCGAGAACAGCGGCGCCGCAGAGGATGTCGACGTGCTGGCCACGCTCGGTGGCCCGCCGGAGCAGGGCGCGACGGGGGATCGCCGGCCCGCGTTCGACGCGCACCATCCGCCCAGTGAGGACCTGATCGACGACTGCGTGCACTGCGGGTTCTGCCTGCCGACCTGCCCGACGTACCTGCTGGAGGGCAACGAGACCAACTCGCCGCGCGGCCGGATCTATCTCATGAAGATGGGCAACGCCGGCGAGGTGCCGATGGACCGTGAGTTCGTCCGCAACTTCGATGCATGCCTGGGCTGCATGGCGTGCGTGACGGCCTGCCCGTCGGGCGTGAAGTACGACGAGCTGCTCGCCGCGGTACGGCCGCAGATCGAGCGGAACTGGGCCCGCACCCGCGCGGACCGGTTCTTCCGGGCGATGATCTTCGCGTTGTTCCCGTACCCGTCCCGGCTCCGGCCGGCCGCGCTGCTGGGCATCGCGTACCAACGGCTCGGATTGCGCCGGTTGGTCGGCGCGACCGGCCTGCGCGCGCGGTTGCCGGGGCGGCTGCGGGCCATGGAGGCGTTGCTGCCGCCCGTGTCGATGCGCGCTGTGGTCGCGACCCAGCCGGTGTTCACCGCGGCCGCCGGCCGGCCCCGCCGCCGGGTCGGCCTGCTGTCCGGCTGCGTGCAGCGGGTGTTCTTCGGCGACGTCAATGCCGCCGCCGCCCGGGTGCTGGCCGCCGACGGCTGTGACGTCATCGCCCCGAGGGATCAGCGCTGCTGCGGCGCGCTGTCCGAACATGCCGGACGGGAGACAGAGGCCGCCGAGCGGGCCCGGGCGCTGATCGACGTCTTCGAGAAGGCGCAGGTGGACAGCATCGTGGTCACCGTCGCCGGGTGCGGGTCGGCGATGAAGGAGTACCCAGCGCTGCTGCGCGACGACCCCGCCTACGCCGATCGAGCGGCCGCCTTCTCGGCGAAGGTGCGGGACATCTCCGAGGTGCTCGACGACCTCGGACCCGTCGCCGAGCGCCACGAGATGCCCGCGCGGGTGGCCTACCACGATGCCTGCCACCTGCGGCACGCGCAGCGCGTCACCGCCGCTCCGCGTGCCGCCCTGCGGTCCATCCCCGGCCTGCAGGTGCTGGACATCCCGGAGGCCGACATCTGTTGTGGCTCCGCCGGTATCTACAACCTCGTGCAACCGGACGCCGCCGAGCAGCTGGGCCGGCGGAAGGTGGAGCAGATCGGCACCACCCGGCCGGACGCGGTCGTCACCGCCAACGCCGGGTGCCTGCTGCAGATCCGCCGGTATCTGGACGACGGTGTCCCGCTGTTCCACCCGGTCGAGCTGCTCGACGCCGCCATCCGCGGTGTCGACTTGTTACCGGCCCGTCGGTCGCAGGCCAACCCGCTTCCCGACTGATCTTCGGTCACCCTGGTCTCGACGACGTTCTCCTCTGCGGGTCGCACCATTTCTTGTACGAGTGCTGTGAGCCCATCTGTGTTGGGCGAGGAGGCAACGCCATCATGTCTGTGACAGCGAGCGAGGCGCGCTCACGCTTGTTTCCACTGATCGAACAGGTCAACGAGGATCAGGTTGCCGTTGAGATCATCTCGAAGCGGGGCACCGCCTTCCTGGTCTCCGCTGACGAGTACCACTCCCTGAAGGAGACGATGTACCTCCTGCAGTCCCCGGCCAACGCGCAGCGGCTTCGCGAGAGCGTCGCTCAGGTTGAGATGGGCGGTGTCGAGTCCCATTCGTTGGCGGAGTGAACGTCTCCTTCACAGCCAACGGATGGCAGGACTGCCAGAGCTGGGTTGACGACCGCAAGGTGCTGAAAAGGATCAACCGGCTCATCGAAGAGGCATCGCGTGATCCGGGTGTGGGCGCTGGCAAGCCTGAAAGACTCAGCGGCAACCTGTCGGGCCACTGGTCTCGACGAATCGATCAGGAGCATCGTCTCGTGTACACAGTCTCGCACGATGCCTTGGTCGTCATTCAGGCTCGATACCACTATTGAGTGACGACACAACCACTCCTCTCACGATGGGTGTGCTCGGCGTTTGCGCCGCGCAGTTCCGCGCTGTCCACGACTGACTCCCGCTGCAAGCCACCGCGCGGGGCGGCACCGTTTCGGCGATCATCGGTGCAACGCTCGACGGGGCGACCGGAGTCGGGCGCATCGCGGGGAGCCAGGACATGAAGCTGTTCTTCGACGACCAGAGCTTCGACGGGCAGCTGCAGCGCAGCGTCGGCAAGGCGGACGCGGGGATGGCCAACGTCGGCGAATGCCTGGCCATCGCGGCGCAGATCCGCGAGGGTGACCGGGACAGCTGGTACGCGGCCTGGTCGGCCTTCGGGCGACGCCTGGTCGAGCAGGCCGACGCCGCGCTGGCCGGGGGCCACCGGGTCAGCGCCCGGGACGCCTACCTGCGGGCGACGGAGTACCTGCGGCAGGCGTTCTTCTTCCACCGGGAGGACCTGGACGGCACCGAGCTCCGGACGGCGTACCCGGCGAGCGTCGCCGCATTCCGCAGCGCGCTGCCCCTACTGGACCATCCGGCGGTCGTGCTGTCCGGGGCGTTGACCGGATACCTGTTCACGCCCAACGGGTCCCGCGGTCCCGTCCCGACCCTGCTGCACATCGACGGTTACGACGGCACCGCCGAGGAGCTCTACGCCTCGGTGTATCCGGCGTTGCAGCGCGGATACGCCTTCGCCGCGGTCGACGGCCCCGGACAGGGCGCGGTGCTGTACGACCAGCGGATCCCGATGCGCCCGGATTGGGAGAACGTCGTGCCGGCGATGGTCGACGCGCTGCTGGAGCATCCGGCGGTGGACCCGGAGCGCGTTGTCCTCGTCGGGCGCTCGTTCGGTGGCGTCATCGCCCCCCGTGGCGCGTCCGCGGAGCACCGGCTGGCCGGCCTCGTCGTCGACCCGGGGCAGTACGACATCGGTGCGGCGATGACGGCCCGGCTCGGACCGCTGGCGGCCAGGCTGGACGATCCGGCCGCCGAACCGGCGTTCCAGGGCCTGCTGGACAACCCGTCGATGGCCGCGCTGCTGGCCCCGCGGATGGTCACCAACGGAACGCCCACCGTGCTCGGCTATTTCACCGACTTGGCGCGATACCACAACCGGGACGCCGCACCCAGGATCGGCGCTCCGACCTACGTCACCGACAACGAGACCGACCCCGTGTCCACCGGCCAGGGCAGGCTGCTGTACGACCACCTGACCTGTGACAAGCAGTTCCGCCTGTTCACCGTCGCGGAGGGCGCCGAGGGGCACTGCGAGGGCCTGGCGCCGATCGTGTTCTGGACCGCGGCGCTGGACTGGCTCGACGAACTGCTGGCCGGTCAGCCCAGGGTGGCGCCGAACGCCAGGCCGAGCCCGTAGGTGATGGCGGCCGCGCCGAGCCCGATGGCCAGCTGACGCAGGCCGCGCTGCAGCGGCGGGCCGCCGGACAGCACGCCGACGATGCCGCCGGTGAGCATCAGGGCCATTCCGACCAGCACCACGGCGGTGATCAGCGCGGCGGTCCCGGTCAGGCCGAACAAGAACGGCAGCACCGGGATCGCCGCACCGGTGGCGAAGAAGCAGAAGCTGGACAGCGCCGCGCCGATGGCGGTGCCGACCACGTCATGGCCCTTGTCGGACTTCTCGCCGGGGTTCTCGAGCGGTCCCGGGTAGTTCTGCAGCAACTCGGCGGCCAGCGCGTGGGCCTCGTCCGGCGGCATCCCGCGGGCCCGGTAGACCAGGGCGAGCTCGTTGGCGTTGACGTCCAGCTGCGGCACCGCGATGTGCGCCGACAGCCCAGGAGTGGAGGCGGCGAGCAGCTCCCGCTGCGACCGGACGGAGACGTATTCGCCCGCGCCCATCGACAGCGCACCGGCGAGCAGACCCGCCAGCCCGGTCAGCAGCACCGCCCGGTTGGAGACGCCGCCGCCGCTGACGCCGAGCACCAGCGCGAGATTGCTGACCAGCCCGTCGTTGGCGCCGAAGACCGCCGCCCGGAAAGTGCCGGACACCCTGGCCCGCCCCCGTGCGGCCAGGCCGCGGACGACCTCCTCGTGCACCCGTTCGTCGGCGGCCATCGCCGGCGTGGCGTCCTTGTCGTGCTCGTAAGGCGACCGGGTCTCCGCCCGCTGCGCCAGTGCCAGGACGAACACCGACCCGAAGTGCCGGGCCAGCCAGGCCAGTACCCGCATCCGGACATCGCCGCGCCTGGCCGGCCCGACGTCCTCGCCCAGGAGCTTCTCCCAGTGCGCGGCGTGCCGTTCTTCGGCGTCGGCCAGCTCCAGCAGGATCTCCCGCTCCTCACCGGTCCGGCGGCTGGCCAGGCTGCGGTAGACCTTCGACTCTTCCCGCTCGTCGGCCAGCCGGCCGCGCCACTTGCGCAGCGCCGCCGGCGAGGCGGCGGGCGGCGTCGAGGGCTCGCCCGAGGTCGTGGACACGGCATCATTTTCGCAGACCACCACCGGCGTTCCGACCGGCAACCGCGCCGGCTGGTTGCACCCGACAAATCAGGCGGCGTCGGCACTTCCGCCGGGCAGCGGCCCGGTGACGGCGGCCCGCTCCGCGGCGTCGAGAGTGTGGTCGGACAGCAGCCGGAGCAGGGCGAGCATGGTCAGGATGGCGCCGCCCATCAGGGCGAACACCCCGCGCAGGCCGACCAGAGTGGCCAGCAGCCCGCCGAGCAGCGCGCCCAGCGGCATCGTGCCCCAGGCGACCAGGCGGTAGCCGCTGTTCACCCGGCCGAGCAGCCGGTCCGGCACGATCCGCTGCCGCAGCGACACGGCGATGACGTTCCAGATCACCAGGGTGACCCCGCCGATGAAGAAGGCGGCGCCGATCACGCCGGCGTTGGCGGTGACGGCGGGCGCAGCGGCGAACACGGCGCCACCGACGACGGTCAACGCCAGCGACCGGGAGCGGCCGATCCGACGCTCGATCCGGTCGGCCAGCATGGATCCCAGCAGCCCGCCGACGGCGGTGGCGGTCATCAGCAGCCCGTACTGGGGATCGGTGAGACCGCCCGGGGATTTCGGCCCGACCAGGTACAGCACGAGCACGGCACCGGACGCGTTGATCGCCATGTTCGTCACCCCGGTGACGATCGCCAGGATGCGCAGCACCCTGGAACGCCAGAGGAACCGCAGTCCCTCGGCGATGTCCGCCCGTAGCGTCGTCCGTTCCTGCCGGGTGACCCGGAACGCCCCCCGCACCAGCATCAGCGCGCCGATGGCCAGCACCCACAGCGCCACCGGGGTCAGGAACGCGACGCCCGCCCCGAGCACCACCAGGGCACCGCCGATCGGCGGTCCGACGAACTGGTTGGCGGTCAGTTCCGCCGCGTACAACCGGCCGTTGGCACGGGACAGCTGATCGCGGTGGACGACGGCGGGCAGGAACGACTGCGCCGAGGTGTCGTACAGGGTCTCCGCGATCCCCACGCAGAACGCTATGCCGTACAGCGCCCAGATCGATCCTGCGTCGAGCGCCATCACCATGCCCAACGCGCCCAGCGCCGCTGCCCGGGCGCCGTTCGCCCACAGCATCGTCTTCCGCCGGTCCCACCGGTCGGCGAAGGCGCCGGCCGGCAGCGCGAACAGCAACCAGGGCAGGGTCAGCGCGAACGCCAGCCCGGCGATCAGCGTCGGCGACTGGGTGTACCGGACCGCCACCAGGGGCATCGCCACCTTGACGATGCCATCGGCGAGGTTGGACAGCCCCGATGACGTCCAGAGCCGCCAGTAGGCATGGCCGAGCCGGTCAGGTTCGGACCGGTGATCGGCGTGCTCGACCATCGCTGCAGGGTGGCACCGCGATTGAATCTTTTCAAGGCGGTGGGTTTGTCTCCATCAGTCGGTAGAGTGCCGGCATGACGCCCTCCGACCGCCCGGACCCGGACCCGGGCTCGCCGGTCCCGGTCCAGCGGCCGGTCGCCACCGTGCAGGAGGCGAAGGCGGTTGCGCACCCGCTGCGGCTGCGGATCATCCGGCTGTGCGGCGGCGAGGATCTGACCAACAAGCAGCTGGCGGACCGGTTGGGCCGTGATCCGGGCACGGTGCTGTACCACGTGCGGCAGCTGCTGGCGGCCGGTTTCCTGGAGGCCGCGCCGGTGCGGGCGGGTGTCAGCGGCGCCCTGGAGAAGCCGTACCGCTCTACCGGACGCAGCTGGTGGATGGACTCCACCCCCGCCGGGGAGCTGCCCGGCGGTGCGTTGGCCCCGCTGGAGGCGTTCCGGGAGGAGCTCGCCGACACCGGTCCCGCGTCGATCTCGATGATGTCGCGGTTCGTGCTGCACCTGTCCGCCGCAGATCTGGACGCACTGACCGGCAGGATCCAGGCGATCCTCGACGAGTACATCGGCACCGACGCCGCCCGGCTCGACCAGCCCGCCCACGGCGGGCTTTTCGTCATGCACCGGCTGTCCGACCAGAGGCGCGGCCGGACGTTGCCGCGGTAACGATATCTAACGGGGCTCCGCCCCAGCCCGACGAGTCATGATCTCTCACCCTGGGTTTCGGGGGCTCCGGTCGGGCAGGATGACCCGTGACGGCTGGGCCGGACGGGTGTATGAACTGCGCTGTGGCAGTGGTTGGCCTGTTGGCCGCCTGATCTCCGACCGGAGCCTGTGATGACCGTAGCCCGGAACGTCGCTGATGTCCTTGATGAGCACGTCACTTTCGAGGTCGAGTGCATCGACCGGATGTTCCTCAACGTGTATGTGCCGCAGTTGCAGTACCCGCGCGGGCTGGTCGGTTACGTCCATAAGCAGTTGGGGCTGCCGATCGCATCGACGGCCCCGCTGGCGAGGATCAGCGACCGGTTCGCGGCGGCGGTGCACCGGTTCGCCGAGCGGGAGGGTGTTCCGTGGGTGGATTTCGCCAAGGGTGAGCGCAAGGACGACGTCATGCTCGAGCGGCTGAAGGACTTCACCGCACCCGAAGGGGTGGTGTTCATCGGTCGGGCGCAGGAGAAGACCGGCCTGTTCCGGACCGAGAAGCGGCGCCGACCCGACGGTGACTCCTACCCATGGATCGTCCGGACAACCGGGGTGGTCAATCAGTTCTACTTCTACTGTGTGGACACCGATTTCGGGCCGTTCTTCATCAAGTTCTGCTCCTACTTCCCCTACACCGCGAAGCTCTGCATCAACGGTCACCACTGGGCGCAACGGCAAGCAACGAAGGCAAGGATCGGGTTCACCGCGATGGACAACGCCTTCGCCGCCGTCGATGACCCGGCCGGGTTACAGGCGATCTGTGACCGGCTGGGACCGGCGGCGATACAGGCGTTGCTGAACAAGTGGTTGGCATTGCTGCCGAACCCGTTCACCGATGCCGACCGGGATGCCGGATACCGGTATCAGCTCTCGATGCTGCAGGCGGAGTTCTCGTTGACCCAGATGCTCGACGCGCCGGTCACGGGCCGGGTGTTCTTCGAACAGGTCATCCGCGACAACCTCGATATCGGTCGGCCGGACCGGGTCAGCCTCATTTTCGACCGCAAGGTGTTACGTCGGGGCCGGAACGTCACACCGGGCCAGTTCCGGACCAGAGTGATCACCGAGGGCGTCACACCCAGCCTGCATGTTGAGTACAAGACCACCCGGATCAAGCAGTACCACAAGTTGCGACACGAGGTCGCACGTTGCGAGCGGACTCGCAGTCAGGAGGGCCGACTGATGTCGGTGGCGTAGTTCCGGGCCGGTGCTCGATGGTCCGTGCCCGCTCTGACGTGCGTCGCCGGTAACGGTGGGGTGCGAAGCTCAGGGTTCAAGCCCAAGGGTTCTTGTTCCATCCGGGGATCACAGGTGAGGGCAAGGCCGGACGGGTGAATCGCGTGAACCTCCGTTGATGTCTCGTTAAATGCGTCTCCGCCGATGGGTTGGTCGAGGTGGGGTTTAGGGGCTGGCCGTTGGGAAGCGGCAGGCGCCGGTCGGGGATTTGAGGCCGACCGGGTAGAGCACCGCCGCCCTCGGGATACAGGAGGCACCCTCCCCGGCCGCAGCTCGTGCGCGCGAAACGTGGTAACCCCGTCAGGGTCCGGACACCAGCATGTCCGGTCAGTCGACCGTGAGGAAGACCCAATTCCCCGGCGGGCACAGGATGACCCGAGAAGCGAATGCCGATGGCCGAAAGGCGGCAGGAAACCTGGACACTCTCGTCGGCCCCTCCGTCGACGGTCCCGGATAACTGGTCGGATAGGGCGATGCCCGACCCGAAAGGGTGCTGACGCGGGTCAGGTGAGCCTGTGCGGAGACACTGACGATGACACCGGAACCGAAGGGCAAGTTGGACGCCATGACAACGACAGCGACGGCGACGCCGGATGCGGTGGTTGTGGTGAACGGACCGGAGGACGACATCCCAGAGTGGGACGCGATCGATTGGCGGACCGCCGAGGATGATGTACGGCGTTTGCGGCAGCGGATCTTCACGGCGAGCAAGGCAGGGGATCTCAAACGGGTCCGTAATTTGCAGAAGTTGATGCTCCGGTCACGCGCGAACACGCTTCTCAGCGTGCGGCGGGTCACCGAGCGCAACGCTGGCCGCAAGACGGCGGGCGTCGACGGGAAGGTGGTGTTACTCCCGGAGGCCAAGGCTGAACTGGTCGAGTGGGTGCAGCACAACACCGAGCCGTGGCAGGCCCAGCCGGTCAAGCGGGTGTACATCCCGAAAAGGGGCAGCACCGGAAAGAAGCGCCCGCTCGGTATTCCCGTGATCGTCGACCGGTGCCTTCAAGCACGGGTCGTCAACGCGTTGGAACCCGAGTGGGAAGCACGGTTCGAACCGAAGTCCTACGGTTTTCGGCCGGGCCGTGGCTGCCACGACGCGATCGACGCCATCTTCCACGTCGCCAGGGGACCCAACCCCCAGCGGCGGTGGGCGCTCGACGCGGACCTGGCGGCGGCATTCGACCGCATTGATCATGATTACCTGCTCGGCCAGCTCGGCACGTTCCCAGCCCGGGGACTCATCGCCGACTGGCTCAAGGCGGGTGTGATCGAGAACGGCCGGTTCGCCCCGACCGAGGAGGGAACTCCACAGGGCGGGGTAGCAAGCCCGTTGCTTTTGAACGTCGCCCTGCACGGGATGGAACAGGCCGCCGGGGTCCGATACCAGCAAACCGGCGTACACGCCGGGATAACGGTGCCCGGCTCCCCGGTGCTGATCAGGTACGCCGACGATCTGGTCGCCTTGTGTCACACCAGGGACGAGGCCGAACAGGTCAAGGCGCGGCTCGCCGGATGGCTGACGCCCAGGGGTCTGACCTTCAACGAGGACAAGACGCGCATCGTCACCCTCGAAGAGGGATTCGACTTCCTCGGGGTCACCGTCCGCCGCCAATCCGGCAAGCTGCTGATCAAACCGAGCAAGGCGGCCCTGAGACGAATCCGGGAACGGCTGCGCACCGAGATGCTCGCTCTGCGAGGGGCGAACGCGGCTGCGGTGGTGCAACGGCTCAACCCCATCATCCGGGGTTGGTCCGCCTATTACCGGACGGTGGTGTCCAGCCAGGCCTTCACGGCACTGGATCGCTACCTGTGGCAGCTCACCTACAAGTGGGCCAAGTTTGGTCACCCGAAGAAACCGAAGTACTGGATCATCAACCGATACTTCGGCGCCTTCAACAAGTCCCGGCAGGACCGGTGGGTATTCGCTGATCGCGTTGGCGGCGCCTACCGGGTCAAGTTCGCCTGGACGAAGATCGTCCGACACCGGATGGTCAAGGGCGGGGCGTCCCCGGACGACCCCACCCTGGCCCAGTACTGGGCCGATCGGCGGCGTCGGAGCGCACCCCCGCCCATCAACGGGCTCAGCCTGCAGCTATTGCAGCGGCAGGCTGGGCGTTGTCCGTGGTGTCGGGATCTGCTCCTGCACGCCGACCATCCACCACAAAGCCCCACCGAATGGGAACAGTGGGTTCGCGCCATCGGAAAGGCCCTGCGCAAGCAGAGCCTGACCTACCAACGACGCGACGGGTCGGGCGAGACCAACAGCCTTCGCCTCGTACACGTCCGCTGCCGCGGGAGCCACACCGCCGCGGCACCGATCCAGCACTTCTGCCCTGCCCCAGGGCCTTTGGGGCTTGCTTGAGCCGGATGCGCGGAAACGTGCCAGTCCGGTTCTGAGGGGGGCCGGACGCAGTAATGCGTCCGGCCTACCCGGCGAAGGACGCGCCCTTCGAACGGAAACCACGATCAACGACACCTGGGACTTCAACATCGGTAAACGGCTGACCAATCTGCCCGCGCTGCGGGAGATCGGCTTTCACGCCAACCGACGCCTGTTGGGCATCCAACGACTCAGCCATGATCCGATCAGCGGCACCCAGGCCCTGCACACCGTCACCGACCCCGTCACCAACGCCAACGGCACCCGCGTCCCCGGGCTGCGACTCGGTCAGCAACGAAGCCACGCACTGCTCACCGCGCTGCCGATCTTCCGGCTGCAACCCGACGGGTTCTGCAACCGAGATCTCCGACCCCTGATCGCGCAACTACGGGGACTCACGCCAGATGACATCACCACCGGCCAAATGACCTACGACCTGCGACGACTACGCCTCCACGGCCTCATCCAACGGATCCCACACACCCAGCGCTACCGAGTCACAGACACCGGCCTTCGAACGGCTATGTTCCTGACCACCGTTCACGACCGGCTACTGCCCACCGGTCTGGCCGATCTCGCAGCCCCCACGCCAACCCGCCTTCGCTCAGCCAGCAACACATACCAAGCGGCCGTCGACGACCTCACCCACCGAGTTGGTCTCGCAGCATGAACCCGACCCCTGGGAACACATCTGACTCAAATTTCACGGCTTCGCCGCCCAAGCCTT
>CAWAVL010000012.1:0-447976 GCA_963785455.1 uncultured Actinomycetota bacterium
ACGCAGCGGCCGGTGGTCCGGCGGCCAGAAAAGGCCTGACCAGACTGATCGGTTCGGCGAGGTCGATCGCCTCGGTGATCGACGCCATCGCGGCCGTGTCCCGGTGCATCCGGTCGGCCGCCACCGCGGCCAGGACCTTCGATTCGACGGCCACTGCCCGGTACGGGATAGCCGACTCCGCGGTCTTTTCGAGCAGGTCCAAGGCCTCCGCAGGCTGGTTCAGCTGGAGGTGCGCCTTGGCGCGAACGACACCCTCTAAGGCGTCTGCGAAGCCCAATGATTCATGGGTGCCGCCGAGGTCATCGATCGCCGCGCAGGGGTCGGACGCGCTCAGGCTGGCGTCAGCAAGGGCCATCGCGCACCACCTGTCCAGCAGCAGCGGGAGATCCAATGCATGCTTCACGATCGCCTCGAGCCGATCTACTGCCACCCGAGTAACGGCATCGTCCTGCTGGGCGACCGCAATCTCGACGGCGGTGATCGCGAGGATCAGTTGGCAAGCCGGATCTGAGCCGCCGTCATTCACGGCCAGGCCCGAGTCGGCCTCTTTCGTCGCCGCGGCGAGCTGGTTCCACTCGAGGTTCGTCATCGCGAGGACTGCATACAGTGGCAAGGCTTGCGGTTCGGAACCCCAGCCGCGTCGCTCGGCAAGGTCGCGTGCACCTGTGGCCCGTCGGTACGCCTCTGGCAGCCGTCCATAGATCACGTCAAGAAGTGCGAGATGAGCCTGCACACTCAGGCCGGTCAGGCCGAGGCCCAGCCGGCGACATTGGGTCTCCGCCGCGTGCAGCTCGGCTTCGGCACGGTCCAGATCCCCGGACCAGAGGTAGCCGACGGCAGCGTTGGTGGCGGCGAGGACCCGGTAATGCTCCACGGCCGGCAGCTCCCGACGGGGCACATGATCCAGCAGCTCCAGCAGGCGAGCAGCAGTCTGCGGGGTAGTTGACGGATCTCGTGTGCGGGAATACGCCAGCCGAAGCAGCCCGATCATCACCTCGTACCCGTGCCGGTCGCCAACGGAGACCTCTGCGAGCAGGTCGGCAGCATCGTTGGCGGCCCAAATCATCGTCTCGTAGTCATGCCGTTGGAAGTGGCGGGCCGCTGCGGCCAGCAATGTGCTGGTGGTGGGTTTCACCTCAGACTGGGCCGCTGCGGGCCCGAGTGCGGACACCAACGCCGGCCCGCTGGTGGTGAGCAGCAGCGGCAATGCAAGCCCTGTCAACAGCCGACCGACCTGATCCCACTGCTCGGCGGCGCTGGCATGGCGGATGGCGGGAATCGGCTGGCCCTGCTCCGCGAACCACTGCGAGGCCCGCACCTGGAGCTCGCCCAGGGTGTCAGGTCGTTCCAGCAGGATTCTGTGTCGCAGTATTTCTCGCAGCAACGGGTGAACCGTGAACCAGACATTCTCACCGGCCAGTGCAACGACCAAAGCGTTCTGCGTGACGAGACGTTCCAAGATCAGCTGGCCGTCACCACGTCCAGTGACGGCGTTCGCCAAACCCGCACAGAGGCGATCCGCCACGCTGGTTTCGAGCAGGAACCGCCTCTCGTCCTCGGGCAATTGGTCGATGACTTCCTCGATCAGGTACTCGGTCACCACCCGTTCATTTCCGGTGAACCAGGCGAAGTCACTGCCGAAATCGCTGTGGTCGACACACATCACAGCCATCCGCAGGCCCGCAGCCCAACCCTGAGTACGGTCGAGCAGCAGATCCAGCGGCTTCACGGCTATTTCGATGCCATTGCGCCGGAGCAACTCGGCGGCCTCGGCCGCGGTGAAAGCCAGATCATTTGCCCGGATGTCGGTCAAATCACCACTCACACGCAGCCGGTTCAGGCGTAGCGGCGGGTCTGCGCGGGCGGCGAGTACGACACGCAGCTGAGGCGGTTGATGATTCAGCAGCTGCCCGAACGATTCCAGCACTCGATGGTCACTGACGTGCTGGAAGTCGTCCAAGATGATGGTGACCACTCCCGGCAATTCGGCGATGCCGGCTCGGATCTGTTGCGCCTCGGCCGCACCGAACCCGGCAGCAGGCATCACCTCGCGCAGGGCGCTGTCGGGCGGAAGTGCATCGGCGATTCGGAGCGCACCCAGGACGTCCGACCAGAAACCACGCAGGTCGTTGTCCGTCTCATCCAGGGTGAGCCAGACGACCACGCCGGGAGCCAAGCCACGCCGCACCCACGACGCCAGGGCCAGAGTCTTCCCGTAGCCCGGTCCCGCATTGACCAGGGTGACTGAGTGCCTGGCCGCATCCGTGAGGAGATCATCCAGACGTGCACGCTGGACGAGACCAGCTGGAACCGCCGGCGCCGACGCACGCAACCGGAGAAGACTGTACGACAGGTCCTGTGCTGGTGAACTGATGTGCGCCACCCCCAAGCACATCGGCCCCCACGGCGACGGCACTGTTCCGATGACCGCGAACAGTTACCGTGAGGTTGCGGAAAGTTGTCAAAACAGCTCAAAAGAACCAAATGCGACTTGGCCTAGGGCGATGTTGCCAGCTCTAGCTGCGCTGGGCAACCTGCCGAGCCGGCACGCCAGTGGCTTGATTCGACCACTGCCGGTGGTCCTGGCCGGCGCACACCGGCGTCCGCAGGCGGATGGTGAAACGCCATAAGTGCTGCAAGAGCTGCGGGACATCGCACACTCATCCGTTCTGGATGAGGCGTCGAACATTGAAAGCGGCTGTGATCTGAGGGATACAAGAGGCGCGTTCTGCACACGATCAAACCCTGCGTGCCGTTCTGTTCGTGAGTTATCACCGGCCATGGCGTCAATGACAATTCAAACACCGACCACCAACTTCCTGGAGGAACAACAAATGGCAACCAACGACGTGGACACACGGCGAACACGACCAAGTGGGGCGGCGATCGGGCTCACCATCACCGCGTCACTGATCTTGATCATGGCCGGAACCTTCGGCATCATCGAGGGCATCGTTGGCCTAATCAACAATGAGTTCTACGTGGTCACGCAGAAATGGGCGTTCCAGTTCGACACCACGACCTGGGGCTGGATTCACATCATTGTTGGCCTCGTCGCCCTCGGTGCGGGTGTCGGCTTGCTGGCGGGACAGGTCTGGGCACGGACTGTTGCGGTGATCGTGGCCCTTGTCAGCATCGTGGCCAACTTCCTCTGGCTGCCCTACTACCCGTGGTGGGCCGCGCTCGTCATCGTCTTCGACGTGTTCGTGATCTGGGCAGTGACAGCACATGGCCGGGACTTGAGTAACGCATAGCTGAGTCCGCTGTTCGTGCGACTTGCCCGTTCACTGCACCGGGCACGAAAGCAAGGTGAAGGGTTGCCATGCCGCGACGCCGACGGCGCCTCGAGAGCCTGTCGCCGCTCCAATTACGCAGATATAAGGCTCTGCTCCTTACCAGGTCGGCGTTGGTAGGTGCGCTACTGTTCGCGGCTTACTACTTACTCCCGTTGGACCAACCGGAAAATGTCGGACTCCTGTTCCTCATCGGGGGACTGGTACTCATCGGTGCGGTGATCGCATGGCAGGTCTGCGCAATCCTGAACTCGCCGTTCCCGAGGGTGCGCGGACTTCAGACCCTCATCACCGGAATCCCTCTACTGCTCGTGGTGTTCGCCGCGGTCTTCTATCTCACGGGACTGGCAGAGCCGTCCAGTTTCAGCGAACCAATGGGGCTCATCGCAGATGAGAGTGTAGGTGTGGTCGGCGCGTCGCGGCCCGGTTAGAGGTCGAGGCCTTCCGATGATGGTGGTTCTGACGCCGTCCATCTGAAAGACCTCGACATGACTGACGCTACCTTCGCTGACCCTGATCTGACTACGTTCGTCCGGCTGGACGGGCTCGGTTTGGAAGTGACGGGCCAATTCTTGGAACCCGACCGGGCGATCCTGGCCTGCCGGGTCGTCGACGGCGATGACCGGTGCCAGCGTTGCGGCGAGCCAGGTCGTCCGCGGGACTCCACCACCCGGCGGTTGGCGCACGAACCGTTCGGGTGGCGACCGACCCTGCTGCTGGTCACGGTGCGCCGGTTCCGCTGCGACCGGTGCGGACGTGTGTGGCGGCAGGACCTGTCATCGGCCGCGGAACCGCGGGCTCGACTGTCCCGCGGCGGTTTGCGGTGGGCGTTGACGGCCTTGGTGTGTCAGCACCTGACGATCGCCAGAATCGCTGAGGGATTGGGTGTTTCGTGGAACACCGCCAACGACGCGGTGCTGGCCGAGGGTCATCGGGTGCTGATCGCCGACCCGCACAGGTTCGACGGAGTCAAGGTCATCGGGGTCGACGAACATGTCTGGCGACACACCCGCCGCGGCGACAAGTACGTCACCGTCATCATCGATCTGACGCCGGTCCGCGACCGCACCGGGCCGGCAAGACTGCTGGACATGGTCCAGGGCCGCTCCAAGCAGGTGTTCAAGACGTGGCTGTCCGATCGTGACGAAACCTGGCGCAACACGGTGGATGTCGTGGCGATGGACGGGTTCACAGGGTTCAAGACCGCCGCCGTCGAGGAACTGAAGGACGACGTCACCGTGGTGATGGATCCCTTTCACGTCGTGCGCCTGGCCGGACAGAGCTTGGAACTGTGTCGCCGCCGAGTGCAGCAGCAGACCCTGGGCCACCGCGGCCGCGCCGGCGACCCGCTGTATTCGGCGCGCCGCACCCTGTCCACCGGTGCCGATCTGCTGACCGACAAGCAGCGGCAACGGATCTCGACGCTGTTCGCCGACGACAGGCACCTGGAGGTGGAGACGACCTGGGGTGTCTACCAGGCAATGGTCGGCGCCTACCGCGACCCCGACCGGGCCGGCGGCAAAACCAAGATGCGCAAACTCATCGACACCCTGGCCACCGGCGTCCCGGCCGCTCTGCTCGAGGTCCGCACGCTCGGCCGGACGTTGAAGCAACGGGCCGCCGACGTCTTGGCCTACTTCGACCGGCCGGGCACCAGCAACGGACCGACCGAAGCGATCAACGGCCGCCTGGAGCACCTACGAGGCTCAGCACTCGGGTTCCGGAACCTGACCAACTACATCGCCCGATCACTCCTGGAAACCGGCGGCTTCAGGCCCGAACTACACCGTCGATTACGATGAGCCACCAATGGACAAGATCGGCGCGATGTATTTCGGCTTGTATGACTTGAGAGGCGTCCCGGTGCGGGGCGGTGGCCACGTACGGTGATGCTGGGAGGGATCCCGGTGGCGGCGGTTTTCGGGTGAGCTTCGGGCTCGTGAAAGAGATCGTCGGCCGGGGTCCGTCTCCTGGCAGGCCCGGTTGAGGGAATTGGTGGATCGGTCGTTCCCGCTGCTTGCAGGAGGTGCGGCGGGGTCGTTCGGTAGGCACCGGATCACCCACAAGCATGGGCGGCGTACGTTGGGCGCCCCATCGTCGTGGGTCGGGAGTGCGTGGGGAGACACAGGTCCCGCGGGCGGATTGGTGAGCGGCCGCGCGAGGGGACTCTCCCGCCGTTGGTGAGCTCCCGTGCGTGTCGGCTCTGGCGGAAGACGCGCTGGGTGCTCTTCGTCTCGACCGAAGGGAGAGCCCCTCGTGAGTATCAACGCTAGTCCTCTTCGACCGGCCGCGGCGCCGGGGGTGGTGCGTGTCAGTGTGGGAATCGATGCCGCGGTGACCGCGAAACATCATGTGGCCGTGCGGGAAACCGACGCGGACGGGTCGGTGTCGATGCATCGTTTCGTGGTCCCCCCGACGTTGACCGGGTTATCACAGTTGACCCGGCGACTGTCCCGATACCCGGGGGTGGTCGCGGTGGCGGAGCCGACGTCGATGACGTGGTTGCCGATGGCGTTGTCGCTGTCCGCCGGCGGTGGTCGCCTGGCGTTGGTCGGCGCCCGGCACTCGGCGCGGCTGCGCGGTGCGATCAACGGGAAGAACAAGTCCGATGTCATCGACGCCGACATATTGGCCAAGGCCGATGACGTGTTCGACCTGACGCCGTTGGTGCTGCCCACACCAACGGAGCTGGCGCTGCGCCGCGCGGTGACCCGCAGGGCCGCCGCGGTGATCGACGCCAACCGGTCCTGGCGGCGTCTGGTATCGCTGGCCCGGTGGGCCTTCCCCGATGTGTGGATCGCGTTCGCCGGGTCACTGCCCACCGCGAAAGCGGTGCTGGACCGGTGGCCACATCTGGACCAGCTCGCCGGAGCACGCCGAGCGTCGCTGACCGCTGTGGTCGCCGAGCACACCCGCTCGGTGACCGACGTGCCGGACCGGGTCGAGCAGATCCGTTCCGCGGCAAAGGATTGGGCCCAGTTCTGGGCCGGGAGACTGGACCTGGACGCGTTGGCGTGGGAGGTCAGCGAGCACCTCGCGGATCTGGCCGCGGGGAATGCCAGGGTAGACCGGGCGACCGATCAGGCCACCGCCTACTGGGAGCGGCTCTACGGTGACGACGAGTTGTTGATCTCCCTGCCGGGGATGGGACCGGTCACCGCCCCCGCCGTGCGGGCGTTCCTGGGCGATGGTTCCCGATTCCGCACGGCGAAGGCGGTCGCCAACTACGTCGGGATCACCCCGTCGAACTGGTCGTCCGGCACCGTGAACCAGCCCAACCGGGCCATCACCAAAGAAGGACCGGCGGCGCTGCGGTTGGCGTTCTACCTCGCCGGCAACGCCGCCCGGCGCACCGATCCGCAGCTCGCCGAGCTGTATCACCGGCTGATGACCAGTGCCGGGCACTGTCACGCCCAGGCCACCATCGCGGTATCCCGCAAGCTCGCCGAACGCACCTGGACCGTGTTGACCCGCGGCACCCCCTACCGTTTACGCGGCCCGGACGGCGAACCGATCACCACCAGGGCCGCGAAAGCACTGATCGCCCAACGGTTCACGGTGCCGGAGAACACCCGCGACCGGGCCCGATCCCGGAGCGCCGCCACCCATCGCAGCAAACTGACCCGCTAACCTCGCCAGCCCGAGGAACCCGGTGGACCGAACCCGGTCCCGCTCACCTCTGTTCGATCCACCAGAGCCTCGACTGGTCTTCGGTCTTTCCTCGATCGCGGCCCCACTGCCGGCGCGACGGAGAGGCTCAACGTGGAGCGCCCGCAGCCAACCCCCTGCCGGGGGGGTTGGCGAGGACGAACGACGTTGACCTCGACCGAGCCCCGGCACACCATCCGGCCGACGAGGAAAGGCCAACAATCCAAATCCCGGCAACCGCGGACCAGGGGCTCCCCGGCCCGCCGATCCCGTCCGCTCGCACATCGTCACCACCAACGGCTTGACAAAGTGTTAGGGAATCTCTTCGGAATTAACAGGGCTTGAGGCCGCTGGTTGACACCCGCCGGGATCTCCGGGTGCAGGCGTAGCGTATCCGCCGTTTCTGGTTGTCTTGATTGCGGAAGCCGAAGGCGATCCGGCCGACGTGTTTCACGATCCTGTTGTAGCCCTCGGTGCGGCCGTTGCTGATCCCGGTGAGCAGGCCGGCGATGATGGAGCCCTGCCAGGCGTTGACCGTCCACGCCAGGCGCCGTAGTTGGGCCACCCCGGAGTCCGCGCAGTGGGTGTAGAAGTCGGTCAGGGCGTTCCAGATGCGTCCGCGGTCCGGGGTGGTGCCGGCCAACTTGAGCAGGTCGCGGAGCATTTCCTTGCCCTGCCAACACTTCTCGAGTCCACCGGTCGGGTCGCCCCGGCGCATCGCCTCGCGCACCCTGGCGAGTTCGTCGCTGGTGAGGGTCTCCGCGGCGCGGAGCAGCCGGTTGCGTTGGGTCCATTCCGGGTCGCACTTGCGGCCCCGCCGGCCGCGCCGGGCCCAGGCCAGCTCCCGCCGGTACTCGGTGACCGCCCGGTTGGCCAGGGCGACCAGGTGGAAGCGGTCCACGACGACCGTGGCGTGCGGCAACGCCAGCCGCGCCGCGCGTGCGTAGGTGGCGCTGGTGTCCATCGACACGTGGGTGATGCCGGCCAACCAGTCCGGGTCCTGCGCCTGCAGCCATTCGATGAGGACCTTGCTGGTGCGGCCGTTGACCTGCGCGAACAGGCCGCCGTCGCCGGTGAGGTCGACCAGGCCGGTGTCGAACCGATCCACCCATGTCTTCTTCCCGGTGGCCGGGTCGGTCTCGTAGTGCGCCTTGCCGCGGCGGGTCTCATCCACGCCCAGCACGGTCACCGGCGGCGGCGCTTCGGGGAGCACCGCCGCCGCGTGCGCGACGAACGCGTCGTGCGCGATGCGCCAGTCCATGCCGTACTCGGCCGCCACCGCGGACACCGGCCGGGTGTGCTCACCAATTGCTTCCGCTGCCCGGCGGCGGGCGCGGGTGGTGATCCGGGCCCGCGCCGGGATCTGATCGGGCAGGCACTCGGTGAACACCTTCCGCTCACACCCACGGACCTGGCACCGCCATTTCTGCTTGTGCCACAACAGGATCGGCCGGTCCTCACCGATCACCACGTCCCGCGGGCGGGTGATCACCCGAGCCTTCGGCGCCGTGGACTGCTGCCCGCAATCCGGGCACCAGCCCGCCAGCTCCGGGTCGGTCGAGCAGTGCACCACCCGCCCGCCGGTCCCGTCGCGGACGACCCTGTCGACGACCAGACCGTCGATGTCCAACAACAGAGAACTACTCTGATCCATGCTCGTGGTCCTTCGGCTGATTGCGTAGAGAACAACCAGTCTCGAAGGCCACGAGCCCTCAACTCACCCGACACGCCGCCACGCTCGGGCCACCCACCTGCCCCACCAAGTCCGAAGAAACAAGATCGGCGCGATGTATTTCACCGTCACCGTCTTCTCCACTGTCGGGTTCGGCGACATCAGCGCCGAAACTGATGTAGCTCGCCTCCTGGTGACCATCCAGATGCTGTTCGACCTGGTGATAATCGGGCTCGCCGCCAAGGTGGTCCTCGGAGCAGTGACCGTCGGTCTGCAAAAGCAAACAGCTGAACATCACGGCCCGGCGAGCGTCGAACATCGGCAGGCGCTGGCCCCCGAGTGAACTTCCGGAATCATCGCTGTGCCTCGGAGGATCCCACATGCGGCGCCTGCATCCCGGCGGCGTCCCGGCCGCAGGGACCGATCACATTGAGCGGAGACAGATGACCACCATGGAATTCGAGATCCGGGTAGCCGGTCTGGTGC
Source organism: uncultured Actinomycetota bacterium (assembly GCA_963785455.1). Lineage (GTDB taxonomy): Bacteria > Actinomycetota > Actinomycetes > Mycobacteriales > Nakamurellaceae > Nakamurella. The sequence continues at coordinate 9,100 of CAWAVL010000012.1, forward strand.
CGGCCGACGTTCTTGAAGAACTCGGGGACGTCAGGGTCGCCGCCGAGCCCGTCGACACTGTCGAATCTGTCGACACCGTCCTCGGGGGGCCGGTCCGCGACCAGGCGGAACTCGTCGGCATCATCAACCGCCTGCAGGATTGGGGGATCGAACTGCGCGCGGTTCGACAGCTCGCACCAGGCGAGGCCGCATCACCGCGCGAGGAACCCACGGTTGGTTCAGCACTCGCGACATGACCTGGGAAACCGAGAACGTCACGACGCCAGTCTGATCAACAGCGCAGATCGACACACGACCTGGCGGTGCTCACCGCGGCGTCGCCCTCACCCTGCTCGCCGCCGCCGGGATCCTCCTCACTGCCACAGACCTCGCACCTCCTCACTCGCCAACCAGGAGGGGAATGGCAGCAAAGGGGCGAATGCCGGACTTGCATCAACAACGACCAGGCAGAGTGCCGCGCATTACCGAGTGGGGTAAGAGTGATCCACCTCATCCACGTGCTTCAGACCATTTCGACGTGCGAACAGGCGGTGACCTGCACGTCCACCATCGGCAGCCGTAACGGCACCCCGGCAACCACGGATTCGGTGACCAGCTGCACCCGGCCATCGACCACCGGCGCGACATCCGTGCTGGTGCCGCCCATGTCGAAGGACAGCACGTTCGGGTAGCCCGACAAGCCGGCCACATGGGAGGCGCCGACGACACCCCCGGCCGGACCGGACAACACGAACCGCGCCGGGTGCTGCGCCGCACCACCGGCCTTCGCCACCCGACCGGAGGACTGCATGACCAGCGGCTCGGGCAATCCCGCCGCTGCCGACCGTTCCTGCAGACACCGCAGGTATTCGCTCAGCCGCGGCCGCAGGTAGGCATCGGCCACCGTGGTCGCCATCCGCTCGTACTCCCGGAACTCCGGAAGCACCTCGCACGACAGCGACACTGCGATGTCGGGCAACCGAGTGCGCAGGGCGTCACCGACCGCCAGCTCGTGCGCGGGGTACAGGAAGCCGAACAGCAGGCAGACCGCCACTGCGTCGACCTCGGCAGCCGCCACTGCCTCGACCGCCGCCGCCAGGCTCTCCGTGTCGAGCGGGTGACAACCCCGCCCGAGCCCATCCGTTCCCGGACGACGAAACGCAGCTCACGCGGCACCAGCGGTGACGGCCGGTGCCGGGCGAGGTCGTAGAGAGAGGCCCGGTCCTGTCGACCGATCTCGATGAGATCGCGGAAACCCGCCGTCGTGATCACTGCGGTGCGGCCGCCTCGACGCTCCAGCAGCGCATTCGTGGCGACCGTGGTCCCGTGCGCGAACACCTCGACGCGTTCCGCCGGCTCTGCCAGCAGCCGCCACCCGTCGATGACGCCGATCGAAGAATCCTGTGGCGTGGAAGGCGCTTTCGCGGTGACCACGCGGCCGGCGGCGTCGACCGTCACGGCATCGGTGAAGGTGCCACCGACGTCGACGCCCAGCCGGAGCAACGGCGCATCGTCGCAGCCCGGTGCGCCGGAACCCGGGCACCTGGTCATCTTCGACGGGCCGAGCACTCACCGCCGCAACGATAGGGGCAGCACCATTGGTCGGCGCCCGGACCTGGCACGGGAGGAGCCGGTCGCCCCGAGGGCAACCTGCACGGACCCGGGATCCGGTACCGCAGCTGCGCCAAGGGCGCGGAGGTGGGCGTGTCGGTTCAGCGGAGGCTGAACGGCGGGTAGCGGTCGGTGACAAGCAGGGTGGCGTAGGCGGAGACGCGCAGTGCCCACCGTTCCACGCCGACGACGTAGTCGAACAGGCCGCGGGGGTACCGGCCGGTGAACAGGATGGCGAACCAGGCGACGATGACGGCGAAGAACGCGCCGATGAACAGGAAGAAGAGCACGACGATGTGCGGGATCACCAACAGCCACTTCACCAGCGGAAGCCACCGGTTCAGGTCCTGCCGAGCATCGGGGTAGTCGATGTCCAGGTGAACGGACTGCTCTTCGACGGTGGAGGGATAGCGGTCGGTGAGCAGGGCCCCGTAGTTTGCGACCCGGGCGGAGAAGCGGTTGAACTGGAGCGCGAAGTCGAACCACCAGCGGGGGTACCGCTGCCGGAACAAGATCATCAGCAGGGTCGCGCCGAACAGGCCGCCCGCGATGCCGCCAGCGGATCGGGAGACCTGTGTCAGCACCTCGCCGGACGCAGTAACAACGGTGGTCGTCGAGACGGCCGTCGCAGAAAGCACACTCAGGACGATGGCGATGGGGATGATCCAGAAGATCCGGAAGGCCGTGGTGACCCGGTCAAGTCTCTCCGGGTAATCAACGTCGAGCCGGGCGGCGTACAGGCCCGTCTTCTCGGTCATGTGGTGCTCCTCTGTTCGGCGAGTGTCACGGCGGATGTGCGGACTGCTCCTTTTCTCGGCGGTGCCGACGACCCTCCGTGGTGCCGGCGAGTCGAGCACCACCCCATGCGCGAGCGCCGTCCGCAGACCGCGAACAGGGCGGATTGGCTGCATCCGAACCTAGAGATCCCGCGCGGGGCCGCAGCAGAGGCGAAGGACCCTCCTCGAAACCCTGTCGCAAGAGTCACTTGGCGTTGACTGCGACATCTTCACCGGACTTGTCGAGGACGAGGTCTCCCGGCGCGCAAGAACCGACCTGAGGCGCTCCACCCGGAGCGTCCTGTCCGTCGCGCTCTCTGCAGTGTCTTCCTCGGAGCACCAGTCCGGCTGGGTCGTCCTGCCTGCAACGGCATTCGCGCGCGGGGCCACCGCCCACGCCGGCGAGACGATGCGGCAGCGGCCTGCGTCCGGTTCGGGACGTGTGACTCTGGTGGGTCGCCAGCAGCCGGCGATGCGATGACCCGGTCGGTGAGCGCGTCGATCGCCCCCTCAAGCCGGGGCGGTCCGGTGCCCTGCTCCAGGGGGCCGCCATGAAAGCGTCACCCGTGCAGTGCGGGAGCGTCGGCTCGGCGGTCAAGGCCGTACAGGGTCAGGCCATCTTCCGCGGCGGCCGGGGTGAAGGACCGCCCGTGCTCAGTGTCGACGGCACCTTCGGTGCCAAGACACGAAGTTGCATGATGGGCTTCCAAGGCGTTGCTGCCCAGGACTTCCAGGGCGTCGCGGTGGACGCCATCGTCGGCCCGGTGACCTGGCAGCTCGATCTCGGGCTACACCTCGGGCTGAGGTGGCCCAGGTGTGTGCCACGTGCCCAGCCACGGTGGACGCGGCAAGGGTGACCCGAGGCGCGGGCCGGGAGAACACGCCCTCCATGCGACGGGCATGCGGTGCACTTCCGGGAAGCCACGCCGAGGGTCGGGGTGAAACGAGCTCGACCGGACCCTCATCGAGGGCCCAACGGCAGCTCCCGGGTCACTCGGGGCGGACGGGACCGGCGAGCACGCGCTGTCCCGACGAGTCCTGAACGCCGTCGGCGGACTCCCGGGTGATCGTCATGGTCCGGAAATCCTTGGGAGACACACCGGCCCAGAGGGTCACGTCGGTGCCCTCGTTGAAGGTGCCGATCGGCACCAGCACACCGTCGGCGTTGCGAAGCCACGCCTGGTAGAAGTTGCCCCCGTCCAGCCGGGGGAGCCCGGTGGCGTGCAGCGTGATCCGCCAGCCGGAGTCGGTGCGGACCATGTCCGCGCTGCCGCTGGCCCCGGGGGCGAGATCGGTCGCGGCCAGCGCCACGTCGAACCGGGGTTGGGCGGAGCTGTTCTGCAGCAACAGAACGGCCGAGAAGGCCATCGCCACCACCGCGACCGCGGCAGCGACCAGGAGCGCCGACCGTCGCCACACCGGCCGGTGCTCGGCGCGGGCGGCCTTGGCGGTTCTCGCTGCGGCGAGGTCGGTCGGTGCCGGAGCCGCTGGGCCGCCTTCGGTGGCCGTCGAGCCTGCGGCCGGGCGCTGCGCCGCTTCGGCCCCGGGGGTGGCCGTCGAGCCTGCGGCCGGGCGCTGCGCCGCTTCGGCCCCGATCAGCGCCACCACCGAATCCTCCAGCGAGGCCGGCGGTTCCGCCCACAGCGTCGGATCGGCGAGCAGCGCGCGCAGGTCGTCCAGTTCGGCGGCGTCGGTGCCGCTGATGTCGCCGGACTCGGGATCCCCGGCCAGGTAGTGCACGCGGGCACGGTCGGCGACACTGTCGGCGCCGTCATCGCCGCGCGGTTCCGTCTCGGGAGCCATTCGTGTCACCTCCGTCCTCATGGTATTTCGAGGTCCGTTCGCCCCGGTGTGTCCGCCGCCCCCTCGAAGGGGCGGCCGGGGTCAATCAAAGCCCTCCCGCAGGTGCCCCAGCCGTGCCGCCAGTTTCTTGTGAGCGCGGTAGGAGCGTGACTTCACCGTCCCGACGGCGATGTCGAGGCGGTCCGCGACGGCGGACTGCGTCATCCCTTCGAGGTGTTGCAGCTGGACGATGATCCGCTCGTCCGCGGGCAGGTCGTCCAACGCCTGCCGGACCTGCCAGGCGTCGTAGGTCCGCTCGATCGACACCGGCTGCTGCACCAGCGCCGGGTGCGCCACCGGGACATCGTCGATGGCCGACGTGGTTTCCCGGGATTCCTGACGGTAGACGTCGATGGCGGTGCGGCGGGCGATGGTCGCCAGCCACGGAGCCAGATCCCGGCCGGGGTCCACCGCGGCCGCTGACCGCCACGCCTTGACGAACGTCTGCTGCGCCGCCTCTTCCGCGAGCTGCGGCGAGCTCAACTGATTGCGGCACACCGCGTACACCAGTCGGCCGTACTCCCGGTACACCGCCCGTACCCCGTCGGACTCGCCGGCGCGAAACCGCCGCAACTCGTCGTCGGTGAGCACGTAGATAAGGGTAGTTCAGCACGCAAATTCCATTCTGCGGTCGCTTGCAGTGCTCCGGTGACGGAAATCCTCTCCCATCACCATGGGTACGGGTGATCGCGCGGAACGGTTCGCGGGTGTGTGTCAACCCAATTTCCGCCCCTTTCCACCCAATTTCACTGGCTGCACGGCCGACCCGCTGGGAAATGCCGTGGGTCAGCCGAACCAGCGTCCGGTCAGCGCGGGCGCAGAGATACGTTGTGCTGCGACTGGGGGGTGCTGGTGACGCCCGGCGCGGGCGCGTCGCGTGCAGACCACCGTCGGGCCGTGCAGGGCCCGGCCGCGTGTCCGATCGACAAAGGCGGTCGCGTGATCCCGCGTGCACACTGCGTGGTCAGCCGCCGAGGCTGTGCAGTGCCGCCGGTGCAAGATCGGTCAGACCCGGGTACCCCGGGGTGCCACCGGCGGGGTTGAGATTGTTCAGGATGGCGATCGACAGGTCGCTGTCGGGGCAGTAGGCGGCGATCCCGTTCGAGCCGGGGATCGAACCGGCGTGACCGACGCATTTTCCGACCCCGGGCACGTTCCAGGTGGCGAGGCCGGCACCCTCGCCGAGCTGCACCGGCGTCGCGTTCGCCTTGCGGTAACCGGCGCTGTAGTACGCCGACGACAGGGCCGTCACATCTCGCATCAAACGCCGGTGGGCCGCGTCGACGACGTCGCCGGCCACCAGGGCGCGGAGCCACACCGCCTGATCGTGGGCGGTACTGACCATGCCGCCGGCGGACCAGGCGCCTTTCCACTGAGCGGGCGCGTCGACTGCTGCGGGTGTGGACGGCTTCCCGTAGCAGGCGTCGCCGGTCGTACCGGCGCAGGACAGGTCGTAGCCACCGAGCGGGTCGGTGTCCGTTCCGTCGGTATCGGCCTCCGAACCGGCCAGAAACGTGCCGGTCAGGTGCAAGGGCGAAATGAAGCGGGTCGTCACCAGGTCGCGGTAGGACGCACCTGTTGCCTTTTCGGCGATGCGCCCGAGAATGATGTACCCGGCGTTGAGGTACACGTACTCGGTGCCCGGTTCGGACACCGGTTTCCGCGCGAGAACGCTGTCCACCAGTGCTTGATTGCCGACCTGCCCGACTCTCGTGAAGTCGAGTTCTGCCAGACCGCTTTCGTGTTCCAGCAGCATTTTCACGGTGATCTTCGCACCGTTCGGTGCGGTGGGGTACCAGGTGTCGATCGTGTCGTCGAGCGACAGCACCTGCTCCCGGTCGAGTTGCATGATCAACGCAGCGGTGAACGGCTTGGTCATGCTGCCGATGTGGAATGCGTCGTCGACGGCCATCGGGCGCGACGGCAGGACAGCGTCGCCGCCCGCCGCCAATCGGACCGGTCCTTCGCCCAGCGCGGCGCCCACCACGGGTTCCCGCGATGGCCAACCCCAGGGGGCTGTTGACCAATGATGTCCGCCAGGTGTCGATGGGTTGCTTCATCGCAGGCTGGAACGACTCCTGGCCGGAATCGGTCGACGGCGATGTCGCTGGACCGGACGCGGCTGGAGCGGCGGGTGCGGCAGCGGACCCGCACGCCGACAGCGCCATCATCGCCGCGACCACGATCATGCGTGCGCTCCGGCGTCGCCACGAGACCTGATTCCTCACAGCGGTTGTCGAGCCCGGTACGGTCCCACATGCCTACGCAGCCAGGGGAAGCATGCCGGGTGCATCACAGCGTTCCGACCGGCACGCTCTGCTCGAAGCTGAAGACATTGCCCGGGTCGTATGCCGCTTTGACGCCACGCAGTCGCATCGCGTGGGAGCCGTAGTACTGCTGCTCCCAATCGGCCGCGGAGGCATTCGGCACGTTGACGTAGGCACCGGCGCCGTACGGGCGCAACGCCTGCCAGAATTCCGCGGCCCAGCGCAGCGACACGGAGCTGAGCGCCGGATCGTTCCAGGCAGCGCCCGGCTCGCAGTAGAAGAGGGCATCGCGGTGCGGGAACGCCGACCCACCGAACGGAGCACGGCGCACGGCACCGCCGAAGCTGGTGCAGAAGAAATTGCTCGCCGGTGTCGGTGCGTTGGCCATGAAGTCGACGATCATGTCGATCGCGTCGGCCGGAAACGGCCGGCTGACGAACTGCGAGTAGAACTTCCACAGCCTGACGTCGGTGGGTCCGCGGTCGACATTGCGGTAGACGGTCGGCCACGCACCCTCGAGGAAGGTCAACTCCGGGTTACCGATGGCCAGCATCGGCGCCATCTCGTCCAGCAACCGACGGCTGGTGCCACCATGCAGCAGTGCGGACAGTTCCACCGCGCCGGCGTCGACTTCGATTTGAACTGGTGAGGTTGTCGTCAGCAACGGGTGCGTCCCGCTGCCATGTTCGGAGCAGCTCCGCCAGATCGGCGTGAGACGTCCATCGCGCAATGAGAAAGGTCATGTCGGAGATCTCGTGCAGCGAGAAGGTGTACGACGTCGCAATGCCGAAGTTGCCGCCGCCGCCGCGGCACGCCCACAACAGGTCCGGGTTGGTGGTGGCGTCGGCGCGCACCATGCTGGCCGATCGGTCGCCGTCGGCGATGACGATGTCTGCGGCGAGCAGGTTGTCGCAGGCCAGCCCCATGCTGCGGGTGAGCAGCCCGAAACCGCCGCCGAGGACGACCCCACCCAGTCCCACGCCGCCCTCGGAGCCGGTGGGTACCGCGAAGCCGTGCTGACCGAGGGCCGTCACCGTTTCCAGTTGGGTCAACCCGGTCCCGACGGTGGCCGTGCGGGCGACCGGGTCGATGCTGACGCTCTTCATCCGGCTGACGTCGATCACCAGCCCGCCGTCGATGGCGGACCACCCCTCCAGGCTGTGCCGGCCGCTGCGGGCGCGCAGCGCCATCCCGTGCTCCCGCGCCCAACAGATCGCGTTGATCACGTCCTGCGGGTTGCTGCAGAAGACGATCGACTCGGGGTAGCGGGAATAGAGGCGGTTCCAGCCAAGTCGGGCCGCCTCATAGCCCGGGTCGCCCGCCCGCACGACCGCACCGGTCAGGCTTGTGATCGTGGCGGTCATCTGTCCCCGTTCGTTGTGGCCGAAAGGCAGTTCGAGAAGGCTTTCTCAGACAATGAGCGATGAGAAATCACCGGATGCCGGAACCGAGCGCGGTAGGAATCAATGCTGAAAGACGCTGAAGTCGCCGGGTTCGCTCTCCAGCGCCGCGCGACGGAACAGCAGCATCCAGACCAAGAACACTCCGCCCACCAGTAGCAACCCGGCGACGATGACAACGGGTACCAACGATCCCGGTGGCGCCACCAGGACGAAAAGGGCGACCAACGACCAGATCAGCGCGCCGATGGCCACCGGCATCTCGAAGCGACCGAGATCGAAGGCCCCTTTCTTGCGGTCCAACCGTTTCCGTACCGCGAGGTACAGGACGATCGTCGAGCCGTAGATGATGGCGGGCAGGATTGTCGATGCCGTGATCAGGTTGAGCAGGGCGGCGCCAGGGACCACCAGCATGAGCAGGACCCCGATCACGAAGATCAGAACAGTCGCCGGAATGGGGGTCTGCGTTCGCGGGTTGACCCGGCCCATGACCCGATGGCCGGGGAAGCGCACATCCCGCGACATGGCGAAGACGATGCGCGAGCAGGTGGTCATCACCATGCCGGCACCGAAGAAGGCGAACGTCACCGCCACCAGCAACGCCTTCTCCATCGCGGGCCCGAGCCGGTCCCGCATGATCGCCGCCACCGGCGATCCACTGGCACTGATGGAGGGGATGTCGCGGATCGAAACGGTCAACGCGACGAGGAACAGAATTCCGAGAAGGCCCGCCGCCGCCACCGATCCCACGATCGCGCGGGGAACCGTGCGGAAGGGGTCCTTGGCCTCCTCGGCCAGATTCGCCGCCGCGTCGAAGCCGACGAGAGTGGCCAGCCCCATGATCATGGCCAGCATCAGTCCGCCGCCGACGGCGAAGTAGCTCGGGGCGTCCATCGTGACCCCGCGAGACGTGAGGTTGTCGACCGAGCCGTCACCGGAAACCAGCACGGCAACAACGAGAGCGACCGTGACCACCACGACAAGCGTTAGTTCCACGCCCACGGCGGCACTGTTGATCAGGCTGACGATGCGGGTCGAGGCGATGGCGAGGATGGCCTGCACGAGCAGCAGTCCGAGGGTGATCCATCGTGCGGTGTCCTCATCGGGTTCCATGCCGGCAAGGGGCATGAAGGCCGTGCTGGCCAGGGCATTGTCGACGGCAACGACGCCGAGCCCCAGGTAGCAGAACGTCAACCAGCGAATCCCCAGCCGATCTTGGGGTTGGCCAATCGTGACGCCCACTGGTACGACGACCCGCTCAGCGAGATCCTGGCGGCGAATTGCGCGACGACCAGGGCAACGAGCAGTTGGCCGGCGGCGACGATGATCCACAACCAGATACCGATGGGGCCGCTGTTCTGCAGCACGTCGTCGTAGGTCCCGAAGATCCCGACGGCCACCGAGATGAATGCGAACGAGATGGCGAACACCTGGAACGAACCGAGCGACCGTTTGAGCTCCTGCTGGTATCCACCACTTTCGACGGCACTGTTGTCGCTGCCGCTGACCGGCTTGGCGTCGACCAACTTCACCACCCCGCATCTCGAGTCGGCGAGCTGGAGCCGCGTGTCCGAGCGGGCCACTCTCAACGAATAGGGCGAGCCCAGGTGGAGCTCGCCGCACGGATCATCCCTGTCGCGAAAGAACTCGCGGAACGCCGATCGAGCGGTGCAGTGTCCGGGAGTGAAAAATGCCTTCCTCGTCCGACACGGCGGCGTCCCGGCGTCGTCGTCGTGATGACGGTGACTACTGCCGGTGCCGGCGGCGCGTCGATGCGAAAGCATCTTTCATACCATTGATATTTGTCGGCCCCATCGGGTCCGGGGTCCGGTGATGCGCGAACCCACCGCGTGTTCGCCCCAGGCCGTCGTCATGTCAACGACGACAGCGCACGCCTACCCATGTTGTCGGCCGAAAAGAGGAGCGCCCGGCAGCCGGGAACGGCTGTCCAGGTGCACTGGTCGGTCCCGGCCAGATGATGAACGGCAGCGAGGTGTGGTGCCGGCCCGGCGGGCTGGGATCGATGCCCGAGCCGAGATCCAGCCGAACCCGCAGCCCGGCCTGCCCACCAGTGACCGGTGCCGCCGGTGGTCGCTCCTTGGTCGATGGGGGACGAGGGAACCACCGCGACCGTCCCGGGTTGCACGAGCGGCAGTCCCGACCGGCGGGCCTTGAACAGTATTCCTCGGTGGGAGCATGCGTTCGGACTGTCTTTACACTGGCGGTGACCGTGGCGGTGCCTGGCCCGTCGACTCCCGGCAGATGGGTGGTGTGCTGCGATGACCGCCGAGCCCGCTGCGCACACGGACCTCTTCGCGCCCAGCCTGGTCGAGGCGACCACCCGCAAGCTGCGGGACGAGATCCTGAACGGATCGCTGGAACCCGGTGCCAGGTTGATCGAAGAGCAGATCTGTCAACGGTTCTCGATCAGCAGGGCGCCACTGCGGGAGGCGCTCAGGCTGCTGGTGCAGCAGGGCCTGGTGGAACATCTGCCGCGCCGTGGGGCCAGGGTCACCGTCTGGTCCGACGAGGACATCCGCCAGCTGTTCGAGATCCGAGCGGTGCTGGAACGGCACGCGATCGTCACCGCCCTGCCGCTGCCGCGGACACCGGAAGGTCCCGATCCGCTGGCCGGCGTGCGGGCACGCCTGGACCAGATGAGGGCCGCCGAGCACTCTGCCGACGAGCTTGCCCGGGATGATGCCCACCGCGCCTTCCACGCAGCCATCGTCGCCCTCGCCGGGAACCGGCAGCTGGACCTGGCGATGGAGCCGATCCTGGTCAAGCTGCAACGGCCGATGGCGGTGAACCTGCGACTGGAGGCCTCTCTCTTGGGTCCTGGGGAGGGTCTGCGCCGGCACGAAGCGCTGCTGACCGCACTGGAGTCGAACGACCCGGACGTGGTGCTCGAGGCGCTCTCCGAGCACGGCGGGCAGAGGTACCTGCACTACCGCCGGGAGTCCGCCGCCGCGACACGTCGCTGACAACGGGTGCGACCGCCTCGGACGCTCCGGCAGCGGCCGGCGGTTCAAGGCGCGGTGGTCACCTCACCCCCGTTGCCTCCAGCGAGCAGCGGCCGCCGGCCCACCCTGCGGCTTCTCCCTGCCAGGTTGTGAGCGCACTCGCGGCGACCCGCGGAAGTCGCACCGCCGTCGACCCGCGAAACGTGCGTCTCCGCCGTAGCGCACTGTTAACACGGCAGTTCCACTCGCGATACACCGATTGTCGACAATCGACGAATGCGCAGCACAGTGCAGGCAGGCCCGGATCGGGGACCGTCGATCGCGACGTTGAGGCGGACGTACCGATCCGGGGCCAGCACGCCGTCCAGGGAAGTGGAGAGGGTGCTGCAGCGCATTGCGGACCGCGGGGACGACGGCACCTGGATCACGGTGGTCGACCGCGCCGAGTTGTTGCTGCGGGCGCGGGAACTCGAGGCGCATCCGGACCCGACGTCGCTGCCGTTGTACGGCATCCCATTCGGCGTCAAGGACAGCATCGACGTCCGCGGGGTGCCGACGACACTGGCCTGCCCGGACTACGCCTACCTGCCCGATAGCACCGCCCCCGCGGTCACGCGACTGCTGCGGGCCGGGGGAATCTTCGTCGGCAAGACGAATCTCGACCAATTCGCCACCGGCCTGAATGGCACCCGCACCCCGTACACGGTGCCGCGCAGCGTCTTCGGTGGTGACCTGATCTCCGGCGGGTCCAGTTCAGGGTCCGCACTCGCGGTGGCCGGCGGGTCGGTACCGTTTGCCGTCGCCACCGACACGGCCGGCTCCGGCCGGGTGCCGCCGGCGCTGAACGGCGTCGTCGGATTCAAACCCAGCCGCGGGCTGATCAGCACCGTCGGCCTCGTACCGGCCTGTCGATCACTGGACTGTGTCAGCCTCATTGCCGGTGACGTCGCCGACATCTCAACCGTCTTCGACGTTCTCGCCGGTGTCGATCGAGGTGACCCGTACACCCGCGAGCGCCGGCGCGAGGTGGTCTCCGCCCGGGAACTGCGGATCGGGTTGCCGGACGCCGCGCACCTGGAGTTCTTCGGTGACACAGCGATGCGGACCGCACACCTCGACGCCCGGGCGCGCATCGCGGAGCAATGTGCCCGGGTCGTCGAGGCGCCGTTCGCGCCGTTCCTGGCGGCCGGTGACCTGCTGTACCAGGGGCCATGGGTCGCCGAGCGACTCGCGGAATTCGGCACCTTCGTGCGCGACCACCCGGACGGGGTGCTCCCGGTGATACGCACGATCCTCGAGGGCGGGGCAGGGTATTCCGCCGTGGACGTGTTCGCCGCTGAGCACCGACTCGGTGGGCTGAAAGCAGAGGTGGCGACGCTCTGGGAGCACATGGATGTGCTGGTGTTGCCGGCCGTCGGCACCACCTTCACCGTCGCGGAAGTGTTGGCCGACCCCATCGGGACGAACACAACGCTCGGCCACTACACGCATTTCGGCAACCTGCTCGACCTGTGCGCCGCCGTCGTGCCGGCCGGCATCACCGCCGACGGCAGGCCGGCGGCACTCATGGTGCTCGGTCCCACGCTGGCCGATGACCGGGTCCTGGAGATGGCGGCCGCGCTGAGCAACGCGACGCTCCCGGCCGCGACCGCGCCCACCGCGGCCGACGCTCCACCGGTTCCACCGGCACCGGTACCCATCCCGACCGTGACCGGGGCACCGTCCGGGGAGCGCTCGACCGAGCAGCCGTCCCGGACCATCAGCCCCGCAACAGAAGTCGTGGGAGGGACACGCTGCACGCTGGTCGTGGTCGGGCACCACCTGGCCGGTGAACCACGCAACCGGGATCTCCTCGACCGCGGTGGTGTGCTCATCTCCGTCACCCGGACGGCTGCCCGTTACCGATTGGTCCGCATCGGCGAGGAATCACCCGTACCCGCGCTCGTCGCGGTGCCGCAGGGCGGGGCCGCCATCGAAGTCGAGACATGGAGCGTCCCGGCGGAAGCGTGCGTGGCCATCCTCGCCGCCTCGTCCGGTGTTGTGTGCCTCGGCCGGCTGGAACTCGCCGATGGAACCACCCAGATCGGCTTCGTCGCAGACGCGGCGGCGATGGCCACCGATGCCATCAGCGACATCACCGAGTTCGGCGGCTGGCGCAGCTATCTCGCCGCCGGCTCGCCCGTGGGCTGATCCAGCCCGCGAGCGCAACGGGGCGCTCCCGCCGCAGTCACCCGTCGTTCCCCCACACACCCCGCAGGAGTGCCCATGCCGCCCGCCGCTGCCGACGACCCCGCCCTCGACCGTCTCGCCGCGCACACCGGCCGCCGAGCTGCCGAGTTGTCGGCGACCGACTTGTCACCCACCGGGCTTCCGCCCGCCGACCCGCCATCCATCGACAACGGCGCACCTGACGTTCCGGCCCCCGCCGTGCCGGCCACGCCCGGGCCCTTCCCGCTGCCGGTCGGCCGGGTGGCGCTACTGGTCATCGACATGCAACGGGATTTCCTGCTTCCCGGCGGCTTCGGCGAAACGCTCGGCAACGACGTCTCACTGCTGCAGCAGGTGGTTCCCCCGCTGGCACGCGTGCTCGATGCCGCCAGAACCGCGGGACTGCTCGTCATTCACACCAGGGAAGGGCATCTGCCCGACCTGTCTGACTGCCCGCCGGCAAAACGGCGTCGCGGCAAGCCCTCCCAGCGCATCGGCGACGAAGGTCCGCACGGCCGCATCCTCGTCCGCGGCGAGTACGGCCACGACATCATCGACGAATTGGCCCCGATCACCGGTGAGTTCGTCATCGACAAGCCGGGCAAGGGTGCCTTCTACGCGACCGAACTCGACACGGTGCTGCGGACCGCCGGGATCACGCACCTGCTCGTCACCGGCGTCACCACCGAGGTGTGCGTGCACACCACCGTCCGGGAGGCCAACGACCGCGGTTACGAGGCGCTCGTGCTGTCCGACTGTGTCGGCTCCTACTTCCCGGAATTCCAGCGGGTCGCCCTCGACATGGTGTCCGCGCAGGGCGGGATCTTCGGCTGGGTCGCCGATTCCGCCGCGCTGCTGGACGCGCTCGCGCAGCCGGCCATGGCCGGCTGACACACCCCATCGGTCAATCACCCCTTCCCAACCAGGGAGCACAGGACCATGAACCTCACCGGCTTTCGATCCTCGCCCACCCCCGACGACACGCTGAAGCTCCCCCTCTGGACGAAGGGTGAGACGAATGCATTCTTCGGACTCGGCTTCAACATCCTTGTCAACGTCCTGACGCTGACCTCTCTGCTGATCTTCGTCGTGCAATTGCCGGCCGGCGAGGTGCTCGGCACGGTGCTGCCGGCGCTCGGCATCGCGATGCTGGTCGGCAACGTGTACTACACGTTCCTGGCGCGCCGGCTCGCCCGGCGGGAGAACCGAACGGACGTCACCGCCCTGCCGTACGGACCGAGCGTTCCACACATGTTCATCGTCGTGTTCGTCATCATGCTGCCGATCTTCCTGACCACCGGCGATCCTGTCCGGGCGTGGGAGGCCGGCCTGGCGTGGGCGTTCGTCATCGGGGTCATCGTGTTGATCGGCGCCTTCATCGGGCCGTTCATCCGCAGGATCACCCCGCGGGCCGCCATGCTCGGGACGTTGGCCGGCATCTCGCTCACCTTCATCTCGATGCGGCCGGCCGCGCAGATCTGGGACGCCGCATGGATCGGCCTGCCGGTGCTGGGCATCATCCTGGTCGGGTTCTTCACCAACATCCGGTTGCCCGGCGGCATCCCGGTGGGGTTGGCGGCACTGCTGGTGGGCACCGCGATCGGCTGGATCGGCGGGTACATGTCGGTGCCCGACGTGCAGGCCGCGGTCAGCGACATCGCCTTTGCCATACCGACTCTGCATTTCGACCTGCTCTTCAACGGGCTGAGCAATCTCGCCCCGCTGCTGGCCACCGCCATCCCACTCGGGGTGTACAACTTCGCCGAGGCGATGAGCAATGTCGAGAGCGCGGCGGCAGCCGGTGACTCCTACAACCTGCGCAGCGTCCTGCTCGCGGACGGTGGCGGCGCCATCGTCGGCGCGGCGCTGGGCTCGCCGTTCCCGCCGGCCGTCTACATCGGTCACCCCGGGTGGAAGGCCGCGGGCGGCCGGGGTAGCTACTCGATGGCCAGCGGCGTGCTGATCGCGGTGCTCTGTTTCCTGGGACTCTTCGGGGTCCTGAACGCGATCCTCCCGATCCCGGCGATCGTGCCGATCCTGCTGTACATCGGCCTGCTGATCGGGGCGCAGGCGTTCCAGTCGGTGCCCCGGATCCAGGCCGCCGCGGTGGTGGCCGCCATCCTGCCGAATCTGGCCTCGTGGGGGACCGGGTTGATCGACAATGCGCTCGCCGCCGCCGGGACGACAGCGGCTCAGGTCGGCGACGGCGCACTGACCGACGCAGGGCTGGTCTACGCGGGGCTGAAGATCCTCGGTGAGGGCGCGGTGCTCGCCGGGATGGTGCTCGGCTCGATCGTGGCATTCATCCTGATGCACAAGTTCTACGCGGCGGCGATCGCCGCCGCCGTGGGTGCCGCGCTCAGTTGGATCGGGTTGATTCACGCCGGCCAGGTGGAGTGGGCCGCGCAACCGCAGGTGGCGCTCGGGTACGCGATGCTGGCGGCCGTTCTCGTCGGCTTCGCATTCCACCGCCGGAACGCACCGGCACCGGTCGCCGCCGACGACGCCGTGCTGGAGGGCTGACGATGTCCTGAGAGGCCGGACCAGTCGTGCAGGCCCGACGGACACCTTTCCCCACAGAGCGGACTCCATGAAGCCGCTGCGGCTGGCTGTGTCCGCCGGTCGAAGCGCCGGCCGAGGGTTCGACCGGACACCGCCTTCCGCCCAGGAGGGCGGTGTCCGGTTTTCCGGCGACAGTGTGCGGCCGGGGAGGCAGGGCCGATCGGTAGGCTCGTCGGGTGCCGACCATTCGCCATCCACTCGCCGATCCCACCCACCCCGGACGCCGCCCCGCCATTGCGGCCGCGCGCGCCGCGGCCCTGAACGAGCCGGACGGCGCAGTGGAGCAGGTTGTCCTGGTGGATGACGACGGCCGACCGATCGGCGTCGCGGACAAGGCCACCGTGCACGGGCCGACCACCCCGCGCCACCTGGCGTTTTCCTGCTACGCCTTCGACGCCGAGGGCAATCTCCTGGTCACGCAACGGGCGGCCAGCAAGCGGACCTTCCCGTCGGTCTGGACCAACACCTGCTGTGGGCACCCTGGACCCGGCGAATCTCCTGCGGCCGCCGCTGCCCGCCGGATGCAGTCGGAGCTCGGCCTTCAGGTGCAGCAGATGCGGATGGTGTTGCCGCACTTCAGTTATCGCGCGTCCGACGGCCGGGTCGAGGAGAACGAACTGTGCCCGGTGCTGGTCTGCGTGATCGACGGCGAGCCGACGCCCGCGCCCGACGAAGTCGAGACGACGGCATGGTGGAGTTGGAGTGAATTCCTGGCGGCCGCGGCCGACCCGGACAGCGGACTGTCGCCGTGGGCCCGGCTGCAGGCGCCTCTGCTCGACGAGACGCTTTTCCCGGAGCGCTGATCGCCCGGCGGCACCGGGCGTCCGGGGGACACTGATCGTCCGGCGGCGCTGGGCTTCCGGTTGCGTTGGGCGCCCGGAGCGCTGGATCCCGGCGGTATTGACGGTCCCGCGGCACCGAGAGGTCGGCGTCGTCGGCAGTCCGGCGGTGCTGGGCGTCCGCCGGCACAGAGCGTCCGGCGGCGGGACGTCAACCGGCCAGCTGCACCAGCTTGGTCACGGTGTTGAAGTTCCGGACGGTCACCGGTGTGCCGAGGGCGCGGTCCCAGTTCAGCTTGGCGAAGGTCGAGTTGGTGATGCCGTTGGGGCACCACAGGTACAGGTGATCGTCGATGAGTCGCGCGATGTCGGGCGCGGTGGCAGCCTCGTCCCGCAGTTCTGCGACGGCCTGCACCTTGGCCGCCGATGGGACGGTGGCGAGGAACCCCAGGAAGTGTTTGGAGCCGTCGGTCGCGACGTCGCCGAGGGGATCGGCGGTCATCGCGGCGACGACCTGATCCGGGCTGCGGACGATCACTTCGGCGTCGACGCGGAGTTCTTCGGCCAGCACTTCCGACACCGTCCGGGCGACAGTCTTTGCCGGCTTGTCGGATGCCAGAACCGCGTTGCCGCTGTTCAACACGGTCCGCACGTCGTCGAAACCGCGATTTGTCAACGCTTTTCGCAGCTCCGCCATGACGACCCGCTTCCCGGTCCCGACATTGATACCGCGGATCAGGACGATGTGGGTAGCCATCAGCCGGCCATCATCGGCGTCGGCGGGACCACCTCGACCAGGTTCTGTGGCACCCGGCATTCCAGCGGCCCGACCGCCACCTCCGCCGAGATCCGCCGCAGCGACTCCAGCACCGGCGCGATGTGTGGCTGATTCGCGGTGCCCGAACGGATTTGCGCCCCGATCCGGCGGACAGGGCTGACCCCGGCGACCGGCCGTAGCACGATCGGTTCGTTGACGAAGTCCGGCTGCGCCAGTCGCGGGATGAGAGCGACGCCGTGCCCGGCGGAGATCAGCCCGACCACCCCGACGAATCCGTCGGCGTAATGACGGGCCTTCGGCACGAAACCGGCCCGCTCGCAGGCGTCCCGGGTGAGCTGCCAGCAGGGCACTCCCGGCTGCGCAAGAATCCAATCGGCGTCGGACAACTCGGCCAGTTCGATCGTCTCCTGGTGAGCCAGCGGATGATCGAACGGCAATGCGACGTCCATGACGTCGTCGAGCAGATGCTCGGACCGGATGCGTTTGTCGTGCTGTCCCGGAAGCAAGTCGCTGGTGGCCAACGTCATCGACACGTCGACGGTCCTGGCCAGCAGCGCATCGATCGCATCCTCCGGTTCGACCCCCCGGATCTCCACCCGCAGCCGGGTGCGGGTGGCGATATCGGAGATCAACGGCACGGCGATGGCCTTGACGGCCGAGCTGAAGGTGCCGACGCGCACAGTGCCGGCATCCCCCCGCCGGAACGCCGCGAGGTCGGACTCGGCATGTTCCAGGTGGGTGAAGATCTGGTGCGCATGGCTGAGCAGCAATGTCGCGGCCTCGCTCAGCCGCACCCGTCGGCCGTCGGGCTCGAGCATCGGCGTGCCGGCCTCCTTCGACAGTGCCGCCAGCTGTTGGGAAACGGCGGACGGTGTCAGGTGCACGGCGGCAGCGGTGGCGGTGATCGTCCCGCACCGGTCGAGTTCGCGCAGGATCTCCAGCTTGCGCACGTCAATCATGAAGTGCAGCTTACGCGTCATCGGAAAAACAAACAGATGGACGCGGGATATTTGTAGCGGGACGCTAATGGCATGACTCTTCTCGTTGTCCTCCTGGTCCTGCTGCTCATCGCGCTCGCCGGACCGCTGTTCGGCGCCGACACCCGATCGGCGGGTGGCTGGTCGTCGACCGATGCGGACGGGCCGCTGTGGGCAGGCGCCGGACGGCGTGCCCACTGACGGTGCTGGTCGCGCCGGGCACGAGCACATCGCCGGCAGTAGTGGGCCGCACGCTGACGGCACCCCGCCCGAAGTGAGGCACCGGCCATCTCGCTCGCCGTCGACGTCACCGGGCAGCGATCGCCGCATTCGGTCCTCGGGATCGAGGGCCTTGTTTGCGCCGGCGCTGGCGTCCGGGTGATCACACAGTGCACAATGTGCTCAGTAGTACCGCTGCACCGGTCCTGTCGTGCCATCCGCAGTCGCATCCCACGTTGGGGAAGAACGTTGGAGTGCGAGCGGAGGTGGACGGTCTTGACACGAGGTGTGGTTTTTGTGCACTCGGCGCCCGCGGCGATCTGCCCGCACGTCGAATGGGCGATCTCCGGGGTGACCGGTGGTCGCGTATCGCTGTCCTGGACGGCGCAGCCTGCTGCTCCCGGCTGCCTTCGTGCCGACGCCAGCTGGTCCGGCAAGTCCGGTACCGGTGGGCGGCTGGCGAAGGCGCTCAAGGCGTGGCCGATGATCCGGTTCGAGGTCACCGAAGAAGCCAGCCCCGGCGTCGACGGGGAACGCATCTGTCATGTCCCCGGTCGTGGCATCTGGCGCGCGGCGATCTCCGCCAACGGCGACGTGGTGGTCGGCGAGGATCAGCTCCGCGCGTTGTTGGCGTCCGCGCCGAATCTCGAGGCCGTCCATCATGGGCTCGGTGAGGCCCTCGGCGCCCACATCGACGCCGAACTCGAGCCGTTCCGCCGGGCCGGCGAAGGCACAGCGGTGACCTGGTTGCACCAGGTCGGCTGACAGCCCGGCCCAGCGCGTCCCTCGCCACCCGAATCGCGCCTGTTCGGTCCCGTCCATCCCGATTGTCGAGAGTCCGGCACTTCGCCGGTGACCCGGCATCGTGCGCTGCGCCACGCGTCGGGCCGCGCGGGCAACCGTTCTTCCCGGCACACGTCGACCTCTCCGGAGAAAGAACCACGACGCGGTGATGGGAGCAGGATGCGGTTGACCGGGCGGCGATTGACGCTGCTCTTGGCAACCCTCCTCGTGGTCGTCCTGGCGGCCGGCGCAACGGCGGCATGGTCCTTCGGGCGTTCCGACGACCGCGCCTCGGTGGCCATCGTCGATTACCAGCCGGGACCCTCGGACAGTTCGGCGGTGCGGTTGTCCGCCCGTGCGGCCGGGCATCCCCGCGCCGCCGAGATCCGGCAGGCGCTGCAGGACTATTTCGACGCCATCAACGGGCACGACTTCGACTCCTGGCAGCGGGCCGTCGGCGCCCGGGAGTCCGCGGCGCAGACCGCCGAGCGCTGGCGTGCCGACTACCGCAGCACGGTGGACTCCAATATCTCGGTGATGACCTTGTCCGACCGGCCGCTGCGCGCTCGTACGATGTTCACCTCGCAGCAGGACGTCGACCTGGCACCACCGTCGTTGCCGGAACCGTGCGTCAACTGGGACGTGACGTACCTGCTCGGCGACCACGACGGTCGCCTGGTGTTGACCGGCACCTATCCGTCCGCCCACTCCATGAAGGCATGCCGATGACCCGTGACCACCGCCTGCTGCAGCGCACCGTGCTGCCCGGGGTGCTGATCGGCAGCCTTCTCGCCGGCTGCGGCGGTGGAGCTGAGCGGGCCGGTCAGCCGGCCGCTACGGGCACGCTCGCGTCGTCGGCGTCGTCGGTGACGCCAGGATCCGCGCAATCGGCCCCGTCCGGATCCTCGGCCCCGTCCGGATCCTCGGCCCCGTCCGGATCCTCGGCCCCGGCACGGTCCGTCGGTGCCGCCTCGTCCGCCGCCGCCGGCACGCCGGACGCCGGCAGTGCGTCCCCGGCCGCCCCGTCATCGGTACCGGCCAGTCGGTCATCACGCTCGACCAGCCCGTCATCCCGGCCGGCGCCGCCGGCCCCGGCGGCCGAGGTTCCGCCGGGTGGACTCGTGACGCCCGCCGACGTACAGCAGGCGCGGGCCGCGGTGACCGCGATGGACGTCGCCGATCGCGCCGGCACCGTCGTCATGGTCAGTTCCGCCGACGCAGTCGGTACCGATCTCGTTGCGCAACTGCATCTGGGCGGCGTCATCCTGATGGGCTCGGACGGCTCGATCGACGGGACGGCCGGCGGCACCCCGGCCGAGGTGGCCACCGTGACCGCCGCGTTGCAACGCCAGGTGCCGGCGGCTCAGGCCGGCGCACCACTGTTGATTGCGACCGACCAGGAGTACGGCCTGGTCACCCGGCTGGTGAACGGCTTCACCGACTTCCCCGGCGCCGAGGAACTGTCCGAGATCGACGACACGGGGGCCGCCGCGGAGGCGACGCGCGCGGTCACTGCCGCGGCCGGCCAGGAGCTGCGCGCCGTTGGCATCAACGTCAACTTCGCCCCGGACGCCGACGTGCTGCCCGAGTCCGGCGAGTCCGGTGTCGCGGCCCGGACCTTCGGGTCGGATCCGCAGCGCGCGGGAACCCTGGTGGCGGCCGCGGTCCGCGGCTACCAGAGCGCGGGACTGGCCGCCACGGTGAAGCACTTCCCGGGCATCGGTCGGTTGGCCACCGACACGCACCAGGCCCTGCCGTCGCTGGACGTGACCTGCGACGACTGGAATTCCGTGGACGCGGTGCCGTTGCGTGCCGGGGTCGATGCGGGCGCGGCACTGGTGATGACCGGACACATCGAGCTGCCCGCCGCCGGCAACACCGGCCGATCGTCGGCGCTCAGCCCGCAGGTCGTGAGCAAGCTGCTCAAGGGCAACGGCGTCAACGGGTGCAAGGGTGCACAGTTCAAGGGCGTCACCGTGTCCGACTCGTTCGAGATGGCACCGGTGGTCGACAACTACGGACCGGCCGAGGCCGCTTGGCGTGGCCTCGCCGCGGGTCAGGACCTCATCCTGATGCCCACGGATCCGCGGGCTGCGGTCACGGGTATCACCGGGGCGGTGCGTGCCGGATCCCTGTCGCCGGATCGGCTGGCCGACGCGGCCACCGCCGTCTACGCGTTGCGGCTCGCGGTGGACCGGTCACCGCGGCCGCCGCTGGACGTCGTGGGTTCGGATGCACACCGGGCGATCGCAACCGACGCCCGCAATCGCTGACCTGCCGCACCGCGCTCGCAGCCATCGACGGCGCGCAGCCTCCCTGGCCGCCGCACCCGCACAGAACCGCAACGGCTGATCACGTCCGGACCTGCTGCAAACCCCCGGCAACCGCCCGGTCAGCACCCGGTCTCAGACTGATCTCAGGTCACCGCAGGGGTCCTGCTCATGGCATCGGCACTGCCTCGCCGGCCCGGTACGGCGTCACCGACACCGACCCGGCCGGTGATCCGTCGGCTGCCACCCGCCACACCGATCCGCGGCCCCGCACGGTCGCCGTGCCGTCCTGCAGGACCAGCACCGTGTCCTCGTCGATCCCGACGCCGATGCGCTCCGGATGCCGACGGACGTTCTCGATCAACCGCGGCAACGTCCCCCACTGCGCGCAGTGCACGTCGACAGTGAACGGGGACAAGCCGAGTCCGTCGGCAACAGTGATCTCCGCGAGGTCCTCCGACGCGTCGTCCGAGCAGATCGGCACGCCGTCGGCGAGCCATCCGCCGACCACCGCAGCGGACGCGGCGACGGCAGAGCCCGCCGAGAACCCGGCGTACGGCCGTTGTCGGTCGCGCAACCATGCGGCGATATCGGCAGCTGCGGGCGACAGAGCGGCGGCGTACGCGGGCGTCAGACCGCCGCACACGAGCAGGCCGTCGGCGCCGAGCAGCGATACTGCGTCGAAGCGGCCGCCGATGTCGACCAGCACAGGCAGTGGGCGGCACGGGGCGACTGCCAGCAGGACCGTTTCCCATCGGGCGAACTGCTCAAGGCCGTCGCCCTCGTCGATCACCACGCAAGCAATCGTCGGTTCGTTCCGACCGGCGGCGACCGCAACCGGCGCGGCGTCGGCCAGGAAGGGCCCGTAGACGGCCGTCGCCGCGTCGGGATTCCACCCGCCGCCGATCAGATGGACGCCGCTCACCGCACGCTCACGGGCACTGCCGACCGGCGCTCATTGCGTCACTGGCGCGCTCTGGACCACCGGCGCTCAATGGGCCACCCACGGCGGGTGCTGCGTCACCCACGGGTGCGTCACCGGCGGGTGCTGGGTCACCGGCGGGTGCTGGGTCACCGGCGGGTGCTGGGTCACCGCGCGCCACTGGGTCACCGGCCGGCTTTGCGTCACCCCCGAGACTCCGTCACCGGCCGGCATTGCGTCACCCCCCAGACTCCGTCACCGGCCGGCACTGCGTCACCCCCGAGACTCCGTCACTGGCCGGCATTGCGCCACCGGCGGCCACCCGGACACTGCATCCACACTCCTGCGCCACACCGCGAGCCGAGCTCACAGCGGGATGTTGCCGTGCGCACCCCGGCCGGCGGGCGCGGACGCCAACGCCTCGGCGACCCGGCGTCGGGTCTCCTCAGGCGTGATCACCTCGTCCACGACGCCCAGCTCGATCGCGCGGGAGACGCCGCCGGCGACCTTGGCATGCTCCGCGGCCAGCGTCGCGTGCAGTGCATCGCGTTCATCGTCCGGGGCGGCGGCCAGCTTGCGCCGGTGCAGGATGCCGACGGCGGCCTTGGCGCCCATCACCGCGATCTCGGCATCGGGCCAGGCGAAGACGGCGGTGGCACCGAGTGACTTGGAATTCATCGCGACGTAGGCACCGCCGTATGCCTTGCGGGTCACCAGCGTCACCCGGGGCACCACCGCCTCCGCGAAGGCGTGCAGCAGCTTGGCGCCGCGGCGGACCACGCCGTCCCACTCCTGGCCGACACCGGGCAGGTAGCCGGGCACATCGACGATCACCAGCAGCGGGATGCCGAACGCGTCGCACATCCGGACGAAACGCGATGCCTTCTCCGCGGAGTGCGAGTCCAGGCAGCCACCCAGCCGCAACGGGTTGTTGGCCACCACACCCACGGACCGACCGCCCAGTCGGCCGAGCCCGATGACGATGTTAGGTGCCCACTTGGCCTGGAGTTCCTCCATCGGTTCGTCGAGGAGGGCGTCGATGACGGGCTTGACGTTGTACGCCCTGGCCCGGTGCTCGGGCAGCAACGCGCCCAGGTTGGGGTCGTCCGGAATCCCGGTGACGCCGGCGATGCCCGGGCGGGAGAACAGCGAAGCGACCCGGCGGGCGCGGACGAAGGCGTCGGGTTCGGAGTCGGCCACGATGTGCACCACGCCGGACTTGCGGCCGTGCGCGGACGGACCGCCCAGGGCCTCCATGTCCACATGCTCGCCCGTCACCGATTTCACGACATCCGGTCCGGTCACGAAGACCCGGCCCTCGGGCGCCATGATGACGATGTCGGTCAACGCCGGACCGTAGGCGGCGCCGCCGGCCGCCGGCCCGAGCACCACGGAGATCTGCGGGACCCTGCCCGACGCCCGGACCATGGCGGCGAACACCTGACCGACGCCGTCCAGCGCCTGCACGCCCTCGGCGAGCCGGGCGCCGCCGGAGTGCCACAGGCCGATCACCGGAATCCGCTCCCGGACGGCGACCTCGATGGCGTCGACGATGTGCCGGCAGCCATCGTGCCCCATGGCCCCGCCCATCCGGGTGCCGTCGGTGCAATAGGCGATGACCTTGGAACCGTCGATCCGTCCGCGCACCGCCCATACCCCGGAGGTGTCGGTGGCGTGCAGACCGCTCAACGTGCCCTCGTCGAGCAGGGCCGCGAGCCTGACCTCCGGTTCACGGGGATCGATGACCCGGGGACCCGTCCGCGCCGGCGTGCTGGGTTCGTTGACCGACCCGACGGAGGGCGTCCCGGTCTTGACGCTCGAGGGATCAACAACAGCTGTCACAGTCGGTACTCCTGACGCGCACCAGGGCGCTTGAAACGGATGCATCCCCGGGTACGGGAACGCCGTCAATCCAGCGCGGACTGCTCACCCCTCCGGTCCGATCCGGCGGCCGTTGATCGGCCCGATCGAGCGTCGGGACCTACGTGCCCGCTGCGCATGCCTGCGCCGTGGGCGGCGAGTGCCCGGCGCCCTCGGCGCAGGCACTGGGTCCGGCGTCCGGACCCACCGGGTCACGCACCGGTGAAAACCAGCGCGACGTTGTGACCGCCGAAGCCGAAGGAGTCGTTCAGCGCGGCGGTCAACGTGACCTCGCGGTTGTCGGCCGCGACGTCGACCTTGATCTCGGGATCGAGCTTGTTGAGGTTGCGGGTGCCGGGAACGACACCCTCCTTGATGGCCAGGACCGTGGCGATGCCCTCGACGGCACCGGCGGCACCGAGCATGTGCCCGGTCATCGACTTGGTGGCGGTGACGACCGGGTGGTCTCCGATCGCCCGCAGGATCGTGTTCGACTCCGCGAGGTCGCCGACGGGGGTCGACGTGGCGTGCGCGTTGACATGACCGACCTCCGCCGGGGACAGGTCGGCCGAGCGCAGCGCCTTCGCGATTGCCCTGGCCGAACCCTCACCGGCCGGTTCGGGCGCGGTGATGTGGTGGGCGTCGTTCGACATCCCCACACCGGCGAGCCGGCCGTAGATCTTGGCGCCGCGGGCCTTGGCGTGGTCGGCGCGCTCGAGGACCATGATGCCCGCGCCCTCGCCCAGCACGAAGCCGTCGCGCTCGACGTCGAACGGTCGAGAGGCGCCCGACGGGTCGTGGTTGCGGGTGCTCATCGCGCGCATCTGCGCGAATCCGGCCAGTGGCAGGGGATGGATGCACGCCTCGGCGCCGCCGGCGATGGCGATGTCCAGCTCGCCGGACTTGATCATCCGGTAGGCCCAGGCGATGCCTTCGGCGCCGGACGCGCAGGCCGACACCGGAGCGTGCACGCCGCCGCGGGCCTTGGCCCACAGACCGACCGCGGCGGCCGGGCCGTTGGGCATCAGCATCGGGATGGTCAGCACGGCGACCTTGCGGATGCCGACCTGTTCGAGGATGTCGTCCTGGCCGAGCAGGGTGAGGGCGCCGCCGATGCCGGTGCCGATCACCACACCCAGCCGCTCCGGGTCGAGCTCGGGGGCACCGGCGTCGGTCCACGCCTCGCGAGCGGCCACCAGGGCGACCTGCTGGCACCGGTCCAGCCGCCGGGCCTCGACCCGGGGCAGCACGTCCAACGGGTCGACGGCCAGGGGCGCGTAGATCCGGACGGGCAGTTCGTACTTCTCTGCCCAGGGCTCGAGCAGCGGCTTGACACCGATGGTGCCGTCCAGCAGGGCCTGCCAGGTCTCCGGGGCCGTGCCACCGATCGGTGTGGTGGCACCGATGCCGGTGACCACGACGTCGTGGTCGGAAGTCATCTGGGAAGCCTCATCTGTTCTCGCTCGCCTTTCGCGGTCTGTCCTGGCGGTGCCGTGCTGCTGGTGTCCTGCGGTGACGCTCTGTCGAGCCGCTGTCCCGCTCGCTGCTGGTGCTGGTGCTGTTGCTGGTCAATCGGCTGCTCGGCTGCTTCTGCTGCTCGGCGCGCGGGGAGGGTCCGTGCGGGTGGCACTCGCCCCCGCCCGCGGCGCACCGGTTCCGCCCTGGCGGCGGCCCGGTGGAAACTCAGGCCTTGTTGGCCGCGATGTAGGAAACGGCGTCGCCCACGGTCTTCAGGTTTGCCAGTTCGTCGTCGGGGATCTTCACGCCGAACTTGTCCTCGGCCTGTACAGCGATCTCGACCATCGAGAGCGAATCGATGTCCAGGTCGTCGGTGAACGACTTCTCGGCGGTGACGTCGGCGGCGCTGACGCCGGCGACCTCTTCGACGATTTCGCCCAGCCCGGCGATGATGTCCTCGTTGCTCACGATGGTTCCTTTCGGTGGTGAATGGCCGGTCCCCGGAATGAGGGCGGCTCGGGTTCCGCGCGAATTCTGCCGTATCGGTCCGGCCGTCAGGGCCAGGCTCGGCGCGCCTGCGCGGATTGCGGGTCAGGGTGATGCGCGACACCGTCCGGCGGTGCCATCACGTGCGTCGCGCTGCGCGAGAAGCGTTGCGCAACGGGCATTTGTCGTCACGGACACCGGAACACCTGACTCGCGTAGGTGAGACCCGCACCGAAAGCGACCGACAGGACCAGTTCGCCGGACGACACCTCACCGGCCGCCCGCATCCGGTCGAGGGCGATCGGAATGGACGCCGACGAGGTATTTCCGGTGGTGACGATGTCCCGACCGACCTTGATGTCCGGTCGCGCGCCCGCAGAAATGATCTTCTTCGCGACGGCGTCGATGATCCGCAAATTCGCCTGGTGGGTGACCAGGACGTCGATGTCGGTCAGCGCGACGCCGGCGGCCTGGGTCGCTCTGATCGCCACGGGCGCGATCGCGCTGGTCGCCCACCGGAAGACGGTCTGGCCCTCCTGGATGAAGTGGCCGTTGCGCCCCTCCACCCGGATGGCGTCGATGTTGGTCTCGTCGCAACCCCAGACGACCGGGCCGATGTCGGGCTCGTCGGCGGCGCTGACCACTGCCGCGCCGGCGCCGTCGGCGAAGATGATCGCGGTCGCGCGATCGGTGGAATCGGTCCAGTCGGTCAGTCGCTCGGACCCGACAACGAGCACGTTGTGCGCTGCGCCGCCCCGGACGGCCTGGTCGGCGGCCGCGATGCCGTAACAGAACCCGGCGCAGGCTGCGTTCAGGTCGAAGGTGCCGGGCGCATGGATGCCGAGCGCACCGGCGATCTGGGTGGCCGCATGCGGCACCGGTGAGACGACGCTGCAGGTGGCAACGATGACGGTATCGATGTCGCCGGCCTGCAGACCTGCTTCCGCCAGTGCCTTGGCGCCGGCCCGGGCGCCCATCGATACGACCGAGTCGTCGACGCCGCCGAACCGCCGTTCCGCGATCCCGACCCGCGAGCGGATCCACTGGTCGTCCGTGTCCATGATCTGCGACAGTTCCTCGTTCGAGACCACCCGGTCGGGCCGGAAATGGCCCAGGCCGGAGATCCGGGAGCCGGGGGCTCCGGTGCGGGCGGTGATCCTCGGCCGATCGGACGGGGTCGGTACCGACGCCGTCACAGTCGCGCTCCCGCGTGCTCGCCGACGAAGGACAGCGCGCCGTCGAGGTCCGCCGGGGTCTTCAACGCCAATGTCGCGACACCCTTCAGGTCGCGTCTCACCAGACCGACGAGAGCCCCGGCCGGCGGCAGTTCCAGCACTCCGGTCACGCCCATCGCGCGCATCGTCTCCATGCACAAGTCCCAGCGCACCGGCTTTGTCACCTGAGCGCCGAGCAGGGTGAGGTAGGTGGCGCCGGAGGCGATGACGGAGCCGTCCGCGTTGGTCAACAGCGGGTGCAGCGGATTCTGCGGTGTCAACGCGGCCAGCTTGTCGTGCAGGGCGGCTTCGGCGCCGGCCATGAACGAGGTGTGGAAGGCGCCGGCGACCGGCAGCGGGATGACGCGCACCCCGCTCGGCGGGTTCGCGGCCAGTTCGGCAAGGGCCGGGAGCGGTCCGGCTGCGACGATTTGCCCACCGCCGTTGACGTTGGCTCCCACCAGATCCAGCTCGGCCAGCGCGGCCAGTACGTCGTCGACGCTGCCGCCCATGACCGCTGACATCCCGGTCGGGGTCAGCGCGCAGGCTGCGCCCATCGCCGCACCGCGGACGGCCGCCACGTCGACCGCATCCAGCGGCGTGAGCACGCCGGCGAGGGCGGCGGCGGCGAGTTCGCCGACGGAATGACCGGCAATGACCGCACCGGGCGGCATGGGCACCGACCTTGCGGCGAGCAGGGCTGCCGTGACGACGAGTGGTTGGGTGACGGCGGTGTCCTTGATCTCGTCAGCGCCGGCGGTGGTGCCCAGCCGGACGAGTTCGAGGTGAGCCCGGTCCGACATGGCTGCGGCGGCCTCCGGAACCCCGTCGGCCTCGAGCCAACTGCTCAGCATTCCCGGTTTCTGGGATCCCTGTCCGGGAGCGACGATGGCCAGCACCTCTGTAGCCAAACACGATCCGGGTCCGGCCGGTGGTGCCGGACGCCACCAAGTCGGTCGCCGCGTTTTGTTGGAAGCCTCTAGTTCCGAGCGCCGAACCAACCAAAAGAATGGGCTCCTCCGTCCGATTCAGGCCGGTCCGGCATCGATCGTCGTCCATCTCGGCACGCGCCTGTGAGCGCCCTCACGGCTGCTGTTCGAGCCGGCCGAGGATGACCGCGACCTGAATGATCAGCAGATCCCGTGGGTCCCAAGGGTCGCGGCCGGTCAGATCGGCGATCCGATGCAAGCGGTAGCGAACCGTGTTGGGGTGGACGAACAGATTTCGAGCGGTCGGTTCGAGCGCGCCGCCGGTCGCCAGGTAGGCCTCGATCGTCTGGAGCAACGGAGCCGGCGCCGAGGCCAGCGGCGCGTAGACCGCGGCCAGCAGGCGCGCCGCCGCCCGCTGGTCGCCACCGAGGACGCGTTCGGCGAGCAGGTCGTCGGCGTCGATGGTGCGCGGCGCACCAGGCCACGCCGCCGCCACATCCAGCCCGGACAGGGCATCCGCAGCCGACGCGACGGCGTCCCGCAACCCGGCACCGGGGCGACCGCGCACCACCGGGCCGTCACCGAACAATGCTTCGATCTCGGCGCCGGGCGGTTCACTGCCGGCGACGATCATCACCAGTCGGTCGCCGTGCACACCGGACATCACCGCCCGGCCGGCGGTGGCGGCCCATTCGGTGACGGCAGTGACGACGTCAGCGCGGTCACCCGGCGGGGCCGCGCCGGCGATGACCAGGGTGTCGGCGGTGGTGTCCCAGTCCAGCGCCGCCGCCCGGGAGGACAGTGCCCCGAAATCCTCACCGCGCACGACGCCGTCGACGACGGCGGCCTCCACCCGCGCGTCCCAGGCCCCGCGGGTTTCGGCGGCCGCCGCGTACACCGACGCCGCGGCGAACGCCACCTCACGGCTGTACCGGAGCAGGGAATCGCGCAGGGCGATGGTCTCGGCCTCGTCCGCCGCCAGCGACGGCAGGTCCTCCTCGGCCACCATGATGGCGATGCGGACGAGCTCGACGGTGCGGCGCAGGGACACCGCCCGCACGAGATCGCGCGGCGCCGAGCCGAAAACCTCGCCGGTGATGCGGTATTCGGTGCCGGGGGAGCGTGCCCACACGACATAGCCGGAGATGCCGGCTTGGGCCACCAGGGTCACCCAGGAACGCTGCTCGGCGGGCAGCGAGCGGAACCAGGGCAGCCGTTCGTCCATCAGCGCGACCGAGCGGGTGGCCAGGCTGCTACCGGCCCGCTCCACCTTCGACAGCGTCTCGGCGCTCACCCCGGGCGCCCAGGTGGAGTTCGCCGCCAGTGACGATGTCGCGGCGCGAAGCACGGACGCCGGCGTGGGCCCGGCGAGGCGTGCGGGGTCACGGGGCGCGGTGACATCGGGGCCGGTCAGTGCGGCGTCGGCAATCCGCAGCGCACCGGTGGTGAGGGGCTCGTCGGGACCGGCGTCGGCGATCCGCAGCGCACCGGTGGTGACGGGCTCGTCGGGACCGGCGTCGGCGATCCGCATCGCGCCGGTGGTGACGGGCTCGTCGGGACCGGCGTCGGCGATCCGCAACGCGCCGGTGGTGACGGGCTCGTCGGGACCGGCGTCGGTTGTGGGCTGTACTGCCATCGCCTCAGCCTGCCACTGCAGGTGCCGGGTGGGACACCTACGGGCGTGCCCTGAGGTCGGCCGGCACGCCCGTGTGCAACCCGCGCGCGGGGCAGGGACACACCGCTGGGACGGCAACAGGTGCGGGCAAGTGACCGGGGCGCCGGTGCACCGACCACGCGCGGCGCACCCCGCCGCCTCGGTACAGCGCCGGTGCGTCCAGGGTCGACTAGCGGGCGGCTACCGGTGATTCCCGGTTGCACTCGCCCGGGACAGCAACAGGGGCCGGCACCGTGGTCCGGTGCCGGCCCCTGCTCAGCTGCTGCAGATCGGAATCAGGCTGCGCTGACCCCGGTGGCCTGCGGGCCCTTCGGGGACTGCTCCACGTCGAAGTTGACCCGCTGACCCTCCTCGAGTGACTTGTAACCGGTTCCGCTGATCGCGGAGTAATGCACGAAGACGTCGCCAGAGCCGTCGTCCGGCGAGATGAAGCCGTAGCCCTTCTCCGCGTTGAACCACTTCACAGTTCCCTGCGCCATGCCTGCTCTCCTCGAGCGTTGTCCGCGGATGGGCTCCGCGGGGTGGAACACCCCGGCCGGTTCTCTGACCGGGGGGAAGTGCTTTACCCCGTGCGATGCCTCGGGGACATCAGGAGAAGAGCAACAACGAGTGCACAGTACCGCCTCCGCATTGCCCTCGCCAGCAGACCCGAGGGAATGAAAAGCAGCAATTCTACTCGTTTATCTAGCCATCTCATTTCCTCGCGATTGCTCAGGATTCGCCGCCTGCGTTGCCCGACTGACCGGCCCTGACGTCATGCAATTGATACTTTTCCGCGGCTTCGGCGGCCGCACCCTTGCGGTACTCACCGCGCCGTTCCAGTGCGGACAGCGTGGCGACCACCATCGATGGACCGTCGATGAGGAAGTAACGCCGAGCCGCTGCCCTGGTGTCGGAGAATCCGAAGCCGTCGGCGCCCAGCGCGGTGTAATCACCCGGCACCCATGGCGCAATCATGTTCTGCACGGCGCGCTGCCAGTCGCTGGACGCGATGACCGGGCCCGGTTCGCCGCTCAGTGCCTGGGTGACGTACGGCGTCCCGGCGTCGACACCGGGGTCGAGGACCCTGGCCCGCTCGATGGTCTCGGCGTCCCGGCGCAGTTCGCTCCAACTGGTCACCGACCAGACGTCCGCGGCCACATTCCAATCGGTGGCAAGCAGGTGCTGTGCCTCCAGCGCCCACCGCACACCCACCCCCGACGCCATCAGTTGTGCGCGCGCCTTGCCCTCGGTGTCTGAAGCGGGCGCCAGCTTGTACATCCCGCGCAGCAGGCCCTCGACGTCGAGTCCGTCCGGCTCGGAGGGCTGGACGTAGGGCTCGTTGTAGAGGGTCAGGTAGTACATGATGTTCTCGCCGTTCGGGAACTGCTCGGTGCCGGCATACATGCGACGCAGACCGTCCTTGACGATGTGCCCGATCTCGTAGCCGTACGCAGGGTCGTAGGAAACGACGTGCGGCATCGTCGCGGCCAGCAGGTGCGAGTGCCCGTCCGCGTGCTGCAGGCCTTCACCGGTCAGCGTCGTCCGACCTGCGGTGGCGCCCAGCACGAACCCGCGACCCATTTGATCACCGAGTGCCCACAGGCCGTCACCGGTGCGCTGGAACCCGAACATCGAATAGAAGATGTACATGGGAATCATCGGCTCGCCGTGGGTGGCGTAACTGGTGGCGGCGGCGGTCAGGGTGGCGACCGAACCGGCCTCGTCGATCCCCTCGTGCAGGATGACGCCCTCCTCGGACTCCTTGTACGCCAACATCAGATTGGCGTCCACGGCGGTGTACAGCTGCCCGGAGGGGTTGTAGATCTTCTGGGTCGGGAAGAACGAATCCATGCCGAACGTGCGTGCCTCGTCGGGAATGATCGGCACGACGCGCTTACCGATCTCCGGATCCTTGAACAGGTCTCGCACCAGGCGGACGAAAGCCATTGTGGTGGCGACGTTCTGCTTGCCGGAACCGCGGCGGAGGACCTCGAAGATCTTCTCGTCCGGGACCGGCAACGGCTTGGGCACAACCCGGCGCTCCGGCACGTATCCACCCAGCCGGGCTCGGCGATCCTTGAGGTACTTGATCTCTTCGGCGTCCGGCCCCGGGTTGTAGTACGGCGGGCTGTACAAGTCCTCTTCGAGCTGCTCGTCGGTGATCGGGATGCGCAGGCTGTCCCTGAATTCCTTCAGGTTCTGCATGGTCATCTTCTTCATCTGGTGAGTGGCGTTGCGGCCCTGGAAGGACGGTCCCAGACCGAAACCCTTGATGGTCTTCGCCAGGATCACCGTCGGCTGGCCCTTGTGCTGGGTCGCCGCCTTGTATGCCGCATAGACCTTGCGGTAGTCGTGGCCGCCGCGACGCAGCCGCCAGATCTCCTCGTCGGTCATGTTCGCGGCGAGCGCCTTGGTACGCGGGTCGCGGCCGAAGAAGTGGTCGCGGATGTAGTCCGCGCGGTTGGCGCGATAGGTCTGGTAATCGCCATCGGCGGTGGTGTTCATCAGGTTCACCAGCGCGCCCTCCCGGTCGGCCTGCAGTAACCGGTCCCACTCCCGGCCCCAGATCACCTTGATGACGTTCCATCCGGCGCCGCGGAAGAACGATTCCAATTCCTGAATGATCTTTCCGTTACCGCGGACCGGGCCGTCGAGTCGCTGCAGGTTGCAGTTGATGACGAACGTCAGGTTGTCCAGCCCGTCGATCGCGGCGACGTGCACCAATCCGCGCGATTCGACTTCGTCCAGTTCGCCGTCGCCGAGGAAGGCCCATACGTGCTGGTCTGAAGTGTCCTTGATGCCGCGGTGGTGCAGGTACCGGTTGAATCGCGCCTGCTGAATGGCGTTCATCGGGCCGAGACCCATCGACACCGTCGGGAATTCCCAGAACTCAGGCATCAGCCGCGGGTGCGGGTAGGACGGGATACCGCCGCCCGGGTGGGACTTCTCCTGCCGGAAACCGTTGAGGTCGTGCTCGGACAGCCGACCCTCCAGGAACGCCCTGGCATACATGCCCGGGGACGCGTGCCCCTGGAAGAAGACCTGGTCGCCGCCGCCGGGATGGTCCTTGCCGCGCCAGAAGTGGTTGTAGCCCACCTCGTACAGGCTCGCCGAGGAGGCGTAGGTGGATATGTGGCCACCGACGCCGATGTCGGGGCGCTGCGCCCGGTGCACCATGATCGCGGCGTTCCACCGGATCCAGCCGCGGTAACGGCGCTCGATCTCCTCGTCACCGGGGAAGAACGGCTCCGCCTCGGTGGGAATGGTGTTGATGTAGTCCGTCGTGGTCAGCGCCGGCAGGGCGATGTGCTGCTCCTTGGCCCGGGCGAGCAGTCGGAGCATGAGGTAGCGGGCACGTTGCTGCCCGCCTGCCTCCAGCATGGAATCGAAGGAGGCCAACCACTCCTCGGTCTCCTCCGGGTCCAGGTCGTGCAGCTGGGCAGCGAAACCGTCCTTGATCAGGCTCATCCGACGTGCAGACTGGTCATTCACTGACGCTGTCAAGGCAACTCCCTCGCGAGGTTGGGCGGATGGTCCGCAGATCGGACCTGCAGGCTCCCGGGGAGTATTTACCCCTGGCCGGCCCGGTCAAGCCCTGCCATCCTGCCCCATCTCCAGGATCAGCCGCACGGCGGACCGGTGTACCGGCAAGGGACCTCGGCATGGGATCGACATGGGAGATGAGTGACGTCCGGCCGGCGGTGGTTCGGGTGTCGGACGGTGTGTCGGGGAGGGTCTGGCCGGTGTGCCGGGAGGGTCTGGCCGGTGTGCCGGGAAGGCCCTTTCCCGGTGTCGGCGGTTCCGTTCCGAGGTTGTTTCCCCTTGGGCCCGCAGGCGGTTGTCTGGGTGGTGCTTGGCCGCGAGTCCCTGCCGGTGGGGTCGGCCAGGGGTCGTGCCAGGCTCTCCGCGACGGTCCGGCCGCTCGGGAGTGCCCGTGCCATCGGCGTCGAGGTGCCCGCGCAGCTGGACGCCGGAGGACTTGGGCCGCGCCGGGTGGTTCTCGGCGTCGTTGGCAGCTCCAGGCGGTGTCATGGGTATCTCCAGTCGGGACAATTGGTGCTTCCCCGGCGGTGCCGCTGTACAGGAACGGTGCAACCCCGAATAAGGTATGCGGCCAAGGACAAGGGACCGTCCACGCGGTTCGGTTCGTCAACCTTGAAGGGGAGCGATACGGGTGAGTGACGTCGCAGGGCACGCGGAGACAATCGCGTCCCGGCTCGGCCTGGCGGCCGGGAACACGGTGGGGGAGGCCGGGTACGACGACGACGTCGACCACGACCTGCGTGACGCCATTGCCGATCTGATCGGGTCCGAGCTGCTGGATGATGATGCCGACGAGGTGCTCGACGCGGTGCTGCTCTGGTGGCGCGACAGTGACGGGGATCTGACCGACGCGCTGGTGGACGCCATTCCGCTGCTCGCCGACGACGGGGTCATCTGGCTGCTGACTCCAAAAACGGGCCGCGGCGGCTACGTCGAGCCCAGCGAGATTGCGGAGGCGACCCGGACGGCCGGGCTGTCCCAGACCACCAGTGTCGCCGGTGGACCAGAATGGATGATCGCCAGGTTGGCTCGGCCCAAGTCGGGAAAGGTACGTCGCTGATGCCTCTTGCAGTGGGAACGTTCGCACCGGATTTCACCGTGCCGGATTCGAACAAGACACCGGTCACGCTCTCGTCGTTCCGCGGCAAACAGGCTGTGCTGCTCGTCTTTTACCCGTTCGCGTTCTCCGGCACCTGCACGGGTGAGCTCTGCGAGCTGCGCGACGACCTGTCTTCTTTCCAGAACGAGGACGTCCAGGTCCTGGCGATCTCGACGGACACGGCGCAGTCGCTGAAGGCGTGGGCCGCGCAGCAGGGATACAACTTCCCACTGCTCAGCGACTTCTGGCCGCACGGCGCCGTCGCCAAGGCCTACGACGTGTTCTTCGAGAAGGCCGGCTTCGCGCTGCGCGGCACCTTCCTGATCGATGTCGACGGCGTCATCCAGTTCGCCGAGGCCAACGGGCCAGGGGAACCGCGGGATCAGAGCGCCTGGAAACGCGCCGTCGCCGCGCTGCCCGCACACAGCCACTGATCGCCTGAGCGGGGCCGGGCGGTGAATTGGCCGGACTGGCTCGCGGTCGGTTCCGTCAGACTCGCGTTCGCCGCCGAGTGTGCCTGATCCGCGACGGTCGAGCGCGGTGTCTACTGTCTTCGCGTTGCGCCCAGGTCCTCAGGGCGCGCTCCGGGATGCCCGACTGGCGGTTGTCGAGCCAGCGGGCATGTCCGGTTGCGGTTGTCCGCGCCGGAGGCGTCCGGTTGGCGCCTGTCGCGGCCAGGGGTGTGTCCGGTTCCGGTTGTCCGCGCCGGAGGCGTCCTGTTGGCGCCTGTCGCGGCCAGCGCGTGTCCGGTTCCGGTTGTCCACGCCGGAGGCGTCCGGTTGGCGCCTGCCGCTGCTGGGCGGTTTGACCCGTCGCAACGAGTTGCCGCCGTGCCGGATGCAGTGTCGGCAGTGACATACTTTCCGTGGCGTCCGCGAGGTCGTCGGGATCGCCGTCCGGCGCGAGCTGCCGGTAGATCCGAAAGGGCGCGTAGCTCAGCGGGAGAGCACCCGGTTTACACCCGGGCGGTCGGCGGTTCGAAACCGTCCGCGCCCACCGACGGTTCTCTGCGGAAGAGGATCTCGAGCGGCGGCCGACGGCAGACCCGAACTCCGTGAATCCAACGATTGTCGCTCTGCAGGCGCGGTCCTCGAGCCGCTCCGTCTCGGATCCCGTTTGACAGCCTGATCCGGCAGGCATGGACGCCGTCGTCGATCGACACCTGACGCCCTCTTACCCGACTTGGTCAGAACGGCGGCTGTCCGTCGTCCCCGATCAAGTCCGTAGCGCGAGCCGCACGTGCTCGCCGCCGGATCGAATCGAGCACACTGCTGCTGTTGCTGACCGGCGGACGGAGGGCATCGGCAATCACCGCCCGGATGATCTCGGGATCCGGCGGCCCAGTTGGAGCCGACGGCTTCGCGCCTACTGCGCCCGTCTCGTCGGCGGAGCTCCGCCGCGGGGAGCGGATCCGGTCGAGTACGTGTGCATGCAGCGCGCGGCGTTCTGCGAGGTGGACCTTCAGTGCCACGGGTGTTGGTTCCTCGCGGCTCAAGGGTTCCGCGCACTGCGCGCGATGTTCGACGTCCGCCGCACCGGTCGTCGTCCGCTGACGCTCGCTTCTGGTCAGCAACTCGTCGGGCAGCGTCAACTCGGTGGGGACGTCGGTGTATCGGTGCCCGGTTGGGCTCGTCCATGCCATCGCGCCGTCTGGCTGTCGTCGGGCGGTCCAATCGGAATGATGCTTGAGCAGATGATGGCGCCGGCAGTGTGGATCAAGGTTGCACGGGCACGTCGGGCCACCGCTGTCGGGCGCGTCATGGTCGTAGGCGTTTCGGTGGTCGAGATCGCAGCGCCATGCGGGCTGCCGGCATGACGGGAAGCGACACGTCGCGGCCAGCGTGGTGACGATGTCGCGCTGTTTTCGACTTGGCCGATATCCGAAGCGAGCGCTGGCGTGCTGTGCCGCCCCGGTGTGCGGATCCACCACCGCGATGCTCACGCTGGCCGCCGCGGCGGCGACCGCCGTCGCGAGGTCTGCTGTGATCGCCCCGTATCCCTCGAGGTGAGCCGGGAGCTCGTCGAGGGCCATCAGGGTCGACAGCGACATCGTCACGGTCAGATGCGGGCGACGGCCCTGCCGTGTGAGCGATTCGGACTGCCTGCGCTTGCTGTCCGTAGCGGACATGTCTTTGCTCGACCAGTCTTCGCCCGACAACGCATTTGACCGGCGGGGCCCCGACAATGATTGCGCCAGTGCACATTTCGACGAATCAGTGCGAGTAGGCGTTGCGGTGGTGGAGCCTTCGATGCCTGCGGTGGGCGCCGTCTGCGCACCGGCGGGACACCGGGTCTCCTCGTTGAGGCGAGATACGTTGCTGCCGGGGGCAGATCCCGCCCTGTCGTCAGGTGATACGGCTTCATCGACGGGCAGTCCCTCCTCGTCGTACCAGGTGTTGCCGTTGGCCGGGTGGATGTCCGCGTCGTCGGTGACGCCTTCGCCTCCAGTGGAAGCGGCGTGGGGTTCGAGCAGTCCCCGCAGGTCCAACTGTCCGTGCGTGAGGAGTTCCGTCGCCAGATCGGTCAGCGCATCGGCGCGACGTTCCGCAACCGATCGTTCGTCGTCCGCTGCTGTGGTGGCTCCGGCCATCAGATCGATCAGTGTGAAGACCGTGACTGCGCCCTCCGCGGGCAGCACGGCTCGGATCAGACCCAGTTGGTCCTTGATCGGCAGATGGGTCACTTCGCGCCCACGGCGGGCCTTCTCGATGCGTTTCGTCGTGGTGTCCGGGTCAGCGATGAGGACCGCGCGCTCGATCAACGGCCGGAGGCGCCCCGCGGTACGACCGCCGACCATCGGCACGATCCGGTCCTCGACGTCGCGCCGAAGGTCGGGCCCCAACGTGCTCGTGCATTCGGCGATGAGGGCGGCGCGCCCGCGGTCGATGACTCCATCGGTCAGTGCTCGAAGAGTCCGGGGCAGTCCCTCGTGCAGATCCACCGCCGCTTCGACGCGACGCCTGGCCGTGATGGGTGCGATGTCGAGTGAGGCGGACAATTCCGCCGCTGCCATTCCGTGAGCATGGTCGGTGACCACCGCGGCCAAGATGTCCGTGTCCACTTGTCCGTGGGGCCGACGAGCGAGTCCGCCCGCTTCGACCGTTGCTTGCACGATCCGGCTGATGTCACCGGACCTGCCGGGGCGAGCGAACTCGGCCAGCAACGTGGTCTGCAATCCGGCGACGTGCGAGAGCAGACGCTCGCAGCACCGCAACGCGTCGAGAAGCTGTGACGGGGACAGGAGGTGCCGGTCGACGGCTTCGACCGCGGCCAGTGTTTCGCCAGTTGGCAGTGCAGCGCTCAATGCATCCCAGCCGGCGGGCGCCGGCTCGGGGCTCCCCACGAATACTCCAGAATAGAACACATGTATTAATGGTAGCTGTGACCTGCGACATCGTCAAGACATCCTTCGACCGAGGATGTGGTGTACCGACGCGCGGCGGCAGTGGTGTGCAAGACCAGCGGGAGGCGCGCCGGAGAAGTTCAGAAAGCCTCCGGGCCGGAGACGTTGCGGCCTATGTCGATCCGTCCGTCCCCGCGGTGCATCAGGCGTTGGTCCCGCGGCCGGTTGCCGGAAAGGGCCGGTGCAGCGTCGCGGCAACACAAGACCGGCGGAACAGCGCCTGGTGCGCGGTGGCATCAGCGTCAGGGTTCCGGCGGCACCGCTTCCGTGCATCCAGCAGCCGTCACCCGTGCAAGCTCCCCACGCCCGGCGGCGTCAGGCCGTACACCACTCTGCAGGACTCAACGCAGGCCGCCGCCGGGCTCGCTGGCACGACCGCCGACCGTCCTTCCGAGGGCGTCGCCACAGCTGGCGGCGGCGGGCCGGGGCGGTGACTGAGGACGAACCGATGAGATGCTCGCCGAGCGGTCGGCCGGACACGCGGCACGGAAAGACGAAAGCCACCTCTCCCGATCGGGAAAAGTGGCTTCGACCTGCGATAACGCGCGTGCCCCCGGCAGGATTCGAACCTGCGCACCCGCCTCCGGAGGGCGGTGCTCTATCCCCTGAGCTACGGGGGCGCGAAGCAAAACTCTACCGCACCGCTCGAGGTGGTTCGGACGACAGCACGCGGTTGCACTGGCCGCTGTCGGACCCCGAATCTACGGTGATCCAGGCAGTCAACGCGACAGTACTCGACGCGGAGGTGACCGTGGACTCAACGCTCCCGATCTGCCGGGCATGTGGCGTGCAGTACGAGGCGAATCACCCGAAGGACCACTGCCCGATCTGCGAGGACGAACGGCAATACGTACCGCCGAGCGGGCAGAGTTGGACGACTCAGGCGGAGCTGCGGGCGGAGGGTCACCGCAACGTCGTGAAGCCCGAGGTCGGTGGTCTCACCGGTATCGGTACCGAGCCGCGCTTCGCGATCGGTCAGCGTGCCCTCCTCGTGCCCGGTGGCGGCGGGAATCTGTTGTGGGACTGCGTTTCCTACCTGGACGACGAGACCGTCGCGGCGGTTCAGGAACTGGGTGGGGTCAGCGCCATCGCGATCTCGCATCCGCACTACTACAGCGCGATGGTCCAGTGGAGCGAGGCATTCGGCGGGGTGCCGATCTACATCCACGCCGGCGACCGTCAGTGGGTGCAGCGGCGCGGACCCGTCGAGTTCTGGGAAGGCAACTCGGTTCAGGTGCTGCCCGGCAGAACCCTCTACCGTGCCGGTATCCATTTCGCCGGCGGAACGATCGTGCACTGGGCCGAGGGCCCCAACGGCAGCGGCGCCCTCTGTACCGGTGACATCTTCCAGGTCGTCGAGGACCGGCGCTGGCTGAGCTTCATGTACAGCTATCCGAACTACATCCCTGAACATCCCGACACCGTCCGCCGGGCGGTGCAGATGGTGGGCCCGCTGGCGTTCGACGCGATCTACGGCGCCTGGTGGGGCAAGGTCGTCACCGAGGACGCCAAGGGGGCCGTCGTCCGTTCGGCGCGCCGGTATCTGGAGCACATCGGTCAGGAGCTCTGACGACCGAACGGTGCATACCCACCATGCGACCGGCCGGAGACGGGCGCCCAAACGCACGTCAGCGTCGGGGTGGAACGGACTCGGTCAACGTGTGCACCGACAAAGGAGCCTGACGGCACGCGGTTGGCTCGGCGCCCGTGACCGGTGATGCAGCCAGCCACCCTCGCGGCCTACCATGACAAGGACCTGCACCGACGGACGGACGATCCGCAGTGCCGGAGCACCACGGACAGAGCGGTGTTCGCCGGTGAGGGAAGGGCAAGGGTCAGCCGGTCGGCGGCGGCAGCGGGGAGGCTCCCCGCTCGGCCAGCATCTGCGTCATCACAGCGACTTCAGCAGCTTGCGTTTGCGCCATTTTCCCGGCGAAATTGCGCACGACCGGATTGTTCGCGTGCTCGGCTGCGTATTCCATCATCGGGGCGCCGCCCTGGTGATGACGAATCATCAACTGCAGGAAATAGATGTCCGATTCTCTGCCCTTGAGGCTCCGGAGCTTCGAAATCTCGGCATTGGTCGCCATCCCCGGCATGACGGCGCCGTCGGAGCCCGGCGCACCGGGAGCCATGAAACCGGAAGTCATTGGTCCGGGACCGATGGACGCAGAATCCATGACACCGGAAGCCACTGCCCCCGGACCCATTGCCCCCGAACCTGTTGCCCCCGAACCCATCGCTCCCGCTCCCATGTCATGCCCGCCGGACCCGCCCATCCAGCCCATGTGTGTGCCGTCACCGAACTCCGGCAGGTCCCACAGCGACAGCCAGCCTTGCATCTGACCGAGCTGATCGGTCTGTGTGTAGCCGATGTCG
Organism: uncultured Actinomycetota bacterium; assembly: GCA_963785455.1. Lineage (GTDB taxonomy): Bacteria > Actinomycetota > Actinomycetes > Mycobacteriales > Nakamurellaceae > Nakamurella. Next base: position 49,464 of record CAWAVL010000012.1, read on the forward strand.
TAGGCCATCACCGAGATTTCCTGATCGTCGGTGTTCTGCTCGGCGTAGTGCGCCATGAGCACACCCTGGTCGTGGTGCACGATCATGTCCCGGGCGAAACCAGCGTCGACCGAGGAGTTGTCCGGAGTTGCCGCGGTCGAGCTGCCCAGTCGGCCGCTCAGCGCCAAACCCAGCGTGCCACCCACCAGCAGCAGCACCACCGCGCCGGCGGCGATCAGCGCGACCAGTGTTCCGCGGGAGAACCTCCGCGGCGCAGGCGATGTCGCTGCGCCATCGCCCATGCCGACAGCGCCGCCGTCGCCCACACCATCAGCGTCACCACCGGCGCCCGCCGGCTGGATGTCGCGCGGGTCGTTCCCGTCCGGCGTCGACATCAGCCCGACGATTCCGTGCTGGACGCGACCGCCGCGCTCGGTGCCGGTGCGGAGGAACTTGCCCGAGCCTCCGCAGTGCTCACCGGGGCCGACGCGGTGGCGTCAACGGATTGGTCGCTGGTGGCGACAGACATCTCGCCGGTGGCGGCCGTTCCACCGGTCCCGCTCATCGGGATGGCGTCGGGTCCGGGCGGCGTCGGGTCGAAGGCCGGGGGATTGGCGACGTCGAAACTGGGCTGTTGGCAGGTCGCCCCGGTTTCCGGGTACACCCAGCGGTTCTGCCGCAGGGCGGTGATGAATTGCTGCACACGCGGATCCGAAGCGGAATCCAGGTTCAATTGGTGGGCCCAGGCCTGCAGCGAAATGGTGCTGTCCAGGCCGGGGTAGGGCGAGAGCGTCATGAACGGCTGGTTCTCCACAATTGACTGCAGCGTGGTCAGGTCCGCCGGCGTGATCTTGTCCGGGTTGTAGGTGATCCACACCGCGCCGTGTTCCAGCGTGTGCACCATGTTCTCGTCGCGCACGGCAGTGGTGTAGACGACGCCGTTGCAGTTCGCCCAGGTCCCGTCGTGCGGGCCACCCACCGGTGGGAAGCGGTTGTAGGCCACCCGCTGGTCGGCGGTGATGTGAACGGCGGCCTTGTAATCGATGTAGGTCGCCGGGGTCTCCGCGGTGGCGGGTGTACTGGCACCGATATAGATGCCCGGGATGCCCGTCGACGGATCGCGGTTCTCCTCGGACGGCGTCCACGGGGCCAACGCGTCCTGCTGCTGGTCGTTGGAGCGCGTCTGATTGAGCACCACGACGAAGATGCCGGCGGCGAGCGCGAGCACGAGTGCGACGGCACCGATGGTCACCCAGGGCGTTCCACCGCCCTTGCTGACAACGGGAGCCGGTTTCCGGCCCTGCTTGGCGTTCCTGCCGTTGGCCATCATGAAAAAACAAACCTCGTTCGTTCGCGGAATGTCGACTGCCGGGGCGGCGTGGCCGGGCACGCGGCAAACCGGACAGTGCGAAGTCTACGGGGCCGCGTCGTGGCGTCCGTGTGAACGCGCGCTGTCCGGGGCACCGATGGTCATTCGGGCCGCGGCCGTCTTTCTAGAATGATCGGGTGAATCCCGCGCAATTGGCCGATGCGATCCGCGATGCCCTGGCAACGGCGGTGGCAGCCGGCGAGCTGACCACCGACATTCCTGACGAGGTGCCGCTGGACCGGCCCCGCTCCCGCGACCACGGCGACTACGCGAGCCCGGTCGCACTCAAGCTCGGAAAGGTAGCGGGGCGCCCGCCCCGGGAGATCGCCGACATCATCCGCCGCCACCTCACCGACACCGCAGGCATTGCCGACGTTCAGGTCGCCGGCCCGGGCTTTCTCAACATCACCCTGGAGACCGCCGCTGCGGGCGCGCTGGTCGGGGCCATCGTGAAAGCGGGCGAGTCGTACGGTGCCGGCACCGCCCTGGCCGGCAAGCACGTCAATCTCGAGTTCGTCTCCGCCAACCCCACCGGCCCCATCCACATCGGCGGTGCGCGGTGGGCGGCTGTCGGTGACGCGCTCGGCCGCATCCTGGCCACCCAGGGCGCCACGGTGGTGCGCGAGTACTACTTCAACGACGCCGGGGCCCAGATCGAGCGGTTCGCCCGGTCGCTGCTCGCCGCCGCGCGCGGACTGCCGGCGCCGGAGGACGGCTACGGCGGCGACTACATCGGGGAGATCGCCGGGCGGGTGACGACCGCGCACCCGCAGGCGCCCGACCTCCCCGATGACAAGGCGATCGCGATCTACCAGCGCGAGGGCGTCGAGCTCATGTTCGACGAGATCAAGGCCACGCTGCACGAGTTCCGCACCGACTTCGACGTCTACTTCCACGAGGACTCGCTGCACCAGAGCGGCGCCGTCGCGGCGGTGGTCGACCGGCTGAAGAACTCCGGGCACCTCACGTTCGCGGATGGCGCGTGGTGGCTCGGATCGACCGCCTACGGGGACGACAAGGACCGGGTGGTGATCAAGTCCGACGGCCAACCCGCCTACATCGCCGGCGATCTCGCGTACTTCCTGGACAAGCGCTCGCGCGGGTTCGACCTGTGCATCTACATGCTCGGCGCCGATCATCACGGTTACATCGCGCGGCTCAAGGCTGCCGCCGCAGCCCTCGGCGACGATCCGGACGTCGTGGAGGTGCTGATCGGTCAGATGGTCAACCTGGTCCGCGAAGGCGTGCCGCTGCGGATGAGCAAGCGGGCCGGCACCGTGATCACGCTGGACGACCTGATCGACGCGCTCGGGGTGAACGCCGCCCGGTTCGCGCTGATCCGCTACTCCGTGGACACCACACTCGATCTCGACCTGGACCTGTGGACCCGGCAGACCAGCGACAACCCGGTCTTCTATGTGCAGTACGCGCATGCCCGGCTCGCCTCCCTGGCCCGCAACGCCGCGGATCTGGGCATCGAACTCGGCGATGCCTACGATCCCGCGCTGCTGGACACCCCGCGGGAATCGGAGCTGATCGCGCTGTTGGCCGCCTACCCGGGGGTGCTCGCCACCGCGGCAGAGTTGCGCGAGCCGCACCGGGTGGCCCGCTACCTCGAGGACCTGGCGTCCGGCTATCACAAGTTCTACGACTCCGTCCGCGTCCTGCCGATGGGTGACGAAAAGCCAACTGCCGCAACGGTTGCCCGGCTTTGGTTGTGCGCCGCCGCCCGCCAGGTGCTGGCCAACGGGCTCGCCGTGCTGGGTGTCGACGCGCCGGAGCGGATGTGAGGGCGCACCCCGCCGGACCGCGATCCGGTGAGCTGCACCCCGACCGCCCGGCGGAGGGTGCACCGGCGGACCTCAACAAGCTCGACCCGGTGGTCTGGCCGCGAGGAGCGGACCGCACGGACGACGGAGCGCTGAGTCTGGCCGGCGCGGACGTCCGGGCGCTGGCGGCCCGCTACGGCACGCCGCTGATGGTGATCGACGAAGCCGATTTCCGCAGCCGCTGCCAGGACTTCTCGAACGCCTTCGGGGGTGCGAACAGCGTTCACTACGCGGGAAAAGCGTTCCTGTGCACCCAGATCGTGCACTGGTTGCACGACGAGGGGCTCGCCCTCGACGTCTGCAGCGCGGGCGAACTGCGGCTGGCGCTGCGAGCGGGTTTCCCCGCAGCGCGGATCGCACTGCACGGCTCGAACAAGTCGATGGCGGAGCTGACCACCGCCGTCGAGGAGGGCATCGGCGCCATTGTCGTCGACTCGTTCGACGAGATCGCCCGGCTCGCTGGACTGGCCGAACACCGGGAAGAGCAGATCCCGGTGATGATCCGGGTCACCGTCGGGGTGGAGGCGCACACCCACGAGTTCATCGCGACCGCGCACGAGGACCAGAAGTTCGGTTTCTCGCTGGCCGGCGGTGACGCGGCCGAGGCGGTGCGCCGCGTCGTGGCCGTCGACGGACTGCGGCTCGTCGGCCTGCACTCGCACATCGGGTCGCAGATCTTCGACCCGTCCGGGTTCGAGGTCGCCGCACATCGGGTCGTGGCGCTGCTGCGGCAGATCATCGAAGAGCATCCGCAGCTGGCGGAGACGATCGGGGCGCTCGATCTCGGCGGCGGCCTGGGCATCGCGTACACCTCCGCAGACGACCCGCCCGCGCCGGACGTGATGGCCAAGTCGCTGCTGGAAATCGTCACCAGGGAGTGCCAGATCGCCGGTCTGGCGGTGCCATCCGTCGTCGTGGAGCCCGGCCGCGCCATCGCGGGCCCGGGCACGGTCACGGTCTACGAGGTCGGCACGATCAAGGACGTCCGGCTGGACGGCGGGCTGATCCGGCGCTACGTGTCCGTGGACGGCGGGATGAGCGACAACATCAGGACCGCCCTGTACGACTCCGACTACACCGTCGCGCTGGCCTCCCGGTCGTCCGACGCGCAGGCCGTGCTCTGCCGGGTGGTCGGCAAGCACTGCGAGAGCGGTGACATCGTCGTCCGGGACTGCTACCTGCCGGCCGACCTCGCCGTGGGCGATCTGCTTGCGGTCGCCGCGACCGGCGCCTACTGCTATTCCATGTCCAGCAACTACAACCGGGTGCCGCGCCCGGCGGTGGTCGCCGTGACCGACGCAGAACCGCGAGTGCTGCTGCGGCGCGAGACCGACGACGATCTGATGCTCCTGGAGACACGGTGACCACACCTGCCAACCCCGACCGCGCCGATGGTGACCTCCCGGCCGGCGCGCAACCGTCGGCGGACGCCGCAGGGCAGGGCGCCCCGCCGGCGCAACCGTCGGCGGACGCCGCAGGGCAGGGAGTCCCGCCGGCCAACCGGCCGGACTCCGCAGGGCAGGGCGCCCCGCCGGCCAAGCAGCCGTCCCTGGTGCCGGGCGTCGTCCTGCTGGTGCTGGCCGGCGTGCTGATCGTCATCACGCTGCTGAAGCCGGACCTTCCGCAGTGGCTCACCGTCACGATCGCGGCGCTGGCCATCGTGGTGGTCGTGGCGCTGCTGCTCTACGCGTTCAAGGTCTTCCGGGACGTCACCCGCCCCGGCGGCTCCCGGTGAGCGCAGATCGCGCGGTCCGGGTCGGCGTGCTGGGGTCGGGGGTGGTCGGCTCCCAGGTGGTTCGGCTGATCAGCGAGCAGTCCGACGAGCTCGCTGCCCGGGTGGGTGCCCCGATCGAACTGGTCGCGGTCGCCGTCCGGCGCCCGGCTCGCCACCCCGAGGTGCCGCCGGAGCGGCTCACCACCGACGCAGCGGGACTGGTGGCCCGCGACGACATCGATGTGATCGTCGAGGTGATGGGCGGCATCGAGCCCGCCAAGGACCTGCTGCTGACGGCGCTGCGCCGCGGCGCCGGTGTCGTCACCGCCAACAAGGCGCTACTCGCCGAGCACGGCCCGGAGCTGTACCGGGCGGCCGACGCGGCGGGCGCCGATCTCTACTTCGAGGCGGCCGTCGCCGGAGCCATCCCGTTGATCCGGCCGCTGCGCGAATCGCTTGCCGGAGATCGGATTTCGCGCATCATGGGGATCGTCAACGGCACCACCAACTACATCCTCTCGGCAATGGCGGAGACCGGGCTCGGCTACCACGAGGCCCTCGCCGAGGCGACCCGGCTCGGTTACGCCGAGGCCGACCCCACCGCCGACGTCGACGGTTTCGACGCCGCGGCCAAGGCCGCGATCCTCGCCAGCATCGGCTTCCACACCAGGGTCGGTGCCGCCGACGTGCACCGCGAGGGCATCGCCGAGGTGTCCGCCGCGGACATCGCTGCAGCGCGTCAGATCGGTTGTACCGTCAAGCTTCTCGCCATCTGCGAGCGGGTCGCCTCGGTGCTCGGCTCCACCGCGCCGGGGGTGGACGGCCGCGCCGGCGGGGAGGGCGTGTCCGCCCGCGTGCACCCGGTGATGCTGCCGCAGAACCACCCATTGGCGGGTGTCGACGGCGCATTCAACGCCGTCTACGTCGAGGCGGAGGCCGCCGGCAGGCTGATGTTCTACGGCCCCGGTGCGGGTGGCGCGCCGACGGCTTCGGCAGTGCTCGGTGACCTGGTTGCGGTGGCGCGCAACAGGATTGCCGGCGGACGCGGTCCTCGCGAGTCCGCGTACGCCGCCCTGCCGATCCAGCCGATGGGGCAGGTGCTCAGCCGGTACCACATCAGCCTGGACGTCGACGACAAGGCCGGTGTTCTCGCGGCCGTCGCGATGGCGTTCGCCGACGCCGGCATCTCCATCTCCACGGTGCGTCAGGAAGGGCGGGGCGATGACGCGATCCTCGTCGTCGTCACGCACAGCGCTCCGGACGCGGCGCTCGCCGGAACCGTCGACAAGCTGGCCCAGCTCGACTCCGTCCGTCGGGTGACCTCGGTGATGCGGGTGATGGGAGACTTGCGGTGACCGGCCTCCGGATGGCCGCCCCGCGCGGCCTGGCGGACCAACGCAACCGGGCGGGCCAGCAAGAACGCGCAGCGCCCGCCCGGTGCCGGCGGAGATGATGGGATGGGTGCCGCAGTGACCACAACCACCGCGCAGGTGGGTTGGCCCGGGCTGATCGCCGCCTACCCGGACCGGGTTGCCGTTCCGCCGGGAGCCCGCGTCGTCACGCTGTTGGAGGGCGGTACGCCGCTGCTGCACGCTCAGGCGCTGTCCGAGCGGCTCGGGGTGCGGGTCTACCTCAAGGTCGAGGGCGCCAACCCCACCGGGTCGTTCAAGGATCGCGGGATGACGGTCGCGGTCACCTATGCGCTGGCGCTCGGTGCCAGGGCCGTCATCTGCGCCTCGACCGGCAACACGTCCGCGTCCGCCGCCGCGTACGCCGCCCGCGCCGGCCTCACCTGCGCGGTGCTGGTCCCGCAGGGCAAGATCGCAGCCGGCAAGCTGGCGCAGGCGGTGGCCTACGGCGCCAAGATCCTGCAGGTGGACGGCAACTTCGACGACTGCCTTGAACTGGCCAGGAAGACGGCCGCATCGCAGGACGACATCGCCCTGGTCAACTCCGTCAACCCGGTGCGCATCGAGGGGCAGAAGACCGCATCGTTCGAGATCTGCGACACGCTCGGCCGCGCCCCCGACATCCACTACCTGCCGGTCGGCAACGCCGGGAACATCACCGCATATTGGAAGGGCTACCGCGAGTACTTCGACGACGGCGTGATCGACGCGCTACCGCGGATGTTCGGTTTCCAGGCCGCCGGTGCGGCGCCGCTGGTACTCGGGCATCCGGTCTCGCACCCCGACACGATCGCGACGGCGATCCGGATCGGCGCGCCCGCGTCGTGGACCGGCGCGGTGCAGGCCAGGGACGACTCGCACGGCCTCATCGACGCGGTCACGGACGAGCAGATCCTGCGCGCGTACCGGTTGCTCGCCGCCACCGAGGGGGTGTTCGTCGAGCCCGCCTCCGCGGCGTCCGTGGCCGGGTTGCTGGCGACCGCCGCCGACGGGCGGTTGCCTGCCGGCGCGCTGGTCGTCTGCACGGTCACCGGCAACGGGCTGAAGGACCCGGACACCGCAATGACGTTCATGACCGAGCCCGTGGTGCTGCCGGTCGCCGCGGAAGCGGTGACCGAGGCCCTGGGACTGGCTGGATGAGCGACGGGCCACCGGCGGGATCTGCGGTGCTGCGCAGTGCGCTCGACGGCTCGGGTGGTTCCACCGCGGTGACCGTCCGGGTGCCGGCGACGTCGGCCAATCTGGGCCCCGGTTTCGACAGCTTCGGTTTGGCACTCGCCCGGTACGACGAGGTGACCGTCAGCGTCCGCGATGCCGGCCTGGAGATCGAGGTTGCCGGGATCGGCGCCGGCGAGGTGCCGCTCACCGACGAGCATCTCGTCGTCCGCGCCATCGCCAAGGTCTTCGCGGCGACCGGGACCGCGCTGCCGGGGTTGCATCTGCGCTGCGTCAACCGCATCCCGCACGGCGGCGGCCTCGGTTCGTCCGCCGCGGCCATCGTTGCCGGCCTGTTGGCCGGCCGTGAGTTGCTGCGGGGCGCGGACGGCACCGGCCCGGCGCTCACCAATAACGACGTGTTCGCGCTCGGTACCGAGATGGAGGGTCATCCCGACAATGTGGCCCCGGCGCTGTACGGCGGGTTCACCCTCGCCTACACCGGCCCCGACGGGCGACCGGACGCCGTCCGGCCCCGGGTGCACCCGGACATCACGGTGATCGCCTTCAGCGCGCACACCGCCAGTTCCACGCGTCAGGCCCGGCTGCTGCTGCCGGCGACTGTTCCGCACGCCGATGCCAGCGCCAACGCCGCTGCCGCCGGTCTGCTGGTCTACGCGATGACGACGGATCCTGCCCGGCTGCTGGCCGCGACCCGGGACCGCCTGCACCAGGACTACCGCGCGGCCGCGATGCCCGAGTCGGCCCGACTGATCGCCGAACTCAGGGCGGCCGGGATCGCCGCGGTGCTGTCCGGTGCCGGTCCGTCGGTGATTGCGCTGGTGGGGGGCCCGATCAGCGTGGCCGACTGGCGGCGGCCCGGGTTCGACGTCGCCCCGGTGGAGGTGTGCACCACGGGTGCCACAGTCGAACGCCGGTAGCCGCACCTCTTGCGTGGCCGCCGTGGGAATTCGGGTATGCGCGGTGACGGTGTGCGACGGTCGGTAACACTTCACCGCACACTCGGGTCCGCACCGGGCGACACGCTCGGCGGCAGTTGCCGGTCGCGCTGATGTGCGGTTACTGTTGAGGGCGATCACCGGCTGTGCCCCCTGCGACGTTTGGTCTGCGAGCCGGAAATCGACGGTGGGGGACTGCAGAAGCCTCTCGCCGCTCCCACTCTGAAGGACTCCTCTCGCCGGAACGTACCCCGGAGGCGCCGGAACGGCTCATGGTCGGCTTGCGAGCCGCGTCATGGGAGCGGCCCGCGTCAGCGATTCAGACAAGGTGATCACGACTCCGCCGCGCTCATCTGGGCGCGCAACGGCAGCCACCGCACCTGCGGTGAGCTCAATCTCCGGCCGCGCACAGACGGCCGGACAGGAAGGATCTTCGTGACTGAAACCACGGAGTCGCTCGACAACACCGCCACTTCCGCGCCCGCCACCCGTGGCCGGGCACGCAAGGGTGAGGGTCTGGCGGGCATGGTGCTGACGGATCTCAAGGCCCTGGCGGGCCAGTTGGGCATCCGCGGCACCTCCGGCATGCGCAAGGGGGACCTGATCGCGGCGATCTCCGCCCGCCAGAACGGTTCCGGCGCTGCCTCGGGGGCGGCCGACAGCGGCGCCTCCGTGCGGACCGAGCAGCGCCCGGCGTCCGCGCCGGCAACCAATGGGCACGGCGGCGCAGAGCCGACGCTGCCGCTGGGCGACGTGTCCGGCGGTCGGGACACCACCGCGCCCGACACCACCGCGCCAAAAACCACCGCGCCCGACAACAACGCGCCCGACGCCAACGGCGCACTGCGAACCGATCGCGCAGACAGCGGTGACACCCGCGCGCCGGACCACGGCGGTTGCGAGCCCGGCCGTGACCCGCAGGACCGCACCGACGAGCGCAGCGGGAATCGCGGTGACGACACCCGCGCCGATCGCGGCGAGCAAGCCGGCGACCGTCAGTCCGGCGACCGCACGGCCGACCGGGGCGCCGACGACTCGGCCGAGTCGGACGACGGCCAGCGCGGCAATCGGCGCAACCGCCGCAATCGGCGGGACGGCCGGGACAACGGCCGCAACAACGCCGCCCAGGACAACGGACGGGACAACAGCGGTCGGGACACTGCCGACAACGGCCAGCGCGACAACAGCGCCCGTGACAACGGTGCGGCCGGCAACGGCGGCGTAGCGGTCGACCAGCGCAACGGGCAGCGTGAGCAGGGCCGGGACAACCAAAGCCGGGACAACCAAAGCCGGGACGGACAGCGCGACAACCAGGGCCGTGACGGTCAGGGTCGGGACAATCAGCGGGACAACCAGAACCGCGACAACCAGCGGGACAACCAGCGGGACAACCGGCAGGGTCGACAGAACACCGACAACCGCCGTGACGACGATGACGAGGGAGACGGCCGCGGTCGTCGTGGCCGCCGCTACCGCGACCGCAACCGCCGCAACTCGCGCGACCGCTTCGCCCCCGACGGCCCGGCCGAGCCGGAGGTGCGCGATGACGACGTCCTCGTCCCCGTCGCCGGCATCCTGGACGTGCTGGATTCGTACGCCTTCATCCGCACCTCCGGCTACCTGACCGGCCCGAACGACGTCTACGTCTCACTGTCGCAGGTCCGCAAGAACGGGCTGCGGCGCGGTGATGCGGTAACCGGCGCCGTCCGGGCACAGCGGGAGGGCGAGGCTCAGCGGCAGAAGTTCAACGCCCTGGTCCGGCTCGACACGGTGAACGGGCTCGAGCCCGAGCAGGCCAGGAACCGGCCCGAGTTCACCAAGCTGACGCCGCTGTACCCCAACGACCGGCTGCGCCTGGAGACCGAGGCGCACCTGTTGACCACCCGCGTCATCGATCTGGTGATGCCCGTCGGTAAGGGTCAACGCGCACTGATCGTGTCGCCGCCGAAGGCCGGCAAGACGATGGTCATGCAGGCCATCGCGAACGCGATCACCACCAACAACCCGGAATGCCACCTGATGGTGGTGCTGGTGGACGAGCGACCTGAAGAGGTCACCGACATGCAGCGCTCGGTCAAGGGCGAGGTGATCGCGTCCACGTTCGATCGGCCGCCGTCGGATCACACGCTGGTCGCCGAGCTCGCCATCGAGCGGGCGAAGCGCCTGGTCGAGATGGGCCGGGACGTCGTGGTCCTGCTCGACTCGATCACCCGGCTTGGCCGTGCCTACAACCTGGCGGCGCCGGCGTCCGGCCGGATCCTGTCCGGCGGTGTCGACTCCACCGCACTGTTCCCGCCGAAGCGCTTCCTCGGTGCCGCGCGCAACATCGAGAACGGTGGCTCGCTGACCATCTTCGCCTCCGCACTCGTCGAGACCGGTTCCGCCGGTGACACCGTGATCTTCGAGGAGTTCAAGGGCACCGGAAACGCCGAGCTGAAGCTGGACAGGCGGCTTGCGGACAAGCGGATCTTCCCCGCGATCGACGTCGACCAGTCGTCGACCCGCAAGGAAGACCTGTTGCTCTCGCCCGATGAACTGGCGATCGTGGTGAAACTGCGCCGGGTGCTGGCCGCACTGGACACGCAGCAAGCACTGGAACTCGTGCTGGACCGGCTGCGCAAGACCCGCAGCAACGTCGAGTTCCTGATGCAGGTCGCCAAGAACACACCGGGCAGCGACTAGCCAGGGATTCGGACGTGTCGGGTGTGTGCCTAGCGGTCGGCGTTGCCCGGTGGTGGGTGTTGCCCGGTGGTGGGTGTTGCCCGGTGGTGGGGTGTTGCCCGATGAGCGCGCCGTTGGCGAGGAGCTGAATTTCCGGCAGATCCAGGTCGGCGCCGCGGGATCCCCGGCGGTGCCGGATCGTCCCGGTGCCCGACCCCCGGCGGTGCCGGATCGTCCCGGTGCCCGACCCGCGGCGGTGCCGGATCGTCCCGGTGCCCGACCCGCGGCGGTGCCGGATCGTCCCGGTGCCCGACCCGCGGCGGTGCCGGATCGGTCCCGGTGCCCGACCCGCGGCGGTGCCGGATCAGTCCCGGTGCCCGATCAGTCCCGGTGCCCGATCAGTCCCGGTGCCCGATCAGTCCCGGTGCCCGATCAGTCCCGGTGCCCGATCAGTACTGTATGTCCCGTGACGCCACTGGACGTGCTCGGATCATCTAAATACATGCAGCTGACCACGTTCCGCAAGGACGGGACGCCGGTGCCCACGCCGGTGTGGGTGGCCCGCACCGGCAACGAGTTGCGGGTGTGGTCAGCGGCGGACGCGGGCAAGATCAAGCGAATCCGGCGCAGCGGCGCCGTCCAGGTGGCGCCCTGCACCACCAGGGGCAAGCCGAGGGGTACGCCGATCGATGCAACGGCACGCCTGCTCCCCGACGACGAGGTCGCCGGTGTGCTGGATCTGTTGGTGCAGAAGTACGGACTCTTCGGGCGGCTGGCCACCTTTCGGGACCGCCGCAGCCGTCGCAAGGGCGCCGCGATCGCAATCGCCCTGGGCGGACCGGCAACGACGGAGGGCGACTGACGGCGTCCTGGCTGTCCACATCCAGCTGGGGCACCGGAATACCCGGCGCCCCGGCGCTGTTTGGCTCAGTGGCCGACCCATCTGGCACACTGGTCGGTCGAGCCCGGCCCCGGTTCACGACCCGACAGCCGTCGCGGCCGACCCGGAGCCCCATGCAAGGCTCTACCGAAAGAGGACAGCAATGAAGACCGGAATCCACCCGCAGTACGTCACGACCGAGGTCACCTGCGGTTGTGGCAACACCTTCACCACCCGCTCCACCGAGAGCAGCGGCAAGATCAACGTCGAGGTGTGCTCCAACTGCCACCCCTTCTACACCGGCAAGCAGAAGATCCTGGACACCGGCGGCCGGGTTGCGCGCTTCGAGGCGCGCTACGGCAAGCGCAGCCGCTAGCGCATCGACGGCGCCCGCAGACCACCCGGTCCGCGGGCGCCGTTTGCTGTTCCGGGCGTGCAGCGGCGGGCAGTCCGGACCGACGCCGCTGCGGGCGTCACCCAGCGGGCCGGCCGCTGCCGATCGCGCGGACCCGAGCGGTGGAGGACGAAGTGTTGCGCGTGAGGGTCAGCACCCGACACGCCGACGACACGCCGACGGCACGCCGGCAGCAGCGCACGGAGCCGCATGATGACGCCGAGAACCGGCAGCCGGCCGATCGCGGCCACCGCACCACCCCACAACCTCGACCACCAGATGCGGGACCGCAGGAAGGGAGCCGACCGATGACGTCCGCTACTCCTGCCGACGTGCCCCGCGCCTCCGTCGAACAACTGCTCGCCGAGTACCAGGACCTGCAGGACCGGCTGAACGACCCGGGCGTGCACGCCGACCAGGCCGCTGCCCGCCGGCTCGGCCGGCGGTACGCCGAACTGACGCCCATCGTCACCACATCGACCCAGCTCGACGAGGCCCGCGGCGATCTGCAGGCGGCGCGCGAGCTGACCGCGGAAGATCCCGGTTTCGCCGACGAGGCCGACTCGCTCGCCCAGCGGGTCGCCGAATTGGAGACCCGGCTCGGCGAACTGCTGACCCCGCGCGACCCCGACGACAGCAAGGACGTGCTGGTCGAGGTGAAGGCCGGCGAGGGCGGGGAGGAGTCGGCGCTGTTCGCGGGGGACCTGTTGCGGATGTATCTGCGATACGCCGAGCGGCGCGGCTGGAAGACAGAGGTGCTGTCCGCCACCGAGTCCGACCTCGGCGGCTACAAGGACGCGACCGTCGCCATCAAGGCGCCCGGGTCATCGGCCGACGGCGTCTGGGCACGGCTGAAGTTCGAGGGCGGCGTGCACCGCGTGCAACGAGTTCCCGTCACCGAGTCGCAGGGCCGCATCCACACTTCCGCGGCCGGTGTGCTGGTGGCACCGGAGGCCGAGGACGTCGACGTCACCGTCGACCCCAACGACCTGCGGATCGACGTCTTCCGGTCATCCGGGCCGGGTGGCCAGTCGGTGAACACCACCGACTCCGCTGTGCGGATCACCCACCTGCCCACCGGTATCGTGGTGTCCTGCCAGAACGAGAAATCCCAACTGCAGAACAAGGAGCAGGCTCTGCGGATCCTGCGGGCGCGGCTGCTCGCCGCAGCCCGGGCCACGGCCGACGCCGCCGCCGCCGACGCCCGCCGGTCCCAGGTGCGGACCGTCGATCGCTCCGAACGCGTCCGGACGTACAACTTCCCGGAGAACCGGATCGCCGACCACCGGGTGGGCTACAAGGCCTACAACCTGGACGCGGTGCTGGACGGCGACCTCGACGGGGTGCTCGACGCCCTCGCGCAGGCCGACCGCACCGAACGGCTGGCGGCCGGCAGCCGGTCGCCGGCAGCCGAACGGGCATGAGCCGGGAGTCCCTGCGGTCCGCGGTGTCGGCGGCCGCCGCGACGCTCGAGCAGGCCGGGGTACCCAGCCCTGCCGTCGACGCCGAGGAACTGGCCGGGCATCTGCTCGGCGTGTCCCGCAACAGGCTCGGACTCACCCCGCTGGTGGAGTCGTCCTGGATCGAGCAGTACCGGGCGCTGGTCGCCCGCCGCGCGCAGCGCATCCCGCTGCAGTACCTGCTCGGCTCGGTGCCCTTCGGCCGCGCCCGGATCGCCGTCGGGCCCGGGGTCTTCGTGCCGCGTCCGGAGACCGAGTTCCTCGTCGAGTGGGCACTGCGGGCGATCGCCGACCGGCCGAACCCGACCGTCGTCGACCTGTGCACCGGAAGCGGTGCGATCGCGCTGGCCATCTCCGCGTCCCGGCCCGACGCCCGGGTGATCGCCGTCGAGCGGTCGCAGGCGGCGCTGTCCTGGGCCCGACGGAACATCGTCGCCCACGTCACCGCCGGCGGAACACCGGTCGAGTTGCGAGGCGGCGACGTCCTGGACCAACGCCTGATGGCCGACCTGGACGCGTCCGCCGACCTCGTGACCGCGAACCCGCCGTACGTCCCCGACGGCACCCCGGTGGAACCTGAGGTCGCCGACCACGATCCCGCGGAGGCCGTCTTCGGCGGACCCGAAGGGCTTGCCCTGATCAGGCCGCTGATCTCGGTCGCGGCGGGGCTGCTCAGAGTGGACGGCGTGCTGGCGATCGAGCACGACGATACCCAGGGGGAGTCGGTGCCCGAACTGCTGCGCAAGCGGCAGGTGCTGGCCGACGTCGCCGATCACGCCGACCTGGCGGGACGCCCGCGGTTCGTCACGGCCACCAGGGTGCGCATGCCGTCACCGGTCAATAGGGCTGGGACACTGCACTCGTGACGACGTTCGATTGCGCCGACCCCGTCGCCCGGCGGGCGGGCCTGGAGTCCGCCGCCCACGCCGCCAGGTCGGGGAACCTGGTCGTGATGCCCACCGACACCGTGTACGGCATCGGCGCGGACTCCTTCAACGCCGCGGCGGTTCGCGCGCTGTTGGCGGCCAAGGGCCGGGGCCCGGACATGCCCGTTCCCGTGCTCGTCGGATCGTGGACGACGATCGACGGCCTGGTGATGGCGCTGCCGCCCGTCGGCCGGACGCTCATCGAGGCGTTCTGGCCGGGTGGGCTGTCCCTCGTCGTCGAGCACGCACCCTCGTTGAGCTGGGACCTGGGTGCCGCCAAGGGCACGGTGATGGTGCGCATGCCGCTGCACCCGGTCGCCCTCGACCTGCTGCGACTGGTCGGGCCGATGGCGGTGTCCAGCGCGAACCGCAGCGGGAGCCCGCCCGCCACCACCGCAGCTGACGCGGAAAGCCAACTGGGAGAAGATGTTTCGGTGTACCTGGAGGCAGGTCCGGCACCGATCGGGGTGGCCTCCACGGTCGTCGACCTCACGTCGGAGGTGCCGCGCGTGCTGCGCACGGGCGCGGTGGGCGTCGACCGGATCCGGGACGTGATCGGTGACGTCGAGGTCCCGGAGCAGCAGTAGCACGGTGGTTGTGGGGCCGCGGATACGGCGCAGACCGGGCCGTCAAAGGCCGAAGGCCCGATCTGGACGACGGCGTGTCGTGATCGGGCCTACGGGCAGCTCCCGGCGTGGGGCTCAGTTCTGATTCGTACCCCCCGGGCGGCGAGTTGGGTCCGGGCTTCGAACCCGACCGCCGAGGACGAATCGGAGCTACACAGGGGGGACGGCCCAATCGGCGGTTGGTTGCGCGTTTCCGGCGCTTTTTCTGCCCGGGTCGGCGACCGGTCGCCGTCGGGCCCGCGCACCCGTCGCGTGCCTCACCTCCGACCCGGGCGGGTGGCGGGGGTTGCAGGCGGTCAGCGACCACCTGCGCCGATTACCCTGGCCGGGTGACGGACTACGTGATCCCGGGGCGCGAGTACGCGCTCGTGTTCGGGACAGCGGTCGTCGTCACGTTCCTGCTGACCGGCCTGGTCCGCCTCGCGGCGGTCAAGGTGGGCGCCGTCACCCCGATCCGTGAACGTGACGTGCACTCGCTGCCGATACCCCGGATGGGCGGCGTCGCGGTGTACGCGGGGTTCGCCGCCGCGGTGCTGATGGCCCTGCAGCTGCCCGCGGTCGGCAGCGCCTTCATCTCGTCCTCCGAGGTGCTCGGCATCCTGGCCGCCGGGGCGCTGATCACGCTGGTGGGCGTCTTGGATGACCGATTCGACCTCGATGCGGTCGCCAAACTCGCCGGACAGATCCTCGCCGCCGGCGTGCTGGTGCTGTTCGGCGTGCAGTGGCAGGTGCTCTGGCTGCCCGGAAGCGGGCCGACCGGCGGGAGCCTGGTCAGCCTCGACCAGACGCAGGGCATCGTGCTCACGGTGCTGCTGACGGTGGTGCTCACCAACGCGATGAACTTCATCGACGGCCTCGACGGGCTGCTGGCCGGCGTCGCCGCCATCTCGGCGTTCGCGATCTTCATCTTCTCCGTGCGCCAGCTGCTGCTCTCCGGTGACGACAGCTCCGCGTCGCAGCCGCCGCTGATCGCGGCGGCGTTGCTCGGGGCGTGCATCGGATTCCTGCCGCACAACTTCTCGCCGGCCCGGATCTTCATGGGCGACTCCGGGGCGATGTTCATCGGCCTGGCGATGGCCGGCGCGACCGTCAGCGCCGGCGGCAAGCTGGACCCGTCGACTTTCGGACCGCGCTCGACGATCGCCCTGCTGGCGCCGCTGATCGTCGCGCTGGCGGTGGTCTTCATCCCGGTGCTGGACTTCCTGATGGCCGTCATCCGCCGCACCAAGGAGGGCCGGCACCCGTTCAGTGCCGACAAGCAGCACCTGCACCACCGGATGCTCGCCATCGGGCACACCCACCGGCAGGCCGTGCTGATCTTCTACTACTGGGCCTTCGTGCTGGCCGGCGGCGCGGTGTCGTTGGTCTTCGTCAGCTGGGAAGTGGCCATCGTGCCGGTCGCCGTCCTGGTGGCGGTGGGTTTGGCGTTCTCCGCTTGGCCGAAGATGCGGGACCGGCGGCTGGCCCGGGCGCGCGGCGACGGCGCGGCGACGGCGGCGACACGATGACCGACGCCGATCGACCGTCACCCGACGAGCGTGCGGTACCGGATCCGCACAGCGCGCCGGTCGACCTGTCGGCGCAGGCGCGTGCTGCACAGCGGATCGCCGACCGCAGCCGGTCGGAAGGTACCTGGTCGCTGGGCCACCTCCGGTTGTGCTGGATCGTGCTGGTGGTGGGCGGCGTCGCGCTGGGCGTGTCGGCCGCACTGGTCGACGGTCCGGGCGCCGTCGCCGGGGTCGTGCTGGGCACCGCCATCGTTGGCGCCTTCTTCACGTTCTCCGCGGTGGTGATCGCCTGGGTGGGCAAGACCAACCCGAAAACGGTGATGGTGGCGGCACTGTTCGCGTACGTCGTCAAGGTGATGGTGCTGGCGATCGTGCTGTTGACCATGCCCATCGACGGGTTCGTCAACGTCCGCTGGATGGCCGGCGCCATCGGTCTCGGGCTCTTCCTGTGGCTGGGGGCGCACATGCGCTATGTATGGACATTAAAGGTCTACTACGTCGATCCCGGATGAGCCGCGCGCGATCCGGTGCGCTCCGCTGCGGACCCTTCTCACCTGGGAAAACCGGTCAGCAGCGCCCTTTTCGTGACTCCGGACACGCGGCGGGGATCACCGTGGGTGGGTGGAGCAGGGCCTCTGCGCAACTGATAGTGTCCGGGGCGCCATGAAGATGCGTGCCGTAGCCCGGCCCCCCTCCAGGGGAGCCGACCAGGGCTGGGCGGTTCTGTCCACCATGATCTCCGGATTGGTGGTGTTCGGCGGCATCGGTTGGTTGCTGGACGGCTGGCTTGATTCCCGCCTCTGGGCGCCCGTCGGAATGATCGTCGGGATGGCCCTGGGCATCTACGCGGTGGTCATGCGATTCGGCCGGCCGGAGGCAATTGAGGTGACCCCGGCTGCGGCCGAGAAGTCCGACATGGCAACAGCATTGCGCGCGGCGAAAGCCGCCAACCGGCAGAAGGCGTTCACCAGGGCGCGAGCAGTGGCAGCACAGGGAATTGCATCCTCACCCGCCGACGGGCAACCCTCGGCCGGCCCCCGAAGGGAGACCGAGTGTCCGTGAGCGTGAGCATGCTCTCGCTGGGCCTGCTGGCGGCCGAGGACGACGGCTCGTTCGTCGCGCCGACTGTCGAGCACTCCTTCTTCTTCGACAAGATCGGCGACGGCACCGTCATCGCATCGGTCAAGGCGATGGTGCTGCTGATCCTGGGCACCGTGCTGGTGATGGCCTTCTTCCTGGCCGCCTCCCGCAGGACGGCAATGCTGCCCGGCAAGCTGCAGTTCGCGGGCGAGGGCCTCTACTCCTTTGTCCGCAACGGCGTCGCCATCGAGATCCTCGGCGGCCGGAACGGCCGGAAGTGGGCCGGGTTCCTGGCCACCCTCTTCTCCTTCATCCTGATCCAGAACTTGTGGGGCATCGTCCCTGTCGCGCAGTTGCCGGTGACATCGCACTTCGCGATCCCGGTACTGCTGGCCGTCATGGTCTGGTTCATCTACATGATCGTCGGCATCCAGAAGCACGGCTTCTTCGGCTTCTTCAAGCTCATGTGTTACATCCCCGGCATCCCCGTCGCGATGCACGTGCTGCTGATCCCGATCGAGTTCCTGTCGAACATCATCCTGCGGCCGTTCACGTTGGCCATCCGGTTGTTCGCCAACATGTTCGCCGGCCACATGCTGATCACGATCGCCGCGGTCGGGACGCTGTACCTCTGGGAATCCGGCACCCCACTGAATTATGTTCTCGGTCTGCTCCCGTTCATCGGGAGCCTCGGCCTGGTGTTCTTCGAGCTGCTGATCGCGTCGCTGCAGGCCTATGTGTTCGTTCTGCTGACCGCCATCTATCTGGAGTCCTCGTTGGCCGACTCGCACTGAGAGGGCAGGGCCTGCAGCCGTTCTGTCCAGCTCGCACCGCAATTGCTCCACCGAATCCGCACCACCTGGCCCGCACCGGCGCGGCCAGTGATTGACAAATGAGGATCCGCACCGGATCCCGTGAAAGGGAGAAGCAACCCCATGTCTGACGTGACGCAGCTCGCGGAACTCACCGGCAACGTCGGCACCCTCGGGTACGGCCTTTCCGCGATCGGTCCCGGTATCGGTGTCGGTATCGTCTGGGCCGCCTACATCACCTCGACGGCGCGTCAGCCCGAGTCGGCCGGTCTCACCCGGACCTACGCATTCCTCGGTTTCGCGGTGTCCGAGGCGCTGGCCCTGTTGGGCTTCGTTGTTCCGTTCATCCTGACCTGATCCGCACCCGATAGCTCAGAGTCGAGGACCGAATGATCGTGAACACCGCGGCCGAGGAGGCCACCAACCCGATCGGCCTGCCCTGGGGCGAGGTACTGATCGCGGCAATCGCTTTCGCTCTACTGCTGTTCGTGCTGGGCAAGTTCGTCTGGCCGCAGTTCGAGAGCGCGTTCGCCGCGCGGACCAAGGCCATCGAGGGCGGTATCGCCAAGGCCGAGGAAGCCCAGAACGAGGCAAAGGCAGCGCTCGACCGGTACAACCAGCAGCTCGCCGGTGCCCGTGAGGAAGCGGCCAAGATCCGCGAGGACGCGCGCGCCCAGGCGCAGGCCATCCGCGACGACATGCTGTCCCAGGCACACGCCGAGACGGAACGCATCGCCGCTGCCGGCCGCGCCCAACTCGAGGCCCAGCGCGCGCAGATCGTCGCGGAGTTGCGGTCCGACCTCGGCCGGGTCTCGGTGGAGCTGGCCAGCCGGGTCGTGGGTGAGTCGTTGCAGGACGACGCCCGGCAGACCCGGACGGTCGAGCGCTTCCTGGCCGACCTGGAACGCTGATGCAACACATCGCCAGTCGCGAGTCGCTGATCGCCACCAACACGCATCTGCTGTCGGTGGCCGACCAGTTGGACACCGGGGCACTCAGCGACCTGGGAACCCAGCTCGATCAGGTCTCCGACCTGCTGCTCAACGAGGTACCACTGCGGCGGACGCTGTCCGAGGGAACCGTTGCGCCGGACCGTCGCGCCGGCATCGCGACGCAATTGCTGGGCGGCAAGATCGGCGAGCCCGCGATGTCCGTCGTGCAGTTCGCCGTCCGGCAGAGCTGGTCGTCCTCGCGCGACCTGCAGGACTCCCTCCGCCGGGTCAGCAGGACCGCGATGTTCCTGCGGGTGGAGCGCACCGGCGAGCTCGACGACGTCGAGGACCAGTTGTTCCGCTTCTCCCGGATCGTCGACGCGTCGCCCGAGCTGTCGGTGATCCTGGACGACCCGACCGCTGACCCGGGCGCCAGGTCCAGGCTCGTCGACCGGCTGCTGGCCGGCCGTTCGCACCCGCTGGTCACCGAGCTCGTCGACGCGCTGGCCCGGGACACCGCCGGCCGGTCGTTCACCCACGGGGTGCGTGAGCTGGTGGACCAGGCAGCGCAACGGCGGCAGAAGGTGGTCGCCTTCGTCAGAGCGGCCGTACCGTTGAGTGAGGACCAGTCCACGCGGCTCAGGCGCTCGCTGAACCGCATCTACGGCCGCGAGGTCTCGGTGCACCTCGAGGTCGTGCCGGAGTTGATGGGCGGGATCCGGGTCCAGGTCGGCGACGAGGTGATCGACGGCAGCGTCCAGTCTCAGCTGGAGACCCTGCGCCGGCGGATGTCCGGCTGATCGACAGCACAGATCGATCATTGATCGACGGCATCACGGTAAGTGATTCCAGCAGTGAAGAAGGACAACCAGCAGGCCGCGGTTGTGACAGCAGCGTTGATGACACAGAACGGGAACGCGATGACCGAGTTGACGATCTCCTCCGACGAGATCCGCTCCGCGATCGAAAGCTACGTCTCCGACTACTCGCCCGAGGTGACCCGGGAAGAGGTCGGCATCGTCGCCGAGACCGGTGACGGTATCGCCACCGTCGAGGGATTGCCCTCGGCAATGGCCAACGAACTCCTCGAGTTCCCCGGCGGTGTCCTCGGGGTGGCGCTCAACCTCGACGTCCGCTCCATCGGCGCCGTCGTCCTTGGTGACGCGAACACCATCGAGGAGGGACAGCAGGTCACCAGGACCGGTGAGGTGCTGTCGGTGCCCGTCGGTGACGGCTTCCTGGGCCGGGTCGTGAACCCGCTGGCACAGCCCATCGACGGGCTCGGCGAGATCGAATCGCACGAGACCCGGGCGCTCGAACTGCAGGCGGCCTCCGTCGTCGAGCGGCAAGGCGTGAAGGAGCCGCTGCAGACCGGCATCAAGGCGATCGATTCGATGACGCCGATCGGTCGCGGCCAGCGGCAGCTGATCATCGGTGACCGCAAGACCGGCAAGACCGCGGTCTGCGTCGACACCATCATCAACCAGAAGCAGAACTGGGAGACCGGCGACCCGCAGCAGCAGGTGCGCTGCATCTACGTCGCGATCGGCCAGAAGGGCACCACCATCGCCGGTGTCCGGCAGTCCCTGGAGGACGCCGGCGCGCTGCAGTACACCACGATCGTCGCCGCCCCTGCCTCCGATTCCGCCGGCTTCAAATGGCTTGCGCCGTACACCGGTTCGGCCATCGGCCAGCACTGGATGTACCAGGGCAAGCACGTCCTGATCATCTTCGACGACCTGTCCAAGCAGGCCGAGGCGTACCGGGCCATCTCCCTGCTGCTGCGCCGCCCGCCGGGTCGCGAGGCCTACCCGGGTGACGTCTTCTACCTGCACTCCCGCCTGCTGGAGCGTTGCGCCAAGCTCTCCGAAGACCTCGGCGGCGGCTCGATGACCGGACTCCCGCTGATCGAGACCAAGGCCGGTGACGTCTCGGCGTACATCCCGACCAACGTCATCTCCATCACCGACGGGCAGTGCTTCCTGGAGGGCGACCTGTTCAACTCCGGCGTCCGGCCGGCCGTCAACGTCGGCATCTCGGTGTCCCGGGTCGGTGGCGCCGCGCAGGTGAAGGCCATGCGCAAGGTCTCCGGGACCTTGCGCCTGGACCTGTCGGCCTACCGCGAGCTGGAGGCGTTCGCCGCCTTCGGTTCGGACCTGGACGAGGTGTCCAAGCGGGCGCTCGCCCGCGGGTCCCGCCTGGTCGAGCTGCTCAAGCAGCCGCAGTTCAGCCCGTACCCCGTCGAGGAGCAGGTGGTGGCCATCTGGGCCGGTACCCGCGGCCACATGGACCGGGTGCCGGTGTCGGACATCCGGCGTTTCGAGAGCGAGTTCCTGCAGTACCTGCGGCACGCCCCGGGTAGCCCGCTGGAGGCGATCCGCACCTCGAAGGATCTCTCCGAGGACAGCGAGAACGCCTTGCTGGCAGCGCTTGCCGAGTTTTCCGACACCTTCACCACGTCCGAGGGACAGATCCTCGGCCGGCAGCCGGAGGTCAAGGCGATGGACGAGTCCGAGGTGGGCCACGAGAAGGTCCAGGTCCAGGTCCGGCGCCCGCCGGCCAAGAAGTGACCGGAGCAGTCCCGATGCCCGCTCCGATCGCCCGAGCCGTCCCCTCCGGAGGTGACTGATGGCCGCCCAGGTCAGGGTGCTGCGCCAGCGCGTGAAGTCGGTGCGCTCGACGCAGAAGATCACCAAGGCGCAGGAGATGATCGCCACCTCCCGGATCGCCAAGGCGCAGGCCAAGGTGGCGGCAGCGGCGCCGTACTCGGCACAGATCACCGATGTGCTGACCGCGCTGGCGTCGGCGTCCACGCTGGATCACCCGCTGCTCAACGAGCGGGACGAACCCAAGCGAGCCGGCATCCTGCTCATCACCGCCGACCGCGGGCTGTGCGGCGCCTACAACTCCGCGGTGATCAAGGCCGCGGAGGAACTGGCCGCCCTGTTGCGGTCGCAGGGCAAGGAGCCGGTGATCTACGTGATCGGCCGGAAGGGATTGGGCTACTTCACCTTCCGTCAACGCGCCATCGCCGAGTCGTGGACGGGGTTCTCCGAGCGGCCGACCTACGCCGACGCGGAGCGGGCCACGGAGGCGTTGCTGCCCGCGTTCATCGCCGGGTCGGCCGGCAGTACTCCGGACGGCGAGTCGGGAATCGATGAGATCCATCTGGTGTCAACGCATTTCGTCTCCATGATCACCCAGCGGCCGCAGGCCAGGCGGATGGCGCCGATGGAGATCGAGTACGTGGAGAGTGACTCCGACACGCTGTTGCCGTCGTACGAGTTCGAACCGTCGTCCGATCGGCTGCTCGACGAGATGCTGCCCAAGTACCTCAAGACGCGCATCTACGCTGCCCTGCTGGACGCGGCGGCGAGCGAGTCGGCGGCCCGGCGCGCCGCCTGCAAGGCGGCGACGGACAACGCCAACGACATCATTCGCAACCTGTCTCGCCAGGCCAACCAGGCCAGGCAGGCGCAGATCACCCAAGAACTCACGGAGATCGTCGGCGGCGCCGACGCTCTCGCCGCCTCCGGGAACGAAGAGGACTGATAGCCATGACGATCACCCAAGACGCACCGCAGAGCAGCTCGACGGCCAACTCCGGCAGGGTCGTGCGCGTCATCGGCCCGGTCGTGGACATCGAGTTCCCGCGTGGCGGGGTACCGCCGCTGTTCAACGCCCTGCATGTCGACGTCACCGGCGCCGGTGACGCACACACGCTCACCCTCGAGGTAGCGCTGCACCTGGGCGACGACATCGTCCGCAGCATCTCGATGCAGCCGACCGACGGCCTGGTCCGCGGTGCCCCGGTGGTCGATACCGGCGCGCCGATCTCGGTGCCCGTCGGTGACGCCGTCAAGGGCCATGTCTTCAACGCCCTCGGTCGCTGCCTGGACGCGCCGGGCACCGGCGAGGACGCCGAGCACTGGCCGATCTACCGCAAGCCGCCGGCATTCGACCAGCTCGAGGGTCGCACCACCCAGCTCGTCACCGGCATCAAGGTCATCGACCTGCTGACGCCGTACGTTCAGGGCGGCAAGATCGGCCTGTTCGGCGGCGCCGGTGTCGGTAAGACGGTGCTCATCCAGGAGATGATCACCCGCGTCGCCAAGAACTTCGGTGGTACCTCGGTATTTGCCGGGGTGGGCGAGCGGACCCGCGAGGGCAACGACCTGTTCACCGAAATGACCGAGTCCGGCGTCATCAACGACACGGCGCTGGTCTTCGGCCAGATGGACGAGCCGCCGGGTACCCGGATGCGGGTCGCGCTGTCCGCGCTGACGATGGCGGAGTACTTCCGCGACGTGCAGAACCAGGACGTGCTGCTGTTCATCGACAACATCTTCCGGTTCACCCAGGCCGGCTCCGAGGTCTCGACGCTGCTCGGCCGGATGCCGTCCGCGGTCGGCTACCAGCCGACACTGGCCGACGAGATGGGCGAGTTGCAGGAGCGGATCACCTCCACCCGCGGCCGGTCCATCACCTCGCTGCAGGCCATCTACGTGCCCGCGGACGACTACACCGACCCCGCGCCGGCCACCACGTTCGCGCACCTGGATGCCACCACGGAGCTGGATCGCGGCATCACCGAGAAGGGCATCTATCCAGCGGTGAACCCGCTGTCCTCGACGTCCCGGATCCTCGATCCGCAGTTCGTCGGTGAGGAGCACTACCGGGTGGCACAGGAGGTGATCCGGATCCTGCAGAAGTACAAGGAATTGCAGGACATCATCGCCATCCTGGGCATGGACGAACTCGGTGAAGAGGACAAACTGCTCGTCGGCCGTGCCCGGCGGATGGAGCGTTACCTCGGCCAGAACTTCTTCGTCGCGAAGCAGTTCACCGGCATGGAGGGCAGCTACGTCGAGATGGATCACACCATCGAGTCTTTCGACGCGATCGCCAAGGGTGAGTACGACAACATCCCGGAGCAGGCGTTTCTCAACGTCGGCGGCATCGACGACGTGCTGGCCAAGGCCAAGACGTTGTAGCGCAGCCCTTCTGGCCGGCCCCGGTGCATCGGCTGCCGGCCTGCTGGGCGCACTGTGGGACGCCGGCACGCAGGGTGCCGGCGGGTGGTCGCGGTCGGGTCCACCGAAAGAGTTCGGCGGCTGCCGGGTTAGAATCGTTCCGATTGCCGTACCGCTCGCAATGATCGCAGGGAATCCTGTACACATTGCGGCCGGTGTCTACCTGTGGCGTGCACGCGAGTTCGATCGAGCAGAGGGCGGAGCTGTTGTCGTGGCCGAGATCCAGGTGAATCTGGTTGCCGTGGAGCGTGAGCTCTGGAGCGGCAACGCCCAGATGCTGGTCGCCAGGACGGTCGACGGAGACATCGGCGTGATGGCGGGTCATTCGCCGCTGCTCGCGCAGCTTCGCGAGGGGTTTGCCGCCCGCATCATCGAGCCCAACGGCACCGTGCTCGGCGTCGCGGTACACGGCGGCTTCCTGTCGGTCACCAAGGACGGGGTGTCGATCCTGGCCGAGGATGCCCAGCTCTCGGAAGAGATCGACGTCACGAAGGCTCGCGCGGCCTACGAGGCCGCCAAGCAACGCGGCGGCGATTCGGCGGAAGCCGAGATGGAGTTGCGTCGCGCACGGGCGCAGCTGCTGGCCACCGGTAACGACATCTGAGTTCGCAGCGGATCCCGGTCGAGGCGCCATGGACATTGTGTGGCTCGGCGAACTCGTGGGCCTGGCAGCCGTTCTGGTGGTGGTCCTCGCCATCGTGGTGATTGCTGTCCGGCGATCCGCGCTGGCCAGATCGGGTGCCATCGACATCTGCTGGCGCCGCGACCTACGTCCGGACGGCCGCGGCTGGGTGCTGGGCCAGGGCCGGTTCCGGGACAACGAGTGCCTGCTCTACCGATCGTTCTCGCCGCTGCCCGGGGTCGCAGCCAAGCTGCACCGCGATGAGTTGAAACTGGGCGAGCGGCGGCCGCCGGTCGGCACCGAACCGGACCTGCTGCCGGTCGACGCGGTGATCGTGCGATGTGCCCACGGCGGGCAGAAGATGGAGCTCGCGCTGAGCGAGGAGGCGCTGACGGGTCTGCGTTCGTGGCTCGAGTCGATGCCGCCCGCCACCAGGTCAGTCAGGCGGTTACACCGCGGGATGCGCAAGAACTAGCCCGGTGGCCCTGCCTACCGGTCCGTCTGCTGCGCTCGGGACCGGATCAGCTGCGCTCGCCGCCCGGGATCCACATCACGTCACCGTCGGGATTGGCCACTCTCGCAAGGATGAACAACAGGTCCGACAGCCGGTTCAGGTACGTCGGCGCCAGCGGATTGCTGCGATCCGGGTCCACCTGCCGCAACGCCCAGGCGCTGCGTTCGGCGCGCCTGGCGACCGTCCTGGCCTGGTGCAGCAGCGCGGCGGCCGGGGTCCCGCCCGGCAGGATGAACGACGTGAGCTCCTGCAGGTCGGCGTTGAACCGGTCGCAGTCGGCCTCCAGCCGGTCGATGTAGTCCTGCGTCACCCGCAGTGGCGGATACGCCGGCTCGGCGACGACCGGTGTGGCGAGATCGGCCCCCACGTCGAACAACTCGTTCTGCACGCGGCGAATCACCAGGGCGATCTGCGGTGCCGGGGCGCCCAGCGCCATGACCAGGCCGAGGGCCGCATTCGTCTCGTCGCAGTCGGCATAGGCGACCAGTCGCGGATCGGTTTTGAAGACCCGGCTGAAGTCGGCGAGACCGGTTGTGCCGTCGTCACCGGTGCGGGTGTAGATGCGGGTGAGGTGCACGGCCATGGTGCTCACCCTACGGGCCGACGGCCCGCAGGGTGAGCACCGGAGGCGCACAGCGAGGTGCCCTCGGAACGTTAGAGTTCGTGCGTGGAACGCTTCCTGGTCACCGGCGGCGCGCGGCTGTCCGGCAGCGTCCGGGTGGCCGGTGCGAAGAACAGCGTGCTCAAACTCATGGCGGCGGCGCTGCTCACGGAGGGCACCACCGTCATCTCCAACTGCCCGGAGATCCTGGACGTCCCGCTGATGGCCAATGTGCTCCGTGGCCTCGGTGCCGAGGTGGCCTTGGCCGACGACACGGTATCCATCACGACCCCCGCGGAACTCTCGTTCCATGCCGACTTCGCCGCGGTGGGGCGGTTGCGCGCCTCGGTCTGCGTTCTCGGGCCGCTGATGGGCCGCTGCCGCCAGGCGCGGGTGGCGCTGCCGGGTGGTGACGCCATCGGCTCCCGGCCGCTGGACATGCACCAGTCCGGTCTGCGCGCCATGGGCGCGACGATGAACATCGAGCACGGCAGCGTGGTCGGCTACGCAGATCGGCTGCGCGGCGCCAGCATCGGGCTGGACTTCCCCAGCGTCGGTGCGACCGAGAACATCCTGATGGCCGCCGTTCTCGCCGACGGGACGACGGTCATCGACAATGCCGCCCGCGAGCCCGAGATCATCGACCTGGCCGAACTGCTGGGCCAGATGGGCGCGAAGATCGACGGTGCCGGGACGGCAACCATCAGCATCGAGGGCGTCGACAGACTGCATCCCACCACCCACCGCACGGTCGGAGACCGGGTCGTGGCCGGCACCTGGGCGTACGCGGCGGCGATCACCCGCGGCCAGGTACGGATCGACGGGGTCAACCCCGCGTTCCTGACGGCCCCGCTGGAACGGCTCGCCCGCGCCGGTGGGCAGATCGACCTCGAGGCCGACGCGGTGACCGTCACGATGGCCGACCGCCCGCGGGCCGTCGACTTCATCACGATGCCGTACCCCGGTTTCCCGACCGACCTGCAGCCGATGGCGCTGGCCGTGGCCGCAGTGGCCGACGGGCATTCCCTGATCACCGAGAACGTCTTCGAAGCCAGGTTCCGTTTCGTCGACGAGTTGATCCGGATGGGCGCCGATGCGCGGACCGACGGTCATCACGCCTCGTTGCGCGGGCGCGAGCAGCTCTCCAGCGCCCCGGTGTGGGCCACCGACATCCGGGCGGGTGCCGGTCTGGTGCTCGCCGGGCTGGCCGCGGAGGGGGTCACCGAGGTGCACGAGGTGATGCACATCGACCGTGGGTACCCGCATTTCGTCGAGGACCTGCAGCAGCTGGGCGGCAAGATCGAACGGGTCGGAACAGACGCCGACGGGTGAGCTGCTCCGGGTCGACAGGTGCTACCGCCCACTGGCTCGCCCTGTGGTGCGGCAGCCGTCGCGGACGTGTCCTGACGTCGCGAACGACCGGTCTACGACGAGACCGGGTGCTGAGCAGCCCTTCAAGACTCCTCACTCACCGGCGCGGGACACGATCTGAACGTCGGCGTCAGACGCCTGGGTCGAGCAGTGTTCACCGCACCGGCGGCTCGGACCGCAGCCTGGCATGGGCCTGTCCGTTGCCCCCATTAGGGTGACCGGGTGCGTCTCGTGGTGGCCCGGTGTTCCGTGGACTATGTCGGCCGGCTGACGGCGCACCTCCCGTCCGCCACCCGGGTGCTGATGATGAAGGCGGACAACTCCGTCCTGGTGCACTCCGACGGCGGCTCGTACAAGCCGCTGAACTGGATGTCGCCGCCGTGCTGGACGACGGAGGAGCCGGCAACGGACACCGATCCGGCGCGCTGGACGGTGCAGAACAAGGCCGGTGAGAAGCTCGTCATCACGGTCGAGCAGGTGTTGCACGACAGCACGCACGAGCTGGGGGTGGACCCGGGCCTGGTCAAGGACGGGGTCGAGGCGCACCTGCAGATGCTGCTGGCCGAACACGTCGCGACCCTCGGTGACGGGTGGTCGCTGGTGCGGCGCGAGTTCCCGACCCCGATCGGACCGGTGGATCTGATGTGCCGGGACGCCACCGGCCGCAGCGTGGCCGTCGAGATCAAGCGGCGCGGCGACATCGACGGTGTCGAGCAGTTGACCCGCTACCTGGAGCTGCTGAACCGGGATCCGATGCTGGCCCCGGTGTCCGGGGTCTTCGCCGCTCAGCAGATCAAGCCGCAGGCCCGCACGCTGGCCGGCGACCGTGGGATCCGTTGCGTCACCCTGGACTACGACGAACTCAAGGGCCGGATCTCCGACGAGTTCACCCTGTTCTGAGCCGGGTGCCGCGCGCGGCGGGCTGTTCACCGTCGGCGCAGCCCGGGCGGCAGGGTGCCGGACGGCCCTGCACTAGCCTGGGGTGAACCGGCGCGGGAATGCCCCGGCGGCCGGTCTTCTTTCGGTGAAATTCAGCGACAGTGCAATGGAGGTCTGGCGTGGACGTCAAGATCGGTGTGACGGACACCGGGCGCGAACTGGTGGTCAGCTCGACGTCGAGCCCCGACGAGATCGAGGCGCAGATCGCGGAGTCGCTGAAGAACCCGCTGGGCACGTTGGTGCTGGTCGATGAGAAGGGCCGCCGGGTGATCGTACCGTCCGCGCGGATCGGTTACGTCGATATCGCGCCGGCGGACGTCCGCCGGGTCGGGTTCAGCGCCTGACACGCCGGCGGTGGCCGGTGCCGGGGCGGTGCCTCACCGTTCCTGTCGCGGGAAACGGGAGATGCCGCGCCACATCAGCGCTGACAGCAATTCGATCGCCTCGGCACGGGAAACGTGCGGTGACTGCTGAAGCCAGTAGCGGGCGCTGACCTGCGACAGTCCGACCATGCCGGAGGCCAGCAGTCGTGCCCGTTCCACGTCGACGCCGGTGTCGGTGGTGATGGTGTCGGTGATGGCGGAGATGCAGTCGTCGGTGGCCCGTTCCACGATGCGCTCGACCACCGCCTGACCGCGTAGGTCTGACTCGAAGATCAACCGGTAGGCCTGGTCGTTGTCCGCGACGAAGGTGAAGTAGGCAGCGACCGCGTTGTCGACGCGCTCGTGGTTGTCGGTCGTGGCGGCCAGAGCGGCGCGGACCAACCTGACCATCTCGTCCGCCGACTCGCCGAGCAGATCCACGTACAGCTCGAGCTTGGACGGGAAGTGCTGGTACAGAACAGGTTTGCTGACCCCGGCCGTCTCGGCGATGTCGTCCATGGCCGCGGCGTGGTAGCCCTGGGTGACGAACACGGTCTTGGCTGCCGCCATCAGCTGGGAGCGCCGCGCCGACCTGGACAACCGCGGGGTTGCCCTGGTGGTGGCATCGGTCATGCGAGTCCCTCCTCGAGCGGCGAAGCGACCTCACCTTACGCGCGTGGGCGGGTGCCGACCTTCGCTGTGGCGGAGTGTTGGCGGGTGTGTGGCTGAGCGTAGGACCACCTGGCGTCCGGGGTCTGCTCCGGACGAGCAGCGCCGCCGCATGCGGCTCACCGTCCCGGTTTGATCGGTACGTCGGCGTAGTGACCGACCACCACCGCGGCAACGGCCTGCAGGGATGGCCCGCCCAGATAGTTGCTCTGTTGGTGGTGTGACAGCAGGTCCAGCGCCTCGTTGGTGATCGCCGCGTCCAACGCGCCGATCGGTCCGAGGATGCCCGTCCCGAGCCGAACCTCGACGTCCGGTTCGTTGCTGTCCACGTCGATCACCTGCGCGCCGAATGATTTCGCTGCTGGGTCGGGCCCGAACGGCGCCGTTCGGGGCGGGAACCTGACCGCCGCAGCCACCAGCGCCGCCAACAGGTCCGTCTCGGCATGGGTGACGGGATCCTGGTCGAACGCCGTGACAAACGTGTGTTCCGCAGGGACGGCGCGATAGTCCTGGGCCGTATTGACCGCCCGGCCCGCACCCGGGGAGCCGAGCAGAATCAGGTCGTCCAGGGTGGCACCCTGGGCCGCGGCCGCGGAGACGGTGGTGGAGCCCATCGAGAACCCGGCTGCGACCCACCGCGCGTTCGACGGCGCGAGCCGGCGGAAGGCCGCCAGGTCCCCGAGGAGGACGGCTCCGCCGGTCATCGCGTTGCCGTCGTCGGTTGCGGCGGCGGCATTGCCGATGGCCACCGGCGGTGCCACCGGCACTCCGTCGACGGCGCTGAACGGGATGTCGTAGCCGTACCAGGCGACCACCGCTGTCGCATCGGTCGGTGCCCGGCGCTGCGATTCCTGCAGGAGGGCAGCCGCGTCGGACACACCGTCGGCCATGTCGACGGGCGCGTTGCCGATGCCGGGTACCACGATCGCGACATTGTCCGCGGCGGCCAGATCGCCGACGGCGATCGCCGCCCGCCCCTGGCTGCGGGAGTTGGCCGATTCGTAGACCACCAGGTGGGCGTCCTGGCCGCCCTGCCGTGCCCGCGCCAGTGCGCCGGTCACACCGAGGGCCATCAACGCGGTGCAGAGGTCGGGGGAGTGCAGATCCGCGGTCAAGCGATCCGCGTTCGCCCGGTCCACCGCGTGCAGGGCCGAGCTGACGTTGGCCGGCGGCGGTGCTCCGGCGGCGGCTCCCGCGGAGGACGACACGGCGGCCGCCACGGACTCGGACGGCAGAAGGCGCTGAACCGGGTCTCGCGGGTCGTCCCGGAGCGCGACGGCGAGGTCCAGCAGGGCCGCCTCGTTCCGATTGCTGAGTGCGACAAGATCGGCGGCGGTCTCCTGGAGCAATGCGGTCACCGCCGGCAGTTGGTGCTGCAGCGCCGCCCACGTCAGCAGGTCGCTACCGATCGGCCAGCCGTGCGACCGCAGCGCAGCGTCCGCGGCCGCGACCCGCCCGTCGGCCAACAGCCGGTTCTGTCGCAATGTGGCGGCGGCGGCGTGGGCGGCGTCGACCTGCCCGCCGATGATGTGCTCCGAGTGCCTGGCCGCCTCCCATTGCCGCACCACCGCATCGCGCGGGGCCGGGCTGGACCAACCGGCCGCCAGGCGGCCGAGCACATGCCCGAGCCGGTCCACACCGGCGGACAGCCCTGCGGTCACAGTCGCCGCCAGGTCGAACCAGCGGAGCAGCCCTTCGACGTCGACGGCGGTCAGCCGGCGCTCCAGGGCGACGGGGTCCGGCAGACCCAGCCCGGAAGCGGCCGAGCTGATCGCGGCGTCCGCCGAGCTGATCGCGGCGTCCGCCGACTGCATGCCGACCCTGGAGCCGGTCGCCGCCAGGTACGGCGTCACCGCGGTGGACCACCGGCCGCCGCCTCCACCAGCTCGAAGGACGCTGCAGCGCCCCTGACCCGCGCCGCCGTCTGGGACGCCGCGGCGGCGCAGAGGGCAGCGGCCTGCAGTGCTTCCTCCACCCGGCGGCCGGCCGACGCGACGACCTCCCGGGCGACGGCCGAGTGGCCGAGACTGTCGTCGGTCAGTGGGCAACCCTCGTGCCGCCCGGCACCGCGCGAGAATTCGCCGCAGGCGTCTTCCAAAGTGTCCGCCGCGACTCGCAGCAACGCGGTGTCGACCGATAACTCGCCCGTCATCGGGCTCCTTCCTCGTGACCGGCGGCGGGATCCGCGCGAGGGCCCTCGCGATGGCCGACCGCCGGTGTTCGGTTCGATTGATCCCTTGCTGTCGACTGTCGCTCATGACTCGGGCCGCACCGGGGCGCGCTGTACCCGGTGGGGATGCACGCCGGCATGGGGACGATTCGACGGGGGTCCACCAGGGTCAGCCCGGGCAGGGCACCATGGACCGATGACCGCGACCCCCTGGCCCGCGCAGGGGCCGGCCGCCCGAGACGAGCTGTCGGCGTTGTCGACCGTGACCTTGTCCGACCATGCCCTTGGTCCCGTGCCGCCGCTGGCGACCCCCGGGCCGCCCGGTCGGACCGATTTGATCGACGGGCGTGGCGTCTACGTGCGGCGTCAGGATGGTCCGCAGGACGCCGTGCCGGTGTGGTTCGTCCACGGTCTCGGTGGCGCCTCCACCGACTGGACCCGGCTCGGCAGTGCGCTGTCGCCACTGGCCACGGGGTATTCGCTCGACCTGCCGGGCAGTGGACGGTCCGACCCGCCGCCCGGTGGGCGGTACTCACCTGAGGTGGACGCGGCGATCACCGCAGCCAGCATCGACCGCTTCGGTGGCGGCCCGGTCCACCTTGTCGGCAACTCCTACGGCGGCGTGGTCGCCACTCTCGTCGCCGCCCGGCGACCCGATCTGATCAGCACGCTGACACTGCTCTCACCCGCAGTCCCGGACCTGCGGCTCACCAAGGACCGCGGCGCCGACCCGCGGCTCGGCCTGTTGCTGCTGCCGGGCACTACTGCCGTCGCTGCCACCCGGCTGGCATCGATTCCGCCGCTGGAACGAGCCCGCGGTTTGGGCGACATCTGCTTCGGGAACCCCGACGCCATCACCGACGACGACTACCTCGCACTCGCCCAGGAGCACAGCTGGCGGGCCGCCCTGCCCTGGACCCACACTGCCACGATCGGATCATTGCGCGGCTTGATGAAGAGCTACCTGCGAACCGGTCGCGACACCTTCGCGGCCGCGGCGGCCCGCGTCGCAGCTCCGGTGCTCGTCATCTGGGGCACGCGCGATCGACTGGTCGACGCTCGGCTGGCCCCGCGGGCCGCAGCCGCCTTCGGAGATGCCGAGTTGCTGGTGCTCACCGGTTGCGGCCACGTCCCGCAGATGGAGGAGCCGGTGCTCACCGCGAGGGCGATCGTCGGCCACTGGCAGCGGTCATCCGGCTCTCGCACGACGTCGGAACTCGCCGGCACCCGCCGGGACGATTCCGCTCAGCGCGCCCTGGCCAGTGCACCCGAGATGTATGGCAGCCTCTCAGGGTGACTGCGTTCCCGCCGGACCCCCGGCATGTCCGACCGCGGAACGAACCGAACCGCCCGGAGCGACGAGACCCACCCCAGCGGGGCGCCCGCCCGCCGGGCGGTTACCGGGCGCAGCTGGAAGCGGCCTCGCCGCTGGACACGTCCTCACTGTGGGATGACGCCGGCTCGCCGTCCATCGGGGCCGGGAGCCGGCCACCACGTCGTCGCACCAGCTGGCGCGACAGTTCTGGTGCGCCGGCGGACACTCCACGATGGGCCACCGGCGGTCCGGCCGCCTCCATCTCGACGCCTGCTGGGGACTGGAGTGCAGATGCGGGCACGCCACGGTGGCGTGGCCGGCCGACCGCCCCGGACACTGCCGCGGACGCCCGTCGACGGGCCGAGGCGAACGATGCGCGGCGGTCACCAGGCAGGGTTGCGCACCGGACCGACGAGACCGGAGCGCGCCGAGCCGGCGCCGTCGACCACACTGCGGAACGCCGGTCGAGTGGCGCACGCACGCGGGCGCGCGCCGGTTCGGGTGGTTCCGACCGCGCGGGCCGGCGATCCGCGGGTTCCGGCGCACCCCCGCCCGGGCGGTCCGCACCGCGACGGCAGTCGTTCTCCGAGCCGCCGCGCGGTGGTGTCCGCTGGCGGCTGGTGATGATCCCGATCCTGGTGGTCGTCACCCTCTTGGTGATCTTCCAGTCGATCGGTTCCCGGTCGGTGCCGCAGGACACCGCGTCCGCGCCCACCGACGTGTCCACGACGCCACCCGCAGCGTCGCCGTCGCCGTCGCCGTCGCCGTCGGCCGAGCAATCAACGTCCGACGCCGGTGGCGGAAACCCGTCGGTGACGCCGACTCCAGCCCAGGAGGCGCAGGCAGTCGCGCCACCGCCGCCGGCATCGAGCGCCGCGACCGGCACCGATCCGACGTCGCCGAGTGTGGTTCCCGACCTGACCATCAAGGACGCCGACGGCCACCCGGCGTCGGCCATTGCCGCCGGCTTGCTGCCCGCCGGCGGCACGTTCGCCAAGTCCGGCGCAGGGGTGTGGCATGTCGTGCCCGGCACCACTCCCGTGCTCGGCAACGGCCCGCAACGTTTCACCTTTACCGTGGAGGTGGAGAACGGCGTGCAGGACGGCAACGCGGACAAGGCATTCGGCGCGGCGGTGGACGCCACCCTGTCCGACCCCCGGTCGTGGATCGGCGGCAAGCAGTTCTCCCTGCAGCGGATCGACAAGGGCGAACCGGACTTCCGGGTGACGCTGACCAGTCAGATGACGGTTCGCTCCGGCTGCGGCTTCGATATTCCGCTCGAGGCGTCGTGTTACAACGGGTCGGCCGGCCGGGTCTTCGTCAACGTCGCGCGGTGGGTCCGCGGCGCGATGTCGTTCGACGGCGACCTCGATGCTTACCGGGCCTATGCGATCAACCACGAGGTCGGGCATGCGTTGGGAATGCGCCATCAACCGTGCCCGGCGTCGGGTGCGCCGGCGCCGGTGATGATGCAGCAGTCGTGGAGCGTGTCGAACAACGACCTGAACAAGCTGGATCCGGGCACGATCCCCAAGGACGGCAAGATCTGCAAGGCCAACGCGTATCCGTTCCCGGAGGCTGCTGCCCCGCAGAACGCCTCCGGTGCGCCGTCCGCGGCTGCCGGCTGATCATGGGCGGAGGGTCTCGGGAAGAACCGGGGGTCGGCGACCGTTAACCGTTGCGGCAGACTGTGCCTGTGCCGAAGGAGATCCCCGTGACGTTGCCCCCGCTGGTCGAACCAGCTGAGTCGTTGACCAAGGCCGAGGTGGAGCGCTACTCCCGCCACCTGATCATCCCGGATGTCGGGATGACCGGCCAGAAGCGGCTGAAGAACGCGAAAGTGCTGGTGGTGGGTGCCGGCGGTCTCGGCTCGCCGGCACTGCTCTACCTGGCTGCCGCCGGCGTCGGCACGCTGGGCATCCTCGACTTCGACACGGTCGACGAGTCGAACCTGCAACGGCAGGTCATCCACGGCCAGTCCGACATCGGCAAGTCGAAGGCCGTCTCCGCCGCCGAGTCGATCGCGCAGATCAATCCGTACGTGAACGTGATCCTGCACACCGAGCGCCTGGACTCCGGCAACGCGTTGCAGATTTTCGAGCCGTACGACCTGATCCTCGACGGCACGGACAACTTCGCGACGCGTTACCTCGTCAACGACGCCTGCGTGCTGCTGGGCAAGCCTTATGTCTGGGGGTCCATCTACCGGTTCGAGGGTCAGGCCAGCTTGTTCTGGGCCGAGTACGGCCCGCAGTACCGCGACCTCTACCCGGAGCCGCCGCCGCCCGGCATGGTTCCGTCCTGCGCCGAAGGCGGCGTGCTCGGCGTGCTGTGCGCGTCGATCGGTTCGATCATGGTGACCGAGGCGATCAAGCTGATCACCGGCATCGGCGAGACGCTGCTCGGCCGGCTGATGGTTTACGACGCGCTGGAGATGACCTACCGCACGGTCAAGATCCGGCGTGACCCGGCCGGCGAGCCGATCACCGGCCTGATCGACTACGACGCCTTCTGCGGGACGATCTCAGATGACGCGGCCGCCGCCGCCAGTGGCCACACCATCTCCGCCCGCGACCTGAAGGCGAAGATGGATGCGGGGGAGGACTTCCTGCTGGTCGATGTCCGCGAGGAGAACGAATACGAGATTGTCTCCATTCCTGGTGCGGTGCTCATCCCCAAGGGCGACATCCTCTCCGGTGACGCCCTGTCCTCGTTGCCGATGGACAAGCCACTGGTGCTGCACTGCAAGTCCGGTGCCAGGTCGGCGGAGGCGTTGTCGGTGCTCCACAAGGCCGGCTTCTCCGACGCCGTCCATGTCGGCGGCGGCGTGCTGGCGTGGGTGAAGCAGGTCGATCCGAGTCTGCCGTCGTACTGACGCGTACCGGTCGTCGCGACACCGCTACCGGCTGCGCTGATCGTGCTGCCCTTAGCGGTAGCGTCCAGGCGTGACCGACCATCCTGCAGCGCCCGGACGGGACGCCGAGCCGGAAGCGGTCGCCTCTGGCGAGCCGGTTGTGCGAGACCGCACCGGCGATGCCAACGGTGCGGTTGATGACGTGAGCATGCCCGCGCCACCGGAGCATGTGCTGCGCGCGTTCGGGGCACCGGCCGAGCCGCCGGAACTGCTGAACGGTGGTCAGGGCCGCAGCTTCCGATGCGGCGGCGTCGTGCTGAAGCAGGTCGATGAGCCGGCGGAGGCATCGTGGCTTGCCAACGTCGTGGAGCAGCTCACCGTCAGTGACCTTCGGCTGGCCCGGCCGGTTCGGTCCTCCGACGGCCGGTGGGTGATCTCCGGCTGGTCTGCACACCGTTTCGTCTCCGGCAGTCCGGCGCCGCGGCACGAGGACATCCTCGGGGTGTGCGTCCGCCTGCACGAAGCCCTCGCTGCGGTGCCGGAGCCGAAGCTCCTGCGCGAACGCACCGGTCTCTACAGCTGGGCGGACCGGTTGGCATGGGGAGAGGCCGAGGACGAGGGCCGAACCGGCTCCGGGCACGGCGCGCGCTTGTTCGGCGCACTGGCGAGCGGTCGCCGGCCGATCCGCGCCGTCAGTCAGGTGGTCCACGGGGACCTCTACGGCAACGTGCTGTTCGCCGGGTCGGCTCCGCCCGCGGTGATCGATCTGACGCCTTACTGGCGGCCGGTCGGCTGGGCGGCGGGCGTGGTGGTGGTCGACGCCGTGGCCTGGGGAGGTGCACCGGTCGAACTCGTCAACGAGTGGGATCGGTGGCCGGACTGGCGACAGCTGTTGCGCCGCGCGTTGCTGTTCCGGTTGGCGGTGAGTCTGGCCGATCCGCGGCCGCGACCGAGCGAGCTCGTCACGATGCTGTCCGCAGCGGAGCGGATCGAGCCGTTCCTCGATTGACGGTCGCGCTCGGCCACCTGGCATCGGCACAGCCGACAGGCGCCGACATTCCTGCGGCCCGTCACAGGTACCTCGCCGCGGCCGGCACGAGCTGGTCCACAACCTCGGGTCGCCGTCCCGTGGCCATGATGTCCAGCAGGACCAGCGCCAACCCGTTCTCCGGCTCCGCCGTCAGACACCGGTCGACGGCGATCTGGGCCAGCGCCCCGTCACCGTGCCGGTACGCCACTGCGGCCAGGACGGAGCACAGCGGACCCGCCAGCGAATCCGGGGTCCAGGTGGCACTTGCGATGAGCATGGGCAGCCATGGACCGTCCAGCTCGCGGGACGCCGCGGCCAGCACCGCGTCCCGGACCGGTTGCTCCACCAGGACGGCGGCGACCGCGGTGCCGACCTGGATGGGCACCGTTCCCGTCCTGGCAACCTGGCGGCAGGCCATCTCCAGCAGCTCCCAGATGGCTGATCGGACACCGTGCCGATGCGCCTGCATGGAACTGCGCAGGGTGACCACCGAGCCGTCACCGGTCGCGGTCGGCTGTGGCAGACGACCGGCAGCGGCTTCGGTGACGCCGCGTTCGGCCTCCCGCAGCTTCTCGCCGCTGGGGCCGGCGATCGACCTGCGCAGCGCATCACGACTCGGCAGGACCGATCGACCGGACAGCGCCCCCGCCGCTTCCAACGCACACACCACGGGGTCGTCGGCGGACGGCATCGGGATCCCGGGATGGGTCCGTTCCATGGCCGGATTCAGCGCCGGCCTGGCCCGGCCGCCCCGGACGATCATGGCGTCCATGACGTCCACCTGAGCGCGCGCCAGTTCGCCGAGCAGGTCGTCGAGCAGGAGCGGTCTCTGGTTCCCCTCCAGGTAACAGACGACGGCGACTTCATCGGCGTGGTGCAGCGCGTGGCCGGTGAGCTGCAGTGCCAGCTCGCGGTCGTGACCGTGCGGCAGGTCCACCCTGGCCACGGGCCCGACCCGTCGCCGGCCACCGGAGATGCACAGCAGAACCAGGCTGGCGGTGGGATGAAAACCGAGCAGTGGCGGGATGGCGGCCAGTAATCCGGCCGGTCCACTGATCCGGATCGGGGCGACGTCGTCGGTGGTTGTCATGCCGACACGGTGGTCCGCGAGGCGGTCCCGCTGGGCGGCTGGAGGCGTTTTGTGCACACCGGGGCGGATGGGCGCTATTTCCGGGGGTCAGTGCGCCGAACCGCCGGCGGTGTCGTACCGATGTGCAATGCCTGGTCAGGGCCGCCACCGCAAGGCCCGCAGGTCAACCCTCCCGTCGACGGCAGTCACCCCCTCCGCCCGCAGCCGCTGGAGCTGGTCGCTCACCAGATGGGGAGCCGGGGTTCCGTCGGCACGCACCACCCGATGCCACGGTGTCTGCTCGTCGGCGAGTTGGGACAGGACGAAGCCGGCCAGCCGGGGCGACGCCGAACCGGCGGCGGCAGCGATGTCCCCGTAGGTCGCCACCCGGCCGGCGGGTACCCGCGCGACCGCGTCCAACATCCGCTGGGCCAACTCCATGTCCATGGTCGGCAGTAAACAACCCTGTTCGCCAGCACGTCGGGTCGGTGCCCGCAGCCATGTTGTCGGGCGGCGCCGGCGTCGGATCGACGCGCGCCGCAGCTGCCCGAATCTCCGCCGCGCGCCACCGAACTCGTGCCGCCCGGTGTCGCTGAACGGCACTGTCGGTGGCCCGTGGTGGGATCTGGTCATGACGCAAGTGACTGCCGGGGCGGGACTGTTCCGCCTGCATCGCTCTGGCGGTGGTCGCGGCATGGTGCCCACCGCGGAGCAGCTGGCCGTCATCGGCAATACCGCGGGCCGGCTCAAGGTGCTGGCCGGCCCCGGCACAGGGAAGTCCGCGACGCTCGTCGAATCGGTCGCCGACCGGATCGCGGTACGCGGTGTGCCGCCGGAATCGGTTCTGGTGCTGACGTTCTCGCGCCGTGCGGCGACCGAACTGGCGAGCCGGATCACCCGCAGGCTGGGCATCACCACCCGGGAGCCGATCGTCCGGACGCTGCACAGCTATGCGTACTCCCTGCTCCGGGCGCACGCGGTGCGCTCGGGTGAGCCTGAGCCGCGTCTGCTCGCCGCCGGCGAGTCGGACCAGATGGTCCGCGAGTTGCTCGCCGGTCAATGCGAGAGCGGCCGCGGCCAGTGGCCGCCCGCGGTCAGCGCGGCCCTGACGTCACCGGCCTTCGCCGCCGAGCTGCGCGAATTGATGCTCCGGACCGCCGAGCGTGGGATCACGCCCTCTCGCCTGGCGGAGCTCGGTCGCCGTCGGCACCGTCCGGAGTGGCAGGCAGCCGCGCTGTTCGCCAGGGAATATCAGGACGTCTCCGATCTCCGGCAGGGCAGCAGCGGGCTGGGACCCGCCCTTGACCAGGCCGAACTGACCAGAGCGGCGCTGGGTTTGCTCTCCCAGGACGCGGTGTTGGCCGTCGAGCAGTCCCGGATCCGTCGGATCTTTGTTGACGAGTTCCAGGATGTCGACCCGGCCCAGGCCGCTCTGGTCCGGGTGCTCGCGTCCGGCGCCGATGAGCTCGTGGTCTTCGGTGACCCCGATCAATCCATCTACGGGTTCCGGGGTTCCGATCCGGCCGCCCTGCGCGATCTGGCCGTCGATGCCACCGTCATGTTGACCGCATCCCGCCGGATGTCGACCGAGGTGCTCGCCGGTAGCCGGCGGATCGCCCGGATGCTGCCCGGTGCGTCAGCCCATCGCCGGATGACCGGGGTGGACGTTCCCGACAGCTCGCCGGTCGGGGGGCGGCCGCCGAGCTCACCGGCGGGCCGGGTGGTGGTCCGAACGCTGCCGACAGCAGCGACCGAAGCCGCCTTCATCGCCGATGAGCTGCGCCGCGCGCACCTTCGATCGGGTGTTCGCTGGTCGCAGATGGCGGTGCTGGTGCGGTCACCGGTCGCGTCGCTACCCGCGCTGCGCCGCGCCTTCGCCGCCGCCGGTGTTCCGATGGCGACTTCTCGGCAGGACGAGCAGCTCACCGCGGATCCGGTGGTCAGCACGGTGCTGACCGTGCTGCAGTGCGGGTGGCACCCGGCGCTGTTGACCGGTCAGGTCGCCCTCGATCTGCTGTCCTCGCCGGCCGGCGGTATGGACGGGCAGAGCCTGCGCCGGTTGCGCCGGATGCTGCGGGCGGAGTTGCCGGAAGCGGGGCCGACGCCCGACCTGGTGGCCGGCGTGCTGGCCGGCGCACCATTGCCGGGCCGCGTGCCGGAGGACCTGCAGCGTCCGGTGCGCCGGATCCGGGCCATGCTCGACGCCGCTCGAGCAGGTGCCGCCGACGACGCGGCGGAACAGTGCCTGTGGAACGTCTGGAAGGGATCAGAACTGGAGGAACACCTGGTCTCGGCATCACTGCGGGGCGGCCGCGCCGGGCAGCGTGCCGATCAGACCATCGACGGCGTGATGGCGATGTTCGCGATGGCTGCGGAGCTGGCGGACAGAACTCCGATGGCCGGCGTCGAAGCCTTTCTCGACATGGTCACCGGGCAGCGCATCCCGGGTGACCCGACGGCGCGCACGAGCCGGGCGGGCGATGCGGTCGCCGTGCTCTCCGCCCATGCAGCCAAGGGTCTGGAATGGGACGTCGTTGCCATTGCCAGCGTCGCCGAGGGAAGCTGGCCGGTGTTGCGGCCGCGGGTCAGCCTGCTCGGGACCAACGACGTCTTGGATGCGGCGGCGGGACTGCCGCCCTCGCTGCCGACGACAGCGGCTCAGTTGCACGAGGAGCGGCGGCTGTTCTACGTCGCTGTCACCAGGGCACGGCACACCGTCATTGCGACCGCGGTCGCCGATCAGGACACTGTCCCGTCCCGGTTTCTGTTCGAGCTGGCCGGCACCGACGGGGAGCTGCCGGCAGGGTGGCCGGCCGGCGCCGACGGAGCCCGGCGTCGCGCGCTGCACCTGACGGACCTCATCGCGGAGTTGCGGTCGGCGGTGACAGACCCGTCGGTGCCCGATCAGACCGCTGATCATGCCGCGGCGCAGCTGGCCCGATTGGCTGCTGCCGGCGTGGTGGGTGCGGACCCGATGGAGTGGTACGGGCTCGCGCCCGTGTCCACGCAGGCTGACCCGATGCCGCCGGGCGTGCCGGTGACCGTGTCTCCCTCGGCGGTTGACTCCCTGTCGACCTGCGCGCTCCGCGGCGTCCTGGAACGTCGCGGAGCGCGTCGCCCGACCAGCCAGCAACAGATCGAGGGCATCGTCGTGCACGCGCTGGTCGATGGTCTGGCCAAGGGAGTCGGTCGCTCCGTGCTCGAGGACGAGATGGAGCGATTCCTGCTGCAGCAGCAGCATCAGTTGCCGCCCTGGTTGATCGCCCGCACCCGCCGGGCGCTGCAGTCCATGCTGACTGCGGCCGACGCATGGATCACCGGCCTGCCGGCCGATCGCACGCCGGTCGCGTCGGAACTGCGCCTGTCGGTGACCGTGCCGCCAACCGATCGGCCGATCGGAGAGGTCCGCACGGTGCGGCTCGAAGGCCGTGCCGATCGCGTCGACCGCGCCCCCGACGGGTCGCTGATCGTCGTCGATTTCAAAACCGGCGCGACCGTCCCGTCGAAGGCGAGCGTGCTGGAGAACGCACAGCTTGCGGTGTATCAGTTGGCGCTCGAACTCGGTGCCGCGGCCGAGCTCGCGTCTTCCGGTGACGTTCTGCCGACCGAGGACCCGCCGCTGGGGCCCGACGAAGAGGAATCCCAGGCACGGGCGGGGCATGCCGCTGACCTACTGCGCCCGGATCAGGGCCGTGCCGGCGGCGCCGAATTGGTCTACCTGCGGTCGGGAACCCCGCAGCTCCGCCACCAGCCCCGGCTGACCGCCGAGGCGGCGGCGCACTGGCAGCAGGTCGTGCGTGATTCGGCGGAACGGCTCGCTCTGCATGTCAGCAGTGCCCAGGAGAACCGTTACTGCGAAAGGTGTCCCGTGCGTTCGAGCTGTCCGCTGCAACCGCCGGGCCGGCAGGTGACCCGATGATCACGGCTGCGGAACTGGCCGCGGTGCTCGGTCTCCCCGAGCCCACTGACGAGCAGGTCGACGTCATCGAGTCGCCGTTGGTTCCCGGACTGGTCGTCGCCGGAGCGGGATCCGGGAAGACCGAGACCATGGCCGCGCGAGTGGTTTACCTGGTCGCCACCGGGCAGGTCCGACCGGATCAGATCCTCGGGTTGACCTTCACCCGCAAGGCGGCTGCCGCCCTCGGCCAACGGATCCGGCGGCGGCTCCGGGTGCTCGCGCAATCGGGCCTGTGCCGGGGCGACCTGGCCGAAGCACTGTCCGGCGATGCCGAGGTCGCTACCTACCACTCGTTCGGTGGGCGACTGATCGCGGATTTCGGCGCGCTGGCAGGCGTCGAGCCGGGTGCCAAGGTGTTGACCGCCACCGGCGCCTGGCAGCTTGCCCGGCGGGTGGTCAATCGGTGGGACGGGGACCTCCGGACCGATCTGGGTCCGGACCAGGTCACCGAACGCCTTCTTGCCATCTCCGGGGCACTGGCCGATCACCTCATCGACGCACCGGCGCTCGCCGCTGAGCTCGACGAATTGCTCCTCGTGCTCCGCTCCGCCCCGCCCGGTCCGCGTCAGCGGGGTCCCCTGCACAGCGGACTGGCCCAGCACGTCAAGCGTCTGCAGGATCGGCAATGGATCCTGCCACTGACCCAGGCGTTCGCGGAGGCCAAGCGTGCATGCGGGGTCATCGACTTCGCCGACCAGATGCAGCTGGCCGCCACTTTGGCCCAGCAGCACCCGCGGGTGGGAGCGGCGTTGCGGGATCGGTACCGGGTCGTTCTCCTGGACGAGTACCAGGACACCGGGCACGCCCAGCGGGTCATCCTGCGCACCGCATTCGGGGTCGGAGCACAGGACAGCCAGCCGGGTCACCCCGTGATGGCGGTCGGTGATCCCATTCAATCCATCTACTCCTGGCGCGGCGCAGCGGCGTCCAACCTGCCGAGGTTCGTCACCGACTTCCCCCTCGCGTCGGGCGAGCCCGCGCCGATCCGGTCACTGCTCACCAGTTTCCGCAATCCGGCATCCGTGTTGACGCTCGCCAACGAGATCTCGGGCTCCATCCGGACCGGACCGGGCGCGCGAATAGAGGTCGGCGCGTTGCGGCCGGCTCCCGGGGCGCCGCACGGCGACGTGCGTTACGGGCTGTTCACGACAGTTGCCGACGAGGACGCGTGGCTGGCCCGCAGCATCGCTGATCTCTGGGAGACGTGGATGGACGGTCCGTCCTCGGCGCCGCCGACCACCGCCGTCCTGGTGCGCAGACGCAGCGACATGGCGGCGACCGCCGATGCGCTGCGCGCAGCGGGACTGCCGGTCGAGGTTGTCGGGCTCGGTGGGCTGCTCGACGAACCGGAAGTGGTGGACCTCGTCGCGACGCTGCGCGTCCTGGTCGACCCGACCGCGGGTGCGGCGGCCATCAGACTGCTGACCGGCGCGCGGTGGCAGCTGGGCGCCGCGGATCTGGAGGCGCTCGCCCAGCGTGCCAGGGCCCTGGTACGAGCCGTTGCGCCCGACGACCCTGCCTCACCGTCCGGATGCCAGGCCGTGCGTGACGCGGTGGCACAGGCGATGACCGGCGAGGACATCGACTCGTGGACCCTGGTCGATGCCGTTGCCGACCTCGGGCCTGCCGCCCAGTACTCGCCCGAGGGCTACGAACGACTGACCAGGTTCGC
Source organism: uncultured Actinomycetota bacterium (assembly GCA_963785455.1). Lineage (GTDB taxonomy): Bacteria > Actinomycetota > Actinomycetes > Mycobacteriales > Nakamurellaceae > Nakamurella. The sequence goes on from CAWAVL010000012.1 coordinate 93,336, forward strand.
CGCCCACCTGCGTCGCCTCCGGGGGCGGATGAGCCAGCCGCTGCCCGATCTCATCGCAGACCTTGAACGTGCCACCGGGCTGGACATCGAGGTCCGGCTGGCCAACGGTTCCGGACGGATCCACCTCGATGCGTTCGCCGACGTCGTCGCGGAGGTGGCTGCGACCGGTGCCGGCCCCGCCGAACTGCTGGATTACCTGGACACCGCGGCCGAGCGCGAGGACGGCCTGACGCCGGGGGAGGTCGCGACCACCGAGGGTCGCGTCCAGGTCTTGACGGTGCACGCCGCCAAGGGTCTGGAATGGCAGGTTGTCGCAGTTCCGCATCTGACCGACGGCGTCTTCCCGATCACCCGGGGAAGCACCTGGCTCGGAGATTCCGCTCAGCTGCCGACAAGTCTGCGGGGCGACCGCGCCGAGCTGCCCGAGCTGTCGCTGCCTGCTGGCGCTGATCAGAAGGACCTTGCCGAAGCACTGGCCGACCACGCCGCGGAGTTCGGAGCGCTCCGACTGGTGGAGGAACGGCGACTGCTGTACGTGGCACTGACGCGCGCGGAGAGCACGCTGCTGGTGTCGGGACACCATTGGGGCGCGACGACCAGCACGCCTTCCGGACCGAGTGAATTCCTGCTCGAGGCCGCCGCGCTGATGGGCGGACCCGCCAATGCGCAGGAGTGGGCAGCGGCCGCGGACCCCACCTCCCCGAACCCGATGACGGCGCAGCCGCGCACCGCGCAATGGCCCCCCGACCCGCTCGGTACCCGGCGTCCTGCTGTCCGGGCCGGTGCCGACCGGGTCCTCGCGGCCATGCACTTCTTTGCCGCGCAACGTGCGTCACCGATGGCGGAACCGCTCGACAGCCTCTGGGCGACTGCGGTCGCGGATCCGGGGGGCCAGGCGGACACGGGTCGACCCGAAGATAACGGCCGATCCCCGGCGACGGGCGACCCAGCGGACCTGTTCGGCTGGGCGGCGGATGTGACCACCCTGCTCACTGAGCGGGCAGCGGCCGTCAACGGTCCGCCGCAGGTGGAGCTCCCAGGAACGTTGTCGGTCTCGGCGCTCGTCGAGCTCGCCGACGATCCGCAGGCGCTCGCCCGGCGCCTCCGCCGGCCCGTACCGGTCGAGCCGGTTCCGGCGGCGCGCCGGGGGACCGCATTTCACCAGTGGCTCGAACGGTTCTTCCGCGGCGAGGCGCTGCTCGACGTCCGTGACCTGCCCGGTGCCGGAGACCGCTGGGCGGGTGACGATCCGGAATTCGAGGAGCTGCGCCGGCAGTTCCTTGCTTCGCCCTGGGCCAACAAGGTTCCGGAAGAGATCGAGGTCCCCTTCGCGACCCGCATCGCCGGCATCGGCATCCGCGGCCGTATCGACGCGGTGTTCGCCGATGCCGACGGCGGACTGACGGTGGTCGACTGGAAGACGGGCAGACCCCCGCCGTCGGCCAAGCGTCCCGCCGCGGCGGTCCAGCTTGCCTGCTACCGGGTGGCCATCGCCGAACTCGCGGGCATTGCGTTGACCTCGGTCCGTGCCGCCTTCCACTACGTGCCCACCGGAACGACGCTGGCACCCGTCGATCTGCTCGATTCCGCCGGTATCGAGCGGTTGATCGAGGGTGCGACAGCACCGGCGGGAACGGGGGTCGGCCCGTCCTTGCCGGCCGGAGCGTGATCGCCGGTCGCGAGCGGCAATTCATAGGGTGGACGGTGTGACGAACGGCATCGGTGCTACCCGACGGGTGGTCCTCCGCGGTCGCGCCCTCCCCACGGACCGCGCCGCCGTGATGGCCATCATCAATCGGACTCCGGACTCCTTCTTCGACTCCGGTGCGGCGTTCACCGAATCGGCTGCGCTGCGCGCCGTCCGCGCCGCCGTCCACGAGGGCGCCGATCTGGTCGACATCGGGGGAGTGAAGGCCGGTGTTGGCCGCGAGGTCGGCGTCGCCGAAGAGATCGACCGCGTCGTGCCGTTCATCGCCCAGGTGCGGTCCGCGTTCCCTGACCTCATCCTCAGCGTCGACACCTGGCGCGCGGAGGTGGCGACCGAGGCGTGCCTCGCCGGTGCCGACCTGATCAACGACACCTGGGCGGGTGCCGATCCGGGTCTGGCCGAGGTCGCCGCCCGATTCGCCGCCGGCATCGTCTGCTCGCACACGGGCGGGGCCGCCCCGCGCACCAATCCCTTCCGGGTGAGCTATCCCGACGTCGTCGCGGCGGTCATCGACGAAACGACGGCAGCCGCTCGGCGGATGGTGGCCGCCGGGGTGCCGCCCGAGGGCATCCTGATCGACCCGACCCACGACTTCGGCAAGAACACCTGGCACGGGCTGGAGTTGGTGCATCGCACCAGGGAACTGGTCGACACCGGCTGGCCGGTGCTGATGGCGTTGTCCAACAAGGACTTCGTCGGCGAGACGCTCGGTCTTCCGGTCGACCAGCGGCTGGAGGGCACGCTCGCCGCCACCGCCATCGCCGCATGGCAGGGTGCCGCTGTGTTCCGGGCGCATCAGGTGCGGCCCACCCGGCGGGTCGTCGAGATGGCCGCCGCGATACGTGGCAGCCGGGCACCGGTGGCCGCCCGCCGCGGTCTGGTGTGACGCGCAGCCGGACAGTGGGTGCATGGTCACTGCCCGGCGAGGCGGTTCTGGGGGCGCTGGGCTCCACGCACGGCGCCACCGCGCAGCCCCGGACTGGACAAGCACCGCCCCGGACCTGTGCGGGGCGAGCCGGGTGACGGGCGCCGAGGCGGTGTCCGCCCACGCCGTCCCCGCCCCAGGGGCCGCCGCCGGCCCGGCGACCCAGACCCGGCCGTCCGCCTCCCGGCTTCGAGTCCGGGTTCTGTCGGTGGGCCGTGGCACGATCACACGGTGACCACAGTGCTGCAGTACCTGGTGATCGCCGCGGTGATCGGCCTGGTGGTGTTCGGTATCGCAGTGTTCGTCTTCGGGCGCGGCGAACAGATGGCCCCCCTCGCACCGCGGACCTCTCCCACGGAATTACCGGACGAGTCGATGACTGCCGACGACATCAGAAATGTTCGCTTCCCGTTGGCGGTGCGCGGTTATCGGATGAGTGATGTCGACTGGGCCCTCGAGCGGATGGCCGATGAGGTGGACCGGCTGCGAGCGCAGCTCGGCCGGCAGTCGGGAGATGGCCCCCCGATTCGCGCCGTTCCCGACGCGACCGCGGACGCCCCCGCCGGCGGTACCGATCCGGACGGCGAAACGGCTGGATCCGATCCGGCGATGGAACCAGGAGTGCGGCGATGACAGTCAGCATCACGGCATCGGTGGAATTGCGCGCCGCCCCCGAGGACGCCTTCGCGGCGATGGCTGATCCACGAGCGCAAGAAAAGTGGATATTTGCCACCACCATGTACGCGGTGCAGAGTTCGGCGTCGCCGCCGCAGGTCGGCAGCCGCATCGCGGCATTCACCGGGTTCTGGAGTATCGGCTTTCTCGACACGATGACGGTGACGCAGTACGACCCGCCTCGCCGGTGGGTCATGGACAAGGACGGCGCATTGCTCAATGGGATCGGCATCATGCATGTCGATCCCTTGCCGGGCGGCTGCCGGGTGAACTGGACGAACGAGCTCAACCTGCCGTTCGGCATTCTGGGCAGGCTGGGGTGGCCGGTGGCGAAACCGCTCGCCAGACTGGCGCTGACAGCCGCGTTGCGGCGAATGGGTCGTCTCATCGAGCAGGGCAGCCTGCCGCTGGCGCCGGCTCCCGAACCGGTTGCGACTGCCCGTCCGGACGAGATACTGCCGGCCTGATCATGGACCCCGTGACGTCACCGGACGGCGGCACAGCCCTCGGATCACCGCTGCCCGCCGATCAGTCGGCGCCTGCCGATGTGGCGGCGGCTCCGGATCCGTCCGTCCCGTCGGATTCCGTCCGGCTCGGTTGGGACGGGCTGCTGCGTTGCTGGTGGGGGACCAGCGCACCGGAGTACGTCGAGTACCACGACGACGAATGGGGCCGACCGCTGCACGGCGACCACGCGCTGTTCGAGCGACTGTGCCTGGAGGCGTTCCAGTCCGGACTGAGCTGGCTCACCATCCTGCGCAAGCGGCCCGCCTTCCGACGAGCCTTCGACGGCTTCTCGATCGACATCGTCGCCGCGTACGGACCGCACGACGTCGAACGGTTGATGTCCGACGCAGCCATCGTGCGCAATCGGGCGAAGATCGAGGCCGCACTGCACAATGCCCGGGTGGCGGCCGACCTGCCGATCGGACTGGACGACCTGCTGTGGTCGTTCGCGCCCGCGACTCCGTCGCCCCGACCAACGGCGCTGTCCGACTATCGCGCGATCACCCCGGAGTCCACGGCGATGGCGAAGGACCTCAAGCGCCGCGGCTTCAAGTTCGTCGGCCCGACCACCGCCTATGCGCTGATGCAGGCGACGGGAATGGTCGACGACCACGTCGCTCGGTGCTGGCGGGCGACTGCCGCGGACAACGCGGCGAGGTGACACCAGCTGCGTCCAGCCGGCTGACCAGCACGCACCTGCCGGCGGGTTGTCCGGCGGCACCGAGGGTTGTCCGGCTGCGAAAGACCTAGCGGCCGGCTGCTGCTCGTCGCTTGCCGCGCGGGCGCAACTGCTGTGCCGGCTGATCGGCTTCATGTCGCTCACCGGACGTGGCAGGCGAGCCTGAGGTGGGCGGTTGATCCGACGTCGCCGGCCGATCCGAGCGACCGGATCGGGGTGCGCTGACCGGCTGAGCCGAGGCTGCGGTCTCGGACGCGGTTGGCTGAGCGGTGCCCGCAGAGCCGGCCGCGGCGTCGGTCTCGGCGCCGGCCGAGGCCTCCGGCGCATCTGCACGGTCAACCGATGGGGTGTGGGTGACCGGTCGCTCGTCGTCCGCAGCCGTCGCGGGACCCGTCGTCTCATCCTCGCCCGGTGCGTTGATCACGGCCACGCCGGATTCGAGATCGATGCGCAGGTCGCCGTCCTTGGCGTTGCCTTCCTCCTCGCGGCGCGCGGCTTTCGCCTGGCGTTCCTCGAGTTCGTGGCGCATGCCGGGGTTGAACAACGCGCCCAGTTCGCCCATTGGTCCCACACGGCAAGGCTACGGCACCAACGGTTGCCGAACGGTCCCGTCGCGGCTCACGGTCACACCCGACGAGCGCCGGAGCCCGGCCACCGCTGCCGACCGATGCGCCGTTACCGCCCGGTGAACTGGGGAGCCCTCTTCTCGACGAACGCTGTGATGGCCTCGTGGTGGTCGGGTGAGGCGAAACATTCGCGCTGGGCGCGGTCTTCGAAGGCCAATGTGGACTCCAGGTTCGACTGAGCGCCGTGGTGCAGCGATGCCTTGATCCACCCGTACGCGGTCGTCGGGCCGGCGGCCAGGCGCTCCGCCAGCGCCCGCGCCGTCGGTTCCAGTTCGTCGTCGCCGGTCACCATGTCGACCATGCCGATGCGCAGGGCCTCCTGAGCGTCGACCCGCTCACCGAGCAACATCATCCTGGACGCGCGGCCGGCGCCGATCAGCCGGGGCAGGACGAACGAGGCGCCGGTGTCGGCGGACAGTGCCACCCCGGCGAAGGCCATCGAGAAGGTCGCGGACGCGGCGGCGACCCGGAGGTCGCAGGCGAACGCCAGTCCCGCGCCCGCTCCGGCGGCCGGGCCGTTGACGGCGGCGATGACGGGCTTCGCCATCCCGGTCACCGCCCGCACCAGCGGGTTGTAGAACTCCGCGACCGTGGTACCCACCCGCGGATCCGACGCGGCCACCAGAGCAAGGTGTTCCTTGAGGTCCTGGCCGGCGCAGAAAGCCGGACCTGCCCCGGTGATCATGACTGCCCGGACTACGGAATCGGTGGCCGCATCGTCCAGCGCTGCCAGCAGTGCAGCCTTGAGTTCCTGGTTGAAGGAATTGAACGCCTTCGGCCGGTCGAGCGTGATGGTCCGCACCCCCTCGGCGTCCCCGACCCGAAGGGGAGCATCGGTCGGGTCGGAGTGCGGTGTCGGAGAGGGCGTGATCGGCGTCGTCATCGGCGGCCTTCCTTGCTGGCTGGTGCCCGGCGGTTGATGGTGGCCGGCCGGGCGGTCGCCTCTGATCATGCAGCGCCGCTGGCAGCCGACCCACAAGTGGTCCGGGCGCCCCGCCGGTGCCCGAACCGGTGGAGCGACGCCGATCCGGGTGATCGTCGACTTCCACCTCGCCACACGTTGCACCTGGTGACGAACTCACCGCCGTCATGGGGGAGAATGGAGCGTCCGCGGTGACCCGCGGCGACAACGCCGGGCGGGAACCGCCGTCCGACTGACAGATGCAGCTGAGTTCTGGAGGGAGTCGCACATGGCGGCCATGAAACCCCGCACCGGGGATGGTCCTCTCGAAGTGACCAAGGAGGGCCGCGGGATCGTCATGCGTGTTCCGTTGGAAGGCGGTGGCCGGCTCGTCGTGGAAATCTCCGCCGACGAGGCGTCAGCGCTCGGTGACGCCCTGAAGGCCGTCGTCGTCAAGTAATTGCCGACGCCGGTCAGTCCTTGCGGACCAAGACCGGAAGTGACGCGGACGCCCGGGACCCGATCCCTGAAGACGGATCGGGTCCCGGGCGTTGTCGCGTCCGGCATGCACCGAGTCGACCCGCGCGACCGGCACCACGAGTCGGCGGCTCGCCCACGTCAGCCCAGCACGGACCGGTACAGCTGCACCGTCTGCTCGGCGATCGCGGTCCAGGAAAATTCGTCGACCGCGCGGTTCCGCCCCGCGACACCGAAGAGCTGCGCACGCCGGGGATCGCCCACCAGATCGTTGACGGCGGTGGCCAGGTCGCGCTCGAAGCCGGCAGGGTCCTGGCTGTCGTAGTGCACCAGGAGACCGGTGTCCCCGTTGTCGACGACTTCCGGAATGCCGCCCACATCGCTGGCGACGACAGCCGCACCGCACGCCATCGCCTCCAGGTTGACGATGCCGAGCGGCTCGTACACCGAGGGGCAGACGAAAACCGTTGACGCGGACAGGACCTGCTTCACTTCCGACAGCGTCAGCATGCCGTCGAACCAGAACACGCCCGGCCGGGCGGCCTGCAATTCGGCGATCGCGGCGGCCGTCTCGGCGGCGATCTCGGGGGTGTCCGGTGCGCCTGCGCACAGCACCAGCTGGACGTCGGGATCGAAGTGGTGAGTCGCTGCAACCAGGTGACCGACACCCTTCTGCCGGGTGATCCGTCCGACGAAGGACGCGATCGGCTTGTCCAGGTCGACGCCCTTGTCGGTCAGCAGCGACCGCTCGTCCGTCGCCTGGTAGATGTCGGTGTCGATGCCGTTGCGGATGACGTGCACCTTCTCCGGGTCCAGCGCCGGGTAGCTCTCCAAGATGCCGTTCTTCATCCCGGACGAGACCGAGACGATGGCGTCGGCGCCCTCATATGCCGTCTTCTCCGCCCACGACGACACCCGGTAGCCGCCGCCCAGCTGTTCGGCCTTCCAGGGTCGGTGCGGCTCCAGGGAGTGCGCGGTGATCACATGCGGGATCCCGTGCAGCAGCGATCCGATGTGGCCGGCCATGTTCGCGTACCAGGTGTGTGAGTGCAGCAGCTCGACGTTGCCGGTCGCCGCGACCATTGACAGGTCCACGGACAGGGTGGTCAGCGCCGGGTTGGCACCGGCAAGGTCGGGAGCCGGACGGTGCCCCGTGGCGCCGGGACGGTCTTCGCCGAAGGCGTGTACGTCCACGTCGATGAGCTTGCGAAGTTCTCGGGCGAGGTATTCGACGTGGACACCGGCCCCTCCGTAGACGTCGGGCGGAAACTCTCGGGTCAGGATCGCGGTATGCACGACGGCAATCTATCCAGGCCGCCGCCGACCCGCAGTCCGGAGTCCCCCAGGGCGTCACCGAGGCTTCACCGAGGCGTCACCGAGGCGGCGCCGCACGTTTGGCCGACCCCCGGGTGCGCCGCCCGGAGGGCGGAAGTATGGTCAGCGCCATGGCCAAGCCCAAGGTTCTCGGCATCGTGTTGGCAGGCGGCGAAGGAAAACGGTTGTGGCCGTTGACGGCTGACCGTGCGAAACCGGCGGTTCCGTTCGGTGGCAATTTCCGGTTGATCGATTTTGTACTGTCGAACCTGGTGAATGCGGGCTACCTCAAGATCTGCGTCCTCACCCAGTACAAGTCCCACTCCCTCGACCGGCACATCACCACCACCTGGCGGATGAGCCAGATGATCGGCAACTACATCACCCCGGTACCGGCCCAGCAGCGGCTCGGGCCGCGGTGGTACACCGGCAGCGCCGACGCCATCCTGCAGTCGCTCAACCTCGTCTACGACGAGAGTCCGGACTACCTCGTTGTTTTCGGCGCGGACCACGTCTATCGCATGGACCCCTCGCAGATGGTCACCGATCACATCGCGACCGGTGCCGATGCCACCGTGGCCGGTATCCGGGTGCCACGGCAAGAGGCAACTGAATTCGGTGTCATCAAGACCGCGAGCGACGGAATCCGCATCGACGAATTCCTGGAGAAGCCGGCCGACCCGCCGTCCGTCCCCGACGATCCCGCAGTCGCCTACGCGTCTATGGGCAATTACGTCTTCACCACCGAGGCGCTGATCGAGGCGTTGCGCATCGACGCAGCGGACGAATCGTCCATTCACGACATGGGCGGCAATATCATCCCGATGTTCGTCAACCGCGGCACGGCGCACGTCTACGACTTCGCCCGCAACGACGTGCCGGGCGCGACGGCACGCGACCGCGGCTACTGGCGGGATGTAGGAACGCTCGACGCCTACATGGACGCCCACATGGATCTTGTGTCGCTGGAGCCGATTTTCAACCTGTACAACCGGGAATGGCCGATTCTGAGCTTCCCCGCGACGTTGCCGCCGGCGAAATTCGTCGAGAACGGCACGGCTCGCGATTCCATGATCGGGGCGGGCACGATCATCTCCGGCGCGACCGTCACCGGGTCGGTCGTCGGTGACGATGTGCGTATCGGCACCGGGGCGGTCGTTCAGGGGTCGGTCATCATGGCGGGCGTGCGGATCGGTCGAAATGCGGTGGTGCGCAACAGCATTCTGGACAAGAACGTCGTGGTGCCGGACGGCGCAACGGTCGGGATCGATGCTGCGCTGGACAGCGACCTGTACTCCGTCAGCCCGGCCGGGATCACGGTGGTCGGCAAGGGCGTGACGATCGGCAAGGGCATGTCCTGACGCGCCATGCCTGGGTGGTCCCGATCTGGCCGGCCGTGTCGTGACTGACGGTGTCTGAGTGGTCCCGATCCGGCCGGCCGTGTCCTGCCCAGATGACCGGCCATCACGAGACCGGGCACGTCCCCACCGGACGCGTCCGGAGTGGGGGTGTGCCCACTTGGCGCGGCCTCGGCTGAGGTCACGGCGCCCGACGGAACTCCGGGCGAGTCAGGGCACCGGGTGCGGCAGCCGCGCCGGACAACCCGAGGTGACGTACGTGGCGTCGTACTCGAAGTGCCACACCTCGTTGTCGTAGATCCGGCACCAGCCGAGCGCGCCGTCGGTGCCCTCCAGCCAGGTGTACGCCGCGTAGGGCTGCACGTCGACGGCCGACCCGAGGACGTGCGCGGACTTCGAGGGCGGCAACACGTATTGGGCGGCCATGTCCGCCCCGTACTGCTCGACGTAGTCGTCGTAGGTCTGTTGTTGCTGCTGCCGGCTCCGCTTGCCATCGGCCAGGCACAGCGGAATGCCGGCGGCCGTCGCGGCCTGGTCGGTTGCGGTCCACGCCGCGGCAGCGTCGGCCCGCATCCCGGTCGGTCGTTCGTCGGCGTACTGCTCGTTGCCCCGGCACCGCGGGCCGCCGTCGTCGCCGGGGAGGTCCGGGTCCGCCGGTGCCGATCCCGCTGCCGCCGCGGCGGCCGCCACCGAGGCGATCACGTCCGGGCTCAGCGTTGTCGCATGGGCGGGGCTGCCCGCAGATCCGGTGGCCGCCGAGCCGGATGGCGACGAGGCGGCCTGTGCCGCCGAGGCCTGTGCCGCGGCCGCTGCCGACGACGCGGCCGCTGCTGACGACGCTGCTGCGGCAGAGGACGCCGCCAACTGGGCAGATGCTGCCGCTGCCGACGACGCTGCCGCTGCCTGCGACGAAGCCGCCGCTTGTTCAGAGGCGGCTGCGGCTGCCGATTCGCGGGCCGCCTGCTCGTCCGCCCCGCCGCACGCCGACAACACGGCCGTCGCGGCCACCGTCACCGCCAGCAGGCCGGCGCGGCCGGCACGTCCGACGGGAAGCCTCCGGCTCAACTGCGCTTGACTGCCGCGAGCAGCCCGTCGCCGAGTGGGATCATCACGGCTGCCAGCGTCTCGTCGTCTCGGACCAGTCGACCGGCTTCCCGGACCGCGACGGTTTCGTCGTCCCGCTGCGTGGGGTCCGCGACCTTGTCACCGCCCAGAGCGCCGTCGACCGCGAGGATCCCGCCCGGCCGCAGCAGCCGCAGTGCCTCGGTGACGTACTGCGGGTACTCGGTGCGGGCGCCGTCGACGAAGACCAGGTCGTAGGCGCCGTCGGTCAGCCGCGGCAGGACGTCCAGTGCCCGCCCGTTGATCAAACGGGTCCTGGTGGGCCCGACTCCAGCCTCAGCGAACGCCTTCTTGGCCGCACGGTGGTGCTCGGCCTCGACGTCGATGGAGGTCAGGATGCCGTCCGTGGACATGCCCGACAGCAGGTGCAATCCGCTCACGCCCGCGCCGGTGCCGACCTCCACGACGGACCGGGCGGCCACCGCGGCGGCAAGAAAGGTCAACGCGGCCGCGCTGCCGGAACCGATCGGGACGCATCCCAGGTCGGCGGCCCGGGCCCGGGCGGCTAGCACCACGTCGCTCTCCGGCACGAAGAACTCGGCGTAGGACCGGCTGGTGGTCACCGGAAACCTCCTGGGGTTACGGCAGGCGTGAGGCGCGATGCGCTGGGACGACGGCAAGATGAAACGGGCGGGTGCTCGGGGCGGGTGGATCCGGGCGGGAACGCTATCGCGGGCGGTGGCCCCCGTCCCGCGGACCGGCTCCCGCGCGCCCCGGGGTGAACCTACCTGCCGGTCGGTGACGGTTGGCTCAGGCTCACCGCGCAGTAGCACGCGAGCGAGCCAGCGGACCGCACCCGCGCCGTGCCCGGCCCCGGACCGTCCCGGGCCCCAGAAAGGTCTCCATGGCGAACCGCCTCCCGAATGTCACCCGGCCGTCACTGTTCCGACATGTCTGGATCAGCCCGCTCACACCTCGCTCACACCGATTCCCGGAACAATCATCGGACCGCGGTCGTTCGACCGTGCAGAACCCGGAGGTGGTTTCGCTGTCCAGCCTGCCCATTCCGATCGGCCGATCCTCGGCCGGTCGCGTCCCGTCGAAGGACGCTGCGGCCGACGCAGCATCCGATGCGGCACAGATCGGATGGACACCGCCTGCCTGGGAAGACATCGTCCGGGACCACGGTGACCGGGTCTACCGGTTGGCGTACCGCCTGTCCGGCAACGCGCACGACGCCGAGGACATCACCCAGGAAACGTTCATCCGGGTCTTCCGCTCCCTCGACAACTACCGCCCCGGGTCGTTCGAGGGCTGGCTCCATCGGATCACCACGAACGTCTTCCTCGACCTGGTCCGTCGCCGCCAGCGCATCAGGATGGAGGCGCTGCCCGAGGAGACCGACCGCATCGCGGGCCGGGAACCCTCGCCCGAGCAGGCCTACAGCGACGCCAACCTCGATCCGGATCTGCAGGCTGCGCTGGACGACCTGTTGCCCGAGTTCCGTGCCGCCGTGGTGCTGTGCGACGTCGAAGGTTTGAGTTACGAAGAGATAGGGGCGACACTCGGAGTGAAGCTGGGTACGGTCCGCTCGCGGATCCACCGGGGCCGGTTGGCTCTGCGGGCCGGGCTGGAGCGTCGCCGGGCAGAACGCAAGGACAGCAACGAATCCGGGGTGGTGCTATGACAGCCGGTTTCGCGGATCACCTCAACCTCGATGCCATCGTGGCGTTCGCCGACGGCGAGATGCCGCTGGTGGCCTATCAGCGTGCCGCCGCACACATCGCGCGTTGCCCGGAGTGCGAATGCGAGGTGAACCAACAGGTGGCGGCACGGTCGTGTCTGCGGTCGGCGCAGGCGCCTCCGATGCCGGCGAGTCTGCTGGACAGCCTCAGATCCATCCCGGTGGCCGTGCCCGCCGCCCGACCGGTCGACGGAGTGACGATCGACCCCCGATCGGGCCGGTTCGTGCGGGCCGGTCACGACGACCAGCACGAGCCGCATCGGGTCCGACGTCTGCGTTTCCTCGGCGCCGGGGCGCTCGTCGCCGGGCTGGCGGTCGGAGCCCTGGTCGCCGGAACCGAGAAGGCCGAGGACGTGCGACCGGTCAAGGACCATCTGGTCAGCGGGGTGTCCACGCCGTTCGTCGTGCCGGTCGAGCTGCGCGAGCCCTGACGGTCGCAGAAGCAGACGGCCCGACCCGACGCCGGCACCGGTCGGTCGGCCCGAGTGGTGGCCGTACAGCGGGCGCCGCGACCCATGACCGGCGACGCGGGCACCGGCCGGTCGGCCCGAGTGGTGGCCGCACAGCGGGCGCCACGACCCGATGACCGGCGCCATCGGCACAGGCACGGTTTGCGCTCCCGGGCGCCACGGGGAGCTCCCGTAATCTGGGCTGGTCGTCATGGTGCAACTCGGGGCTGGTCGACCGATCGAGGCTTGTGGAGGGGGTGCGGCACGTCATGAGTGACCCGCAACCCCCGAGCCCGGCTGAACCGAACGCACCCGGTGGCTCGCGTCACGACGGCCCGAGGGACGGGCGCGGTTCTGACGAACGCGTGCCGGTCGCCGCAGGCGGCGAAGACCGGGGCATGGGTGGGCCGCTGGCGACTGCCGCGGAACCGTCCCGCAACGGCCGCCCGCGACTCGAGCCCAAGCCGCTGTGGAAGCCGCCGGTCGACCCGCTGCATGTCGGCGCGTTCGGCCGTCCGGGCGGTGTCGGCGGCTCCTTCGCGCCGCGCCGCACCAACAGCCCGATGCCGGTCGGCGCCCCACCGGTGCCGGAGCACCTGCTGGACGCCTTCGGTCGGCCCCCGGGGGCTGCGAGCAGCATGCCCCGTCCGGCCGCTGCCTCGTCATCGGAAACCACGGAGTTTGTTCCGGCCGATCCCTGGTCCGACCCAGCTTCGGGCTCCCAATTGGGGCCGCCGGCGGAGCAGCCGGTGAAGGTCGCTCCCGCCGAACCGGTCCCAGCGGAGAGGTTCTCGCTGCGGCAGGCGCTGTTCGAACGTCGACTGCGGCCCTCAGCGCTGATCGGCCTGCTGGTCGCCGCCCTGCTCGTCGGTGGTGTCGGCGCGACGATCGGGGTGTTCGCCGCCAACCGGCTGCCCGCCGCCGTCACCGACCCGCAGTTCCAACTGGCCACCGTTGCGCCGTCGGTGACCCGGGAGCCGGGTTCGGTGGCCGACGTAGCGGCACGCGTGTTGCCGTCCGTGGTGTCGCTGGAGATCCGGACCGGCGACGCCGGCGAGACCGGCTCCGGAGTGGTGATCGACCGGACCGGCTACATCCTGACCAACAATCACGTCATCTCCACGGCGGCCACCGATCCGTCCGCCGAGCTCACGGTGATCTTCAACGACGGAAAGCCGAGTCGGGTGCCGGGCATCATCGTGGGCCGGGACCCGCTCACCGACCTCGCGGTGCTCAAGGCCGACGTCAGCGGAGCCACCGTGGCGCAGCTGGGAGATTCCGCTGCGCTGGCAGTGGGTGACCCGGTGATCGCCATCGGCTCACCGCTGGGGCTCGCCGGGACGGTCACCACGGGCATCGTCTCGGCCAAGGACCGTCCCGTGCGCCTGCAGGGCGGGGGATCGGACACCGACGCGGTGATCGATGCTGTACAGACCGATGCCGCGGTGAACCCCGGCAACTCAGGTGGCCCGCTGGTCGACTCCTCCGGTGCCGTCGTCGGAATCAACACCGCGATCCGCACCCTGGGCGGTGACTCCAGCGGATCGATCGGGCTGGGATTCGCGATCCCGATCGGCATGGCCAAGTCGGTGGCCGAGCAGATCATCCGTTCGGGCAAGGTGCAGCACTCGACGATGGGCATCAACGCGCGGTCCGCGACCGACGGCGTCACCGACGGTGCCCAGGTGCAGAACGTGCAGCAGGGCAGTCCCGCGGCCGCGGCCGGCATCGCCGAGGGGGACGTGATCATCAAGGTGGGCGACCGGTCGGTCGGCAACGCCGACGAACTGGTCGTCGCGGTCCGACAAAATGCTGTCGGCGCAACTGTTCCCGTGGTGCTGGCGCGGGACGGCCGGCAGATGACGGTGAACGTCACGCTCGGCGCGGAATAGCCGGAAAGGATCCCGCCGGCCGGACCACACCGGTGATTGGCCACCAGTGGCGCCACGGTGCGGGGCTATTCTGATGCCGTCGGTGCGAAACGGGAGGAGGCCGGCACATGTTCGGCCTGTCCTGGGGTCAAATCGCCATCATCGTGCTCGTCGGTGTCTTCGTGCTCGGGCCCGAACGGATTCCGACCGCGGTGTCGTGGGTCATGACGTCGCTGCGCAAGGTCCGCACCATGGCCGCCGGGGCGCAGGCGGAACTGCGCCGGGAGATCGGGCCGGAACTGGACGAGCTGCGACGCCAGGTCGCCGACCTCCAGTCCCTCAAGGAGATCCAGGACCTGCGCGACCTCCGGGACCTGCACCCGAAGCGGCTGATCGGCAAGAACATCCTCGGGGACGAGTTCTCCGGCGGCATCACCGGCTTCCTCGGGTTGTCCGGTCACGGGCCGGATTCCCCGGCGTCCTCCGCCGGCGTCGACCCGCTGACCGGCGTAGGTGACCACGGCGGCGACGGGTCCGTCGGCGGAATGGCCGCCGCGGACGTGCCACCGCACCTGCCGCCATCCATGACGAAGTCGCTGGCCGCTCCGAAGCTGGTCGGTGGCGCCACAGCGCACGGGCCGATCAAGGCGCTCGCCGCGGGGGAGCGGCCGCCGTTCGATCCCGACGGCACCTGACCCGACCGGGTCCCGAGCCGAACCGGTCTCACTCGATCTCGACGGCGGGGCCCATCCGACCCAGCCCGCCGCGCAGACGCAGCCCGCCGCGCAGACGCAGCCCGCCGCGACCCGGACGCTGTCCCTGGAACGTCCGGGCCTTCTGCCCCGACCGGCTCTCCGCCTACGTCCGCGTCTACTTCCGCGCGGGGGCGATGCCCAGCGACACCCCGGCCAGTGGCCGCTGCCGACCGGCCAGCGCGCTCGCCACACCGTTGAGCGCCTCGGTGGCCGGCGAGGGCCCGGCGGAAATCACCAGCGGCACGCCGGCGTCACCGGCCGTGCGCAGGTCCACCTCCAACGGGATCTGACCCAGCAACGGCACCGTCGCGCCGGTCAGCTTGCTCAGCGACGCGGCTACCTGCTCACCGCCCCCCGACCCGAACAGCTCCAGCAGGGTGCCGTCGGGCATCGTCATCGCCGACATGTTCTCCACCACCCCGGCGATCCGCTGCCGGGTCTGCGTGACGATCGCGCCGGCCCGCTCGGCCACCTCCGATGCCGCCGTCTGAGGGGTGGTGACCACCAGGAGCTCCGCCGTCGGGATCAGCTGCGCCGTGGAGATCGCGATGTCCCCGGTGCCCGGCGGCAGGTCCAGCAGCAGCACGTCCAGGTCACCCCAGAACACGTCGGCCAGGAACTGCTGCAGGGCGCGGTGCAGCATCGGCCCGCGCCACACCACGGGCACGTTGCCGTCGACGAACATCCCGACGCTGATCACCTTGATGCCATGGGCGATGGGCGGCAGGATCATCTCTCCCACCCGGGTGGGCCGCGCCGTGACGCCGAGCATGCGGGGGATCGAGAATCCGTATACGTCGGCGTCGAGCACGCCGACCGCAAGTCCACGGGCGGCCAGGGCGGCGGCCAGGTTCACAGTCACGGTCGACTTGCCCACCCCGCCCTTGCCGGACGCCACCGCGTACACCCGGGTCCGCGAGTCGGGACGGGCGAACGGGATGTCCTTCGTGGCGCCGCCGCGCAGGTTGTCCCGCAGCGCCGTGCGCTGCTCGTCGGTCATCACGCCCAGCTGCAACTGCAGATCGGTCACGCCCGGCACGCCGCGGACCGCGGTGGTGACGTCGGTGGTGAGCGTCTCCCGCAGCGGGCACGCCGCGATGGTGAGCAGCACGGTCAGCCGCACCACGCCGTCCGGCGTGACGGTGAGCTCGTCCACCATGCCCAGCTCGGTGATGGGACGCCGGATCTCCGGGTCCTTGACGGTGGCGAGTGCGGAACGAACGTCGTCGGCGGTGACAGCCATGGTTCCTTCTGGGGTCGTCGGCCCGGCGCACAGCGGCCGGTCTGGGGTTCGCCCGTTGGTACATCTGCGGGCGGTGGCCGGATTCGGTTGCCCGGCGGGGTCGCGGGGTCTCAGGCCCGGTCCAGGATAGTCGCGCCGTCCGCCTGCCCGCCCGGCAGTGGGTCAACGGGCTCGCGCAGAATGATCCCGGAAAGCGCTTCCGGGGGCAGTCGGACTCCCATAAGTTGCACACGCGCATGTGTCAGCATGGTGACCACAAGGAGGTGGTCTGTCGTGACCTCGCCCATCGGATTCCGTGGAACCACTGCCGTACCCAATCTGCCCACCCCACCCACCGGGTTCGCGGTGGCCGCCTATCCGACCTACGCCAGCGCCCAGGCGGCGGTCGAGCATTTGATCAAGCAGAACTTCTCCATCCAGGACGTGACGATCGTCGGCTCAGACCTGCAGTTGGTCGAGCGGGTCACCGGCCGGCTGACGGCCGGCAAGCTGGCCGCCGCCGGTGCGGCGTCGGGAGCGTGGATCGGGCTGTTCGTCGGCCTGTTGATGTTCGTCTTCTCGCCCGTGCAGGGCGGCATCCTGCTGCTGATCCTCGCTTCGATCGCCATCGGCGCGGTGTTCGGTGCGGTCATGGGCTACCTCGGATACTCCGTCGCCAAGGGTCGCCGGGACTTCACCTCGGCATCGCAGGTGGTGGCCAGGCGGTACGACGTGCTGTGCCAGCCGCGGACCGCCGAGCAGGCCCGGGACATCCTGTCCCGGATGGAACTCGGTCGCCGCGGCTGAAACACGTCGCGGGAAGCATGCGCGGGTATCGACTCTCGGCGCGTCACCACCCGGACCGCACCCCCACACCGCACAGCACAACGGCCCGCTCCGGATCTCGTCCGGAGCGGGCCGTCCCGTGTGCGTCGAGGACGCGGGCGTGCGTCAGGCCAGCGCCTTCGACTTCAACTTGTCGAACTCCGCCTGATTGATCGTGCCGTTGTCCAGCAGTGCCTTCGCGTCAGCGATGTGCTCGGCCGGCGACTTGCCGCCGTTGGCGGCGACATGCTTGATGTACGCATCGGTTTCGCTGCGTGCTTCCTTGACGGCGGACGCCTGGCGCTCGGCCATGCCGCGTCCACGCGCGATGATGTAGACCAGCGCCGTCAGGTACGGCACGAAGATCAGGAACACGATCCACAACGCCTTGAACCAGCCGCTCAGCTGATGGTCGCGGAACAGGTCGGTCAGGATGTAGAAGAGCACGAACAGGTAGGCGACGAAGACGAAGCTCCAGATCACCACCCAGATGACGCTCCAGAAGTTTTCCATCTGTTCTTCCTCCAGCTCGTGGTCGACTCGACCGGTGCAGTGGTGCGTCGCGATATGTGCGAGAGCGCCTGGATCGGGCTCCTGCCCGTTCCGCCACGATGGTGACACAACGGCCGGAAGTTCCGGACCACATCGTTCGCGTTGTGAGCCACATTTGGGTTACGAAACGGATCCGCAGCCTGTTCGGCGTGCAAAATCACCCGAGTCGGGTGGCATGGCACCACGCATCGAGCGGGCGGTCACGGCGCGCCGATCAGGGGACAAGCCGATCAGGAAAGCCGGCAGCGAGCAAGCCGGTCGCGCGCATGCCGGTCGCCGGTAAGCCGGTCGGGAACGGGCCGGTCAGAGCCAGCCTCGACGGCGGAGCAGCATGAACAACAGCACGCAGATGGCGAAGATCAGACCGATCGCCATCGGGTAACCGTAGGTCCAGCCGAGCTCGGGCATGTGCTCGAAGTTCATCCCGTAGATGCCGGCCATCGCCGTGGGTACCAACGCGATCGCCGCCCACGCGGAGATCTTGCGCATGTCCTCGTTCTGCCGGGTCGTCACCTCGGCGAGCGCAGCGCTGACCAGGGTGGTCAGCATTTCGTCGAAGTTCGCGACGCGCTCCGTGACCACCGAGAGGTGGTCCTCGACGTCGCGGAAGTACTCGCGGATCTCCGCCGGCACCAACTGGTGCGGCGTGCCGGACAGCGCCCGCAGCGCCGGGGTCAGCGGGGTGACCGCGCGGCGCAGCCCCAGGATCTCCCTTTTCAACAGGTAGATCTGCTCGATGTCGACCGGCTTCTCGGTGGTGAAGATCGAGATCTCCATCTCGTCGATGTCGTCCTCGACGTCCTCCACCACGGACACGTACTCGTCGATGATGCGGTCCGCGATTGCGTGCATCACGGCCGCCGGGCCGATCGCCAGTTGCTCCGGATCGGACTCCAGCCCCGCACGGACCCCGGTCAGCTGCGAGTGGGCGCCGTGCCGGACCGTGATGATGAAGTCGGCCCCGAGGAAGACCATGATCTCGCCGTTCTGGACGATCTCCACGGCCCGTCCAGTGGTGTGGTCGACGTAGCAGACGGTCTTGAGAACGAGGAACAGCGAGTGCTCGTAGCGGTCCATCTTCGGTCGCTGGTAGGCCTGGACCGCGTCCTCAACCGCCAGTTCGTGCAGGCCGAAGGTTTCCGCGACCAGCGTCATGTCCTCGGTGTCGGGCTCGTGCAGGCCGATCCAGACGAAACCGCGCCCCTGCGTGCGGACCCGGGTGATCGCCTCGATCGGATCGGAGCAGCCGGGTGCCCGCTTCCCGTCGAAGTAGGCCGCGCAGTCGACGATCGACTCCGCGTGCTTGAGGTGCTGGACACCGTGGTGCGGTGCAGGCGTCGCCGCCGGCTTGTCGTGATGGTGCGGCCGGACGATCGTCATTCGGCTCCGGCGAGCGGTCGGTGTGAACGACGGCAGCGATGGCAACGAAGGCAGTACGGGCACGGTGAACACCTCCGTTCCTCGATGCTGGGCAGCCTGCCGACCCCCGACCGAGGCATCTGCACAGGTCACGGTACTCGTGGCGGGTGGCCGACGCCGTGACGAAGCATTCGCCTGTTGCCCTACCCACATCGGGCGATCGGCGAGCCAGGGCGGCGCGGCCGGTGAACACGGGCAGGATGGGCTGCGATGCGCATCGATCTGCACGCCCACTCCACCGCCTCCGACGGCACCGACAGTCCCGCCGGGTTGATGTCGGCCGCGGTCGCTGCGGGGTTGGATGTCGTGGCCATCACCGACCACGACACGACGGACGGCTGGGGTCCCGCGCTGCGCGCGCGGCCGGCCGGGCTGACCGTCATCCGCGGTGCGGAGTTCTCCACGGTGGCCTACGTCGGGCAACGGCCGGTGAGCGTGCACGTACTGGGGTACTTGTTCGACCCGGCCGCCCCCGCTGTGGTGACGGAGCAGGAGCGGCTCCGCGGGGAGCGGCTCAACCGCGGGCTCGGGATCGTCCGCAAGATGGTGGATGCCGGCGTGCCGATCACCGCGGAGCAGGTGCTCGGCATCGCCGACGGCGCGCCGATCGGGCGACCGCACATCGGTCAGGCGCTGGTCGCGGCCGGGGTGGTCGGCTCCGTCGACGAGGCGTTCGCGACCTACCTCGCCGGCAATGGCCGGTTCTACGTCCGGAAGGCCGACACCGACCTGCCGACTGCGATCAGGATGATCACCGGGGCCGGTGGGGTATCGGTGATCGCCCATCCCCGGGGTCGGGGTGAATACCGGGCGCTGACCGCTGAGTACCTGGAAATGCTTGCCGCGCAAGGCCTCGGCGGGCTCGAGGTGGACCATCCCGACCATTCGGCGCAGGAGCGGGGCGAGTTGCGGTCCATCGCACGCAGCCTCGACCTGCTCATCACCGGGTCGTCGGACTACCACGGCACCAACAAGGTGTTGCGGCTCGGTGCGGAGTCCACCGATCCCGAGGTGCTGGCTGCCCTGGTGGCGCGCACCAACGGCGTCACCGAACCGGTGGGGCCGGCGCGGATCGGCGGCTGACCCGCCTACTCCGCACCCGCGGGCGCGGTGACTGCCTACTCCGCACCCGGCCGGCGCGGTGACCGCCTACTTCGCACCCGGCCGGCGGGGTGACCGCCTACGCGCCACCCCGCGGGCGGGTGACTCGCTCATCCGGACACTCGCTGGGTGGATGAGCGCCCGCGCCGACTCAGTCGGCGGCGACCCACCCGCGGAAGAGCGGCACCAGCACCGCAAGCAAGCCGTCCGGGTTCTCCACGGCGGGGGAGTGCGCGCCGTCGATCAGCACCAGTTCGGTGCCCAGTCTCTCGGCCATGTCCTGCTGGTCCGGCAGCGGCCAGGCGTCATCGTCGCGGCCGGCGATCACGGCGGCGGGTGTCCCGGAGCGGGTCAGCACGTCGTGTAGCTCGCCGACCCGGTCGGGTTCCGTCCGCAGCGCCATGCCCATGCCCAGCAGTCCGGCCTCGGTCGAGGACAGGAAGCGCCGCCGCAGCAGGTCGGCCAGATCCGGTGGCACCACTCGGCGGGCCGCCCGCCCCACCGCCACCGTGCTGTCGTACACGACCTGTTTGCCGTGCTCGCGCAGGATCGGTTCGCCGACGACCAGTGAGTCGTAGCGGTCCCCGGACCGGAACGCCGCCGGCCCGGAGCAGAGCAGCACCAGGCCGCGGATCGGTGCGCCGGCCAGCACCGCGCCCCGCGCGACGAGCCCCCCGTAGGAGTGACCCAGCAACACCACCGGTGAGGTCTGCGCCAGGTGTCGCACCACGCCGGCACACACCTGTCCGAGCGGAAGCGGTGTGTACGCCGATTCCGCCGTCGGCCCGGGGGATTGGAACTGCCCGGGCAGATCGATGGCGACGGCGCGAAACCCGAAACCGGCCAGCGGGTCCAGCAGCGGCACGAAGTCCTCTTTGGATCCGGTGTAGCCGGGAAGCATCAGCACGGTGCCGACCGGTGCGGCGGCAGGCTGCGGTTCCGCGACCAGAGCTGCGAGCGGCCCGACGGCGCTGGGGATGGTGCAGGCGGCCGCAGAGGTCGGCGTCAGCTGCTCGGTCGTTGCAGCCTGGGTCGTTGCAGCTTGGGTCGTTGCAGGTTCGGTCATCACGGGTTCGATCATTCCGGGTTCGGTCATCGCGGGTTCGGTCATCGCGGGTTCGGTCATCGCGGGTTCGGTCATCGCGGGGTCAACCCGACGACCCGGTCGCCGCGGGTCTCGATGACCATGTCGCCAACCGCGGCGGCGTCCACCCGGCCGGTGTAGCCGGCCCGGTCGACCGGGACCGTCGTCGGCGCGATGCCCGGGTTCCCGTTCGCCGCGACGAAGGCCGACAAACCACCATCGACCGGCATCAGCAGCATGTCGCCGACCACGGCGGGCAGCCCGAGCGCACCATTCTTCGTCCAGGCGACCGTCAGGTCCTTGACCTGCTTGGTCTCCGTGCTGGGCGGCGCGTCGGAGGGCGTGGTGTCGGCGAGGAAGCCGGCCGTCGGCGGCGCCGCCTCGGTCACCGACGAGGGTGTGGTGGTGGTGACCGGGACAGTGACCTGCACCGTCTCACTGGTGACGCCGAGCAGGCGGTCTCCGATCAGTGAATAGCGGGCGGTGCCGTCCCGGACAGCGGGTGTCGGTTGGGTGTGGCCGTCGGGCGTCAGCGCATCGGCCGCGACGATCGACGCCGCCGGGATGTCGACCGGGGTCCGGGACGTGACAGTGCCCTTCTCGTCGTACACGACCACCTCCGGCCCCGGCGCGGACACCAGCACCGCCACTCGATCGGCAGTGATGCCCACGATCCGGGCCGCCGGTGCGCCGGTGTCGATGTCCGCGCGCGGGTCGTGCTTGAACACGTCCTGGTCGTCGGGCTTGTCGGGCGCGGAGTCCGGCGTCGACCAATTGATCACCAGCCGGGCGTTCGGCCCCTGCTCGTCGCAGTGCTCGATCGTCGCGAATTGCACGTCGGCGAGAGCGATGTCGGTGAAGATGCAGCCGGTGTGCCGGGCGTTCGGCTTGGGCGGTGACGGCAGGTCCCCGTACTGGATCGTCCGCACCAGATCGTCCCGCCACAGCTCGACCAGGGTCGGACCCAGCCACCCCGCGTAGGGACCGCCGAAGGCCAGCGACCCCTGCGGCTGGTTGGGGCTGGTGCGGTAGTAGTGCCGCTCGCCGGTGATCGGGTCGAGCAGCATCTGCTGGGAGCAGTAGCCGTTCTTCTCCGACACCACCATCACGCCGCGCACCTTGCCCCTGGCGTCCACGCCGGGAGCGTCCGTGTCACCGGATCCGACCGCGCACAGCGGCTCGTTGCGCCCGTAGGACCAACGGGTCTCGCCGGTGACCGCATCGTGCCCGGTGACGCCGGTCGCGTCCGCGGTGACCACGGTCCCGTAGGGCGAAGCGACGGCCCCGATGGCGGGATTGGTGGGCAGCGTCCACGACTCGCGCAACGCGGACGGCACGTCTGACGCCGGAGCGGGCGGGGATGCCGATGACCCGGTCACCGAAGTGGTGGCCCGGGCGTCGCTGGTCAGGTACACGACCACGCCGGCACCGACGACCACCAGGGCGAGGACGGCCGCGACGACGCGGTCGATCGTCTTGCGGCGGGCGGCACTCAGGGTCACCGCGCGAGCCTACGCAAACGCGGTGATCGCGCGGTGTGCTGCACGGCGCAGGGTCAGCCGGCGGCCGGTGATTCGGTGACCGGCGCGCCGGCCGCGGGGGAGCCGCCGCGGGTCCGCCGCCGGGACCGGCGACGTCGCGCGGGTACCGCACCGCCGTCACCGGCTGCCTGCACCTCGACACCGGCGACCGCCTCGACAGCTTTTGCGGTCGGGGAGTCGGCGGCACCGGACCGTCCGCCCCGGGTGCGGCTCCGGTTGCGGCCGCCCCCCGACTCGCCGCCGTTGCCGTGTCCGGCACCGCGCCCACGACCGGAGTGCGCCGCACCGCCGGCACGGCGACGCTTGCCACCGGTCTCACCCAGGTCCTCCACGACCTCCGCGCCGAGCCCGGCCCGCACCCGCTGGGCCGAGGGCAACCGTCCGGTGACACCCTCCGGGATGTCGAGGTCGGCGTAGAGATGTTTCGAGGTGGAGTACGTCTCCGCCGGTTCGGCGAAATCCAGACCGAGCGACTCGTTGATGAGCTTCCACCGGGGCAGGTCATCCCAGTCGATGAACGACACCGCGATGCCGGTCTTGCCGGCCCGGCCGGTCCGGCCGATTCGGTGGATGTAGGTCTTGTCCTCTTCGGGGCACTGGTAGTTGACGACGTGCGTGACGTCCTCGACGTCGATGCCGCGCGCGGCGACGTCGGTGGCGACGAGCACATCGACCTTCCCCGACCGGAACGCCCGCAGCGCCTGTTCGCGGGCGCCCTGACCCAGGTCACCGTGCACGGCGGCGGCGGCGAACCCGCGCTCCGTGAGCTCGTCGGCCACTTTGGCCGCGGTCCGCTTCGTGCGGGTGAAGACCATCGTCAGCCCGCGGTTCCGCGCCTGCAGCAGCCGGGCGAGCATCTCCACCTTGTCCAGGGCGTGCGCCCGGTAGACGTACTGCTTGGTGAGCGTGTGGGTCGCGCCCTCGGCGGCGAGTTCGGCCCGGATGTGCGTCGGCTGCGACATGAAGGTGCGGGCCAGCGTCAGGATCGGGCCGGGCATGGTGGCGGAGAACAGCATCGTCTGCTTGACGTCCGGAACCATGGCGAGCACCCGCTCCATGTCCGGCAGGAAGCCGAGGTCCAGCATCTCGTCGGCCTCGTCGAGCACCAGCACCTTGATGCCGCCGAGCACGAGATGTCCGCCGTTGGCCAGGTCCAGCAGCCGGCCGGGGGTGCCGACGACGAGGTCGACGCCGGCATGCAGCGCGGCGATCTGCGGTTCGTAGGCCCGGCCGCCGTAGACGGATGTCACCGACAGTCCCAGGAACTTGCCGACCTGGTGCAGGTCACGGGTGACCTGCACGCACAGCTCGCGGGTCGGCACCATCACCAGCGCTCGGGGTGCGCGGCCGGCCGGCAGCTTCCCGTCGGCGGCGGCGGGCATCGCCTCGTCCATGGCGAGCCGCTGCAGCAGCGGCACCCCGAATCCCAGCGTCTTGCCCATGCCGGTGCGGGCCTGCCCGATGAGATCGTGGCCGG
The DNA here is from genome assembly GCA_963785455.1 of uncultured Actinomycetota bacterium. Classification (GTDB taxonomy): domain Bacteria; phylum Actinomycetota; class Actinomycetes; order Mycobacteriales; family Nakamurellaceae; genus Nakamurella. Next base: position 117,608 of record CAWAVL010000012.1, read on the forward strand.
CCAGCGCGATCGGCAGGGTCAGCGCCTGGATGGCGAAGGTGCGTTCGATGCCGACTGCCTCCAGTGCGGCGACGATGCGTGGGTCGGTGCCCAGTTCGCCGAACGTCGGCGCCTCCGGTTCGACCGGCGCCTTCGCGGTGAGCGGGTGGCTCAGCGCGGCGTCCTCCGGATCGATGGCGGCGTCGGCGACCACACCGTCCGGGTCGTCGGTGCTGCGGTGGTCCGCCGGATCGGCGGCAGGAACAGAAGTCATGATGGGTAGAGCCTTCCTCGCGTCCGCGCGCGTTCACGCAGCAGGCGGAGGGATGGTGTCGGACCTCAGCCATACGGGGGTCCCGCTCCAGCCGTCGGACTTCCGGGGCGACCGGCGGGACGACGCGCGCACAGTGCGGCGGCGCAATCGTTGCGCCGCCTGTCCGTGCCCATGGTACCCGCCGGGCCTCCTCTTTCGAGCCGCTCAGCACCGCGCCGCGGCGCGCCGGTCGCGCGAGCCGGCACGGTGCCGGGGCTTTAGGCTCGGGGTCGATCCCGAAGGACAACTCCTCCGGGCCCTGATCGACGACAACGCCAGCTCAGGGGACGCCGTCTGCCGACGGGTTTCCTCCCGGTGTCGAGGACGGAGTGCGGGATGACCGGAGCGCAGCAGGCAGCGCCGAACGGACTGCCGCAGGACGCGCGCACCAGGCCGCTGCCGCCCGAGCAGGCTGTCATCGATCTGTTGGGTGTCCTGGCGTACGGCGAGTTGTCGGCGTTCGACCGGATGGCCGCGGACGCGCGATGGGCGCCCACACTGACCGGGCGGGTGGCCTTGTCGAAGATGGCGACGGCGGAGATGGGGCACTTCAACGCGCTGGCCCGGCACCTGGAGAGCAAATCGGTGTCGGTGGAGGAGGCGATGAAGCCGTTCGTCGCGCCGTTCGACGCCTTCCACGACTCGACGGCGCCGCACTCCTGGCTCGAGTCCCTGGTCAAGGCGCACGTCGGTGACGGTCTGGCGGCCGATTTCTATCGGGAGATCGCCGAGTGGCTGGACCCCGTGACGCGGGACCTGGTCTTCGAGGTCCTCGGCGACTCCGGGCATTCGGCATTCGCGGTGCGCGAGGTGCGCAAGGCGTGTCAGGCCGATCCACGGCTCACCGGGCCGCTCGCGCTGTGGGGACGGCGGCTGCTGGGCGAGGCCATCACGCAGGCTCAGTACGTGGTCGCCGATCGGGACACCCTGGCGGAGTTGATCGTCACCGGGTCCGGCGATCTGGCCGGTATCGCGGCCCTGTTCCGCCGACTGCAGCAGGGACACACCGAGCGGATGAAGTCACTCGGGCTGGCCTGACCCGCCCGTGAGCGCGGCAGACGGCACCTTCGCCAAGCACCGATCCGACGCTCCCGACGGGTTCTTCGCGTGGGAGGCGGCGGGTCTGCGTTGGCTGGCGGAGGCAACCGCCGTCGGGGGCGTCGACGTCGTCGGGGTCCGTGAGGTCGACGCGCACGGCATCGTGCTGGACCGGGTCGAGCGGGCGCCGGCCACTCGTCAGGCCGCGGAGGACTTCGGCCGCGCCCTCGCCGCGACCCACGCCGCCGGCGCGGCCGACTTCGGCGGCGGGCCGCCCGGGTGGATCGGGACGGGGTGGATCGGTCGACAACAGCTTGCGGTGCAGTCGTTCTCGTCATGGGGTCGGTTCTACGGCCGGCTCCGGCTGTTGCCGTTCGCCCGGGCCGCGGTGCGGGTGGGCCACCTGAGCCAGGTGACGTTGCAGGCCGTCGAGCAGCTGTGTGGCCGGCTCGACGACGGGCAGTTCGACGACGGCCGACCGCCGGCCCGGATTCACGGCGATCTGTGGGGCGGCAACGTGCTCTACGGGTCCGGCGGTGCGGTCGTCATCGATCCGGCCGCGCATGGTGGTCACGGGTTGACCGACCTGGCGATGCTCGCCCTGTTCGGCACCGAGCACCTCGATCGGGTGATGCGGTCGTACGCCGAGGCCGCCGCACTACCGGGGAACTGGCGGTCCCTGATCGGGCTGCATCAACTGCACCCCGTGCTGGTGCACGCCGTCTCGCACGGCCCCTCGTACGGGCGGCACGCGGCGGAACTGGTCGCGCAGTACCTCTGAGACGCCCGAACATGGGGGCGGTTCTGCGAGTCGCAGCCGGACAGGCCAGGATGGGATCGCTCCGGCCGTGCCGATCGAGTGAATCCTTTCGAAGGGGTTTGGGCTCCCCGCCATCCGGAGACGAGACAGCACAGAGCAGCGCACGTGTGGCTGTGACGTGGTCAGCGGCAGCACATCGAGGTAGACGGAGGAACCGGCCGAATGTTCTCGCGCATAGCTGTGATCAACAGGGGTGAGCCCGCGGTGCGTTTGATCCGCGCGGTCCGGGAGCTGAATTCGGAGTTCGGATACGGCATCAAGGTCGTCGCGCTGCACACCGAGATCGAGCGCCATGCGCTGTTCGTCCGGTTGGCCGACGAGGGCGTGCGGTTGCGGGACAAGGGCGACCAGGGAAGCCCCTACCTCGATCACGCGGAGCTGGAGCGGGCGATGAAGGAGGCGAGGGCCGACGCCGCGTGGGTCGGTTGGGGCTTCGTCGCCGAGGATCCCGGTTTCGCCGAACTGTGCGCGCGCATCGGCGTCACGTTCATCGGCCCGCCACCAGACGCGATGCGCCGGCTGGGCGACAAGGTGGAGGCCAAGTACCTCGCGGAGGCCACCGGCGTACCGGTCGCGCCGTGGAGCAAGGGCCCGGTCGAGGACATGGAATCGGCCCTGCGGCACGCCGAGGCGATCGGCTACCCGATGATCCTCAAGGCCCGCAGCGGCGGCGGCGGTCGCGGCATCCGGGTCGTCCGCGAGCCCGAAGAACTCGCCGAGGCGTTGGAACGGACCCAGTCCGAGGCGCAGAAGGCGTTCAACGACCCGGTCGTCTTCATGGAGAAGCTCGTCCAGGGCGGCCGGCACATCGAGGTGCAGATCATCGCCGACAACCACGGCAACGCCTGGGCGCCGGGCGTGCGGGACTGCTCCATCCAGCGGCGCAATCAGAAGTTGATCGAGGAATCGGCGTCCCCCGCGCTGACCGCCCAGCAGGACGCCGACCTGCGCAAGGGCGCGATCGCGCTGGTGAAGGAGGCCGGCTACCAGGGCGCCGGCACGGTGGAGTTCCTGTACCAGCCGGACGAGAAGATGTTCGCGTTCCTCGAGGTGAACACCCGGCTGCAGGTGGAGCACCCGATCACCGAGGAGTCCACCGGGCTCGACCTGGTGAAACTGCAGATCATGGTCGCCGACGGGTACCGGCTGGAGGGTGATGCGCCCCCGCGGTTCGGTCACGCGATCGAGGCCCGGCTGAACGCCGAGGACGCCGACAACGGCTTCGCCCCGTCTCCGGGCAAGGTGGAACTGCTGAATCTGCCGACCGGGCCCGGGATCCGGGTGGACACCGGCATCGCCACGGGTGACGCGATCTCCCCGGACTACGACTCGATGGTCGCCAAGATCATCGCCTGGGGACGGGACCGCGCGGAGGCGATGGCCCGACTGCGGGTGGCGCTGCGGGAGACCACCGTCGTGGTGAACGGCGGGACGACCACCAAGGCATTCCTGCTGGAGCTGCTCGACCGTCCCGAGGTCATCGACGGCACTGCGGACACCGGCTGGCTGGACCGGGTGGGCCTGACCGACACCGCGCGGCTGGCGGCGCACGCGGACGCCGCGCTGCTGTACGTCGGTGTCGACGTCTACGAACAGGAGGAGCAGCTGGAGCGGGAGAACTTCTACCGCTCCGCCCACGGCGGCCGGCCGCGCGCCAGCCACGTCGTGGGCCGCGAGGTGGAGCTGGGGTACCAGGGCCAGACCTACAGCCTCAACGTCGCCCACATCAGTCCCCGCCGCTACCGCATCGAGATCGGCGGCAAGGACGTCGTCGAGGTCGAACTCGAGCGGATGTCGATCTACGAGAGCCGGCTGACGATCGGCGACCGCCGGCACCACATCGTCGCCTCCACCACGCCGGCCGGTCACCTCGTCGAGGTGGACAGCGTCAGTCACCGGGTCAGCCGGGACGAGGGCGGCGTCGTCCGTTCGCCCGCCCCCGCCGTGGTCGTCGCAGTGCGGGCCGCGGCCGGTGCCGATGTCGAGGCAGGCGACACCGTGATGATCCTCGAGAGCATGAAGATGGAGACCGCGGTCCGCGCGCCGTACGCGGGCCGGGTGCGAGAAATCCTGGTGGGCGTCAACTCTCAGGTCGATGGCGGCGGTGCGCTGCTGCGGATCGACCGGATCGACGAAGACGCCGCGGCGAGCACCACACCGACGGTCGAGTTCTCCGACGTCTCCGCGGCCCCGGCGGCGACTCCGTATGACCAATCCCTGGCAACGCTCGCCGGGATGCGCGCGTTGATCATGGGCTACGACGTCACCGGCGCCCGCGGTCGGAAGCTGATCGTGGACTACGAGCGCGCCCGGAACCAGACCAGCCTGGAGGATCCGGATCTGCTGCGCGCCTCGATGGGTGTGCTGGCGACGTTCGCCGACGTGTGCGAGTTGTCCCGGAACCGGCCGGCCGGTGAGGAACAAGCCGCCGACGAGCGGGTGCACAGCCCGCGCGAGTACTTCCACTCCTACCTGCATTCGCTCGACGTCGAACGTGAAGGCCTGCCCGAGGCGTTCCGCAGCCGGCTGCTCGCCGTTCTCAAGCACTACGGCGTCACCGATCTGGAGCCCGGACCGGAGTTGCGGGAGGCGGTGTTCCGGATCTTCCTGGCGCAGGAGCGGGCGGCTGACCAGCTGCCGATCGTCACGATGCTGTTGGAGCGCTGGCGCAACACCGTCCAGGGCTTCAACGAGGAGACCAGGCTGGCGATCGGCGAGGTCGTCGAGCGGCTGGTCGTGGCGACCCGGCTCCGCTATCCGGTGGTCGGTGATCTCGCGCGCAGCATCCGCTACGAGGCCTATGAGCGGCCGCTGATCGACGACGCCCGGTTGCACGTCTACTCCGATGTCCGGGCGCACCTCGCGGCACTGGGCCAGCACCCGGACGCGAAGGAGTACGCGGAGCGGATCCAGGCGCTGGTGGTCAGCCCGGAGCCGCTGATCAGGTTGCTCGCCGAGGAACTCACGGCCGACGGCCCCGGGGCGCAGGCGATGCTCGAGGCGATGACCCGGCGGTACTACCGGGTCCGGGCGCTGGAGGATGTCAAGGCGTTCGAGGAGGACGGCCGTTCCTACGTCACCGGCGATTTCGAGTTGAGTGGGCAGCGGCTGTACCTGATCTCGTCGATCGCCCGGCATGACGACCTGGCGGACGCCCTGTCCGCGCTGGACGCCAAGGCCGCCGGCGCACCGGACCCGACGCACGTCGTCACCGACATCTACCTGTCCTGGACAGATGCACCGGCCGACCCCGACGAGGTGTCGGCGAGCCTGCGCGACGCGCTCGAGCGGTGCTCGACGCTGGCCGCCGGCCGACGGGTGACCGTGACGGTGTGCCGCACCGTCGACCCGACGGTGCAACAGTTCACCTTCCGGCCGTCCGGCAGCGGGCTGGCGGAGGAGAAGATCATCCGCGACATGCACCCGCTGACCGGTCAGCGGCTGGATCTGTGGCGGCTGAAGAACTTCACCGGAACTCGGATGCCCGCGCCGGAGGGGGCCTACCTGTTCCATCTGGTCGCGCCCGACAATCCCGCCGACGAAAGACTCGTCGCGCTGGCCGAGTTGCGCGATGTCGCCCCGCGCCGGGACGCCGATGGCAAGGTGATCGCGTTCCCGGCCGCCGAGCGGGTCCTCGCGGCCTGCCTGGAGAGCATCCGGCGCGTGCAGGCACAGCGGGACGGGAGGAATCGGCTGGACAACAACCGGGTGTTCCTGCACGTGTGGCCGACGATCGAGATCCCGCTGTCCGACCTCGAGGGGTTCGCGAAGATGAGTGCCCCGCTGACCCTGGGGACAGGCCTGACGGAGATCACGGTGCTCGCCCGCCTTCCGGAGAGCGAGGACGCACTGCGGGATGTGGCGCTGCGCTTCGTCTACCAGGCGGGCGCCGGCGTCACGGTCACGGTGACCGACCCGCCGACCGAACCCCTCGAGCCGCTCGACGAATACACCCAGAAGGTCCGCCGGGCCGCCGCCCGCGGTACCGCGTACCCGTACGAGATCGTGCCGATGCTGACCGGTGCGGACGGCTCGTTCACCGAGTACGACCTGGACGACGCCGGCGCGTTCGTCCCGGTGCAGCGAATGCCGGGGCGGAACACTGCCGGTGTGGTGGCCGGCGTCGTGACGACGCCGACCCGGCGCTACCCGGAGGGCATCACCCGCGTCGCACTGTTCGGCGACCCGACCAAGGGGTTGGGGACGCTTGCCGTCCGCGAATGCGGGATCATCGTCGCCGCCGTCGATCTCGCAGAGCGGTTGGGCGCGCCGGTGGAATGGTTCACGCTGTCCTCGGGCGCCAAGATTGCCATGGACAGCGGCACCGAGAACATGGACGGCGTGGCCAAGGCGCTGCGCCGGCTGATCACCTTCACGCAGAACGGCGGGGAGGTGAACATCGTCGTCTCGGGCATCAATGTCGGAGCGCAGCCGTACTGGAATGCCGAGGCCACGATGCTGATGCACACCAAGGGCGTCCTGGTGATGACGCCGGACAGCGCCATGGTGTTGACCGGCAAGTTGTCACTGGATTACTCCGGCGGGGTTTCCGCGGAGGACAACTTCGGTCTCGGCGGTTACGACCGGGTGATGGGCCCGAACGGCGAGGCCCAGTACTGGGCGCCGAATCTCAGCGCGGCGGCCGACATCCTGTTCGCTCACTACGACCACTCGTACGTGGCACCGGGGGAGCGGTTCCCGCGCCGGGCGGAAACGAGCGACCCGCTGGACCGCGACGTCCGCGAATTCCCGCACGTGCATCCGGACAGCCCGTTCACGACGGTCGGCGACATCTTCTCGACCGAGACGAACAAGGACCGCAAGAAGCCGTTCGACATCCGCACGGTGATCACCGCGGTGGCCGACCAGGACCACCGCACCCTGGAGCGCTGGGCGGGGATGGCGGACGCGGACACGTCGGTGGTGATCGACGCGCACCTCGGCGGGCATCCGGTCGTCATCGTCGGCATCGAATCGCGCAACGTCCCGCGGCGGGGAATCCTGCCGACGGACGGGCCGGATCAGTTCACCTCGGGCACGCTGTTCCCGAAGTCGTCGAAGAAGACGGCCCGGGCGATCAATGCGGCGTCCGGGAGCAGGCCGCTGGTGGTGCTGGCGAACCTGTCCGGATTCGACGGGTCACCGGAGTCGCTGCGCAACATCCAACTGGAGTACGGGGCCGAGATCGGCCGGGCCATGGTCAATTTCGACGGGCCCATCGTGTTCTGCGTGATCTCCCGGTACCACGGCGGTGCCTTCGTGGTGTTCTCCGGTGCGCTGAACGACAACATGGAGGTCATCGCGGTCGAGGGCTCGTTCGCCTCGGTGATCGGCGGTGCGCCGGCGGCGGCCGTGGTGTTCACCCGGGACGTCAACACCCGCACGGTCAACGACCAGCGGATCAAGGAGCTCGAGGCGCGCATCGCCGAGGCCACCGACGACGCCGATCGCAGCCAGCTGCGGGTGGAACTCGGCGACCTGCGGGCGCAGGTGCGTTCGGAGAAGCTCGGCGAGGTGGCCGCCGAATTCGAGCAGATCCACAACATCGAGCGGGCACGGGAAGTCGGGTCGGTGCACACGATCATCCCGGCCGTCGAGCTGCGGCCGTATCTGATCCAGGCGGTGGAACGTGGGATGGAGCGGGCTGGCGGGAAGGTGACCGTCGAGAGCTGATTCCGCACCGCAGGGGGTGCCGCTTCCGGTGAAGCGGCACCCCTGCTGTGCTTGCACGACGTCGGATTGGTCGTCGATCTCCGGCCGACTGCAGCTACAAGTGTCTCAGTCGGTCCTGTCGCCGAGGAAGGTACGGAATGCCTCGTCGTCGATGCCGCCTTCAGTGCTGCTGGTGCCGGCGTTGGCGCTGCCGACATCTCTGCCGTGGCGCTGCCGACATCTCGGCCCTGATCTCTGCCGACGGTGTCGGTGTCCGTGGTGGTTGATCGAGTGCCTGCGTTCGTCCCCGAGGTTGCGATGAGCGCTGCGATGGCGGTGGTACCGCGGCGGTGCCGGTGGCCAGCAGATCGCTGAGTTGAAAGATCTTCACCGCCGTCGGCCGGGGAGGCTTGCGCCCGGCTGGACGTGGGGGACGTGGACGCGGCCGACGGAGGGTCCTGAACGCAGGCGGGCCGTCGACGCTGCTGGACCGCAGTACACGAAGGACGACTGTGCCGCCCGAGGCCGACAGAGCCGCGGGCGGCACCAATCCCTCCGTCACGCCTACAGCGCCAGCAGCACCTCGGGGTCGACCAGCTTCTCCACCGCGGCGCGGGCGGAGGCGGCGTCCACCGCGTCGCGCGCAGCGGCCGCCATCGCCTCGCACGCGGCGCGGTCGGTGCGGGACAGCGCGAACCGCACGGCCGGCACGCCGGAGGGAGCCATCGACAGGCTGCTGATGCCGAGTCCGACGAGGACCAGCGCGAGCAGCGGGTCCCTGGCCGCCTCGCCGCAGACGCCGACCGGCTTGTTCGCCGCCTTGCCCGCCTCACCGGTGGCGGCAATCAGATCCAGCACGGCCGGCTGCCAGGGGTCCAACAGTTCGGCGAGCTCACCGGCCATCCGGTCGGTGGCCATCGCGTACTGAGTCAGGTCGTTGGTGCCGATGCTGGCGAAGTCGACGATCTTCATCATGTGCCGCGCGCGGAGCGCGGCCGCGGGAACCTCGACCATCATCCCGGCGACCGGCAGGCCGTGCGCCCGCACCTTGTCGGTGAAAGCCTTCGCCTCGTGCACGGTCGACACCATGGGCGCCATCACCCACACCTTGGCACCGGTCGCCTTGGCGGCCTGCGAGATCGCCTCCAGCTGGTCGTCCAGCAGCTGCGGAAAACGCCGGTCCATCCGGTACCCGCGCACACCCAGGGCGGGGTTCTCCTCCTCCTCGCCCGGCGCGAACGCCAACGGCTTGTCGGCGCCGGCGTCGAGCGTTCGGATGACCACCTTGCGGTCGCCGAACGCGGTGAAGACCTTGGTGTAGGCCTTGAGTTGGTCCTGCACCGTGGGCGCGGTGGCAGAGTCGAGGAACAAGACCTCGGTGCGGAACAGCCCGACGCCCTCCACGTCCTCCTTTGCCGCGCGTTCGGCATCCTCGACGGCGCCGATGTTGGCGAGCAACTGCACGGCCACCCCGTCGGCCGTCCGGCCGGCACCTCCGGTGGCGGTCTTGAGTGCGGCCCGCGCCTTGGCCCGGGCGACGATCGCCTCCCGGAGGTTGTCGTCCGGGTCGATCACCACCGATCCGGCTGCGGCGTCGATGGCCACCGTCGCGTCCTCCGGGAGCTCCAGCGCGCCGGCAACCCTGACCAGGCAGGGCAGGTCGAGCTGGGCGGCGATGATGGCGGTGTGGCTCGTCGGGCCACCGAGCTCGGTCACGATGCCGACCACGTGGTCGAGGTCCAGCGTCGCGGTGTCCGCGGGCGCCAGGTCGGCGGCCACGATGACGGTCGGCTTGGAGAGCGCGGGCAGGCCCGGCTCGGGCAGCCCCAGCACCTTGGCGACGATGCGGTCGCGAACGTCCCGCAGGTCCGTGACCCGCTCTGCCAAATAGGGCCCGCTGGCCTCCAGCACCTTGCAGAAGCCCTCCACTGCCTGGTCAACGGCCGTCGCGGGGCCGGTTCCGGACTCGATGCGGCGCTTGACGTCGGCGAACAGACCGGGGTCCTGGGCCATCAGCGAGGTCGCCTCGAGGACGGCCGCGGTCGCGGCCTTGGCGGCGGCAGCGCGGGCTCGCAGGTTGTCGGCCACGTAGTCGAAAGAGGCCTTGACCAGCGACTCGGTGCCTACGACGTCCGACGGCGCCGGCTCGTTGGCCGGTGGGCGGGCCGCCGGCGCGAGCTTCACCACCGATCCCACGGCCGACCCGCGGCCGACTCCGATGCCGGTCAGGCTGGGCGTGCCGGATCCCGTCGACCCGGATGCGGAAGAGGTCGAGGCGCTGGTCGTCGTGGTGCTCGTCATGGTCGGTCAACTCCTGTGTCGATGCAGGGCTGGATGTCTGAAATGGCCCGGACCCGGTGATCGAGGCTGTGCACGGGTGATCGGTGCGAAGGTATTGCCGCGCTTCGTCAGGAATGGATCGCCGACGCTGACGGCGGGGGAGCGGGATGCCGATGTCGCTGTGGTTCCGGCTGGTGTCCCAAGCAGGACGATGTCCCGAGCAGGACGATGTCCCGAGCAGCACGAGGCAGACCCCGGCTGGTGCGTCGGTGCACGGGCGTCCGAGACGCCCGGTGGCACACCGGTGCGCACCGGCCGGGGAGTGCTCAGGCTGCGTCGTGGTCGATCTCGAGCAGCTCGACCAGCTTGTCGAGGGCCTCGTCGGCGCCGTCCCCCTCCGCGGTCAGTTCGACCTCTTCCTGGCTGCCGACCCCCAGGCCCATCACCATCAGGATGCTCCGGGCGTCGACCGGGTCGCCGCCGGACTTGGCGATGGTGACCGGCAACCCGGTCGCGGTGACGGCCTGGACGAACAGCGAGGCGGGCCTGGCGTGCAGCCCGACGCGGGAGGCGACGGTGACTTTGCGGCTCGGCATTGCGGTACTCCTTGTTCTCCCGGCCGGTGACCGGGTGGGACGGCGAAAGAGTGGATTCGGCGCAGGTGCAGGGAGTGCCCCGGCGCCCGCGGCCGGAACTGCGTCAGACATCGTTGCAGTCCCGGCCGTTGTGCGAACGGTCGACCCCGTCAGGCGGCGATGCCTTCGCGGATGTCCTCTTCCTCGGCGAGTGCCTCGGTACGGGACTTGTCCATGCTCATCAGGGCGATCACGATGCCGGCGGTCACCACCGTGCCGATGGCGATGGCGATGACGTACAGCACCGGGCTGCTGACCAGCGGCAGCACGAAGATGCCGCCGTGCGGGGCGCGCAACTCGTTACCGAAGCCCATGACCAGCGCGCCGGTGACGGCCGAGCCGACCATCGTGGACGGGATGACCCGCAACGGGTGGGCGGCCGCGAACGGTATGGCGCCTTCGGTGATGAACGAGGCGCCCAGTAGCCAGCAGGCCAGCCCGTTGTCCCGTTCGGCCTCGGTCCACAGTCGCTTCCGGACGGCGGTGGCCAGCGCCATCCCGAGCGGCGGAGTCATGCCGGCGGCCATCACCGCGGCCATGATGACCAGCGCGGTGCCGCCGGTGGAGTTGGTGATGGCGGTGGTCAGGCCGGCCGCCGCGAAGGTGTAGGCGACCTTGTTCACCGGGCCGCCGAGGTCGAAGCCCATCATCAGGCCCAGCACGATGCCCAGCACGATCGCGGTCGAGCCACCGAGGCCGGTCAGCCAATCCGTCAGCCACGTCGTCGCGGCCGCAATCGGCTTGCCGACCACGTAGATCATGAACAGTCCGACGACGATCGTCGAGACCAGCGGGATGACCACCACCGGCATGATGCCGCGGACACCCTTGGGTACCCGCAGCCGGGTGAGCGCATAGGCGATGCCACCGGCGGCGAAGCCGGAGACCAGCCCGCCGAGGAAACCGGCGCCGAGGACACCGGCCAACAGGCCACCGACGATGCCCGGGACGAGCCCCGGACGGTCGGCGATGGCGAAGGCGATGTACCCGGACAGGATGGGCACCAGCATGAAGAAGGCGACCTTGCCCAGCACGAACAGCACGCCAGCGAACCCGGCCTGCTGCAGGATGAGGTCGAAGCTGCCGCCTTCTGGGAACGCCACGGGCAGCGTGCCGGCCGTGTCGGCGAAGGTGACGCCGTCGACGGTGCCGCCGTAGAGCTTGCTGACCACCTCGTCGCCGCCGAACAGGAAGCCCAGCGCGATGAGGATGCCGCCGGCTGCGACGAACGGGATCATGTACGACACACCGGTCATCAGCCACTGGCGGACCCGGGTGCCGACGCCGACGCTGCGGGTGGCCGGGCCGGACGATGCCGCAGCGGCGGGGCTGGCGCCGGCGGCCGCCGGATCGGCGACCACGCCGCCCTTGGGTGCGTTCTCGACCGCGGCGACGGCCGCGGCGAGCACGGCTGGCCCGTCGTGGACGGCCTTCTTGACGCCGACGTCGATGAACGGCTTGCCGGCGAACCGGCCCTTGCCCTTCACCTCGAGGTCCGCGGCATAGATGACGCCGTCGGCGGCGGCGATGACGTCGTCGGGCAGCGGCACGGTGCCGGCCGATCCCTGGGTCTCGACCTGAACCTCGTGTCCGGCGGCCTTACCGGCCTGCTCGAGATTCTCCGCGGCCATGTACGTGTGCGCTATGCCCGTTGGGCACGACGTGACGGCGACGAACTTCATTGACCTCCCACCTCTCCTTGCACGTAGGAAGCCACCGACGCGGCGTCGGGGGCATCGATGATCGTCTGGCGGAATGCGGGGCGCACCAGTCGGCGGGCCAGCGCCGCCAGGATGGTGAGGTGTTCGCTGCCACCACCGGCGGGAGCGGCGATGAGGAACACCAGCGTGGCCGGGCCGTCCGGAGCGCCGAAGTCGACACCTGCCGGAACCCTGGCGAGCCCGAGCGAGGGCGCGGTGACGTGCTCGGAACGCGCGTGCGGGAGACCGATGCCGCCGGGCATGCCGGTGGCCATCTGGGCCTCCCGGGCTGCAACGTCGGCGAGGAACCCCTCGAGGTCGGTCACCCTGCCTGCTGCCTGCAGCTTCTGGGCGAGTTGCCGGATGGCGTCCGCCTTGTCCTTGGCGACCAGGTCGAGAACAACCAGATCTTCGGTGATGAGGTCTGTCATGCGACGTCCTTCACTGCTTGGAGGGGATCGGGATCGGCGACGACGCGGATCGCGTCGGCGCAGGCTTGTGTTTCTTGCGGGCCGGGGACCGTGCTGCCGGGCAGCAGGCACGCCGCCCTGCCCCAGGCGACGGCGCCGGCGAGCCGCTCGGCCGGGCTGCCGACCGTGTGCAGGTACCCGGACAGCGTGCTGTCACCCGCACCGACGGTGCTCCGGGGGACCAGCGGGGGACCACCGGCCCACCACGAGCCCGCTGCGGTGATCAGCAGGGCACCGTGTCCGCCGAGGCTGACCAGCAGGTCCCTGCAGCCGCGCTCCCGGAGTTGCCGGGCCGCGTCGACCACATCGCCGACGGTGACGAGCGGGGTGTCGATCAGCTCCTGGAGTTCTTCCAGGTTGGGCTTCACGACGGTGGCGCCGGCGTCGATGGCGGCGGCCAGGGCGGGGCCGGAGGTGTCGATGGCAACCGGGACACCCTGTGCCACAGCGGACTTCGTCACCCTTGCGTAGAAGTCGACCGGCGCGCCGGCGGGCAGGCTGCCCGCCGCCACGAGCCAGCTGGGGCGCGCGGCGAGTTCCTTCTCGACCGTCTCCAGCAGGGCGGTCACCTCGTCCTCGGACAGGGTGGCTCCGGGCTCGTTCAGCTTTGTGGTCGTCCCGTCGGCCTCGACGACCGCGATATTGGTCCGGATGGCTCCCGCGATCGGCACCGGGAGCGTCGAAACCTTCTGCGGCGTCAGCAGGGTCACCATCCGCTGGGCATCGTCACCGGCAGGCAGGATCGCCGTCGTCCGGTGTCCGTGCTTGGCCAGCGCGCGGGCGACGTTGACGCCCTTGCCGCCGGCCTCGATGAGGGCGTGGCCGGTGCGCTGCACCTCGCCGCGCACCAGCTGGTCGACCTCCACCGTGTGGTCCAGGCTGGGGTTGGGCGTGACCGTGACGACCGGACCCGCCGTCGGCGAATCACGGCTCGGGTCAACGGCTGTCGCGGCGGTGGTGTCTGCGGCACGGGTCATGCGCGGATCACCTCGGGTCCTGCGGTCTGGATGTCTTCTGCCATCTCTGCTTCCACTTCGCTGTCGGTGATGATCGTGTCGATGTCGGCGAGATCGGCGACGTGCGCGAACTCGTCGCGGCCGAACTTGCTGTGGTCCGCCAGCACGACCGTGCGGCGGGCGGAGCGGATGAGGGCGCGTTTGACGGCGGCCTCGGCCAGATCGGGGGTGCTGAGCCCCCGAGCCGGGGTGATGCCGTTGGTGCCGACGAACGCGACATCGGCGATGACGGCGGCCAGGTCCCGTTCGGCCCAGCTGCCGACCGCGGCCAGCGTGCCCGGCCGAACCTGCCCGCCGACCAGGTGCAGCGTCAGGTTGGCCCGCTCGGCCAGCAACGCGGCGATCGGCAGGGCGTGCGTGACGACGATGAACTGCCGGTCCGGCGGCAGCAGCTCGGCGAACCGGACCGTGGTGGTGCCGGCGTCGACGATGATCGAACCGCCGTCGGGGAGGTGCTCCAGCGCCGCCTTGGCAATCCTGTCCTTCTCCGCCGCGTTGAGTTCGAACCGCTGATTGACCGGCAGTTCCATGCTCAGTCGTTCGACCGGGATGGCGCCGCCGTGCACCCGGCGCAGGACGCCGCGGCGTTCCAGCCCGGTCAGATCACGGCGGATCGTCTCGGCGGTGACGTCGAAGGCCTCCGCCAGGGTGTTGACGTCGACACGTCCCTCCGAGCGGGCGCGGCCGAGGATGGCCTGCTGCCGTTCAGGTGCGTACATGTCGACTCCGTTGTCTGCGGCCCGCCGGATGCGGGTCCTGCGTGGGGCTGTGCTGCGTGGGGCTGTGCTGCTGGACCTGTGCTGCTGGACCTGTGCTGCTGGACCTGTCCTGCTGCGCGCCGGGCGGGTGGCGACCGGCTCTGCCGGCGGTCACGTTCGGGTGACGCCGACCACTGCGTTCCCCTGTCGGGCCGTTTGAATCCTGGCCCCTGTTGCCGGACCCGGCGACTTGACGTTGTGGCTGTGCACACAGTTATAGGGCCTGGGGCCAGCGATGTCAACATATTCGGATAAATACAGAAGCATTCGGGCGATCTGTGGTATGGATTTGTGTGGAGCGGTGCCTGCTGTGGAGTGATCGTGACGTCGACGAGATGACGTCGAGTCCGACATGTGGCCTGAGACCGGCGTCAATGCGGCGCCGATTCCGATGCATGCGCCCGCATTGTCCGGAATGTCGCAAAACCCGCCCGGACCGTCCGTCGTCGCGGGTCGCTCCGAAGCGGCCCGTGAAGAGGGGACGGCGGAAGGACTGTCGGCGTGCAGGGGGCCGGCCGAGAGCGGCCATCATGGAACACTGGACCGGTTATGGCACCCACCCTCCCGCTGGTCTTCACCGCCCCCCGGCGCGGCATGCCGCCGGTGCACCTCGCCGACCTGGACGCCGCCGGCCGCCGGGCCGCCGTCACCGACGCCGGGCAGCCTGCTTTCCGGGCCTCCCAGCTCGCCCGGCACTACTTCGCCGGGCTCACCCGCGACCCGGCCGAGATGACCGATCTGCCCGCTGACGGGCGCGCCGAGTTCGTCGGGCGACTGTTGCCGGAGCTGCTCACCGAGGTGCGCTCCTTGGCCTGCGACGACGGAGATACCCGCAAGACGCTGTGGCGCGCGCACGACGGCACGCTGATCGAGTCGGTCCTCATGCGTTACCCCGGCCGGATCACCCTGTGCGTGTCCAGTCAGGCCGGCTGCGGGATGGCGTGCCCGTTCTGCGCGACGGGGCAGGGCGGGTTGCAGCGCAACCTGTCGACGGCAGAGATCGTGGAACAGGTGCGGTTGGCTGCCAGGGCGGCGCGCGACGGCGCCCTCGGTGAGCCCGGCCGGCTGTCCAACGTGGTGTTCATGGGGATGGGCGAGCCGCTGGCCAACTACAAGCGCGTCCTGGCCGCAATCACCACGATCACCGCGCCGGCACCCGCGGGTCTGGGCATCTCCGCCCGGTCGGTGACGGTGTCGACCGTCGGGCTCGTGCCGGCCATCGAGAAGCTCACCGCCGAGAAGATGCAGGTCCGGCTTGCGGTTTCACTGCACACGCCCGACGACGAACTGCGCGACACGCTGGTGCCGGTCAACGACCGCTGGAAGGTCGACGAGGTACTGCGCGCCGCCCGCGCCTACGCCGACACCACCGGCCGCCGGGTCTCGATCGAATACGCGTTGATCCGCGACATCAACGATCAACCGTGGCGGGCGGACATGCTCGGCGAGTTGCTGCGCCGTCGCCTCGGGCAACTGGTGCACGTCAACGTGATCCCGCTCAACCCCACCCCGGGCTCGGTCTGGGACGCATCACCTCGACCGGTGCAGGACGAGTTCGTCCGGCGGGTGCGTGCCCAGGGCGTGGCCTGCACGGTCCGCGACACCCGAGGTCAGGAGATCGCCGCCGCCTGCGGGCAGCTGGCGGCGGCCGAGCAGTAGCCTGCGCCCATCGGGGCGCCGAGCATCCGTGGCTCGTACTCGTCGGACCGCCTCTCGACCGACACCCGCGATCGGGCGGACCGACGGCCGATGCCGACCGGGCGCGCCAGGCCGACGACGTGGCCTGCGGCACCAACAGAGCTGGGCATAGCCTGCACGAACGGGTCGATCAGGGCCGGCGGGCCCGTTCCCTGCGCAGGTGCACCTCTCGCCACACCAGCCAGATGGCCATCAGCGTGCCGAGAACGGCCAGCCACCAGTTCTCGACGTTCGACTCCTGGTTGCCGAAGATCATCAGAAACAGCCCGGCACACCCGAGCCACAGCAGGAACCGGGAGCCGCGCGGCGCCATCTGGCTCCAGCTGCCGTGCCAGCCCCACTCCTCGCTCGGTGCATCCGGGTTGTAGCTGACGACTTCGCCGGTCTGCAAGCGGGCGACCTCGGTGCCGTGCTGCTGCTCGTCGTCGCCCGCTGCGGAACGGTGCTCGAGTGACGTGCCGGCCACGGGTCCTCCCGGATCAGTTGTGCGGTGCGGGTGCGGCAACCGGGCTGCGATCGCCTGATGGCATCTTTGCACGACGCGGCGTCGGGCTGACCGGTGGGCACACCGGCCGGGTACCTGTCGGACCGGTGGCCGGGCCGGTGCGCCGACCGGTCCGGGCACCGGCGCCTCGTGCACATGTGTGGTGCCAGCCACTTCTCGACCCGTCGCGGGCAAAACCGCACTATCTTTCGTGTCATCTGCATCGCGATACACGGGTCGCTTCCCGCGATCCGCTCGACGACCCCGGGATCTGCTGATGACGCGGCTGGTGTTGGTCCGGCACGGAGAGACGGTGTGGCATGCGGAGAACCGCTATGCCGGCAGCAGCGATGTGCCGCTGACCGACCGTGGCCTGGCGCAGGCCGCGGAGCTGGCGCGGTGGACGCGGACGGCCGGCCTCGGGGCGGTGTGGACGTCACCGCTGAGCCGCGCCAGGGTGACGGCAACCTTGTGCGCGGATGCGTGTGGCGCCCCGATCAGCGTTGACGAACGGCTTCGGGAGATCGCTTTCGGTGCCGCAGAGGGTCTGACGGCCGCGGAGATGACGGCCCGGTTCCCGGCCGAGCGGCGGGCGTTCCTGCGGAACCCGGTCCTGCACCACCTGCCCGGCGGTGAGCACCCCGTCACTGCCGAGAAACGATTCGTGGCGGCGCTGCGTGACGTCGGCGCCCGGCACCCCGGTGGCAGGGTGCTGATCGTCGCCCACACGACGGTGATCAGGCTCGCGCTCTGCCGACTGCTCGAACTTCCGTTGGCGCGTTACCGCAGCGTGTTCCCGGACGTCGGCAACTGCGCGCTCACCGAGATCCGGATGGCCGGCGATGCCACCGCCGTCATCCAGTTCAACACGCCCATCGACCGGCTCGCTGCCATGGACGGAGCGCAGTCCCGGCCGGCCTGAACCCGGCGGACGCCCAGCCACCACCACCGCAGGCCCGAGGCAGCCGATCTGCGAACGGATCCACCCCCGCTCAGGCGCCACTGCGGGACAGCGTGATGACCGCCCTGATCGACCGTTCGCCGTCAGTGGTGGTCGCCGTCAGGTCCAGATGGCCGGTGGTCGCGGTCACCCAACCGTTCAGCGTCGAGCCCGCCGCCAGGATCCGTGGAACCCGGACCGTGCTGCTTGTCTCGCAGGGTTGGAGATCGGTCTCGTTGTCGATCAACAGATTCGGCGGCAGGACGCCGCCGACCGGCTGGTCATCGATCAGCACGCCGGCGATCTCCGTCCGGCCCGTCTGTTCCGGCCCCTTGGCTTTTCCGGTGGCCAGCCACCACGTCCGCCGCACCGCTCCGTCGGGTCCGGTCGCGGCCGAGTAGAGCGACAGCCCCGGCACGCCCGCCGGGGTGATACCCAGCGTCAGGGAAAGGGGATTGGCGTCCGGGATGGGTCCGGAGCCGGCCGCCGGCGGCTGCAACGCCACCTCCGCCTGCCTCGTGTACGACGACGTACCACCGGTCTTCGCGCACCTACCCAGCACGGTGATGGTCAGGTCAGCGGTGCCGGTCCACGCGGCCGGAAGGGTCAGCCCCGAGCCGGGCAGCACGACCGCGGTCGCCGCCGACCCCGAGGAACGTTGCAGCGCAGAGCCTCTCAGCGATGACACCGGAGTGGTGGCCGACGACCTCGACGCGGGCGATCCGGCGCCGGATGCTGTTCCGGACCCGGCCGGCGACGCTTCGGGCCCACTGCCCGACGCCGGCGCGGCCGGCGTGGACGACGAGGCGGACGAGCCGTCGGTCAGCTGGATCAGACTCCACACCACGGCGATCGAACACACCAGCGCCGCCACCATGACCACCGCCACCCAGCGAGTGCTGAGCGTCCTGCGGGGCGGCATGAGGCCAGTATGTCCGTCGCCCCCGCAGATGCGGTGGTTCAGCTCACCGCGCGGGCCGGCCGAGACCGGTCCGGATGATCCGGAGGGTGGAGGAAGATGGTTGCGTGACACCAGTACCGACAGCGCCCGCCGCCGCCGAAGGGCCCGTGGTCCGGTCCGGTGACCGCCGCCGGGTGCTGGTGTTGGGTTCGACCGGATCGATCGGCACCCAGGCGCTCGAGGTGATCGCGGATCACCCGGAGGAGTTCGAGGTGATCGGGCTCGCCGCGGGCGGCGGTAACCCTGAGCTGCTCGCGCGCCAAGCGGCGGATCACCCGGACGCCGTTGTTGCGGTTGCCGGTCGGCGGCCGGACGCACTCTCCGGTCGCCGTTCCGCTGTGATCGACGGGCCTCGCGCCGCGACCGACCTGGTCGACTCGGTCGAGGCGGACGTGGTGCTCAACGGCATCACCGGATCGATCGGCCTGGAGCCCACGCTGGCCGCCCTGCGGGCGGGCCGGGTGCTCGCCCTGGCGAACAAGGAGTCCCTGGTCGCGGGCGGTCCGCTGGTGCTGGACACCGCCGCGCCGGGGCAGATCGTGCCCGTCGACTCGGAGCACAGCGCACTGGCGCAATGCCTGCGCGGAGGCGCCGCCTCCGAGGTGGCCAAGCTGGTGGTGACCGCGTCCGGCGGCCCGTTCCGCGGGCGCGCCGCCGCCGACATGGCGACCGTCACGGCCGAGCAGGCGTTGGCCCATCCCACCTGGTCGATGGGCCCGGTGGTGACGATCAACTCCGCGACGCTGGTCAACAAGGGGCTGGAGGTGATCGAGGCGCACCTGTTGTTCGGCATCCCCTACGACCGCATCGACGTGGTGGTGCACCCGCAGTCCGTCATCCACTCCATGGTCACCTTCGTCGACGGGTCCACCCTGGCGCAGGCGAGCCCGCCGGACATGAAGCTGCCCATCGCGCTCGCGCTCGCCTGGCCGCGCCGGCTCGACCGGGTGGCCACCGCCTGCGACTTCTCCCGAGCCGCGTCGTGGACATTCGAGCCGGTCGACCGGGCGGCGTTCCCCGCGTTGGACATCGCGGTCGCCGCCGGACGCGCGGGCGGCACCGTGCCGGCCGCGTTCAACGCGGCCAACGAGGAAGCCGTCGCCGCCTTCCGTGCCGGCCACCTGGGTTTCACAGGCATCTCCGATGTGCTGGCGCGCATCCTTGACGGGGCCGATCACGCCCGGGGCAACCCCAGGGACGTGGCCGACGTCTGGGCCACCGAGGGCTGGGCCCGGGCGAGGGCCCGGGAGATCATTGGTACGCACGCCACCGCAGCGGTGGCCTTCGTCGGGACCACTTCAGGTGCCACGAATGACGGAACGGGGGCGGCAGGCTGATGTGGACCGTGATCGGCATCGTGCTGTTCGTGCTGGCCCTGCTCTTCTCCATCGCCTGGCACGAGCTCGGCCACCTCACCTTCGCCAAGCTGTTCAACGTCCGCACGACCCAGTACATGATCGGCTTCGGCAGGACGCTGTGGTCCAAGCAGGTGGGCGAGACCGAATACGGCGTGAAGGCCGTCCCACTCGGCGGGTACATCCGGATGATCGGCATGGTGCCGCCGGGACCGGACGGCCGGCAGAAGATCGCCACCACCGCGATGGGCGCCGCGGGACTGGTCCGCAACATCGTCGAGGACACCCGGGCAGGTGACCGTTCGCAGGTCACCGAGGCCGACGACGGCCGGCAGTTCTACCAGCTGCATCCCGCCAAACGCATCGTGGTGATGGCCGCCGGGCCGCTGATGAACCTCATCCTCGCCGTGGGCATCTTCAGCATCCTGCTGGTCGGCATCGGCGTGCCGACGCAGAGCACCACGGTTGCCACCGTCAGCCAGTGCGTGATCCCGGCGGCGGCTGCGGGGACCGCGCAGCGGAGCCAGTGCGAGGCCTCGGACCCGCAGACGCCCGCCGCGCTCGCCGGGCTCCGGCCCGGGGACACGATCGTCTCGTTCAACGGCACCCCGATCACCGGGTGGGATCAGCTCACCGACCTGATTCAGGCTGCGGCCGGTGAAACGGTGCAGTTGGACTACGTCCGGGACGGTCAGCAGGTCACCGTAGCCGTGCCGATCGTCCAGACCCAGCGGCCGGTGATCGACGACGCCGGCCAGCAGACAGGGGTCAAGCAGGCCGGCTTCTTGGGGATCTCCGTGACCGCGCCCTACGTTGCGCAGTCGTTCGGTGCCGCGATCACCCGAACCGGTGAATTCATCGGCGCCGCGGCGAAAGCGGTGGTTGCCATTCCCGCCCGGATCCCGGCGCTCTGGACCGCGATCGTCAGCGACCAACCGCGTGACCTGAACTCGCCGGTCGGCATCGTCGGCGCCGGCCGGATCGGCGGCGAGATCCTGGATTCGCAGAGCACGACGACCACGGACAAGTGGGTGCTGTTCCTCAACCTCGTGGCCGGCTTCAACATGAGCCTGTTCCTGCTCAACATGCTGCCGCTGCTGCCGCTGGACGGGGGGCACATCCTCGGCGCCATGATCGAATGGGTGCGCCGCGGATGGGCGAAGGTTCGGCACAGGGCGGACCCCGGACCGTTCGACGTGGCGAAGCTGATGCCGGTCGCCTACGTGGTGGCATTGTTGTTCATCGGGCTCACCGCCCTGACGTTGGTCGCCGACATCGTCAACCCCGTCAAGCTGTTCGGGTGACCCGCACCGCGCCGCTGCTCCCGTCCGACCGATTCCTTTTCGAGAAAGCCGTCTGATGTCCGTCACCAGTCCATCCGGAGCCACCTCCACCGCCGTCGGCCCCGCGCCAATCGGTTTGGGGTTGCCCAGCATGCCCGCCGACCGGGTGGTGCCCGTCCTCGCGCCCCGCCGCAGGACCAGGCAGCTCGATGTGGGCGGCGTCGGCGTCGGCAGCGACTCGCCGGTGTCCGTGCAGTCGATGACCACCACGGTCACCGCCGACATCAACGCGACCCTGCAGCAGATCGCCGAGCTGACCGCATCGGGTTGCCAGATCGTGCGGGTGGCGGTCCCGACGAACGACGACGCCGAGGCACTGCCGATCATCGCCAAGAAGTCGCAGCTGCCGGTGATCGCCGACATCCATTTCCAGCCCAAGTACGTCTTCGCCGCCATCGACGCCGGGTGCGCGGCGGTCCGGGTGAACCCCGGCAACATCAAGGCCTTCGACGACAAGGTCGGCGAGATCGCCCGCGCCGCCAAGGATGCGGGCATTCCGATCCGGATCGGTGTCAACGCCGGCTCGCTGGACAAGCGGCTGCTCGCGAAATACGGCAGGGCAACCCCGGAGGCGCTCGTCGAGTCGGCGCTGTGGGAGTGCTCGCTGTTCGAGGAGCACGACTTCCGCGACATCAAGATCTCCGTGAAGCACAACGACCCGGTGATCATGGTGCGGGCGTACGAGTTGCTGGCCGGGCAGTGCGACTACCCCCTGCACCTCGGCGTCACCGAGGCCGGCCCGGCGTTCCAGGGCACCATCAAGTCGGCCGTTGCGTTCGGCGCGCTCCTGTCCGAGGGCATCGGTGACACGATCCGGGTCTCGCTGTCCGCGCCGCCGGTCGAGGAGGTGAAGGTCGGCCTGCAGATCCTGGAGTCGCTCAACCTTCGAGAGCGTGGGTTGGAGATCGTGTCCTGCCCGTCGTGCGGTCGAGCGCAGGTGGACGTCTACACGCTGGCCGAACAGGTGACCGCGGGCCTCGAGGGGCTCGATGTGCCGCTCCGGGTGGCCGTGATGGGCTGCGTCGTGAACGGGCCGGGGGAGGCGCGGGAGGCCGACCTCGGGGTTGCATCCGGCAACGGCAAGGGACAGATCTTCGTCAAGGGCGAAGTGATCAAGACCGTGCCGGAATCGCAGATCGTCGAGACCCTCATCGAGGAAGCGATGCGGCTCGCCGACGCCATGCGGGACGCCGGTGTGGTGAGCGGAGAACCCTCGGTCAGTCTCGCCTGAGCGCACTGCTCCAGCCGTACGAAATTGCGCCGGCGGGTCGAGCGGGAACTCCCTGACGAACTGTGCTTTCTGGCATTGTGTGCGTCAAGCGCCCGCCGACCTGTGAAGGCACCAGTTGATCGTGAACGTCGGCTCCGTCTGCCCGGCGATCGATGCGGCCCGGACGGTCGCCCCCGCCGAGGACCGGCTTCCATGCTGACCGCCAGTTTCGCGCGCGTGCTCGGTCCCGCACACGCCGGCCAGGTGAGCCGGGTACTGGCCGCAGACCCGGTCTCCCATTGCATGGTGGCCGCGCGTTTCGAGCAGGTCGGCATGAGTGAGGCCGCCATGGGCGGTCAGTTCTGGGGCGTCGGCGGCGGCCGCGACGGGCTCCTGTTCGCCGGCGCGTCGATGGTGCCGCTGTCCGGTGACGCGTCTTCGATGCGCTCCTTCGCGCAGATCGCCGGTCGCCGGGGACGCAGATGCGCGACGATCCTCGGGCAGGCCGACCTGGTCCTGCCGCTGTGGGAAAGGCTCGAGCCCCGCTGGGGACCGGCCCGCGACGTTCGTCCCGACCAGCCGCTGCTGGCCTGCACCACCGATCCGTACGGACCGGTGGACCCGACTGTCAGAACCGTGCGCCCGCACGAGCTGGAGACCTACTTCCCTTCCGCGGTGGCGATGTTCACCGAGGAGGTCGGCATCGACCCCCGGGACGGCGACGACGGCCGCGCCTACCGGACCCGGATCGCCGAACTGATCGGTGCCGGCCGCGCCTACGCCCGCTTCGACGGGCAGACGGTCGTGTTCAAGGCCGAGATCGGTTCCCTGTCCAACACTGTCGCCCTCATCCAAGGCGTTTGGGTGCACCCGCAGTTGCGTGGCCGGGGACTCGCCGCGCCGGCCATGGCCGCGGTCGTCCGCTCCATCCAGCACGACCTCGGCCGGGTACCGAGCCTGTACGTCAACGCCTACAACACCGCCGCCAGGCGCACCTACACCCGGATCGGTTTCGAGCAGGTCGGCACCTTCGCGTCGGTGTTGTTCTAGCAGTGCCCGGCCGGCGCGTCACCGCTGGCGGTGACGGCCAGAACCTTGGGTTCTCCCGTATGTCCCGAGCGTGGATCGGGGTTGCGCTGGGGATACTGACTGCATGATGCGCGAGGCCCGATGACCGTCCGGACCCGCGTCGCCCGGTCGACCGCGGCCATCGTCGTGGTGCTGGTGTCCGTCCTGGCACTGTCCGGCTGCACCGGCGGGGCCACGCCGGACGCGACACCGGGCCCGCAGGCCCGGCTGGCCGCGTTCATCGCAGCCTGGCAGGACGGCGACACCGCCAAGGCGGCCGATCTCACCTCCGACCCGGCGGCCGCGACGGTGTTCCTCGACGAGGTGACGGCCAACCTGGATCCGCGCTCGGTCGCCGTCACCGCCGGATCGACGAACCGGACGGCGCCCGACGCGGCAACGACACCGGTCACCTACACCTGGACGTTCGCCGAAACGGAGACCTGGTCATACCCGGCGACCTGGTCGTGGCAGCGCTCACCCGGCGGCGACTGGACGCTGGACTGGTCACCGACGGTGGTGCATCCGCAGCTGAGCGAGCGGCAGACGCTGTCCGTCAGGCGCACCGAGGCGCAGCCCGGCGTCCTGGTGGACCGCAACAACGTGCAGCTCGCCTCCCCGGTCCGGGTGTACTCGGTGGTGATGAAGGCCGGCGGAGCAGCGGTGGCGTCGACGGCCGCCGCCCTCGCGCCGGTCCTGGCCTCGGTCGACCCGTCGATCACCGCGGACAGCATCGTCGCCGGAGCCGCCGCCGCCCTCGCGCAGGCCACCGCGCCGCCCGAGAACAGCGGGTCCGCCTCGGCGCAGGCCGCGGCCACCGGATCCGCCCGGGCCTCTGCGACGGCCGGGTCGGCACCGTCGAGCCAGGCCTCCGCGGCGCGGGTCAAGTCCGCGGACGTCAGCTACACGGTGATCAACCTGCGCGAGCGCGACTACCAGAAGCGCAAGGCCGAACTGGCCGCCATCGAAGGATTGACCTTCCCCTCCGAGGTGCGGGACCTACCGCCCACCAGGGACTTCGCCAAGGCCGTGCTGCCGCAGGTGACGGCGGTGGCCACGCCGAAACTCACCGGGACGCCGGGCTGGAAGGTCACCATCATCGACACCACCGGCGGGGCGCTGGAGACGCTCGCCGACCACCCGGCGATCCCGGGTAGCCGCGTCATCGTCACCCTCGACGGCACGCTGCAGCAGAACGCCGAGAAGGTGCTTGCCCCATTGGCCCAACCGGCGGCGCTGGTGGTGATGCAACCGTCGACGGGCGAGATCCTCGCCGTCGCGCAGAACACGGCGGCCAACGCGCAGGGCAGCATCGCGCTGACCGGTCAGTACCCGCCGGGTTCGACATTCAAGGTGGTCACGGCGACCGCCGGTCTGGAAGCCGGGCTGATCACTCCGACCAAGGCCGTCGGATGCCCCGGGGTCTTCTCGGTCGACGGACGGGAGATCCGGAACTCACACGGCTTCGACCTCGGCACCGTCGATGCCACGATGGCGTTCGCCAGGTCCTGCAACACCACGTTCGCGGATCTGGCGGTGCAGATGCCGCCGGATGCGCTGACCGCCGCCGCCTCCGAGTACGGCATCGGGCTGGACTTCGTGATGCCGGGGGCCACCACCCTGACCGGCAAGGTGCCACCGGCGTCGGCCCCGGTGCAGCGTGCCGAGAACGGGTTCGGTCAGGGGCAGGTCCTGATGACGCCGTTCTCCGCGGCGTTGATGGCCGCCACCGCCGCCAACGGGACTATGCCGACGCCGATACTGATCCGCGGTATGAGCACCACCGTTGACAAGAAGCCGACCGTGCGGGGCGGGCCCGTGCAACGGGGTGTCCAAACCCTGATGCAAGCGGTCGTGCAGGAGGGCACCGCTCGCGAACTGGGGCGATTCGGCGATGTGCACGCCAAGACGGGGACCGCCGAATTCACCGCGGACGACGGCAGCACGCACGCGCATGCGTGGACCGTCGGGTATCTCGGTGACCTCGCCTTCGCGGCGCTGGTCGTCGGCGGTGAGGGATCCGGCGTGACCACCGATGTGATCGGCAAGTTCCTGACGGCCGTACAGCGGGGCTGATCCCGCCGTTCGAGTGTCCGACCGGTCGGTCAGCGCGCCCGATCCGCGGCACCAGCGGATGCACAGGCCGATGGGTTCTGGCCCAGCCGGTGTGCCTGGCGCCAGCAATTGGCGCGCTCCAGCAGTGCCCCGTCGGCGTCCTGCGCCCACCCGGTAGCGCTGTGGCCGGCCGCCGCCGTTGCACGCTGCAGTGCGGAGGCCGCGACGTCCAGGTGTAACGCTGCCAGCGCCGGTGACGCCCCCGCCGACGCCACGGCGCCTCCACCGAAGAGCACGACCGCCCCGGCCAGCACCGCCAGGAGACGCCGGTGCGCGCCGCCGGGCAACGGCAGGTGCAGCGGCATCGCCGGTGACGGGCTGGAGGTGATCGTGCTCATGGGTGGTCCTCGCTCGGTCAACTGAGGTCCACGCGACGCGTGTGACGACCAAGAGCGGGGGAGTCGGCCGGCGATACCTCGTAGGCTCGATTCATGTTGCGCACTGCCCTCACGCCCGGCCGACCGACCCCCATCAGGTCAGTTCCCGCGGGCATCGCCCGCCCCGAGTACGTCGGGCGGGACAAACCCGCCCGCAGCACCGACCCGTGGGTGCAGCCGCCGGAGATCATCGAGAAGATGCGCGTCGCCGGCCGCATCGCTGCCCGGGCGATGGCGGAAGGTGCGTCCGTCATCGCACCCGGAGTCACGACGGACGAGATCGACCGGGTGGTGCACTCTTACATCTGCGATCACGGGGCCTACCCGTCCACGTTGGGCTACAAGCACTTTCCGAAGTCGTGCTGCACGTCGCTCAACGAGGTGATCTGTCACGGCATCCCGGATTCGACCGTGATCGAGGACGGCGACATCGTCAACATCGACGTGACGGCCTACCTCGACGGCGTGCACGGTGACACGAACGCGACGTACCTGGCCGGCAACGTCGCCGAGGAGAACCGGCTCCTGGTGGAGCGGACCGAGGAGGCGCTGCGGCGCGCGATCAAGGCCGTCGCACCGGGCCGGCAGCTCAACGTCATCGGGCGCGTCATCGAGTCCTACGCCAAGCGCTTCGGTTACGGGGTCGTGCGCGACTACACCGGGCACGGCATCGGCAGGACCTTCCATTCCGGGCTGGTGATCCTGCACTACGACGACCCGACCGTCACCACCGTGCTGGAGAAGGGCATGACCTTCACCATCGAGCCGATGATCACCTTGGGCGGCATCGACTGGGAAGTGTGGGAGGACGGCTGGACGGTGACCACCAAGGACAAGTCATGGACGGCGCAGTTCGAGCACACTCTCGTCGTCACCGACACCGGCGCGGAAATCCTGACACTCCCATGAACCGTTCGGTGATTGTCCGAGTTGTCCCGGCTGAAAGAAACCACGTCTTCGGTGACCGGTTCGTTGCTCGCCGCAACAGTTGGCACTCGCCCGACGGTTGATGGTTCGACCGGAGCCGGACTGTCGGCCGAGCTGAAGGATCGGGGGGTCAACGACTCTCGCGGCCACCGGGGGGATGGGCAGCGTCGCACCGCCGTCCGCCACTCGGGGAAGGGGTTCTCCGCCGGGCGGTGACGTCGGTGCCGTCGCGCTTTCCAGCCGATCGTTGTACCGTTTGGTACATGCTGGTCACGTCCAGGTGCACGGTCGCCGCATCGCCGGCTCGAGTCTTTCGGGCGTTGACCGAGGTGGAGCACTGGCCGGACTGGACCGACAGCGTCACTTCGGTGGAGCGACTCGAGGAAGGTCCGCTGGCCGTCGGGTCACGGGCCAGGATCGTGCAGCCGAAACTGCAAACCGCCGTCTGGCAGGTGACGGAGCTCGGTGACGACCATTTCACCTGGGAGTCGCGGCGCCCGGGACTGGTCACCACCGGACGTCACGTCGTCGAGCCGGATGGCGACGGGACGGCGGTGACGCTCGAGATCGAGCACACCGGACCGCTGTCCCGGGTTGCCGGCGCCCTCACCAAGCGCCTCACCCAGCGGTATCTGGAGATGGAAGGTGCTGGGCTGCAGCGGTTGTGCCAGGCATGACCGACGATGCGGGCGGGATGAGCCGGCCATCCGCTCGCGGCGCGCTGCTGGATGCCGCCGTTGGCCTGGCGGCGCGCGGGGGAATCGGTCACCTGAGCCTTCGGCGCATCGCGGCCGATCTGGGCACCAGTCACCGGATGCTGATCTACCACTTCGGCTCCAAGGACGGCCTGATCGCGGCCGTCGTCGATGTCGTCGAAAGTCAGCAGCGGGCCGCGCTGGACGTCCTGCTGGCGGACGGCAATCTGCCGCCCGACGAACAGACCGCCCGGTTCTGGCAGCGCGTCGTGGAAGCGGCCGGCACCTTCGGCCCGCTGTTCTTCGAGCTCACCGGGCAGGCGTTGCAGGGCCGGCCACACACCCGCCCGCTGCTCGACAGCCTCATCGACCCGTGGCTGCCTCCGTTGACCGCGTTGTACGAACGGCACGGGATCAGCCAGGCTACCGCCCCCGTCCACGCCCGTCTCGGTCTCGCCGCCGCCCGCGGACTCCTGCTGGACCTGCTCGCGACCGGTGACCGGCAAGGCGTGCAAACGGCCGCGGACCTGCTCGCCGACATGGTGCGCGCCCAGGTTGTGGCCGAATCCCACCTCCACATTGATCACACCGGGCACATCGGGCACATTGATCACATCAGGCACATCGATCACATCCGGCACGCTGATCCCAGCGGGGAGGTTGATCACAGCGGGCACATTGATCCCATCGGGTGATGCCGTCGTCCGCGGCGCGCGTCTGACCAGGCACGATTCGCCGCAGCGGGGGTCTTTGCCGGTGGGTCGCGTTTTGCATCAGCGGAATTCGGGTAAACGGCTTCAGTCCATCACCGCTGCCGATCGTCAGAACGCGGGTACTCCCGATGCGTGAGCCGATGTCCGAGATCGATTTCCGGCCGGCCGCCGATGAGTTGTCGGTCGCAGTGGGCGCCCGCACGCCCGCCGCGCCGGTCGCGGCGGGATGTTCGGCACCGAGCAGAGTCCTGGTGGCCGAGCGCGACCCGGTGCTGGCCGCGGACCTGGAAGACATTCTCACCGAAGCGGGATTCGCCGTCGCCGGCCAAGCCCGTGACGGAGCTTCCGCTGCCACGCTGGCCGCGGAACTGCAACCCGACCTGGTCGTGCTGGACGTCGCGGTGCCGGGAGTGCGCGGCCTGGCCGCAGCCGGCTCGATCAGCCGGCAGCACATCCCGGTCATCCTGCTGATGTCCCCGTCCGAGGGCGGCCTGGTCCACGAGGCCGTGGCCGCCGGGGCGATGGCCTGGCTGGTGAAGCCCGTCGTGCCGCCGTCACTGGTGGCCACGGCGCACATGGTGCTGGCCCGGCAGGCCGAGAAGGATGCACTGCGGCAGTCCGTCGAACAGATCCGGGGCCGGATCGAGGAACACAAGGTGGTCGAGCGGGCCAAGGGACTGCTGATGACGCGCCACACCGTCGCCGAGTCGGTGGCCGCCGACTGGATGCGGCAGACGGCCGAGGACACCGGGACTTCGCTGGCCAGGGTCGCCGAGGCGATCCTGGACGAATGGTCAGGCTCTACCCCGGACGCGCGCCGGGCGGCGCCGTCGACCGGCGGCCGGCGGTCCGCCCCGGCACCCGGCGACTGGTTGCCGCCGGCGGACGCGTCGAGCCCGCCGCCCGGCGGGCGATCCCGGCGGCGCGCGTCACGGGGTGCGTTCCACCACGGCTGAACCGCCCTGCAATGGGTCGCGGTGCACAGCTGCCGACCGCCGGCGCGGGTCGGCGCCGGGGGCAGTGCCTGCGCGTGCTGCCCGCCGACTGCGTTCAGACGGTGTGCTGCTGATCCCGCCGCCGGTGGTCGGCGGCTGAGATGACCGCACGCCGCGGCCGCCGGGGCTCGCGTCCGCGACAGCGGCGATGGTTGCCGCCGCTGCGCGGGCGGGCGCGGCGTCACCCGTTTCCCAGCGAGTCGAACCTTCCGCCCGCGCACCGCGCCGAGTAGCGTTCGCCGGCAAGCCGGGGTTGCCGGCAAGAGCTGCATTGTCTTTCAGGCGCAAGGGTTTCCGGCCGCAGGTGGAGAGCGTGTCGGCCGATGTCACGGTATATCGGCGACCGCTCGGCGAAGGGATCATCGGCAGCTGTCGGGTTTTGGATCCGGTCACCCCGGGCCCGGCCGGCGGCGACCGGACGGACAGCGGGAGGGGACCTGTCCTGGGCGGTGCCATCGCCCCCGGGCCGGCGGACGAGATGGGGTCGATGTCGAGGATGCTCGGGCAGCCCGGCGGTGGCCGGTGGCACGGATGTGCGGTGCTCGGATCTGCCGAGCAGGGCTGGCAGGCCCTGTCCGGCTTCCTGCAGGACGGACTCCGGCACGGCAAACGGGTGGTGCTGGCCGGTCTCGCTGTGGATGGGTGGGCGGCTCTGCAACGAAGGCTGTCCGAGGACTGTGTCGACACCGACGCCCCGATGGCCGACGGCCGGATCGTGTTGATGCCGGAGGACGTCTCCGGGCGGATGGTGACGCTGCCCGCCGGGGACCTCTTCGCCGCGGTGGCCGAGCAGGTCCGGCAATCTGTCGCCGACGGGTATGCGGCGGTCCGGCTGGGCGGCATCTATCCCGGTGTCGGTATCGGGCCGTACGAGGGTGTTCTCAACGATCTGGTCCGGGCGGTGCCCCTGGAGGTGCTGTGCGGGTACGACCGGGCGTCGCTGACCTTCGACGAAGTGCAGGCGGTCCGTCGACTGCACACCGGGGAGGTTCCCGACGACGCCGAATACGACGACGGGGTCCTGCGGATCACCCGTCCCCGCGCCGGATGGGTCCGGCTGGCAGGCAGGTGGGAACGGGGCACTCACGACGCGGCGTTCGCCGTTGTCGCCGACGCCGCGGCCGCCGGTGACCGCAACGTCGACGCTTCATCCCTGCGCTACGTCGACCCGGCCTGCCTGCATGGCCTGCTGACCGGTATCAGCGGCGGGTTGCGGCTGCAACGGCCGAATCACCTCATCCGCGGGCTGGCCGGGATGCTGGCCACCAAGTCGTCCGGTGAACCCGCCGCCGGT
The DNA here is from genome assembly GCA_963785455.1 of uncultured Actinomycetota bacterium. Classification (GTDB taxonomy): domain Bacteria; phylum Actinomycetota; class Actinomycetes; order Mycobacteriales; family Nakamurellaceae; genus Nakamurella. The sequence continues at coordinate 148,444 of CAWAVL010000012.1, forward strand.
CCCGAACAGGATCCGTCGCTCCGGATGGCGCCGAACCGCCGGACCGGGAAGGACCGGGCTGCTGGTGCCGCCGCAGATCGGTGATCGGCGCGCCGGTTCGGGCGCGACCGGTGAGCCGCACCCGGACTGCCGGGAAGACCGCCCGTGGTGATGTGATGATGTGCGGATGGCTCCGCCGTCGTCATCCGGGCACTCCCGGGATCCGGCTCGGGATGTGGCTCTGCATCCGGTGCGGCATTCGGTGGCGAAGCCGGCCGGTGCATCAGGTGGAGAGTCGGGGTTGGTCCACGCCGCCGCGCCGCCGCCTGCGCCGGTAGGGCATCCCGCCACGGTCGACTTCCGTATCCTCGGCCCGCTGGAGGTTCTGGTCGACGGCCGGCCGATGGCGATGCCGGGCGGGAAACCCAGGGCCGCCCTTGCAGTTCTGTTGATCAACCGCAACCGCGTCGTGCCTTCCCCGGCCATCGCCGACGCGGTGTGGGACGGTGACCCGCCCCCGACGGCGACGGCCATTCTGCAGGTCTACATCTCGACGCTGCGGCGCACGCTGCGCGCTCTGGGTATCGACACCAAGGCCGTTGTGGCAACCCAGGCGCCGGGATACCGGTTGCTGATCGCCGACGACTGCGTCGACCACGGCCGGTTCGCCCGCGGGGTCGCGGCGGGCCACGAGATGCTGCGCGCTCACCGGTATCCGCAGGCGTCACAGGCCCTGGGCGCCGCTCTGGCGGAGTGGACCGGCGATGCCCTGGCCGACCTGCGCGGTCTGCGGTTCGCCGACGACTTCGCGGTCGCCGTGGAGAACGAACGACTCGACGCGCTGCAGGCCCGGATCGACGCGGACCTGGCCAGCGGGCTGGACTCCACCGTCGTCGGCGAGCTGACCACCCTGACCGCGAAACATCCACTGCGGGAACCATTCTGGATTCAGTTGATCACCGCGCTGTACCGGCTCGGCCGCCAGGCGGACGCGCTGGAGGCGTCCCGCCGGATCCGGGAATTGCTCAGCGAAGAGCTCGGCATCGACCCCAGCCCGGCAGTGCAGGAGCTGGAACGCAAGATCCTGCGACAGGAAACGGTGGGCCCCGCGCCCGGGCCGGCGAGACCCGGAATACTGAAGACGGTCAGCGACACCGCGGTGGTGCTGAGCGCCGGTCGGCTGGTGCTGCCCACCGGGGAGGAATACCCGGTGCCGTCCAGGGGCCTGCGGATCGGGCGGATGGACGACAACGACCTGGTGATCGAGAACACCAAGGTCAGCCGCTACCACGCCGTGGTGGCACCGATGGGCAACGGCTTCGCGGTCAACGACCTGCGGTCCACCAACGGGATCACCGTCGGTGCCCAGCGAGTGCTCGACAGCCACGTCCTCCGGGACGGCGACGTCATCGGGATCGGCGGACTGGACATCGTCTTCCGGCTGGGCGAGTAGCCGGCGCACCGATGCCGATGCCGCGGCGACAGGAGGGGTCGGACCTCGGCGGACCGGATCCTGCGGGCCGCGGTTTCAGCCGCCTCTTAGGTGGGCTTTCAGCCTCCCGGCGCAGCCTTGAGGCCAACAGCCCACCAGCCGCACAGTCCCGGGAGGACACCATGACCACGACCACCACCGCCACCCCGGCGGCCATCGCGCACTCCGCGTCCGTGATGGCCCCGCGCCGCCGGGTCACCCTGCTGCAGCGCCTCGCCGGCATCCTGATCGCCACCGCTGCCATGCTGATCGGATTCGCGGTGGCCGGCTCGGCCGCCCCCGCCCACGCTGAGACCGTCGCCGGGGCAGCTGTTTTCGATTCCCTCGTCGAGTGCGGTGGGGATCAGCTGTTCTTCACCGTGCATTCCGACCAGGACTACGGCAGCTTCGCCCAGGTGTGGGTGTACGACCCGGCGACCGAGGAATGGGTCACCGATGAGGCGTGGGTGGAGGCGGACGCCAACGCCGGCTTCAACGTCGCCGACCTGACGTTCGAGCCCGATTACTACATGGTCTACGTCGCCTACGCCCAGTGGAACGGGGCCGACTACGACTACTCCGGCGAGTACATCGACACCTACCAGCAGTACTACGATTTCGAGTCCTTCGAGTCCTCCGACTACTGCTACATGGGCAACGACCTGTCGCTGGACAGCTGACCGGCACCGACCGATCGGTGCCGAACCCCGACACACCCCATCCCCGGTGGCACACACGGCCACCGGGGATGGGGTCGCCGATCAGCCGGCCGCGGCCGGCTGCGGGGGATAGGCGAGCGCCGCACCGCTCACCGAGATCGCCACGACGGAGCCGGTTGTCATCCGCTCGGCGCCCAGCAGGCGGCAGGTCACACTGGTTCCGGGAGTCACCGCGTCGCCGGGAAGGTCCGCGGTGACCACGCAGTCGTGACCGAAGTACTCGACCGACGACACCACTGCGCGGACGCCCTGCGTGCCGTCGACCGGGATGGTGCGCACCTGCAATTGCTCCGGGCGGAGCATCAGCATGGCCGGTCCGTCGAAGTGCCGCGCGCCCGCGGGATAGCGCACCGGCAGGTCGCCGAGCGGCCCGTGGGCGGCGGAACCGGTCACGATCCCCGGGACCGTGCAGGTGTCGCCGATGAACTCCGCCGTCGGCAGGTCGACCGGCTCGTCATAGACCTCGCGTGGCTCGCCCACCTGTGCCAGCACGCCGGACCGCATCACGGCGATCTGGTCGGCGAAGGACAGTGCCTCCGCCTGGTCGTGAGTGACGAGCAGGGCGGTGACGTCCGCGGCGGCCAGCGCCGCGGCGACCAGGGAGCGGGTCTCGGTGCGCAGTGACGCATCCAGTGCCGAGAACGGCTCGTCCAGCAAAACCAGTCGCGGCTGCGGTGCCAGGGTCCGGGCCAGCGCCACCCGCTGCTGCTGGCCGCCCGACAATTCGTGCGGGAAACGCTTCGCCACCGCCGGTTCCAGGCTGACCAGCTCCAGCAGCCGGTGCAGCCGGCCGACGTCCCGGCGCTCCCGGCGCGGCAGCCCGAACGCGATGTTGTCCGCCACGGACAGGTGCGGGAACAGCGCACCCTCCTGCGCCAGGTAGCCCAGGCGGCGCTGCTCGGGCGGCAGCCAACCGGACGGGCCGCTCACCGGCTGCCCGCCGATCCGGACGACGCCGGCATCGGGTCGCAGGAATCCCGCCACCAGTCGCAGCAGTGTCGTCTTGCCGCACCCCGACGGTCCCAGGATGGCCGTGATGCCACCCTCGGCCACCTGGAGCGTCACGCCCCGCAGCACGACGGCGGGACCGAACGACTTGTGCACGTCCTCGACGCTCAGGGCCGGGATCGGGTCGGCGGAGACGGCGGTCATCGGCCACGCACCCTACGGGATTGCAGCAGCAGCAGATATGTCACGGGCGCCGAGATCACGATCATCATCGCGGCGTACGGGGCGGCGTCGACGTAGTCGATCCCGCTGGCCAGGCTCCAGAATCGGGTGGCCAGCGTGGACGTCCCGATGGGCGACAGCAGCAGAGTGGCGGTCAGCTCGGTGGCGCCGGCGATGAACACCAGGGCCGCGGCGGAGAAGATGCCGGGTGCCGCCAGCGGCAGCACCACCCGGCGCAGGGTCTGCAGCGGCCCGACGCCCAGTGCCCGCGACGCCTCCTCCAGTTCCGGTGGGGCCTGCAGCAGCGCGGCGCGCAAGGTGACCATCGCCCGGGGGAGGAAGAGCAGCGCGTAGGCGGCGATCAGCGTGAGCACGCTCTGGTAGATCGGCCGGGCCCACCTGATGCTGACCGTGATCAGTGCCAGCGCGACGACGATGGAGGGAAGGGCGCCGGACACATAGGTCAGCCGCTCCATCAGCACCGTGGCCCGGCTGCGGTAGCGCACCGCGAGGTAGGCGACCGGGAAGCCCAGCAGCACGGTGACCACCGCTCCCGCACCGGCCAGGGTGATCGTGGTCAGCGAGGTCGACAGCGCGTCCGCCCACGACGAGCTCCCACGGCCGAGCCAGTAGGCGACGCTGGACAACGGGACGCCGAGCGCGGCGCCGATCAGGACCGCGAGGAAGGCCACGGCCGGAACCGCACCGGCGCCCAGCCGCTGTCGCTCGGCGGCGCGGGCCACTCCGGCGCCCACCCGGGCCCGCCGCCCCGAGCCGGTCAGCCACCATTCCGCCGTCACCAGCAGCAGGCAGCACACGACGAGAACGACGGCGAGCATGTTCGCCGCGGTGCTGGCGAAGCTGGAGGAGTACTGGTCGTAGATCGCGGTGGTGAACGTGGCGAAGCGCAGCATGCCGAAGGCGCCGAACTCCGACAGGCAGTGCAACCCGACCAGCAGGGCGCCGCCCAGGATCGCCGGCCGCAGCTGGGGCAACACCACCCGCACGAACGCCGCGGCCGGTCGCAGGCCGAGCGTTCTGGCCTGCTCCTCCCACGCCGGGTCCAGGCCGCGCAGTGACGCCGCAACCGGCAGGTAGACGAACGGGAAGTACGCCAGCGTCATGATCAGGCTGGCGCCGAAGAGGCCGTCGATGCCGGGGAACACCGACACCCAGCCGTAGCTCGTGACGAACGCCGGTATCGCCAGCGGCGCCACCAGCAGGGCACCCCACACCCTGGAGCCGGGCACCCGCAGCCGCTCCACCAGGTACGCCGCGGCGGTGCCGAGGACGGCGGTCGCGGTGCAGGACACCAGCACGAGCAGTCCGGTGTTGACCAGCAGGTCGCCCACCCGGGGGCGGAAGATCAGCCGCCGCACGGTGTCCGTCCCCGCCGTCACCGTGGAGAAGGCGATGAAGCCGAGCGGTACCAGGCACAGTGCGGTGACCCCGACCGCGATGACCAGGAGCAGCACCGGCGGCAACGGACCGCGCGACGGGCGCGGCCGGCGGCCGGCCAGGACGGTCGTGACGGGGTCCACGCCAGGTGCGGGGTGAACGGTGACGACCCGATCCGCCGGCTCGGCGCCGGGCGCGATCGGGTCGTCCCGAACGGTGTCGCTCAGATCAATCCTGCCTGGGTCATCAGTTCCGTCACCTCGGGGCCGTTGAGGCTCGCCGGGTCGACGGTCGGCGGCTGCAACTCACCGAGCGGCTTCAATGCCGGATTCGCCGGGACGTCGCTGCCGATCGGGTACTCGTACACCGTATCCGCCACGATCTGCTGACCCTTCTTGCCGGTGATGAACTTCAGGAACTGCTGCGCCTGTGCCTGCTCGGTGCTGGAGGCCAGCACCCCGCCGCCGGACACGCTGACGAAGGCGCCGGGGTCACCGTTGCTCCAGTACAGCAACTTGGTGTTGTCACTGTTCTCGCCGGTGCCGGCCTGGTCCCCGTACCAGTAGTAGTGGTAGATCACACCGGCCGGGACCTCCCCGGCGTTCACCGCTTTCATCACGGTTCCGTTGCCGCGGTAGGCCTTGGCGCCGCTCTGCAGGGCGTCCAACCAGGCCGACGTGGCGTCGGCACCCTTCAGTTGCAGGATCGCGCTGACGATGGCCTGGAAGTCTGCACCGCTGGGTGAGGCGGCCCAGCGGCCGGCCCAGCCGGGGTCCTGCAGGTCCATGATCGACTTCGGCAGTTCCGACGGCGGCAGCAGATCGGTGTTGTAGACGAACACCGTCGAGCGCGCCGCGATGCCCACCCAGTTCCCGGTCGACGGGTTGAACTGCGGCGGCACCTGCGCGGTGGTGGCGGCGTCGACGGGGGCGAACAGCCCGGCCTTTTCCACGATGTTCATCCCGGGCGAGTTCTCGGTGAGGAACACGTCGGCCGGTGACCCGGACCCTTCGGCGACCAACTGGTTGGCCAGTTCGTTGTCGCTGCCGTTGCGCATCTCGACGGCGATCCCGGTTTCCTTGGTGAACTCCTCTGCCCAGGCCTGGGTCAGATTCTCGTGCTGGGCGTTGTACACCACGATGCCGACCTGGCCTGTGCCGACCGCTTGCTCCCCCTCGTCCTCTGCCGCGGATGACGAAGAACCCGCGGCCGGGGAGGCGGCGGCGGAGCTGCCGGCGGCCGCCGATGCCGCACTGGTGGAGCCGGACCCGGTACCGGAGCTGCACGCGCTCAGGACGGCGAGCACCGCCGCGGCGAACGCCGCGATGCGGAGCGGGCGGTAACGATGGGTCACGGGATCTCCTGGAGCAACTCGGGGGACGGACGCGGCTCGCGCCGCTGCGAGGTAAGGCTTACCTACTATCGCACGGTCCGGGTGTGCCGTTCGTGCCGCACCCGTCGGGCAGTGACCCAGGACACGTCCTCGAACATTTGGGCGCGGTGCCGCCGCTGCGGGGTTCCGGTGCGTGCTGCTCGCCGGGGCAGCTCTGTCGGACGGTCGGGTCCTGGCGGGGGCCGCGCCGTGCGGCTGTCGGGCCCGGCTGGCCCGTCGTGGTCAGCCGGTCGGGCGGGGCAAGGCGAGCAGGGCGTTCTCCACGACCTCGCTCAGCGCGGGGTGGATCCAGTACTGGCCGCGGGCGACGTCGTGCGCCCGCTGGCCGAACGACATCGCCTGGATCAGCGGCTGGATCACGGTCGCCGCCTCGGGTCCGATGACGTGCGCGCCGAGCAGCAGCCCGGTCGCCGGGTCGGCGAGCACCTTGACGAAGCCGACGGTGTCCTCGCGCGCCCAGCCGGCGGCCGTCCCGCCGTAGTCGCGGCGGCCCACCACATAGGGCAGTTGTCGTCGCTGCACCTGCTCCTCCGTGAGGCCGAGCGAGGCGATCTGCGGCTCGGTGAAGACCGCGGCGGGCACCGCCCGGTGATCGGTGCGCACCCTGTCGTGGGGATGCATCAGGTTGTGGCGCACGACGCGCGCTTCATGGTTGGCGACGTGTTTGAGCGCGAACGGTGAGCTGATGTCGCCCAGGGCGTAGATGCCCGGAACGGAGGTCTGCTGGTACTCGTCGACCACCACGAGGTGGCGGCCGTTGACCTGCACCCCGGTGGCGGGCAGATTCAGCAGGTCGGTGTTGGGCCGGCGGCCGGTGGCGAGCAGCAGGACGTCCGCCTCGACCGTCGCTTCGCCGTAAGGGCCTTCGGTGAACACGGTGACGCCGTCACCGCCGCTCGTCGCCGGCTTGATCCCGCAGATCTCGGTGTCCCGGCGGAGGTCGTAACGGCGTTGGGCGTACGCCGTGTAGGTCTCCGCGACGTCGACGTCGTGATGTCGCAGCAACCGGGACCCGCGGACGAGCTGCGTGACCTGCGTACCGAAGGACGCGAACACGTGCGCGAATTCCGCGGCGATGTACCCGCCGCCGACGATGACCAGCCGCGCCGGCAACGCGTCGATCCGCATGATGGTGTCGGACGTGTGCACGACACCGCGGCCGACGGCCTCCTCGTCCAGGCCCGGGACGTCGGGGATGACCGGCCGGCCGCCGGCGGCCAGGACGAGCCGGTCCGCGGTCAGGTCCACCGATCCGCCGTCGTTGAGGGCGACCGTCATGGCCTTGTGTCCGGTGAACCGGGCGGTCCCGGCCAGCACTGTCACGTTCGGCCACTTCGGGCCTTCACGGAACGTCCGGGCGTCGTCGGAATGCCGGTCGATGCGCTCGAAGATCCGGTCCCGGATGGCGGGCCAGTCGATGGCGTCCACGGTCGCCCGCACGCCGAGCGGGCCGGCATTGCGCGCGGCCTCGGCGACGTCGGCCGGATGGACGTACATCTTGGTGGGGATACAGCCGACGTTCAGGCAGGTGCCGCCGAACGGGCCGGCCTCCACGATCGCGACCGACAGGTCCCGGTACTCCTTGCCGACGATGCTGTTACCGGAGCCGGCGCCGACGATCACCAGATCGAAATGAGGCATTGCACAAGGCTAACCGTGTCGCGCTGCCGTCACGGGCGGCCGTCCGCACAGGCAGCCGTCCCGCGCCACTGCGACCTGCTACCCGCACCTGCCGCCCGCTGCGAAGGGGCGCGGCAGTCGGTCAGTGGGAGAAGACGGGAGCGATGATGGCCCGCGCCAGCGTGTGGAACGCCAGGTTGAACGCCACCACCGTCGGGGTGGCGGTCGCGTCGACCCCGAGCGTCGGTACGTCGACGGCGTGCACGACGAAGTAGTACCGGTGCACCTGGTCACCGGGCGGAGGTGCCGGTCCGTCGTACCCGTGGGTGCCGAAGTCGGTGGCCACGTGGAACGCGCCGGCCGGGATGGCATCGGCCGTGTTGCCGGCGCCGGTGGCCAGCTCGGTGACATCGGCGGGGATGTCCACCAGCGTCCAGTGCCAGAAGCCCGATGGGGTCGGCGCGTCGGGATCGAAGCAGCTGACCACGAACGACCGGGTGCCCGCCGGGAAGCCTGACCAGGACAGGGCCGGAGAGACGTTGTCCCCGCCGGGATCGCCCGGTCCGTACACGAACCGGCGGTCGATCTGACGTCCGTCGCTGACGTCGGTGCTGGTCACCTCGAAGGAGTCGACCGCCGGGAGCAACGCGTACGGGTCCGGCGCAACGGGACGGTCCAGGCTCACGGTGGTCCTCTCCAGGTAGTTCGGACGGACAGGGGCGACCCGAAGGCTACCGGCCGGGTCGGGATCGACGCCTGTCGACCCTGCGCCAGGTCGGCTCCCGTTTCCCAGGGGCCCGGCGTTTGCCAAGGGGCCCGGCGTTTCCCAGGGCCCCGGCGTTTTCCCACGGTCCCGGCGGGCTCAGGGTCGGGCCAACCCGCCGAGATGCAGCGCCAGGGTCTCGGCATCCGCGGCCAGCACCCCGCGGCGGCCGAAGAAGTCGGCGATGTTGCGGCAGTCCCGCCGCAGGAACTCCTCGCCCTGCGGATTGGCCACCAGGTCCACGACCTGCGGCAGATCGATGACGACGCAGCCGTTCTCGCTCACCAGGACGTTGTATGGCGACAGGTCGCCGTGGGTCAGCCCCGACTCCGCCAGCACCTCCAGTGTCGCCACCAGGTCATGCCACAAGTCGGTGAAGTCCGACGTCGTGCCATCGAAAGCGGCCAGCCGCGGGGCCGCACTGCCGTCCGGCTCGCCGATGAACTCCATCATGACCTCTGACCCGATCAGCTGGACCGGGTACGGCACCCGCGCACCCGCCTTCCAGGTCCTGGACAGCGCGGTGAATTCCGCCGTCGCCCACTGACCGGCCAGCAGTTCACGGCCGAAGGCGGTGCGCGCGGCCATCGCCCTGGTCTCCCGCGACCGGCGTACCCGCCGGCCCTCGAGGTATCCGGCATCCCGGTGGAACATTCGGTGTTGGGCGCTGCGGAAGGTCTTCACCGCGAGCATGCAGCCTGGGCCGCCGGGCAGCGAGCGGTCGAGCAGGCCGACATCGGCCTCCTTGCCGGACTTGAGGATGCCCAGCGGGGTGTCCAGGGCCGACAGCGACGTGACGACCCAGTCGGGCACCGGTGTCGGGCCGTGCGTGGCGACGTCGTAGCTGGAGTAGGCGGCGTCGCGGCCGGGAGCCCAGGGCTCAGGTGCGGTGATGAGGTCGGGGCCGGGCTCTGCCTGATCCCGGTCGGGGTCGAGCATGTCGACCTCGACCAGCGTCCGGCCCGACTTGCCCTGCCGCACCACCCGCGGTCCGCCCTCGGGCGGTGGGCGGCGGCGGGTCCTGGCGGCGCGCCGTGCGAAGCGTTCGTGCAGCTCGTCGAACTCGTCGTCCGGGTCGTCGTCCGGGTCGTCGTCTGGGTCGTCGTCTGGGTCGACATCGAGGCCGCCGGCGAACCAATTGAGATGTTCGGTGACGTCGTCGGCGAAGTCCGCGAAATCGGTTCCGTCGTCGGGGAGGTCGGTGGCCTCCTCGGGAAGGCTGCCGTCGACGTTGCCGTGACGGTGCACGTCCAGGTCGTCACCGGTGGCGTCGTGCGGGTGGTCGGGATTGCGCCGGCCGGTGGCAGCCGGGTTGATGCGAAAGCGTGGCACTTCGGGGTCTCCTGAGCGGAAGAGCACCCGGGCGGCGGGCCGACGCGGAGGTCAGCCGGAGAGCGGGTGCTGGGGGATGGTTGGCCGGCAGTGGCACAGCGCAACGACAATGGTCATGAAGCACCCCTTTCCCGTTCTTGAGCCGGGCGGTTCGATGAACGCCCGGTGGATGAGCTGATCGGGCTCATCGGCCGCGCCCGGACAGCATGGCGCGCCCCACGAGCCACGGGCAACCGATTTATCGGACAACGCGCCCGGCGCTGTCGATGGTGGCCAGCGCCCGGATCCGGGGATGGACCCGAACAGCCGACAGGGCGCCCCCGGGGGCGGCCGCCGGGGTGATCTGGGGGCACGGTTGGGAAGGCGGTCGGTCGACGGCCCGCGTACCGGTCCGGGATCGACGTGCAGTCCATCCAGCCGGGCGCCGTCGGCACTGGTCAACCGCGTGTGGGTACGCGGCGGCCGTCATCGAGAAGCGTTTCAGCTATTGCCCTTCGGGACGGTGATCAGGATCGCGTCGCCCTGTCCGCTGCCCCCGCAGAGCCCCGCGGCGCCCGTGCCGCCACCACGCCGCTGCAGTTCCAGCGCGAGGTGCAAGGTGATCCGGCAGCCTGTCATGCCGACCGGGTGGCCAAGAGCGATCGCGCCGCCGTTGACGTTGACCTTCTCGCCGTCGACCCCGAGCACGCGCTCGGACGCGATGCCGACGGCCGCGAACGCCTCGTTGATCTCGATCAGGTCGAGGTCGGCCGGCGCGATGCCGATCTTGTCGCAGGCCGCCTTGATGGCGCGGCCGGGCTTGTCCTGCAGCGACGAATCCGGGCCGGCGATCGAGCCGTAGGCGGTGATCTCGGCGATCCAGTCCAGACCGCGACGCTCGGCCTCGTCCTTGGCCATCAGCACGACCGCGGCGCCGCCGTCGGAGATCTGGGAGGCGTTGCCGGCGGTGATCGTGCCGTCCTTGCGGAACGCCGGGCGCAGCTTGGTCAGGCTCTCCAGGGTGGTGTCGGGGCGGATGCCCTCGTCGGCGTCGATGACCACATCGCCGCGGCGGCTGGAGATCGTGACCGGCTCGATCTCTTCCTTGAAGACCCCGGCGGCGGCGGCCGCGGCGGCCAGCCGGTGGGAGCGCTCCGAGTAGAGGTCCTGGTCGAGGCGGCTGACCGGGTCCCGGTCGTTGACCTCCTCGGTGAAGATGCCCATCGGCGCGTCGGTGAAGGCGTCGTGCAGGGCGTCGTACGCCATGTGGTCCAGCATGGTGACGTCGCCGTACTTGTAGCCGGTGCGGGAGCCGGGGAGCAGGTGTGGGGCGCGGCTCATCGATTCCATGCCGCCGGCGACGACGATCTTCACGTCACCCGCGCGGATCATCTGATCGGCCATCATGATGGCGTTGATCCCGGACAGGCAGACCTTGTTGATGGTGGCGGACGGAACGGACATCGGGATGCCGCCGGCGACCGCGGCCTGGCGGGCGGGCATCTGGCCGACGCCGGCCTGCAGAACCTGACCCATGATCACATACTCGACATCGTCCGCAGGGACGCCGGCACGTTCGAGCGCACCCCTGATCGCGATACCGCCGAGTTCGGTGACCTTGATCGATGACAAGCCGCCGCTGAAGCGGCCGATCGGGGTCCGGGCCCCGGCGACGATCACGGTAGATGTCATGACTGTTCCTCCGAGGGGTCGAGCCTGGCTACCACCGAGAGGTGGCCGCGCCCGATCGTTGGACGCAATTGAGCCTGCTGCCGAAGATAAGGCGGGAGATAGGGGCGAAAGCCCCCTGGATCCCGGTCGGTACGGCCCCAGACGGCTTCTCGCAACGCTGTCTCCAGCAGGCTAACTGTGACCGACATAACCGGCTCCGACGGGCCGAGTGACAATGGTCACACGCTCGATCCAGACAAAACGTCCGATAGTACAACTGGCGCAGCCGCTTTGGGTCGCTGTCGCTGAGCGGCGATGCTGGGCGGGGTGGGCGCGGTCAGTTGCCGCGCCGAGCGGCTGTCAACTCGCCGACCGCGCTGTCCAGGTGGCGGCGGAGTCGTTGCGCGGCCGCGGCTTCCATGACGTCGGGGTACCGCGACAGCCGCAGCGTGCCGGTGCCCTTGGTGAGTTGCGCGGCTGCTGAAGGGTCGGCCGCCGTGCGTTGCGCCGGGACGACCGCGGCGTCGGCTCGGCGATCTGGGCCCCAGGAACGAAGTGGGCCCCACGAATCGGTCGGCGGCAGCACGGGCATCCGGCGGGTCGCGGGCGCGAGGGTCAACGCCCCGTCGCACAGATGCGGCGACCGTGCCGTCAACGGTGCCGAACGGGCGATCACGGATGCGGCCACCGAGGCCGGTTGGACGACCGTCAGGTCGAGTGCGTGCAGCCAACGCGCCAGGACACACGGCCCGCACAGCAGCACGTCGTCGTGTCGGCGAAGCGTGGTGGTCCCGCCCGGCGTGCGGATGGTCGCCACGCCGTCCGCCACGCAAATGTCACCGGCCGTCAGTTCCACGATGCTGTCCGCTTGCAGTCGGGCGACCTTTGACAGCACCAGCAGCGCGCGGTTGCGTCGGGTCGTCCACCCGTTGCTCGATCCGTCCGAAGGCACTTGCCGCAGCGCGGCGTCGGCGTCAACGTCAACGTCGAGGTCGAGGTCGAGGTCGAGGTCGAGGTCGAGGTCGAGGTCGACCCGACCGGGCCCCGAGGTGCCGAGGTCCACCCGGCCCAGCCGCGGACGTGGGCGTTCGCCCATCGCTGCGACAACGTGCTCGGATCCTGTCGATGCCATTACCTGCCCCCATCGTCGCGACGCCGGTGGTTCCGCGAACAGGGTCCGCGGGCCGCACAATTAGCAGGTTAGCTAGAACCTTGCTAACGGGGCGCACCGACACGCGTCGACGACGTCATATCACCCGTCCGCCAACGGCTTCACCACGCTGGGTGCACCACCACACGGCCCGTGATGGTCTTGGGGGCGATGCGTACCCAATGACTGCGCTCGGACATGTCGGCCCATGGCCAGACCCCGAGCAGCGACAGCCGGGCGATCTCTCCGCGCGACTCCACTGTCCGCGCGATGCCGCGGACCACGACGCTCCAGCCGGCCCGCCGGTCGGCGTCGATGCCGTCCGCCTCGAAGGCGACGGCGGTCTCCTGCTCAGCGACCAGCAACTTGGATCCCGGTGCCGTCCGGAAGACCACGGCATTGCCGTCCATGCCGTGGCTGACCGGCAGGATCATCGGTTCGCCGTCATCGAAGAACGCGAGCCGGCCGACCCGGGCGGCCCGCAGCCGGTCGACGCACTCGTCGACGGTCAGCACGCCGAGCCCGGACCGATCCAACTCTCGTGACGATGTCATTGCTGCTTCCCTTCCGGCGACGGTGGCCTGCACCCGCCGACCGCACTTCTGCCGATCGCGCTCAGGGCTGCCACGCTCACCGCTGAGCCCACTGTGCGGTGGTCGATCCGGGCGGGCCAGGGTCGAAGGACCCGGACGGCCGCGGCGGCCGATGTTTCTGCGGACGCAGCCCGGGATCGGCGGCACGAGTCCTGGGCGAAGGCGCCACCAGCCGTCGTCCGCTGCGACAGCACTTCCGGGGGTCCATCGCGTCGTCAGCGGTACGGTCCGTCGTTACAGTTCCTCCGATGACCACCAGGCTCACCCGGCGTGCGCTGACCGTCCTGGACGCCGCCTCGATCGCGGCGGTGCACGCAGCGACGGAGGCCGACGAGCCGACCAACGAGCTGTACTCGGAGGCCGACGTCACCGAGCAGTTGCAGTCGCCGGCGGTCGACCTGCCGCAGTCCAGCGTCGGCCTGTTCGACGGGGAACGACTGGTGGCGTTCGGTCTGGTGTCGGTCCGGGCCCGGGAACCGGTGTTCAAGGCCACGCTGATCGGCGGGGTGCTGCCGCAGTACGCCGGTCGGGGCGTCGGCCGCCGGATCGTCGCGGACCTGGAGGCGGCCGCTGGGCGCGACCGGGACCGGACCGCACCCGACAACCCCGTCGAGGCCAAGATCGCCGTCCACGACACTCGCCAACGCACCGTACGACTCGTGCACGCAATGGGATACCGCCCCTGGCGCTACTTCTCCCGGATGCGCCGCGAACTCACCGGTGCTGTTCTCCCGGCGCTCGACATCCCGGCCGGCATCCGGATCCGGCCGTACCGGGACTCCGATGAGGTGGCGCTGCTGCGGGTGTCGAACGAGGCCTTCGCCGACCACTGGGGATCCACCGCGATGGACCTGGGCATGTGGCGGGCGGAGTTCTCGGCGTCTGTGGCCGCCCGTCCCGCCCATTCCTGGGTCGCCGTCGCCGGCGCCGATCGGGACGGTGCCGATCCGAACCATGGCGGTCCGGGCGGTGACAATCCGAACGGTGACGATCCGAACGGTGGCGATCCGAACGGTGGCGATCCGGGCGGTGGCGATCCGGGCGGTGGCGATCCGGGCGGTGGCGATCCGGGCGGTGGCGATCCGGGCGGTGGCGATCCGGGCGGTGGCGATCCGGGCGGTGGCGATCTGAACGGTGCCGATCTGAACGGTGACGATCTGAACGGTGACGATCTGAACGGTGACGACATCGTCGGGTTCGTGTTGTCGGTGGAGTACGACGGCGACACCGAGCTCCGCGGCTTCCGCTCCGGGTACCTCGGCCGCGTCGGCACCCTGCGCCGGGCGCGCGGGCGGGGCGTCGCCTCCGCGCTGATCGCCGCGACGCTGCGCGGGATGGCCGCCGACGGCTACCGGTGCGCCGAGCTGGACGTCGATGCCGAGTCACCCACCGGTGCGGGCCGGATCTACGAGCGACTCGGGTTCACCGCCCTCGATCGCAGCACGCTGTTCGGCAAGCGCATCTGACGGCTCGTGTGCCACCAGGGCGACCGGCGAGGTCGGTCCCGCCCGTTAGGCTGACCGGCGCTGCTGCCGGCGGCGCCGCCCTTCGTGCTCCCACCGGAGCGTGTCACGGCGAGGAGCACGAACCGACCAGGGAGTACCGCGGTGATCACACGCCTGTCCACGCTGTTCCTTCGCACGCTCCGCGAGGACCCGGCGGACGCGGAGGTGCCCAGCCACCGGCTGCTGGTGCGGGCCGGCTACATCCGCCGTGCCGCCCCGGGCATCTACAGCTGGTTGCCGCTGGGCTACCGGGTGCTGCGCAACGTCGAGCGCGTCGTCCGCGAGGAGATGGATGCGATCGGCGCGCAGGAGGTGCACTTCCCGGCGCTGTTGCCTCGCGAACCCTACGAGGCCACCGGCCGCTGGACCGAGTACGGGGACAACCTCTTCCGGCTCAAGGACCGCAAGGGCGCCGACTACCTGCTGGGGCCGACGCACGAGGAGATGTTCACCCTGCTGGTCAAGGACATCTTCTCCTCCTACAAGGGGCTGCCGCTGGCGCTCTACCAGATCCAGACCAAGTACCGGGACGAGGCCAGGCCGCGGGCGGGCATCCTCCGCGGGCGTGAGTTCGTCATGAAGGACTCCTACTCCTTCGACCTGGACGCCGCCGGGCTCGCAGCTTCCTACCAGCGGCATCGCGACGCCTACATCCGGATCTTCGACCGGCTGGGCCTGGACTACGTCATCGTCGCCGCCATGTCCGGCGCCATGGGCGGCTCGGCGTCCGAGGAGTTCCTGGCCGCCTCCGAGGTGGGCGAGGACACCTACGTGCGGTGCACCAACTGCAATTACGCCGCCAACGTGGAGGCCGTGCAGGTGCCGCCGGCGGCACCCGTCGATGCCTCTGGACTCGGTCCCGCCCACGTCGAGGACACCCCCGACACCCCGACCATCGACACGCTGGTGACCCTGCTGAACGAGCGGTTCCCGCGTGCCGACCGGCCCTGGGTCGCGGGCGACACGCTCAAGAACGTGCTGGTGCTGCTCCGCCTGCCCGACGGCAGCACCGAGCCGCTCGCGATCGGTCTGCCCGGTGACCGCGAGGTCGACCCGAAGCGGTTGGAGGCACAGGTCGCGCCGGCCGAGGTGGAGGCGTTCACCGAAACGCACTTCGCTGCGAATCCCGTCCTGGTGAAGGGATACATCGGGCCCGGTGTGCTGGGCGCCGGGCGCGCGTCGGGCATCCGGTACCTGCTCGATCCGGGGGTGACCGGGGGCAGCGTCTGGGTGACCGGTGCGGACGCCGCGGGGCGGCACGTCCTGGGATTGGTTGCCGGACGGGACTTCTCGGCGGACGGCACCATCCAGGCAGCCGAGATCCGGGACGGCGACCCGTGTCCGGTGTGCGGTTCCGCGCTGGTCAGTGCGCGCGGCATCGAGATGGGGCACATCTTCCAGCTCGGCCGCAAGTACGCCGATGCGCTCGACCTGCAGGTGCTCGACGTCAACGGGAAGCTGGTGACCGTGACGATGGGCTCCTACGGGATCGGCGTCTCCCGGGCCGTGGCGGCCATCGCCGAGAACTCGCACGACGATCGGGGTCTGGTCTGGCCGAGGGAGATCTCCCCGGCGGACGTCCATGTCGTGATCGCCGGCAAGGGGCCCGAAATGGCCGAGGCGGGCGAGGATCTCGCGCGCGCCCTGGATGCCGTCGGAATCCGGGTGATGCTCGATGACCGCAACGCATCGGTGGGGGTCAAGCTCACCGACGCCGAGCTGATCGGGGCGCCGACCATCGTCGTGGTGGGTCGAGGCGTCGCGTCCGGCGTGGTGGAGCTGCGGGACCGGGCCACCGGCGACAAGCGCGAGGTCTCCCTGGCCGAGGTGGCCGGCGAGGTGGTGACCCTCGCCCGCACCGGTCACCTGCGCGACGAAACCCCCTGAGTCACAGTACGTTCGCGCGGCCGGGCCGGAAGCAACCGGGTCGGTGCCGTGCGAACCGGCTCAGTCCTGGCCGGGGAACGGAACGGTCGTCGGGTTGACCTTGGCGACCTGCTTCCACATGGCCAGCCGCACCGCCGCGTCGGACAGCCCCGCAAGGGCGAACCCGCGCAGTTCCGCGTCGTCGGTGGAGCCGATCACCAGGCGCCACCCGGCTGCGGCGTCGGTCTCGATGTCCATGGCCAGCTGCAGGGCGGACGCGGGGTCCTTGACGTCGACCGAAACCTTGTACGCGGCAGCCGGTTCCGGCGGGGTGGCGCCGCCCTGGATGAGCCGCGCGGTGGTCGAGTCGCGGCGCAGCAGGTGACCCGAGCGGGCCTCGGCGATCATCGCGGCCTGATCCCTGGCGTACGCCGCCACCAGGCCGTACGCCCAGACGGCGGCCTGTTCGGCGGTGAGCGCGCCCTGCAGTGCCTTGATCGCGTCCGGGGTCAGCGGGCCGGGCGGTGCGGCGCTGCCGGGGGCGGCCGGGGCGGTGGACGCGGACGCCGATGGATCGACGGAACCGCTCGCACCGGTGTCGGCGCCGGAACTTCCGGGCGTGGGGGCGGGACTGGTCATGCCAGCACCGCGCGGTGGCTGGCCAGAGAGGCGGCGATCGAGCCGTACAGGGCGGCGCGGTAGCGGGAGGCGGCCGAGATCGCGTCGGTGAACTGCACCTGCGCGGTGGCGGCGTCACCGCGGACCGCGGAGATGATCTCCTCGGGGTTGTCCGGCAGGATGACCGCGCCGGTGGTCGGCGCGGCGGCGCTGCTCGGGGCGCCGGAAACCGCCGGGTTCACCCGGGCGTCCTCCTTCTCCAATGCCGTCAGGTGTGCCTGCCGGTCGTCCCGCAGCGGAGTCAGCCGCGCGGCGTCGGCCTTGTCCGCAGCGATGGCGGCGTTGAGCCGGATCAGGTGCAGCCGGGTGGTCGCGATCAGGCCGTTGATCGGATCCAGCGCGCCGGGGTTCAGCGTGACGGTCGATGGTTCGGCCTCGCCGGAGGAGAAGTAACTGCACGCCGACAACGCAGCACCGGCCGCGACGGCGCCGACACCGGCGAACAGGGTGCGCCGCGAGATCGGCGCGCCAGGAGCTGTGGCCACCCGCCCATCATGACAGCCGCAGACGGGCCGGCCCGAACCGCAACACGACCAGCGCGCCGCGCGTCCCTCGTGGGATCGCCGGCACGGCCCGCTGTGACGCACCGCACGGCGACGGTTCGTGCCGGTCCATCGCGGGGCGAACCGGGCGGCGGGAAGCCCGATAGGCTTCCGGACTGGTCCCCGGCGCAGCGGGCGGACCGCACAGCTCTACAACTCGACACCGCGGGCCGCTCAGTCGCCGTTGGCGGACCGGAGGAGGCAACGATGGGCACCGGCGACGACAGTCGGCTTCGCGCGGTGGTCACCGAAGCGGTGACCGGCGCCGGTTACGACCTGGAGGACCTCGCCGTCCGCCTGGCAGGCCGTCGCAGAGTGGTCAAGGTCGTCATCGATGGTGACGACGGGGTGACCCTGGATGCCGCGGCGGAGGTCAGCAGGGCAATTTCCGCTCGGCTCGACCAGCCGGGCGAGTCGGACCCGACCGGGTCCGCCCCTTACACCCTCGAGGTGACCAGCCCCGGCGTCGGGCGGCCGCTGACCCTGCCCCGTCACTTCCGCCGGGCGCGCACCCGGCTGGTTGCGCTGACCACCACCGACGGCAAGGACCTCACCGGCCACGTGCTGGCGGCCGATGACACCGCCGTGACGCTCGTGCTGTCCGGGCGGCAGGGGATCAGCCGGCAACAGGTGCCGATCTCGGCGATCGCCAAGGCCCGGGTCGAAGTGGAGTTCAGCCCGCCGCCGGCGGCGGTCCTCGACCTGCTGGGAGTCCGTGCACCGGACGAGCCGGTCGACCTCGATGACAGCGATGGCACCGATGACACCGAAGAGGCGGGTGACATCGAAAAGGCCGGTGACATCGACGAGGCGGGTGACAACGAAGCGGTGGCTGACACCGGTCCGCGGGTCGACCTCGATGCCGGTGCCGTCGACGACACCGCCACCGGCAACCCGGCTGCGACGGATGTGCAGAACGCGGAGGGCGACAACGCCGCCCGCAGGAGGAAAGCGAAATCATGAACGTCGACATTGCGGCCCTGCGTGCCGTGGAGAAGGAGAAGGGCATCGAGCTCGGCTCCCTGATCGAGACCCTGGAGTCGGCGTTGCTGACCGCCTACCGGCACACCGAGGGTCATGCTCCGCACGCCCGCGTGGAGATCGACCGGAAGACCGGCGCCATCACCGTCTGGGCGCAGGAGACGGCCGAGACCAGCGAGTCCCCCCACGAGGTCGTCCGGGAATGGGACGACACCCCGGAGGACTTCGGCCGGATCGCCGCGACCACCGCGCGCCAGGTGATCCTGCAGCGGCTCCGGGACGTCGACAACGAACGCACCTTCGGCGACTTCGCAGGCCGGGAACACGATCTCATCACCGGCACGGTGTCCGCTGACGCCAAGGTCAACGCCAGGGGAGTCGTCGTGGTCAGCCTCGGTGACGTCGAGGGCATCATCCCGGCCGCCGAGCAGTCGCCCGGCGAGACCTACACCCACGGCCAGCGGTTGCGCTGCTACGTCGTGTCGGTGTCCCGGGGGCCGCGCGGGCCGCAGATCACCCTGTCCCGCACGCATCCCAACCTGGTCCGCAAGCTGTTCGCGCTGGAGGTGCCGGAGATCGCCGACGGGTCGGTGGAGATCACCGCGGTCGCCCGCGAGGCCGGTCACCGGTCGAAGATCGCCGTGCGACCCACCATCCCGAGCGTCAACGCCAAGGGCGCGTGCATCGGGCCGATGGGATCGCGGGTGCGCGCGGTGATGAGCGAGCTCGGCGGCGAGAAGATCGACATCATCGACTACGACGACGACCCCGCAACCTTCGTGGGCAACGCACTGTCGCCGGCGCGGGCACTGTCGGTGACCGTGGTGGACGCCGCGGCCAGGGCTGCCCGGGTCATCGTCCCCGACTTCCAGCTCTCGCTGGCCATCGGCAAGGAGGGGCAGAACGCCCGGCTCGCCGCGCGGCTGACCGGCTGGCGCATCGACATCCGCAGCGACGCCGCGACGCCGGTGGCCTCGCCGACGGCCGACGGCGGCTGACCTGCGGCACGGCCGCTCCGACTCGGCACCCGCTGCCCCGGCAAGCGCACCCAGACAGCTGCACCCGACGCCTGTGCCCCGGCACCTTTTGCGTGGCACCGCTGCGGGGATCGCTCCGGCCGGAAACACCGACCCACGGCGCGTCGGCCATTCGATCACGAAGGCGGTAGACTCCTATGTCGGCCCGTTCATCGATTCCGAACGCCGGTCGCAGCGGTCGCCCGCCCTCGGGTGGCGATGCCCCTGTGACAGCAGAAGCCGCATCGCCTCCTGGGCCGGTGCGGACCTGCATCGGTTGCCGGGGGCGCGAACGAGCGACAGAATTACTGCGAGTCGTGGTCGTCGACGGGGTGGTTGTTCCCGATCTTCGGCGCCGCCTCCCCGGTCGGGGAGCGTGGTTGCATTCCTCTACAGAATGCCTCGACATGGCAGAGCGCCGTCGAGCGTTCGGTAGGGCCCTGCGGGTCCCCGGGCAGCTCGACACCCACAAGATCCGGGGCCTCCTGCTCGCGCAGGAGTCCGCCGGATCCGATCGGCCGGGAGCCTGACGGCACCCGGTCGCCGAGCCGCCTGGAACAGAAAGCAGGTCGACCCAACGTGAGCACGCCGTGAAGCAGCAATGAGCAGCAACCGGCACATCTAGAGGGCGCGCGGGCAGTTACGACCGGCCGCCACCCTCATCCCTTAAGGAGAGCAGTGGCAGGCAAGGCCCGCGTACACGAGCTTGCGAAAGAGCTCGGCAAGACCAGCAAAGAGATCATGGCGAAGCTCACCGACATGGGTGAGTTCGTCAAGTCGCCGTCATCGACCATCGAGGCCCCGGTCGTCCGCAAACTGCGGGACGCCTTCCCGGCCGCGGTGAAGACGGCGGCCCCGGCCAACGGGTCGGCAACCCAGACCTCACCGGCACCGACCAACGGCGCGGCGCGCCCGGGCGGCGCCTCCCCGAAGCCGGCGGCCGCGGCCCCGAAGCCGGCCTCGCCGACACCGGCACGTCCCGTGGCGGCTCCGGCGCCCACCCCGGCCACCTCGCAGCCGGCGGCTCCGGCCGCTGCCGCCCCGGCGGCTCCCGTCACCGGCTCCGCCGGTCCGGGTTTCCAAGCTCCGACCGCGACGCCCGCTCCTGCGGCGGCGTCCGCGGCCCCGCCCGCAGCGGCGCCCCAGCGGCCGGCCCCCGCGGCCGCCCGTGACGGTGGTTCGGCGCCCACCGCGCCGCGGCCCGACGGCTCGGCCGGCGCACCGCGTCCGGCCCGCCCGGCCGGCGGTGTGCCCGGTGCACCCCGCCCGCCGCGGATGGGCAACAACCCCTTCGGCATGCAGCAGCCGCGGACGGCACCCCCGCGCCCCGGCGGCGTTCCCGGCGTTCCGCGGCCGTCCGCGGGTCGCCCCGGTGGTGCCCCTGGCACCGGTGCCCCCGGCACCCGGCCGGGTCCCGGCGGCGTCCGTCCCGGCACCCCCGGTGGCGGCCCTCGGCCGGGCACGCCCGGTGGGCGCCCGGCTCCGGGCGGCGCCCGCCCGGGTGGTGCGCCCGGCGGTGGCGGCGGCTACCGCGGTCCCGGCGGAGCTCCCGCGGGTGGTGGCTACCGCGGCGGTCCCGGTGGATCGGGTGGTGGCCCCGGTGGTCGTCCCGGTGGCGGCGGTCGCGGTCGCGGCGGTGCCGCGGGTGCGTTCGGGCGTCAGGGTGGACCGGCGCGCAAGGGCCGGAAGTCCAAGAAGCAGCGCCGTCAGGAATTCGACAACATGCAGGCGCCGTCGATCGGCGGCGTCGCACTGCCCCGCGGCAACGGCAGCGTGGTCCGGCTGGCCAGGGGTTCGTCCCTCGCGGACTTCGCCGACAAGATCGACGCCAACCCGGCGTCGATGGTGCAGGCGCTGTTCCACCTCGGCGAGATGGTGACCGCGACGCAGTCGGTGTCCGACGACATCCTCGAGCTGCTCGGCTCGGAGATGGGCTACGAGGTGCAGATCGTCTCCCCGGACGACGAGGACCGCGAGCTGCTCGACTCGTTCGACCTGTCCTACGGCGAGAACGAAGGCGACGAAAGCGATCTCGAGGCTCGGCCACCGGTCGTCACCGTCATGGGTCACGTCGACCACGGCAAGACCAAGCTGCTCGACGCCATCCGGAACACCCACGTCGTGGACAAGGAAGCCGGCGGCATCACCCAGCACATCGGCGCGTACCAGGTGGCCACCCACCTGAACGACCAGGAGCGGTTGATCACCTTCATCGACACCCCGGGTCACGAGGCATTCACCGCCATGCGTGCCCGCGGATCACAGTCCACCGACATCGTGGTGCTGGTGGTCGCCGCCGACGACGGCGTGATGCCGCAGACGGTGGAGGCGATCAACCACGCCAAGGCCGCGGACGTGCCGATCGTGGTGGCGATCAACAAGATCGACAAGGAGGGGGCGAACCCCGACAAGATCCGCCAGCAGCTCACCGAGTACGGGCTCATTGCCGAGGAGTACGGCGGCGACACCATGTTCGTCGAGATCTCGGCCAAGGCAATCCTCAACATCGACGGGCTGTTGGAAGCCGTTCTGTTGACCGCCGATGCGGCCCTGGACCTGCGGGCGAACCCGGACATGAACGCCGAGGGCGTGGCCATCGAGGCACACCTCGACCGCGGCCGCGGCGCCGTCGCAACCGTCCTGGTGCAGCGCGGAACGCTGCACGTCGGTGACTCGATCGTCGCCGGCAACGCCTACGGGCGGGTCCGGGCCATGCTGGGCGACCACGGTGAGAACGTCACCGAGGCCACCCCGTCCCGCCCGGTGCAGGTGCTCGGGTTCACCTCGGTGCCCGGTGCCGGTGACTCGTTCATGGTGGTCGAGGAGGACCGCGTCGCCCGGCAGATCGCCGAGCGCCGGCAGGCCCGCGCCCGCAAGGCCCAGATCGGCAACCGCAGGCGGATCTCGCTGGAGGACCTGGGCGCCGCCCTGGCCGAGCGCAAGATCGAGCAGCTCACGCTGATCATCAAGGGCGACAACTCCGGCACCGTCGAGGCGTTGGAGGACTCGTTGCTCAAGCTGGACGTCGGCAACGAGGTCGACCTGCGGGTCGTGCACCGCGGCGTCGGCGGGATCACCCAGGACGACATCAACCTGGCGGCGACCACGCAGGCCATCGTCATCGGCTTCAACGTCAAGCCGGTACGTGGGGTGCAGGAACTGGCCGACCGCGAGGGTGTCGACATCCGGTACTACACGGTGATCTACCAGGCCATCGACGAGGTCGAGAACGCGCTCAAGGGCCTGCTCAAGCCGGAGTTCGAGGAGGTGCAGACCGGAACCGCAGAGGTGCGGGAGATCTTCCGGTCCTCCAAGTTCGGCAACATCGCGGGGTGCATCGTGCGGTCGGGAGAGATCCGCCGGAACGCCAAGGCCCGGCTGCTGCGAGGTGGGGTGGTCATCAATGACAACCTGCAGATCGAATCGCTGCGCCGGTTCAAGGACGATGCGACCGAGGTCCGCGAGGGCTTCGAGTGCGGTATCGGGCTCGGATCGTGGAACAACATCGAGGTCGAGGACACCATCGAGACCTACGAGACGCGGGAGAAGCCGCGCGGGTAGGACGTGCCTCCGAGGTGTCTGGTCGGTGGGCGCGGGCCGTCGTCACTGGCGGCCCGCGCGCCAGCCGGACGGTGTGCTCATGTCGGTTCGTGTGCTCCCGCCGGTCCGTGTTGATCATGGCAAAGCTCGCGCTCCATCCGGCGTGTCGGACCATGATCGTGCGAGTTTCGTCATGATCAACAGGGCTGATCCGGGGGAGACCTGGGTCGGGGTGCTCGAGTGCGACCTGCTGCTCGGGGCGGTCGATTCGCTCAAGCACAAGCGGGCGATCATCCGGCCGGTGCTGGCCCGGCTGCGTCGGCTCGACGTCGCGGTGGCCGAGACCGGTGACCCGGACCGGCATCGCCGGGCGTTGATCGCCGTCGCGACCGTGGCCGGCGCACCTGCCCAGGTGCAGCGGGTGCTCGACACCTGCGAGCGTCAGGTGGCGGGTGAGGTAGAGGTGGAACTGCTGTCGACCCGGCGGCGGATCGTCGGCCCGCATGATGAATGACCTCGCATGACCGATGACACGCCTGCGTCATCCATGCGTCAGCGTTGAAGTGGCGGTGTGGTGGTTCCGGTCGAACGGACGGCAGCACAATGACGGGCGCCTGCGCGGCGCACCAGCACGGAAGGACGTGAACAACAGCCATGGCTGATTCCGCGAGGGCCCGCCGGTTGGCCAAGCGCATCGTGGCCATCGTCGCCACCGAGTTGCAGCACCAGGTCAAGGACCCGCGGCTGGCGATGGTGACGATCACCGCCGCCACCGTCACCCCGGACCTGCGGGAGGCAACGGTGTTCTACACGGTCTACGGGGGCGACGACGAGGTCCAGGCCACGACAATGGCGTTGTCCAGCGCTACCGGTGTGCTCCGGTCGGCCGTCGGCCAGCAGACCGGCATCAAGTTCACCCCGACGCTGTCGTTCAAGCTGGACACTGTTCCGGAGAACGCGCACCGGATCGATGAGTTGCTCGCCGCGGCCCGTTCGGCCGACGCCGAGGTCGCGGAGCGGGCTGCGGGAGCAAGCTACGCCGGCGACCCTGACCCCTACCGGGCGCCCCGATCCGCCGACGCGGCCGACTCCGACGACATCGGTGACGACGACGGCCGCTACCCGGAGGACCGCGCCGCCGAGCTGGCCGACGCCGGCAACGTTGTCGGCCGGACATCGCCAAACGGCGAGGTGGCCGCGGCGACCGCCGGATCGGAGCAGGCCGGCGCCGAAACGCCCGCCGACCAACGAGTACGGTGAGCATGCGCCGGTGATCGCGACTCTCTTGCTGCGCGACGCCCGTCACAGCGCGTCCCCGAATCGGCTTCGGCATGGACTCCCGTGCCGATCGGTGACACCATCGCCAGCAACACCGCCCGGTACTGCCGGGAAGCGCTACCGGGAGGTGACATGACGGATATCCGTGCCACCCGGTCGCGCACCGCTCGGGCCAACCGCACCCGGCGTCCGGCGCCCGTGAAGTCGCTGCACGACATGGTCGCCACGGCAGGCGGCCCGGCCATCGACACCGACCTCGACACCGCAGTTGAACTTCTGCTGCGTGCGCGGGACGTCGTGCTGCTCGCCCACATCCAGCCCGATGCCGACGCCCTCGGCAGTGCCCTGGCACTGGGCATAGGCCTGTCCAGGCGGGGCATCCCGGTCGCCGTATCGTTCGCCGAGCCGGCCGGCATCCCGGAGTCGTTGCGGGGACTGCCGGGTTCGTACCTCATCGTCCCGCCCGACGAACTGCCCGAGCGGCCCGACCTGCTGGTCAGCCTGGACGTCGGGTCCGCCGAGCGGCTGGGCTCACTGAAACGCCTGCTGAACACCTGCCGGCAGAGTCTGGTCATCGATCATCACCCATCGAACACCCGGTTCGGCCAGTTCCACCTGGTGGACGCCGCCGCACAGGCCACCGCCATCCTGGTCGCCCGGATCCTGGATCGGATCGATGTCGTCATCGATCGACCGATCGCGGAGAACCTGTACGCGGGTCTGGCCACCGACACCCACCACTTCCGACACGCCGATGCGGACACCCACCTGCTGGCCGCGAGGTTGATCGAGGCCGGTGTGCGGCCGCCCGAATTGATGCACGCGATCAGCGATGCCCACCCGTTCGGCTGGCTGACCATGCTCGCGCACGTCCTGGGTACCGCGGTGCTCGAACCCGACGCCGCCCGTGGTCAGGGGCTGGTGTACACCGTCATCGACCTCGCCACGCGGCAGGGCATGAGGTCGGAGGAGCTGGATTCCGTCATCGACATCATGCGGACCGCCCAGGAGGCCGGCGTCGCTGCGGTGCTCAAGCAGACCGACGTGGATCGCTGGCAGGTCTCGCTGCGCTCGCAGGGGCCGGTCAACGTGTCGACAGTTGCCGAGTCGCTGGGCGGCGGTGGGCATGTCCGCGCTGCGGGGTTCACGCATCACGGAGTGCCCGAAGCGGCCATCGACGCGTTGCGGGTGGCTCTGCAGCGCTGACCCGAGCTCGGGGCACCGCGCGCGGGCAGGGGGCCATCGGCGCACTGCCGGCCGCTGTGCAATGGTGGCCGGACCGCACGCCGATCACCCGCGGGTACATTCGTTACCCAGTCTCACGACCGTGAGATGAACCACTGAGCCGGCCCTGCGCTTGGGTTTCGGCGGTCGGTCGCCGACCATAGATACATCATGGATGCAGAAACCCACCGGTCCGCCGCGGACCGGGTGTACGAGCACGTCAAGGCGGGCATCCTGCACCGCCGCTATGCCGACCACGACCTGCTCGCCGAGGGCGACATCGCTGCGGAAACCGGTCTCTCCCGTACCCCGGTGCGAGAAGCGCTGCTCCGGCTCGAGTCCGAGGGCATGGTGCGGCTGATGCCCAAGCGCGGTGCGCTCGTGCTGCCGGTCACCGCGGGGGAGTGGCGCGACCTCGTGGCGACCCGACTGCTGGTCGAGACCCATTGCGCCGCAGCGGCCATCACCTCTGGCGCCGGGCCCGCGCTGGCCGCCGAACTGGCTGCCCCGCTGGCCGAACTGCGGGCCGCCACGGTCGCCGGTGATCTCGTCCGATACACCACCGCCGACCGGGATTTCCACGCCCGGATCGTCGCCGCCGACGGCAACGCAATCCTGATCAAGCTGTATGCGAGCCTGCGCGACCGGCAGTTGCGGATGGGCGCGGCGAACCTGTTGGCTGCGGACGGCCGTCCCGACCCGGTTCGGATGGCGATGACGATCGACGACCACGAGGCGATTGCGGCCGCGATCGGCGCCGCCGACCTCGACCTCGCCCGACGGCTCACCACCGACCATCTCCGGCACGCGGACCGGGTGCTGCGCGGGGCGACCGGATGAGCGCCGCGGTCGCCCTCCTCACCCGCTCCAAGGCCGCCTCCTGGTGGGTGTGGGCCGTCGGCGCCGGGGTGTACTTCCTCGCCGTGTTCCACCGCAGCTCGCTCGGCGTTGCCGGCCCGCAGGCAGTTCAGCGACTCGACCTGTCGGCCGCCCAACTCAGCTCGTTCGTGATGCTGCAACTGGGCGTGTACGCCGCGATGCAGGTGCCGACCGGCATCCTGGTCGACCGGTTCGGGCCCCGGCGGATGCTGCTGGCGGCCACCATCACCATGGGCTCGGCCCAACTGCTGTTCTCCCAGGTGCACAGCTACCCGCTCGCGCTGCTCGCCCGTGGCCTGCTCGGCTGCGGCGACGCGATGACCTACGTGTCGGTACTCCGGCTGGTCGCCGGATGGTTCCCCGGCCGTCGCTATCCGGTGATGGTCACCTTCACCAGCCTGTTCGGGATGACCGGCAACGTCATCGCGACCGTCCCGCTGACCCTCATGCTCGCCGGCCTCGGTTGGAGCACCACCTTTGCCATCGCCGGCGGATTGTCGCTGGCGTACACGCTGCTGCTGCTCCGGCCCGGCATCGCGGCCCCGTACCGGCAGGCGGAGCGCATGGACGCGGTGCCGGGCCGGCGCCGGGTGCTCAAGGACGTCGCCGGGGCGTGGCGGCTGCCCGCCGGCCGGCTGGCGTTCTGGGTGCACCTTTCCACGATGGCCGGCCCGACCGCGTTCGCCGTGCTCTGGGGCTTCCCGTACCTGACACAGGCGCTCGGCTACCCACCGGCGACGGCGTCGAGCCTGCTGCTGGTCATGGTGGTCGGCGGGCTGCTGGCCAACTTGGTGATCGGCCCCCTGCTAGGCCGACGGCCGGTGATCCGCGGGCCGCTGGCGGTCGGCGTCGCGTTGTCCTGCCTGCTCGCATGGCTGACGCTGATCGGGTGGCCAGGCGGTACGCCGCCGTTCGGGGTCGTGCTGGCGGTGGTCGCGGTGTTCTCCGTCGGCGGACCGGCCAGTGCGGTCGGCTTCCTGCTCGCGCGCGACTACAACCCGCTGCACCGGGTGTCGACGGCGACCGGCCTGGTCAACATCGGCGGCTTCTTCGGGTCGGTCGCGATGGTCTTCGCCGTCGGCCAGATCCTGGACTGGGTGGAGCCCGGCGTGACGGTGCATTCCGTGGCGGCCTTCCGGCTCGCGTTCGTCGCGATCGCCGTGGTCACCGCCTTCGGCATCTTCCGGGTGATCACCTGGTTGTTGCGCACCAGGGCGGGTGTGCTCCGGTCCGCCGCTCGCGGCGAGGACGTTCCGGTCGACCTCGTGGCGCACCGGTGGGACCTGGTCGACATGCCGCCGGGCACCGCTCCCGGCCACGCTCACGGTCGGGGACCGGGATGACCCGGGCGCCGGCTTCCGGGTCCGCCGACGACCGGCCGGCCCCCGCCCTGCCACCCGGCGGCGGGCTGTTGCTGGTCGACAAACCCCCCGGCTGTACGTCCCACGATGTGGTCGGGCGCCTGCGCTCCGTGTTGCGCACCAGGCGGATCGGTCACGCCGGCACCCTGGACCCGATGGCCACCGGGCTGCTGGTGCTGGCCGTCGACCGCGCCACGAAGCTCCTCGGGCACCTCGCGCTCACCGACAAGACCTATCTGGCCACCATCCGGCTGGGCCAGCGCACCGATACCGATGACGCCGACGGCCATGTCATCGCGAGCGCCCCGGCCCGCCGGCTGTCCGACGCCGAGATCGGTGACGGCATCGCGGCTCTCACCGGCCCGCTGATGCAGGTGCCGAGTGCGGTGTCGGCGATCAAGGTGCAGGGCCGGCGCGCCTACGACCGGGTGCGCGCGGGGGAGACCGTCGATCTGCCGGCACGTCCGGTGACGATCGGCCGCTTCGACGTGGTGGGACCGCCGCGTCGATCCGGTGATCTGATCGACCTCGACGTCGAGGTGGAGTGCACGACCGGCACCTATGTGCGTTCGCTGGCACGCGATCTCGGGGACAGCCTGGGCGTCGGTGGCCACCTGACCCGGCTGCGGCGGACTCGGGTCGGGCCGTTCGACGTCACCGACGCGGTGGACGTGTTCGGTGCAGCCGACCCAGCGCCGGTCGGGTCGGCACCCGGCGAACCGGCGCCGGTCGCGTCGGTACCGGTCGCGTCGGCACCAGAGGAACCTGCACCGGGCGAACCGGCCCCGGACGACCGGCCGACAAGGGGTGCCGGGCAGCGTCCCGCCGTGCCGCGCCGGCCGGTCACCGAGGAGTTCGCCGCCGGCATCGCGCGCAGGATCCTGCCCGCAGCCGAAGCGGTGCGGACGGCATTCCCGGTGCGCACGGTCGACGGGGCCCTGGCACTGGACCTGCGGCACGGCCGAACCATCGCGTCCGCCGGACTGGACGGAACCTACGCGGCCTTCGATCCGGCCGGTGATCTCGTGGCTCTGGTCACCGAGACGGGCGGCACCGCGAGGTCGGTGCTCGGCTGGCAGCACGGCTAGCCGTTACCGCTGGCCCCGATGCCCGGTCGTCGTCAACGACGCAGAGCCGGAACCGACGTCGAACCGTGCGCCTTCTCGTCAGCGGCGGCGAGCCAGAAGAACACGACAGGGAGAACGACCTCCAGAGCCGTCAGCGCGGTTTGAAAACCGTGCGGCCGGCCCGCACCTGGTGCAGGCCGGGCCGGGCAGGTCCGCGCCGCGGGCCCTGAGCTCACCGACCACGACGGTATCGCCGACATCTGCGACGGCTGCCACCGGATGCCCGACGCTGTCTGCAGCCGCTGCCAGCGACGAAGGCCGTGTTCGTTCGCGACCGAACCCGAACCGGTCTGCGTCGGCTGCGCCCCACGATCCACGGCCGTCTGCGCGCACTGCGGCGCGGACCGGCCACCGGCCGCCCGGTGGCCCGAGGGACCGGTCTGCGACCCCTGCTACACCACCGCGCTCCGCCGCCGCGGCCACTGCGGCTCCTGCGGCGTGATCCGGCGGCTCGTCACCCCACCCGGCCCGGCCGCCACGACCTGCGCCGACTGCGCCGGCACACCCAGCACCGCGCACACCTGCACCGAATGCGGGATCGAGGACAAACTCTACGAGAAAGGCAGATGCGCACCCTGCGCGCTGCGCCGCCGCACCCGGGACCTGCTCTGCGCCGGCGCCGAACAGATTGCGCCCGCACTGGCACCGGTCTACGAGGCGATCACCACCACCGACGCCCCGCGGACCGCGTTGAACTGGCTCCGCAACGGTGCCGGTGCCCGATTACTGGCCGAGAAAGCCACCGGGGCAACGGCTTGCACCCATCACGCGTTGGACGCCCACGCACGCCCGCGGGCCGCGGCTTACCTGCGGGCCGTGCTGGTGGCCAACCAGGTGCTGCCGGCCCGTGACGAACAACTGGCCACTGCCGAGAAATTCACGACCGACACCCTGGCCGGTATCACCCGCGAACACGACCGGCGGCTCGTGCATGCCTACGCCACCTGGCGGGTGCTGCGCCGGCTCCGTGCCTCCGCCGAACTGGCCCACCGGGAACGCAGCTACACCCGTCACGCACACCTCAACATCACCGCCGCCGCCCGTTTCCTTGCCTGGCTCAGCGAGCACGGGACCACCCTGGCCGACGTCGGGCAGGGCGACATCGAGGACTACCTGACCGTCGGGCCGGCGCGCTACCAGGTGCGGGACTTCCTGCACTGGGCCGCCGCCGGCCGCCACAGCCATCAGCTCGACGTCGCCACGGCGAGCCGCACCCCCGGTCGGGCCGCCGCCAGCAGCGACGAACGCTGGTCCCAGATCGCCCGACTCCTGCACGAGGACACCATCGAGATCACCGACCGGGTCGCCGGAGCCCTGCTGCTGCTCTACGGCCAGCAACTCTCCCGGATCGCCGCAATCACCCTCGACCAAGTCAAAACCGTTGGCCCGCAAACATTCCTACACTTCGGTCGGGGACGACCTACACATCCCCAAACCGCTGGCCGGGCTGCTGCAAACCCTGATCCACGACGGTCGACCCTACGTCGGCGTCGGCTCCCCAGCCGCCACCCGATGGCTATTCCCAGGAATGCAACCCGGCCGACCGCTCACCGCCGCCCGGCTCGGCGAACGCCTCCGCAAACACCGGATCCGGTTACCAGTTGCGTCAAGGCGTTGCCGTCGAGGTGGTGCAGCATCTGCTCGGCCACGCCAGCATCGCCACCACGGTCGATACCTATAGTCATCTCGGCATGGAAGGCGCCCGCCGTGCTCTGGTGGCGGCCGGAGTCCTCGCCGAGGTGACGTCATGGTCGGGTTGCCGGCAGCGGCCGGTCCGGCCCGGCAGGGGCTGCACGCTTGACCTGTACGCCGAATGCCGACCCGGTGTCGGGAACCGCAGCAACGCCACTGTGTCAGCACTATTGGACCCACGGCGGTGTGTCACCCCAGCTGCGCTGTCATCTTCTTTGCGCATGACTGGGATCCCCCGCCACCGGGTGCGCCCGTGGTATCACTTCGGGCCCACCGGGCCGCGCCGGGGTACAACGGCGGCGCCCGGATAGCAGCCGATCCGGCGGCCGCGACAGCTCCCCCGAAGGCACCCGTCTATTCGTCCAGCCCTGTGTGTACTGCCAGGCGTGTTTCGACTCGCTGATCGGGCCGCGTTCGTAGGGCATCGTGTAATCGCCGCCTTCGTGTGCCGATCGGGTCACCGTGGCACAGAACTGACGTGGCGGTAGCCCGTCCGGACCGGCCCGGAGGTGGTCCGCTCGGCCGGTCAGCGGCCCATCGACGAACCAAATCGTTTCCATCTTCAACGGACTCCTACGCCAATGCGTGAGGGCGCGCCCCAACGCATTCGGGCAGGTCAAACCGGGCCCGACGACAGGTATGGCAAGGCCGACCCCCACTACAATCCAAATCCAAACCACCCTGTCCCCCAGCCAAACATGAAAACAATTGTAGCCGCCCGAGGGTCGGCCGCGAGTTGCCTTTCGAACAATACCAAAACGGTTGAGGCGGCCGCATCGTCCGGCGATGCGGTCGGACAAGGTGCACCTCAAATGAGTTCTCGCGTCCGCACGGTCGATGTGCGGCGGTGACATTGGGGTCAGCTCGCTGCCCGGGGATGATTCGCTTCCCGCCCCGAAAGAATGGCTGTCCACCAATGGGGCGGCATACTGCTTGCGTAGGGTCACCTTTGCGCCGCGCGACAAGGAAAACGGCCAAAGAGGGAGGTATGCTACAGCCGAACTCGACGACACGCGCCGAATTTATTCCGGGGCGTTCTGTTCGGGCATTTCTATGACCAGCATGCGGCTCAGGTTGCACCAATGACCGTGGTGGTACCCGCATCCACCGCACCCGGTATATCCCAACTGGCAAGCGCCGCCTGATCTTGAAAATCACCGGCGACGTCGGCACGCAGGCCGCTCCGGCGGGGGAGTGAACATGCACCAGATCTACCGCCCACTGCTTGACGCGCTCTCGCGCCGCGGCATCGACGCTGCCGACGTCCAGGAGGCCGTCAGTGAGAGCGAACGCACTGGGCGTTCGCTCCGCGAAGTCCTGCTCAAGCGGTCGTTCATCACCGAGTTCGGTTTGGCCGGGGCATTGGCCGACGCGCACGGCCTCGCCAGCGTGGACCTCGTCGGCTACCCCGTCGAGCCCGCCGCCGCGGCCAGGATCCCGTTCCCGGTGGTATTGCGGCATCGGCTGCTGGGCATCGCCATCGCCGGTGACGAACTGGTCGTCGCGATCAGCGATCCCGACGACGTGGTGGCCCTGGACGACGTGCGCTCGGCCACCGGCATGCTCATCCGCCCTGTTGTCGTCGCCCGCAGCGAACTGCGCAAACTGATCGATCGGCTCAAGCGCCAGGACAACGACCTGGATGCGGTCGGCGGCTCCGGCGCACCGAGGACTGGCCGATGTGGCCGACCAGATGGCGGGCGGCGGCGACGACGGACCGTTGGTGCGGTACGTGAACTCCCTTCTCGAGCAGGCGATCCAGTCGCGTGCATCCGATCTCCATCTCGAACCCACCGAGGGCGACATGCGGGTCCGGTTCCGCATCGACGGGGTTCTGCACGAGATCGACAAGGTGCCGGACAACGTCCAGTCCGCCCTGATCTCGCGACTGAAGATCATGTCGAACATCGACATCACCGAACGGCGGTTGCCGCAGAACGGTCGGATCACCGTGCGGCTCAACGCACGCAACGTCGACATGTTCGGCGAAGATGGACGGTGTGGGGCGAGAAGTCGTGCTCCGGGTGCTCGACACCAAAGGTATCGATCTCGAACTGAAGAAGCTGGGTTTCACCGAGGAGAATTACGCGACGTTTGCCGGGTCGTTCCACAAGCCACACGGCATGGTGCTCGTCACCGGTCCCACCGGGTCCGGCAAGTCGACGACGCTGTACGCGACCCTGACCGAGATCAACCTGCCGTCGGTCAACATCATCACTGTGGAAGATCCCGTTGAATATCGCCTCGGTGGCATCAATCAGGTCCAGGTCAATCACAAGGCGGGTCTGAGTTTTGCGGCGGTGTTGCCGGCAATTCTCCGCTCGGACCCCGACGTCGTGATGATCGGTGAGATTCGCGATCGAGAGACCGCGCATATCGCGGTCCAGGCCGCGCTCACCGGGCACCTGGTGTTGTCGACTCTGCACACCAACGATGCGCCCAGCGCCGTCACCCGTCTGGTCGAGATGGGGATCGAACCGTTTCTGGTCGGCTCTGCGCTTGATTGCGTCCTCGCCCAACGCCTGGCCCGCAGACTGTGCGAATTCTGCCGGGCCCGATATCCGCTGACCGCGGAGGAGTCGCTGGTGCACTGGCCGAGCCGGACGGTCGAGCCGCCGGACGTGCTCTGGCAATCGGTGGGGTGCCACAACTGCAGTCACACCGGCTTTCGCGGCCGGATGGCGGTCACGGAGGTCATGCCGGTCACCGAGGAGATCGAGCAGCTGGCCACCACCGGCGCCTCGGCCGCGCAGATCAGAAAGGCGGCAATCGCGGCCGGAATGGTCACCCTACGAGATGACGGGCTGCGTAAGGCCGCTCGTGGCGAAACCACTCTCGACGAGGTCATCAGGGTGACCGTGTGACCCCGCCGCCCGATGTCCGGGCGTGGACCGGGCCGTTACCCGGCGGAAGGGACGGCCCGCAGCCGACTCCGGTCGGACAGCCCGTCCCGCCGGTGCCGGACGGCCCCCTGTCGTTGGACCAGCTCCTCGCCCGAACGGTGTCCATGGGTGGTTCCGACCTGCACCTGGCAGTCGGGAGTGCCCCGTGCGTGCGGGTGCACGGATCGCTGACGCCCCTGGCGGGCTGGCCCGAGCTGCTGCCGGTCGACACCGAGCAGCTGGTCCGCACGGCACTGAGTGACGATCAGTGGCAACGCTTTTCCCGTGAGCACGAGCTGGACACCTCCTACGCCGTTGCCGGAGTGAGCCGGTTCCGGGTGAACGTCTACCGTCAACGCGGCTCGGTGGGCGCGGCGCTGCGGGTGGTCCCGTACTCCATTCCGCAATTGGAAGATCTAGGGCTGCCGCCCTCGCTGGCGAAATTCGCCCGTCTCCCCCGCGGCCTGGTCCTCATCACGGGCGCGACCGGGTGCGGCGAATCGACGCGTCGCGTCGTGGTCGAATTCCTCCCCGGAACAGGACGGGAATATCAGGGCGATCGTGGAACACCGATCAGTACCAGCTCACGCATCGCAGGTGCAAGGTCACCAACGTGAGATCGGCAGTGACACGGCCGACTTCGCCGTAGCGCTCAAACACGTTCTGCGCCAGGACCCCGACGTCGTCCTGGTCGGTGGCTGCGCGACCTGGAGGCCGCCTCGGTCGCCGTCACCGCTGCCGAGTCCGGCCATCTGGTTACGTCTCCCGCACATCGAGTCGGTCCGCTCAGATAGATCGTATCCTTGATAGACATGTATCCGGCCCACCAGCAGAACCAGATCCGGGCCCAGCTGGCCGGCTGTCTGCAGGGAGTGGTGACCCAGGAACTTGCCCCGCGTGCGGACGGCACCGGCAGGGTGCCGATCACCGAGGTGATGGTCGCCAGCCCCGCCATCCGCACCCTGATCCGCGAAGGCAAGGTGCACCAGATCCCGTCGGTTCTGCAGTCCTCCAGCGCGCTGGGCATGGTCACCTTCGATCAGTGCCTCGCCACCCGCTGCAATGAGTTGGCGATCAGCAGGCAGACCGGGCTCGACCTGGCGCACGACCCGGCCGAATTCGAACGACTCGTGAGAATCTGACGTGCTTGCCGTCACGAGCTTCAGCTACGAGGCCGTCGACTCCTCGGGAGCAATTCGCAAGGGCCGTATCGACTCAGAATCGGCCGATGCGGCGGCGGCCGCGCTCAGCAAGCATCAACTCATCCCGCTGAAGGTGGCTGCCGCCACCGGCCTGCGCGCCGAGGTGAGGATGCCCGGCATCGGCCGGCGGGCGAGCCTTCGAGATCTGGCCATCCTGTGCCGGCAATTCGCCTCCATGAGCTCTGCCGGCCTGACCCTGACCAGATCGCTGGCGATCCTTCAGGAGCAGACCGAACGACCGAGCCTGAAGACGGCGCTGGGGCAGGTGCAGTCGGACGTCCAGGACGGCATCGGCCTGTCGACGGCGATGTCGCGCCACCCCGACCAGTTTCCGCTCCTCATGGTGAACATGATCGGCGCGGGCGAAACCGGGGGCTTTCTCGACGACTCGCTGGACCGCATTGCGAAGATGTACGAATCGGATGCGGCGCTCCGCGCGAAGATCAAGTCCGCGCTGACCTATCCGGTCATCGTGCTGATCTTCTCGTTCCTCATGGGCATCGGCGTGATCATCTTCATCGTCCCGATCTTCGAGACGATGTTCAGCCAGCTCGGGGGCGAGCTCCCGGCACCGACGGCAGCGCTGGTGACGTTGTCGCACAACGCCTTTTGGGGGCTCCCGGCGGCGGTGGTGCTGACCCTGCTGGGCTTGAGCGCCTACCGGCGTTCGATGCGGACCAATGTCGCGTTCCGGGTGAGGTCGGACCGGCTGAAGTTGAGGATTCCGATCTTCGGCAAGCTGTACACCAAGCTGGCCATCGCCCGCTGGGCGCGCAACCTCGGCACCCTGCTCGCCGTCGGTGTACCGGTGATCCAGGCCCTGGACATCGTCGGTGGCACATCGGGGAACGCCGTGATCAGTGCGGCCATGGGAAGTGTCCGGGATTCCGTGCGATCGGGCAGCACCATCGCACGGCCACTGGCCGCGCACGCCATTTTTCCCTCGATGGTGGTGCAGATGCTCGAAGTAGGGGAAGAAACCGGAAAAACCAGCGAGATGCTCGACAAAGTCGCCGACTATTACGACCAGGAAGTGCAAACGGCCACTGACGGGTTGACCTCCGCCCTGGAACCGTTACTGGTCGTGTTGATGGGTCTGGTGATCGGCACCATGGTGATCTGCCTGTACCTGCCGATGTTCACCATCTACCAGAACATTCAGACCAGTTGATCTCGGAAACTCCTCATGTGTCCGGGTTTACTGCCGATCAATCGGTTGAGGATTGCACTTCGGCCACCCCCGGCCGGATCCGCCCCTATTCGAGCCTTGGAGGCTCCCATGACCAAACTGCTTTCCAAGCTCCAGAAGAAGCGCGCAGCGGACGACGATGGTTTCACGCTGATCGAGCTGCTCGTCGTGGTCGTCATCATCGGCGTGCTGATCGCCGTTGCCATTCCGCTCTACCTGAATTACCGCAAGGGCGCCAACGACGCCGCTGCCCAGTCCGATCTCAGGAACTCCATCAGTGTTCTGGAGTTGTGCGCTGTCGACGACGGAAAATATCCACTGGACGACAAGATGAGCCTGCAGAACGGCGGGGGAACGGCGGGTAACTGCAAACGCTCGATCGCTCTCAGCGACGGCACCACCCTCTACTGCCGCACAATGACAAAGGCGTGACCTACACCATCACCAGCACCAACGAGAGCGGATCGGGTTCAATCTACTGCTACAGCAGCGCGACTGGTGGACAGGTCACCGAGGGCAACGAACTGGGCGCGACTGAGTGTGTCGGCGTTCAGTGACTCGCTGACCGATCGACCGGACGGTGGGGCACGCCGCTATGCGTGCCCCACCGATTCGGTTACCGCGCACCGGACAGTGAAGGGGTGATGCACGGTGACCGTCGTCGGTGAGCTATCGCCGAGTCGCCGTCACGTCCCGGACGGGCGGGCGTCGTTCCGCGCGGAGGAGGCGGGGATCATGGCGCCATTGATTGTCGTGATTGCCGCACTGGGACTGGTGATCGGGTCGTTTCTCAATGTGGTCATCTGCTGGGTGCTGGTGAACTGATCACTGGTGCGGCCGCTGTCGCGGTGCTTGGCTTGCGGCGCTCGGGTTCGCACCGGCACAACATTCCGCTGGTGGGGTGGCTGCTGCTCCGCGTTGGTGCGCGGACTGCAATGCTCGGATCGGTCTGCGGTATCCGCTCGTCGAACTGCTGACTGCGGTTCTGTTCGTCGCCTGGCCATCAGGTACGCCGACGCGGATCAGTTGGCTGCGTTGCTGGCTGTGCTGTACTTCCGGCGATGGGGATCAGCTTGTTCGTGATCGATCTGGACGTCGGCTGGTTGCCGAACGCGATCGTGTACTCGTCCTATCTGGTGCTGGGGTTCTTGCTCGGCATCGCGGCACTGGCACAGCAGGATTCGGCGGCTCTGCTGCGGGCGGCGGTCGGTGCGGCCGGCCTGTTCGTCGTCTACCTCGCGGTGGCGTGGGCGTATCCGACGGGAATGGGCTTCGGCGACGTCAAGCTGGCCGGGATCATCGGCGGTGTACTGGGCTTCGTGTCCTACCGGTGTTGGCTGTGGGTGCGTTCGCGGCGTTCGCGCTGGGTTCGGCGTCGGAGTCGGGAAAATCGTCACGCGAGGCGGGACGGCGGCAGATCGATGGCATTCGGGTCGTTGATGATCGCCGGTGCACTGCTGTCGATCTTCGTGGGCTCGGCCGTCGCTGAGATCTACTCCGGTTTGCTGACCGTGGCGGTTGACCTCGAACGAGCTCCGGAGCTGGGTGGCTGAGCAGTGAAGGTCTGGCTGCGGGTTCTCCGAAACACACCGCATCGCGCACCCCGGGACCGCAACGGTGACGTGATCGGGCTCGACCTCGGTGCCACCTCGGCGCGGCGACCTGCGGTGCGCAGTGAGGGCGGAAGGGCGTCGTTCGACTGCGCGCACGGGCTCGGTGGCACTCCCGCCTGGGACCGCGACAATCGCTGTGCGACGGGAAGTGGTGACGAAGCTGTGCGGGAGCTCGGGCGGTCAACGGTTTACGGCTGGCGGTGATCTCGGCGTGGAATCTGCAGGTGATGGTGCGCCCTGCAGATCCGACCTCGCGCGCAGCGGGTAAGGCCCTGCTGTTGGCTCGCGAGATCTTCGCGCTGCTGCTGGACGAGGTGGTGCTGGCTACGCGCGGTCGGCGACCTGACTGGACGGCTGGTGCCGGCTGCTGATCGCGACCCGCGCGCTGGTGCTGGCGGCGGTGCGTCTGAGCGAGCCGGGCTGAAGTGGCCGGGTCGACCTGTCGTCCTTCGTGCGCATGTGTTGTGCGCGAACACCTTTGAGGACGTGATCGAGATTGGCGAGCGACTATCGTGATCTACGACCCGGCGTACGAAACTGGTCCGGACTCTGGCTCGCGCGGGCAGAACTGACTGATCTGTTGTCGCGGACCTGGACCTGAGCCGAGCTGAGGCGGACAGGTGAACGCAAATCGGCTGACCGATCACTGCACGCGGGCTGGAACAGCGGCCGAGCTGAGGCTTGCCATGGGTCCCTGCTGCCGATCAGAAGCTCGATCAACTTTTCCGTGCCGGCAGCGCGGTGCTCGGCTTGAGGAATTGCCTGACCGGGGCGGGTCGGCCTACAGGGCTGCTGCGGAAGTGTTGAGTGAGAACGGCGTACGACGCGGCTGATCGACCCGCTGCACGCTTCCACCGCGGGACCGCACAATCGACCTGCGCGGGGAAGCTCGTTCGACGCCGCCGGCGCAGTGTGTCGGTCTGGTCAGGGGGCCTTGCGTGTTCTCGATGTGCGGTCTGTGGTCTGGGTATCGCTGCCGGGGTGGGGAATTGTTGCGAATCTGTGCCGCCTGAGCTCGCCTTTGCCTGTTTGCTGAAGTTTCTGCAGAGGCTGATGTTGTTGGATTGCTCGCATTGCTGGTCATCTGCGTGTGTGGCTACTACTGGCTGAGAGCGAGAATCTAGCGCTTCGGCAGATCTGGTCGCGGTGGCTGTTGGACACGTAACTGCAGGCGGAAGTCGAAGTTACTCCGACGTCGTCGCCATCAGGCGGAGTTCGCTAGATCCGGGACTGATCAGCTGGCTGCTGGGTGGCGACGTGGATGTGGCTGCATTGAGGGGGAACTGCGCGCGTGTTGCCGGAGACATGACCATCGACAGGAGACGATCACGATCAGTCGACGGGGTGGCTGGCGCTGACAGTGGTTCTGCGACAGGTGGTCTGGAAACGTCTGGGTTGCTGAGGGTCGGCACCGTGCGATCACAGGCACCGGTCAGACTCTCGACGACCTACCGACTACGTCGATCGCCTGCAGCGGGTACAGGCTTGGTGGAGGTCTGCTGTTGGCGAACACCGTACCGGCGGCGATTTTCTGTACCAGTTCAGCTCAGCTCGGCTTGACGGATGAGCTGTTGACTACGTTTCGATGTCGGCGGGTGACCTGAATGATTTCGCCGAGCGAGGACGCCGCCGGCAAGCCATGGCTGGCTGAAAGAAATCGAGCAGCGGTCTCGGCCGGAGTAGTGTCTGTGGCTCGCTGGCGGGGCAACGCTCGCCGTCGTCCTGGTGCTGATCGGGTGGTTCGAATCATTCAGCCGGAGCTGTCGGCGCGTCAGCGACGGGAAACACGAAACCGCCACTGCAGAACGCCGTGCTGGAGGCCAAGAACGCTGAACTGAAGGCGCAGATCGATGCCTCGCGTTGCGGGCCGGTCTGGTGAGCGCCTGCTGAGTTGCTCGGAGGCGGCGCCGGACTCCCGTCAGCTCTCGCGCGGCGACGCCACTCGGTGGTGCTCAGCAGCGTGGTTGTCGGCGCTGCCCGCTGGTCGCTGGGACCGGCGGCGACGCATCTGGCAAGGACATCGCCGGCAATGATGGAACTATCGACAGCGGAGGCAGCGATGACGGCTCGACGTCGGATGCCGAACCGGACGCACTGGTGCAGCTGACGATCTCTGTGACGGCCACGGTCTGGGCTCAGACCTGCAGGCATTTCTGCGGTAGGTTCAGGTGACGGGCTTCGTCGGGCGCTGGTGACGGAAAGCCAACTCACGCCGTTGGACGGAACAAGGGCGTTGCTGGCGGTCGTTCACGCTGAACTTGACGCTGGACATCTTCGCTGCACCGTTGTCGCCTGACGACCAGGCTGTCTCGAGAAGCTGCCAGCACGGGTAACCGGTGCGATCAACGAGAAATCACCCCGGAGGGATCGCCGGCGCGGCGGCGGGCGGGAGACGACGGGTTCGTCCTGCTCGAGACCTTGGTGTCGATCAGTCTCATCGCCGTCGTGATGGCTGCCGTGGGAACCTTTTTTTCAATTCCGCGGCGTTCTCCGGCAACCAGCGGGAACCTAAACCGCAGTGCAGATCGCGAACTCCAGCTTCGAGGCGCTTCGTGCGCTACGCTCCGATCTCACCGACGGCCGCGTGCGATCAGCGTCAGGAAACAGTTCACTGCTGCTGGACTCGCTGCTCGCCCTGGCTGAGCGACATGTCGGCGGCCACCGACGGCACCGCACCGGACGGCAGCGGCGCCACCGCGGCCGTACCGACGACAACCGTGCACCAGCGGCTGAACAACGTCGACTACAGCACGACCACCTACCTCGGTACCTGCGCGATCACGTCTGGGAGGTCGGAGAACGCTGCCGCGTGCCGGGCCCGGCGTCGTCCGGGACCGCGTATCTGCGCGCCGTTGTCGCGGTGACCTGGGTCGGTAGCGGGTGCCCACCGGCAGGATGTGCGTTTGTCAATTCGACGCTGCTCAGTCCTGCCGACGACCCCGCGTTCAACCCGAATCAGTCGACGCCGCCGGCGCCGATGCTGACGTCTCCGGGAGATCAGACCTCCGCAGTCGGGGACTCCGTAACCCTGCTGGTGTCGATCACTGCGGTGCCGTCGTTCCGGATCGCCGTCACCGCCGGCACACTGCCGGCCGGTCTGATGCTGGACACCGCCACCGGCTGGATCTCCGGCACCCCGTCGGCAGTCCGGGCGGGCTGCCGCTCACTCTGACCCTGACCGACGGATTCGGCCGCGCCACCAGTACGAGCTTCGCCTGGACCGTGCTGCCGCAACTGCGCGCCACGCTGCTGCCCGCTCAGGCCAGCTTCATCGGCACCGCGCTGACGCTCACCCTGCCGGCCGCCACCGGCGGAAGTCCCGGATACACCTGGAGCGATCCGAAGGCGACCCTGCCGCTGGGCCTGGCCGTCTCGACCGTCGACAACCGGGGCACCGTCACCGGCACGCCGACAACCCGCGGGGTCTTTCCGGTGACACTGACCATCACCGACTCGACCAGACTCGCACCCAGAGCATGACTTTCACCTGGACGACCGACTACCCACCGATGGTGGCGGCCAATCCCGGACCGCAGAAGAGCACGGTCGACGCCGCGGACTCGGTGACCCTGAGCGTGGCCGGCGGATCCGGATCGTTCGCCTGGACCACCGGCGCGACGCTGCCCGCCGGGCTCACGCTTGACCGCGGCGGGGTGTTGTGCGGGACACCGACCACCTCTGGCGACACGTCGGTCAACTTGTGGTCACCGAGACCGTAACCGAGCTGAAGCAGACGGTGCCGTTGCGCTGGACCGTCTACCCCGGTCGACTATCACCTTCCCGGGTAGCAGAGCGTGACGGTCGGCGCTGCGCTGTCCCTGCAGTTGTCGACCAACTGCCCGAACGCGCTGTGCACGTACCGCATCGACAACGGGCCGCCGACTTTCGGGATCGATGCCAACGGCCTGCTGGCCGGCACCGCGACGAGCCCGGCCCAGACGTTCCCGGACGTGACGATCAGCGTGACCGACAGTTCCGCGCTACGGTGTCGACGGCGAGATTCGCGATGACGGACAATCCGGCACGCGGGATCGTCGACGCCGCCGGCGAGCTGTTCCGCCGGGGCAGGGCCAGACCGGAACAGCGCTGGCCAGGCGGAACACCGCCGTTGACCTACTCCGCTGAGAACCTTCCCTCTTGGTTGACGCTGGACACCGCCACCGGGCTTCTCACCGGAACCGCACCGGCCGCCGCCGGCAAGACCAGCGGGACGACCCTGGCCGTCACCGACGCGTGGGGCTTCGAGCTTCGAGCCCGCCGTTCAGCTGGACGGTCCGCGGCGTCCCGCCGACCATGCCGTCCGCGATGCCGACCGCCGCCGACTCACCGGGCCGCAGAGCACCGTGGCGTCGACCACGTGCCGACGACACGTGCCGTCGATCGCGCCAACGTCGGACTGAGACAGATCGCAGCCGTCGCGCGGGCACCGTTCGGCCTTCGATCTATCACTTCTTCCCGGGATGGCAGGTGACGGCGTCATGGGCGGAACTGACGAACGACCGGTGAGGTCCTGCACCGTGACGCTGAGCCCCGGCGATGCCTCCTGCACTACGACCTCGCTGAGCTGCCTGGTCGGGGGCTGATCAACGGCATCGCCTATGCCGTCACGGTGCAGGCGACGAACGATGTGGGGACCGGACCTGCATCGACTGCGGTTCCGGCGATTCTCTATCCGGCTGCCACCATGTCGGCTGTGAACGGCATGACGCTGTGGCTCGATGGCGCCGACCGATCCGTCCTGCTCGACGATGCCGCCTGCGCCGGGAACGCGACGACGACAGCAATCGGGTGTTGGCTGGACAAGAGCGGGCAGGTACCGGCGAACAACTTCGTTCAGGCCACTGCCGCGAACCAGCCGGACGTGGCGAAATGGAATGGCCTGACCGCGGCCAACTTCACCGACACCAGCGACGTGCTCGACTCCGTCGACGGCAAGGCCAGCTACCAGACCGTGTTCGTGGCGGCCGACGTGTCGAGCTCGGCCAAGGTCATTGACCTGTTCGGCCACTCCGGCAAGGACTTCAACGTGCGGATCGGCAGCAAGGTAT
This sequence comes from uncultured Actinomycetota bacterium, assembly GCA_963785455.1. Taxonomy (GTDB): domain Bacteria; phylum Actinomycetota; class Actinomycetes; order Mycobacteriales; family Nakamurellaceae; genus Nakamurella. Next base: position 191,305 of record CAWAVL010000012.1, read on the forward strand.
CGCGCAGCAAGCCTGACGAGAACGACTGGTCCTTCGATCCGGCCGGCGCTCTGAATTGGGCCAACGGGGCAGAACTGGTAAACGCCGACGGCCCCGTTCTGATCATCACCACCGATCAGGCGAGATCGGCGACATCGCTGCCGGCGAGTGTGTCCAACGCGTTCGACGGCTGGGGAATGGTGGGCCAGGTCGGGATGTTGTCGCCTTCGACGACATTCCACCACGGTCGAGCGCCGTTCGGTGGAGGAATACCTGGCCCGAAAATGGGGCGTGCCGATCACGCCGCAGGCGCCGACGGCGGTCACCGCGGTGGTCTCGGGCCAGAACGCCGCCACCGCCTCCTGGACGGCGCCCGCGTTCGACGGAGGCGACGACGTCACCAAGTACTCCGTGACGTCCACGCCCGGCGGTAAGAAGTGCACGACGGCCGGTCTGTCGTGCACTGTGCACGGCCTGTCCCGCGACGTCTCCTACACGTTGACCGTCACCGCGACGAATTCGGTCGGCAGCGGGCCGCCATCGGCGCCCTCCGCTGCGGTGAACCACCCATGAGGCGATGGCGCGCGGGTAAGCACGGTCGCCCCTGGCGGCGCATGCCGTCGTCGTTGAGCCGACGAGCGCGCCGGTTGCGGCAACGGATGCGCCGGGACGAAGGAACCTCGCTCGTCGAGTTGATGGTCGGAATGGTGCTCATGACGATCTTCCTCGCAATGTTCACCGGTGCAATCGTGACGATGACCAGCGCAATGAACACCTCCCAGGCGGTGAACTCGACGGCATCGACGCTGAACGGCGCCTATCTCAACCTGGACAACATCGTGCGCTACGCCGATTACATCGGCGCTCCGCGGAAGGACGAACGGTCGGGCGAATGGTCCGTCGTCCTGCGCACCGCCGCCACCGGCGCGGAAGTCTGCACCCAGCTCCGCGTGGACATCGCCTCGCAACAGTTGCAGCGCCGTTCCTGGACCGTGGTCGGCCCGGTCGCCGATCGACCCAGCGCCTGGGTGCGGATGGCATCCGACATCAGCAATGGCGGCGCGGCGGCTGGTTCATCGACCCAGCCGTTCTCCCTCCCGCTGGTGCGGGACAACGCCGTCTTCCAACAGCTCACCATCACCTTGGTGTCGCCGTCGGATCCGGTTCCTCACGCGCGACGTCGTCGTCAACGTTCACCTTCACCGCGGTGAACAGCGTGCTCCGGCATCCACCGTCCGGCATTGCCTACGGCGAGCGCGTGATGTCCGTCCTCAAGCGGCCCGGTCCGGAGCGGGCGCATGCCGCGATCGAGGCCGCTTTAACCGGGGCCGCAGAGCATCTCGATGGCGATCCGACGACGGTCGTCCTCGTCGGCCTGCTGCTCGGCGCCCTGCTGGTTCCGATGATCATCACGCAGCAACGCACCACCCGGTTCGACATCAGCAGGCTGGACGCACCGAACGCGTGCCCAGATCGTATCGACGTCATCGTGCTGGAGGTCAGGGCCAGTACCGATGAACGGCTCCGGAGCCGACGGCGGATGTGTTCACCCAGTGGATCGAGAATGGGGACGGTGTCGCGACCTATGCGGTGACCGTCGAGTACTTCACCTTCGACCCGGCGGCGGAGCCTCTGCCGTCCACCAGGGCGATGACGTGCATCGCCGGGTACGGCACGTTCGACGCTGCAACGGGCGCCACCACACGGGTTTCGCGCGTTTCAGCTCGACCGGAACATCCGCGACGGCTGCCCCCGGGGGCAGTTCCGGCAGGACCTTGATCGCCACAGACGTCTTTCGCACCCCCAACGCCAACCTGCTGGGCGGGCTCCTGCAGCTCGCCACTCCGGCCGGTTCGGCGGCGCTGTGCATGGACGCCGGATCGGCCGACCCGCCCGCAGGCGCGGCGGTTCGGCTCGGGTACTGCAGTCCGCTGACCCCGCCGGCCGCCCAACAGGTCTTCGGCTACCGGACCGACCTCACCCTGCAACTGCTGTCCTCGATCACCGCGGCCAGTCCGAACGGACTGTGCTTGAACTCCGCGAGCGCCCCGGCCGTCTCCGGCGACCCGTTACGGCTCAGCGCCTGTGGACCGCTCGGCCTGCCCGCCTCCTACACCCAGCAGTGGAGCTACAACGACAACGGCCAATACCAGGCGGCGCAGTCGAATTCGGCGGCCACCGGTGCGCTGCCCGACCTGTGCATCGACGCCCCAGCCCTGATGGCCGGGCAGACCGTCACCCTGGGTCGGTGCGGTTCGGAATGGATCCCCTCGCCGTCGGTCGGACCTGGTGCCGCCGGCCTGCCGCAGTGGATCAACCTCGGTGAGTTCGGTCGCTGCATGGACGTCACCGCTCAGGACCCCGACCATCCATTCCTGATCAATTACCCCTGCAAGCAGAACCCCTTCCCGGCGGCGAAGACGTGGAACCAACTCTTCGAAGCGCCGGCCATTCCGCCCGGTCAACCGAGCGTGTCGGGGCAAATCACCACGTTCAAGGCCCAGAAGTGCCTGACCAGCCCCGGCATCGACGGAGGCGCTGTCACGGTGAGGACTTGCGCCGGCGACGACCCCCGACAGATCTGGCGGATCCATGCTGGGAATAACACATTGGACGCCTCGACGAAATACACCGTCGTGAACGGCTCGATGTGCCTCGGCCTGGGTCCGCCGAACGTCGAGTTCCCGGCGTGGTCGACGATCGTCGTACAAACCTGCACCGGAGCGCCGGAGCAGAAATGGAACGCGGCCGCGGACGTATGGAACTCCACGCTGGTAAACACCTACGAGAGATGACTCGCGGGAAGCTGTGACTCCCGCTTCGACATCGCCTGACCGCAGGGCTTTCGAGCAGCCAACTGTGGACGAGCCGTGCCGGCACGGTCGGCCGGCCAGCGCCTCACGCGATCTGGTTCTCCCGGGGTGCCGGGACGTATTCGGTAAGAACGCCGGGACGCATCTCGCCCTGCAGGGTCGACATGTCCAGTCGCCCTGCCACCGTGCTGCGGCCGGCAAGGGATGCGAGGTAGGTACTGCGCGTCGCCGCGGCGCGCACGGTCTGCGATCTTTGTTGCACGGCCTGGGGATCCATTTGTGAGTTCATGCCATCGCGAATAAGCGCGGTGGCCTCCGCGCACATCTGGGACACCCGCGAAGAACTGACACACATCGCCCGGGCGATGTCGCTCATCGGCCGCTGAGCGAAGTAATAGGCGGAAATGACAAATCGCAGGCGCCCCGGAAGGGCGGCAACCGCGTCGTGCAGGTATCCGAGCTCTTCCCGGTGCAGGATCAGCGATTCCGGACAATCGATCCCGTCAAGCGAGCGCTCCAGCAACCTCTCGACGCCGGCGTCCTGCAGGCTGAGCACGGTGCCCCGGGCGAGGTCGGCGTACAGGGAGCCGAGTTCGCGGGTGCTGATCCCCAAGGCGTCGGCGATGTCATCGCTATTCGGCGGCTCGTCCAGCGCGGCCGCCAGTCGCGCACTGATCCTGTCGATGTCGCGGGCCCGGCTACGAACTGATCGCGCAGTCCAATCCATGGCGCGGAGCTCGTCGATCAACGCGCCGCGGATACGGAAGGCCGCGAAGCTCCGGAACGGTACCCCGCGGTGGGGCTGGAAGGCGCGAGCGCTCAGGACCAGAGCGACCATTCCGGCCGACATCAGATCGTCGCGCCGGACATGAGGGGGTAGGTCGCGCAGACGTGCGGAAACCATGACGCCGACCAAGGACAGGTGCTCCTCGACCAGCTCGGTGAGGTCGGATTCATCCGCTGGCGGACCGTCCGTGATCGCTGCGACTGCAATGGGTCGATTGCGGGCGAGATGACGCAACGTGACCGGCCGTGTTGACGCAGAGTCATCTGTTCGCTCACCGAATCGGCGATCCGATGCTTGCAATCCACCACTCTCTTGGTCCATCCATATCCCCCATTTGAGCCGACTAAGGAACAACGATCACCCGCCGCGAAATGATACCTCAGGTGATGATGGCAATAGGGGGTCTGCTGCACACTTGCTGTGACCGACTTCGTCGACCTTGAGTTCGACGCTCAGTCATGACAACCGCGTCCGCGTCGACCCCTGATGAACCCTGATCGCCGCGCTGTGGACGAGCTCTACGCGTTCGAAGCGACGGTCGTCGCCAGCCGCCGCCTTGGCGTTCAACGCTGGACCGTGGCCGGTTGACGGGGAATCGGGCCCAGTTGGCACCTCCGGCGATGCCAGCAGGCATACGGCTATCTGCCGGGGCGCTACCAGGGCATCACCGCTCTTCTTGGCTCAGCGGCCCGCCGGACGTTCGCCGCCGGCCGCGGGTTCGCTGGGGTAACAAACCGAGCGATCGCTTCGATGCTTCGGCATCGGCGCCAATCATCAACAACGCAACTTGGTGTCGATGCTGACCCAATACTGACCCCTGGCGCCGATTGAATCTTCACCCCCTTGTCAGACCCAAATCCGTGAGTAGACGGACGGTCATTTCCTCGCTTTCGACTTGACGTCCGGTTTGCCCGGTTCGGTCCGGTGGTGGTCCGGTCGTGGGTTGGTTGAGATCCCCGGTGTCGCGTCGGGTGGGGCGGGGATCCGTTCCTGGTGGTGCTGTCGGGGTGCGGCGGGATGGTGGGCGGCTATCCGGAGTGGGTGGTCGGCAGGTTCTGCAGCCGGGTGAGGACGACGATCAGCAGTTCCGGGTCGGGTGGTGGTTGCCGGGACGGGGCCCGGTTGGTGCGGGTGATCCGGGCCGGGATGTTGAACAGTTCGCGGCGCATCCGGGAGACGGTCCGGCGTGCCTGGCCGCGGCCGTCGTCGATACCGGTGATTTCCTGGATCCAGTTCGAGATCGCGCAAGCGAGCAACGCCGCCCACATCCACGCGGTGTTGACGGTCCGGGATCCTGACGGGAGATGGCGAAGCGCCGCACCGTGTTTCGCGTCCCGATTGAGGGCTTCGATATCGGTGCGGTGCCGGTACCAGTGTTCCACCGCAACGAGTTTGCCGGGGGTGGAAACGTCCAGATCTGTCAGGATGAACGAATACCCGAACACATGGTCGAGCTTGCCTTCCAACGCCAGGGCCTGTTGCTCCTTGTCGATGGTCCGAAGCTTCCGGGCCCGCGGATCGGTCGGGATCGACTCGACCGGGATCCTGGTCCGGCGGGCGATACACGCGACACCGGCGCCCGGCGGCCACGTCCCTGGCAGGTAGTCGATGACGGCGACCTCGGTGTGCTCCATGTCCTTCGCCGGGTGCCACGCGGCGGTCGGCGCGCTGCGGCAGGTACGGACCACGGCGCTGTTCCGTCTCACCCCGATCGCGAATTCCACCCCTTCTGGAAATGCAGTGCTTGCCCAGGTCAGCGGCGAAATATCCGGCGTCCCAACGACACCGCACCTTCGCCACCCCGGGTGGAAGCTGCCTGGTCGCCCGGTCCAACAGGTGCGCGGCGACCGGGCGGGGATCCTCGTCGGCCTTCATCAGATCCGCGGCCAGGGTGACACCGCCGTCGGCCCAGAACGCGATATGCGGCCGGTAGGCCCGCTGCCCCTGGTAGTTGTACACGGCGTCCTGCTTCTTCCCCCCGTAGACCTCGACGTCGGTGGTGTCCCCGTCGATCGTGACCGACGCCACCAACTGGGTCCGTCGCCGCGCCGGTAGCAGTCGCATCAGCCGCGCGTTGACCGTCCCGATGCCGTTCTCGATCCCGGCCAGATGTGTTGGGGTGAAACGCTTCGCCAGCTGTGCGGTGGTCGACGACGCCGGTGTGCGCACCGGCTCCAACAGCTGCCCGGCGGTGTCGGCGCGGCGCCGGTCCATCCCGACAAGGAAATCAGCGCCGGCCAATTGGGCCGACGCCATCGACAGCAACAGGCCACCCGCGGTCAACCCCCGGCCGCGTTCCTTGATCGGGCCGACCGCACCGTCCAGGGCCTGCGCGATGCCCGACACCCGATCGACCTCGGTCACCGCGGCAACCCCCGCGTGACCGGTCAACCGCGGATCCGCAGCCCCGATCCGCACCCGACGACCGAACCCCCGGCGGCGCTGTGTCGCCTTCGGCGACGCAAGCTGCGATAGCATCAGTTCAGTGCCCTTCGTTGCTGGGTCTGGTTGTCTTCGCAAACACCATTTTCCCAGCTCGGAGGGCATTCCTATGTCAAAGACACGGCCCCACCAACATCCAACTCACGGATCCGGGTCAGATAGATCGTCATCCTTGATAGATCGTTCTACTGCCGCACGCTGCACTGCACCCCGGGCCCGCACAATCCCTGTGCGGGGAAGCCTTCGTGCGCATGTAATGTGCGCGAACACCTTGCCGCTGCGCAGTGTCGAGCCGCTGGAGGCCGCGGGCCGGATGGTGCTGCTCGCCGTGCAGGCGGAACTGGCCGAGCACAGCACCTCCTGACGATGGGTGTCGGCCTCATGGCAGGCTGGCCGTCGGTACGATCCCGCCGACGTGTGGCCGGTTACTGCGGATCGGAGGTGAGGAGGACAAGGACGTGGAGCGTTGGCGGGGCATCGACGAGATCCCGGCGAGTTGGGGCCGGTGCGTGGTCACCATCGGCGTCTTCGACGGTGTGCACCGCGGTCATCAGGCGTTGATCCGGGAGGCGGTCGCCACCGGAACGGAGTTGGGCTTGCCGACGGTGATGATGACGTTCGACCCGCACCCGTCCGAGGTGGTCCGGCCGGGTAGTCACCCCGCCTTGCTGTCCACCCTCCGGCGACGCGCCGAACTGGTCGCGGAGATGGGCGTTGACGCCTTCCTCGTGCTGCCCTTCACCGTCGCGCTGTCGCAGGTCAGCGCCGAGGAATTCGTACACGACGTGATCGTCGACCAACTGCACGCCGCTGCTGTCGTGGTGGGGGAGAACTTCCGCTTCGGTCACCGCGGTGCCGGTAGCGTCGAGTTGCTACGTGAGCTCGGGCGGCGATTCGGCTTCACCGTCAAGGGAATCGGCCTGGTCACCGAGCCCGACGCCGTCACTGTCACCTCCACCTATGTCCGGTCGTGCGTCGCCGCCGGGGACGTCGCGGCGGCCGCCGAGGCGCTGGGCCGACCGCACCGGGTGGAAGGGTTCGTGGTGCACGGCGAGGGCCGCGGCGGCAGCGAACTCGGTTATCCCACCGCCAATCTCGACACGGTGCCCCATGCGGCCATCCCCGCCGACGGGATTTATGCCGGCTGGTTCGTCCTCGGCACTCGGCGATCCCCGGCGGCCATCTCGATCGGTACCAACCCGACGTTCTCCGGGCGGGTCCGCACGGTAGAGGCCTTCGTCATCGACGAGGGCGGCAACTTCTACGGCCGGCGGGTGGCCCTGGATTTCGTCGCCCGATTGCGGGACACCCACAGGTACGACTCGGTCGAGGCGCTCATCGCGCAGATCGATGACGATGTCGCGCGGACCAAGAACGTGCTGGCGGTAGCCGGCTGAGGTTCCCCGGGGCCCCCGCGAGCGGGATGCGATCGTCACGACGAATGGACGAGCACGACCACGACGATCAGCGAAGGAAGGTGGATGTCGGCGACCAGCAGCACCGGCCCCGCCATCCGAAGTACCCCGCCCCGATCGGCCGAGCCGGTCGGCGGCGTGCGCGAGCAGTGGCTCCTCCACCGTGGTCGCTGCGCTGCGCAAGGCCCGCGCGGCGGAACCTGACCCGCCAGAATCCAGCGCCCGTAGCAGTGGTCGATCAGCTGGTGACCGTGATCGCGATCTAGGGGGAGCGTAAGGTGCGAAAGCGCTGATGACGACCGTGACGCCCGCCGAAAAAGAAGGAGCATCCAGGTGGATGAGCACCAGATCCTCGCCCAGATAACGACTCTCGTCGACCAGGAGCATGAGCTCCGGACGAAGCTGCGCGACGGTGAGTTGTCGGCCAACGAGGAGCGCGACCAGCTGGCGAAGTTGGAGGGCGCGCTCGACCAGTGCTGGGATCTGTTGCGACAGCGGCGCGCGAAGCGTGAGTTCGGGCAGAACCCTGATGACGCGCAGGAGCGGCCGGTCGACGAAGTGGAGCACTACCTGCAGTAGTGATGCGCCGTGCAGCGACGCGCTGCTTCTGAACCCATCCGCCGCCCGGTGCCGCCGGGTCTACGTCGCCGGTCTCAGTCGGTCAGTACCTCGGTGTTGTGTTGCGGCACGGGGTGCGCGCCCACGGGGTGTTCGGGCACCGGACGGGACGCCGCCGGGTCGGGAGCGGTGGTGAGAACCGGCGTCCGGCTGGGCGCCACCGGCGGTTGCGGCGTTCCCCGGTCGAGCACCGGAACACCGTGCAGCGCGTAGCGCTGCTCGGCGCACAGTTCGGCCAGCGCCTGCATGATGCTCCCGCGGATGACCTTGGGAAAGCTGAAGTAGCCGTGCGGCATCCCGACGTACTCGGTGAGGCGAACAGGGGTGCCCGCGGCCTGCAGCGCCCGGGCGTAGCGGATGCCGTCGTCACGGAGCGGGTCGTACTCGGCGACCTGGATCAGTGCGGGCGGCAGCCCGGACAGGTCCTCGCACAGGATGGGCGACGCCATCGGGTCGTTGGCATCGCCGTCAGGACCGAGGTAGTGATCGCGGAAGCCGACCATGCTGGCCGACGACAGGATCGGCCAGTCCGTCGTGGCGGGATTGCTGGAGTCGAAGTCCTCAGGTGTGCGCAGATCGGTGGCCGGGTACATCAGGGCCTGGTGGGAGATCTTCGGCCCGCCGCGGTCGCCCATCAGCTGGCTGACCACCGCTGCCAGGTTGCCACCGGCGCTGTCGCCCATCACGCCGATCCTCGTCACGTCGGCGCCCAGCTCGGTGGCATGTCCGGCCACCCAGTTCACCGCCGCCAGGCTGTCCAGCACGGCGGTCGGGAACCGGTGCGTCGGCGCGAGCCGGTAGTCGACCGACACCACCACTGCCCCGACACCCAGGCACACCTGGCTGCACAGCCAGTCGGACTGGTCCAGCGCGCCGAGGGTCCAGCCACCGCCGTGGAAGTGCACGATCACCGGTCCACCGTCGGGCTGCTCAATCGCGCGGTAGATCCGCACCGGAACGGTTTCGCCGTCCTGCTGGATCACCCGGTTCTCCGTGAGCACGCCCCTGGCCACCCGGCCGGTGACACCCCCGGCGAGCTTTCCGTGACCGGCCAATCGCTCCTGCGCCCGGACGATCTGCTCCGGCGTCATGGTGGCGACCGATCCACCGGGGGCGTGCGCCAGAATCCATGCCAGTGACCGCACCCGCCAGCCCAGTTTGGCCATCACGACACTCTCCTACCGGTCGGTAACTTACGGCTCCATCTTGCCAGGTCAAGCCTGCTCCGGCTGCACCTCACCGATCGCGCGTCCCGGCCGGTGGGCGGGTCCGGTGGTGGGTACATGGCCGTCGTCGAACATTTCATGCCAGAGGAGGACCCATCGTGCCCATCTTCGAGAAGGTCGTCGCGTCGATCGAGCGAGCCGACGTGCTGGATCGGCCGGCAGACCGGTTGGCCGCCGGCGTCGACGCGGTCGTGAAACCCGGCGCCCGCAAGGTGCTCAGCGGGGCCTGGCTCGGCCATCCGGTTCATCCGCTCTTGGTCACCGTCCCGATCGGTGCCTGGGTCTCGAGCACGGTGCTGGATCTGACCAAGGGCAATGAGGCGGCGGCCAGGCGGCTGGTCGGCTTCGGCTTGCTGGGCGCAGCGGGGGCCGCGGTGACCGGAGCGTCGGACTGGCGCGCGACGGTGGGGCGGGCACGCCGCGTCGGGATCGTGCACATGATGTTCAACTCGGTCGCACTGATGGTCTACACCGCTTCCTGGCGCGCCCGCGCGGCTGGTCGCCAGCGGCGCGGAGTGACACTGGCCCTGATCGGAGCACTGTTCCTCGGCGGCGGTGGCTACCTCGGCGGGCACCTGAGCTACGCCCTTGGCGCCAACGTCGATGTCGACGGAGCCGAAGCCGACGACCTGGCGGAGACGCTGCTGGTCAGCTGAGGCCGCAGCGGGCGGTCGCTGATCGGGCGTGGCGTACGTCGTGGCAACCGCTCCCGTCAGGTAGCCACCCCCGCTGCGGTGGGCCGGTGCCTGCACAGGTTGGCCGGATGCTCGCACTGTGTCCGGGGTGCTCGTGTCGCGTCGCGAGTGGGGCGTGGGTTTGCCGAGTGAGACTCGAGGCCGTTCCCACCGCGCGTGGACACCCGCCCACCCGCAGTCGCCACCCGCAATCGTCACCCGCAATCGTCACGGTGCAACCCCGCTGCAACTGTTGTGTTCCCGCTGCCGTGCGACCACCGTTCTCCAGGTCGGGCATGCACGGTGAGCCTGTCCCGGGACCGCGCTCGGCGGAAGCACGCTTCCGCGGACCGGCCGCACCGGCAGATCCGTCGCACACGGTGGTGACCGCAACGTCGAGGTCAGGAGGCGGCAGATGGCGGTAACGGCGTTGGGGTCTGTCACCTCGACCCGGACGAACGTACGGGCCCGGGCAACATCTGTGGCCAGGCTCTGCAATCGGGGCGAAGATCGACCGGTGCGAGTGGACGCGGCATCATCGGGACCTGACCGGTCCTTCGAGGCTGCGGTTCCCGCCGGCGAGGATCCCGTGCGGTACGCACATCTGCTCGGGCGTATCCGAGATGCCGCGCTGGCCGGGGAACGGTCACCTGCCGCTGCCCGGCCGCTGGTCGGCGAGTCGTGGCGGCGCGCCCTGGGTATCGGTATGGATCCGGACCGCGGCCGGGCCCTGCCTGATGCGGTCGGCCCGGACGAGGTGGAGTTCCGACGACACAACGGCAAGCTGGCCAGGGTATTGCCCGTGTTGGGTGGGGTGCTGCTGCCCGCGGCGGAGGATGCCGGACACGTGATGGTCGTCGTCGACCGGCACGGCACGGTGCTGTGGCGCGACGGTCCGAGGAAGATCCAGCAACACGCAGCGCGATTGGGCTTCGAGGTCGGCGCGAACTGGAGTGAGAGCAGCGTAGGTACCAACGCCATCGGCACCGCGCTGGTGTTGTCCCGCCCCGTGCAGATCTACTCCGCCGAGCATTTCGTCAAGACCCACCACGCGTGGACCTGTGCTGCCGCACCGATTCTCGACCCGGCGAACGGCAATCTGCTCGGGGTGGTGGACGTCAGCGGAGCGGCATCGACCGTCCATCCGAGCACCCTCGCCCTTGTCGACGCTGCCGCCCGCATGGCTGAGTCCTTCTTGCGCGAGGAGCACCATGCCGCGATGGCCGCGCTCCGTGCGGTCGCCGGTCCGCTGCTGGCCGGCAGCAGGCAGCCGACCATGATCACCGACCACGATGGATGGGTCGCCGCCGCGACCACCGCCGTGCCGACGGACCGGATCGCCCTGCCCGCACAGCGCGACGCCGACCTGGCATGGCTGCCGGCGTTCGGGTCCTGCCGGCTGGAGCCAGTTCCCGGTGGTTGGCTGGTGCGGGTGCTGGGCGATGACCGGGTCGATACCACCGTGACCGAAATCGACATCAACCTCGCCGATCAGCACCTACCCCGGTTGAGCGTGCACTCCCAGGCGGGTCACTGGTCCCACCGGCTCAGTCCCCGGCACGCCGAGCTGCTGCTCCTGCTGTCGCTCACCCCGGCCGGTCTCACCGCCGCCGAACTGTCCTTCGAATTGTTCGGATCGCCTGACCATGCCGTCACGGTTCGGGCCGAGATGTCGCGGCTGCGCAAGCATCTCGGCGGACTGCTCTGCCAACGACCCTATCGCTTCACCGATTGGGCTCAGGTGAACGTGACCCATCCGGCCGTCCCCGCAGAGTTGCTTCCGGCGTCGACGGCACCGATGGTTCGGCGGTTGCGGGCCGGATAACCCCGTCGCTCCCGCCGCAACGGCACACCGCTCACCGCGGATGACCACCGGATCACGTCTGATCCGGCTTCGACAACCCCTCGTCCCGACGCACCCTTGGAGTGACGCATGACCGGAACCCTGGAGCGGACAGCCCGCAGCACCGTCGAGGATTGGCTCGTCGGCTTCGAAACAGCACTTGTGGCAGGAGATCTGGAGGCTGCAGCCGACCTCTTCCTGAACGACAGCTATTGGCGGGACCTGATCGCCCTGACATGGAACATCGTCACCGTCGAGGGGCCGGCCGGCGTGCGGGACCTGCTGGAGGCCAATGCCGGCCGCATGCAGCCCGGCACGTTCACGGTTGCCGATCACCTCGGCGAGCCGACCGAGGATGGCGGCGTCGCAGAGAGCTGGATCCAGTTCGAGACCGCGGTCGGCCGGTGCGTCGGGCACCTGCGATTGAAGGACGGTCATGCCTGGACCCTGCTGACCACGATGTACGAGCTGAAGGGCCACGAGGAGCCCATCCGCGGCCGGCGTCCCATGGGTGCCGAGCACGGTGCCAATCCCGACCGGGAGACATGGCTGGAACTGCGTCGACGTGAGGCCGAGGAGCTGGGCCGTTCGACGCAGCCGTACACGGTGATCATCGGCGGCGGCCAGGGCGGGATCGCGCTCGGCGCCCGGCTGCGCCAGCTCGGTGTGCCGACCGTCATCGTCGACCGGAACCCGCGGCCCGGCGACGCCTGGCGAAACCGTTACAAGTCACTGTGCCTGCACGATCCGGTGTGGTACGACCACCTGCCGTACATCGACTTCCCCAGCAACTGGCCGGTTTTCGCTCCGAAGGACAAGATCGGCGACTGGCTGGAGATGTACGCGAAGGTGATGGAACTCAATTACTGGGGCGGCACCGAATGCAAGAGCGCGACCTTCCACCAGGACACCGACGAATGGACCGTCGTCGTGCAGCGGGACGGCGCGGAGATCACCTTGCGTCCACAGCAGCTCGTCCTCGCGACGGGCATGTCGGGCAAGGCGAACGTGCCCTCGTTCGAGGGGATGGACGTCTTCAAGGGTGATCAGCACCATTCGTCCAGGCACCCCGGCCCGGACGCCTACCGCGGGAAGCGGGCCGTCGTCATCGGCGCGAACAACTCCGCCCACGACATCTGCGCGGCGCTGTGGGAGGGCGGCGCGGACGTCACCATGGTGCAGCGTTCGTCGACGCACATCGTCAAGTCCGATTCACTGATGAAGATCGCGCTGGGCGGCCTGTATTCCGAAGAGGCACTCGCCGCCGGGATGACCACCCAGAAGGCAGATCTGACGTTCGCCTCATTGCCGTACCGGATCATGCACGAATTCCAGATCCCGGTGTACGACGAAATCCGCAAGCGCGACGCCGACTTCTATACCCGTTTGGGCGCAGCGGGTTTCATGCTCGACTACGGCGATGATGATTCCGGGCTGTTCATGAAGTACCTGCGCCGCGGTTCCGGTTACTACATCGACGTCGGCGCATCGGAACTGGTTGCCAACGGCCAGATCAAGCTCGAGTCCGGTGTCGACGTCGAGCGCCTCACCGAAACCGGCGTGGTGCTGTCCAACGGCAAGGAACTTCCCGCAGACGTCGTCGTCTATGCCACTGGATACGGATCGATGAACGGATGGGCCGCCGACCTCATCTCGCAGGAGGTTGCCGACAAGGTCGGCAAGGTCTGGGGTCTTGGCTCCGAGACCACCAAAGACCCCGGTCCGTGGGAGGGGGAGCAGCGGAACATGTGGAAGCCGACCCGGCAGGAGGCGCTCTGGTTCCACGGCGGTAATCTGCACCAGTCCCGTCATTACTCGCTTTACCTCGCGCTGCAACTCAAGGCGCGGATGGAAGGGATCCCCACACCGGTGTACGGCCTGCAGGACGTGCATCACCTGAAATAGGCGTCGCGCTTCTCTGCCACCACCGGTTCGACACGGCAGCGTCCCCGTCCGGACCCGATGCACGCCTCAACCACAACGCTGTCGCCCACAACACTGTCACCCACAACACTGTCACCCACAACACTGTCACCCAGGGAGTTTCATGAGCATCGAAGACAAAGAGGGCGAGACCTACCGACAGTTCGTCGACGGGATCGCCCTGGGTCGGGCGCAGACTCCGGACGACGTGGCCGCCTTCGTCTCCCACCTCGCCGGGCCCGATTAGAACTACATGACCGGACAGGCCGGACTGATCGACGGCGGCCCGGTATATCGCTGAACAGCAGCGCGCACAGTCCTTCCGGCCGTGCCGGCCGTCAGTCCGGTCGCCGGCACCGTTGCCACCCACCCAGTACCGGCCAGCAGAGGAGCGCGAGATGAGAGCCGCCCGATATTTCGACCGCGGAGACATCCGGATCGAGGACATCCCCGAACCGGAGGTGCGACCCGGCACCGTCGGCATCGACGTCGCCTGGTGTGGCATCTGCGGCACCGATCTGCACGAATACCTGGAGGGGCCGATCTTCGTCCCGCCGGCCGGACACCCGCACCCGGTGTCGGGCGAATCGGCGCCCATCACGCTCGGCCACGAGATGTCCGGCACTGTTTACGCTGTCGGCGACGGCGTGGAAGGCCTGGCTGTCGGTGACAACGTGGTGGTCGAGCCCTACATCATCGACCCGAAGGAGTCCACCGAGCCCGGGTCGAACTATCACCTGACGCCCAACATGAACTTCATCGGTCTGGCCGGACGCGGCGGTGGCCTCGGCGAGAAGATCGTCGTCGAACGTCGGTGGGCACATCCGATCGGTGACATCCCGCTGGACCAAGCGGCTCTCATCGAGCCGCTGTCCGTCGGCTACCACGCCTTCGTGCGCAGCGGGGCGAAATCCGGTGATATCGCACTGGTCGGCGGCGCGGGACCGATCGGCCTGCTCACTGCCGCCATCCTCAAGGCACACGGCCTGACGGTGGTCATCAGCGAGCCGAGCTCGCTGCGTCGCCAGAAGGCGATCGACACCGAGGTCGCCGACCACGCCCTCGACCCGATGGCGGTCGACGTCGTCGAGGAGGTCCGACGGCTCAGCGGCGGTGCCGGCGCCGACGTCGCGTTCGAATGCAGTTCGGTGAACGTCGTGCTGGACACGCTCTTTGACGCGATCCGGCCCGGCGGCGTCATCGTCGTGATCGCCATCTGGGGGCACCCCGCCCAACTCGACCTGCAGAAGCTCGTGCTCAAGGAGGTCGATCTCCGCGGCACCATCGCCTACATGGGCAACCACCCCGACGTCATTGCGCTCGTACAAGCCGGCAAGGTCGACCTGAAGCCGTTCATCACAGGCCGGATCGGTCTGGATGATCTGGTCGACAAGGGCTTTGACACCCTGATCAACCGGAACGACACCGCGGTCAAGATCCTGGTGTCGCCCTCTGGTCGCGGTCTGGACGCCATCGGCTGACGGTGCCTCGCCCAGTAGCGCGGGGGGGTCAGGCGTCCTCGGTCGGGATCCTGCCCCCGGGACCGTTCGGCCGCGACGAGAAGGGTCGCGTCGCCGCTAGGCGCGTGGTCACGCAGGGCAGCCTCGCCCAGCTTGATCACGTGTTCGTCAGCGTGCTCGATCGCCCGCTCCCCCGGGTGGCCAGCAGAGTGCGGCATCGATCGGCTCGCCACGGGTCTCGGCCGCCATGGCGGGAACGGCGAAGGTGGCGACGATCGCACCGACACCTGCCAGGTCGCGCGACACCGGGCATATCCGCCCTGTCCAGTCACCGATCAGCCGTACATCGCCGAGGTGGTCGCGCCAGTTCTGCGTGGTGATGCCGACCACGACTCAAGTTTGCCGTGGTGTTCGGCGAGGGCGGGAGGACCGGCGGTGCCACGGTTATCGGCCGACCGGATGCCGCTCCCTGTTGGACCCGAACTGTCGAGCGTCCCATAAGTACGCTTTGCGATGGTCAGTGACACTCGCGCCGACATTTTGAGAGAACTCTGAGAAATTGTCCCGGCAGCCATTGATTCGGTGCTGTGCGGCGGTCAAGATGCTCACTCTCACGTCATTGGTGGTCACGATCCGCTATGGAGGTGGTTCGGCCCCACTGTCACAGAAAGGTCGCCGATGACCGTTCTTCGTTCACCATCGCGTGTGTCCCGCCGCTGCCGGCGGGGTGTCGCGTCGCTGCTCGCCGCTGCGCTGCTCGTGCCGCTCGCGCCGGCCACAACGGCGCTGGCCGCCTCCCCGCCGAGCGCGGAGAGCGCGGAGAGCGCGGAGAGCGCCGCATACCTCGATCCCAGACTTCCGGTGCAGCAGCGGGTTCGCGACCTGCTCGGCCGGATGACGTTGGCCGAGAAGGTCGGCCAGATGACGCAGGCCGAACGTGCCGACGTCACCGCCGACCCGACGCTGCTGACGGACAGCGGGCTGGGTTCCGTGCTGTCCGGCGGCGGTTCCGTTCCGACGCCGAACACCCCGGAAGCCTGGGCCGACATGGTGGACGGCTTCCAGCGCCAGGCCCTGAGCACCCGGCTGCACATCCCGATGATCTACGGCATCGATGCCGTGCACGGCCACGGAAACGTCTACGGCGCAACGATCTTCCCGCACAACATCGGGCTGGGGGCGACGCGGGACCCGAGGTTGGTGGAGCGGGTCGAGGCCATCACCGCCGAGGAGGTCCGGGCCACCGGCATCCCCTGGGACTTCGCGCCGTGCCTGTGCGTCACCAGGGACGCCCGCTGGGGCCGGAGCTACGAGAGCTTCGGCGAGGACCCGGCTCTGGTGGCGCTGCTCGGTACGGCGGCGGTCGTCGGACTGCAGGGCAGGGGCCAGCGCGATCTCGACGAGAACGACCACGTGCTGGCGACCATCAAACACTTCGCCGGCGACGGTGACACCGAGTACGGCACCGGCAGCGGCGATTACCCGATCGATCAGGGTGTCACGGTCACGAACCGGCAGGACTTCAACCGGATCGACCTGATGCCGTACTGGCCGACGGTTCGGTTGGCCAGGGCAGGTAGCGCGATGCCGTCCTTCTCCAGCGTCGACTGGACCGAGGATGGCGTCGGCAACCCGATCAAGATGCACCAGAACAAAGATCTGATCACCGGTGTGCTCAAGGGCAAGCTCGGGCTCGACGGGTTCGTCATCAGCGACTGGCGGGGTATTCACCAGATCCCCGGCGACTGGGCCACCCAGGTCCGGCTGGGCGTCAACGCGGGCATCGACATGTTCATGGAGCCGGCCGCCGCCGGTGAGCCGAACTCGGCACCGCAGTTCATCCGGACGTTGATCGACGAGGTGAACGCCGGTCGGGTGTCCATGACCCGGATCAACGACGCGGTGTCCCGGATCCTGACCAAGAAGTTCCAGCTGGGCTTGTTCGAGCACCCGTTCGCCGACCGCAGCCATCTCGACGAGGTCGGCTCGGCGCAGCACCGCGCCGTCGCCCGGCAGGCCGTCGCGGAGTCGCAGGTGCTGCTGAAGAACTCGCACAACGCGCTGCCGCTCAAGAAGAACGCCAAGATCTACGTCGCCGGTCGCAACGCCGACGACATCGGCAATCAGGCCGGTGGCTGGACGCTGACCTGGCAGGGCTTCCCCGAGCAGAACGCAGGCGGCGTCCCGCAGCAGCCCGGGACCAGCATCCTCGACGGGATCGGTCAGGTCGCCCCCAAGGCGCGGGTGACCTACAGCGCGGACGGCACCGCTCCCACCAACGGTGCCGACGTGGCGGTGGTCGTCGTGGGTGAGACGCCGTATGCCGAGGGTTTCGGGGATGTGGGTGGTCCTGAGTGGGGCTATGACCCGGCCGACGCCAACACCGCGCGGGAAGAGAAGTCGCTCGAGCTGCAGCCTGGCGATCGCGCCACGGTCGACCGGGTGTGCGCACAAGTGAAGACCTGCGTGGTCCTGGTCGTCTCCGGCCGGCCGCAGATCATCACCGACCTGCTGCCCGACATCGATGCTCTCGTCGCGTCCTGGCTGCCTGGAACCGAAGGCGCCGGGGTCGCGGACGTACTGTTCGGCAAGCGCGGGTTCAGCGGCAGACTGTCCGTCAGCTGGCCGCGGACCGCGGACCAGGAACCGATCAATATCGGGGACTGGAATTACCACCCGCTGTACCGCTACGGCTACGGGCTGTCTACACGGCCCGCGCGCTGATCTCACCCGTCCGGCGATGACGCGGCCACCCGCAATGACCGGGTGGCCGCATCACCGCTGGTAGACTCGTCTGTTGGGTCCGGCTGCAGTCCGTGGCGGCCGGTACCGTCATCCCCCCGACAGACACCGTTCGGAGCGGGACGTGCACGTGACAGACACACCGAGGAGCACGACCTGTGGCGTTGACCACTGAGCAGAAGAAAGAAATCCTGAGCGAGTACGGCCTGCACGAGACCGACACCGGGTCGGCCGAGGCGCAGGTCGCCATGCTGAGCAAGCGGATCGCCGATCTCACCGCTCACCTCAAGGAACACAAGCACGACCACCACACCCGCCGCGGCCTGCTGGGTCTCGTCGGCAAGCGTCGCCGGCTGCTGCGGTACCTGCAGACCGTCGACATCAACCGCTACCGCTCGCTGATCGAGCGGCTCGGCCTGCGCCGATAAGCCACGCCGCGCCGGGGGAGTGATCGCTCGTTCCCCCGGCGCGCGCCGGCAGTTCGGCGTCCGCCATCTCGACTGCACCGCCCGGCTGCACCGCGGCCGACAACTGAACAACACCCAGCCACCCGACCCGACCCCGCATCGCCATCGTGAAAGAACTGAACTCGCGGCGAACATCACGGCCGGTCCTCGGTAGTGGCCACCGGAACGCACGCAGCGCGCGCCCGCGCACGGAGTTCCGGCGGCTTCGATCGAAGGCCGGCACGCCGAAGGCTCAGCGCCGCTCGCCGATGCGCACCGGGACGTCGTGGCTCCATCCAGCCGGGATCGGCTGGGACGACAGGAGACACATGTCAGACCCCACTGCCCACAGCGCGTCCGCCGTCATCGACAACGGCACGTTCGGCACCCGCACCATCCGCTTCGAGACCGGCCGGCTCGCCCAGCAGGCCGCCGGGTCCGTCGCGGCGTTCCTCGACGAGGACACCATGCTGCTGTCCGCCACCACGGCCGGCAAGCACCCGAAGGAGCAGTTCGACTTCTTCCCGCTGACGATCGACGTCGAGGAGCGGATGTACGCCGCCGGTCGCATCCCGGGCTCGTTCTTCCGCCGCGAAGGCCGTCCGTCCGAGGACGCGATCCTCACCTGCCGGCTGATCGATCGGCCGCTGCGCCCGACCTTCAGGGCCGGGCTGCGCAACGAGGTCCAGGTCGTCATCACCGTGATGGCGCTCAACCCGGACGAGCTGTACGACGTGCTCGCGATCAACGCCGCTTCGGCGTCCACCCAGATCTCCGGCCTGCCGTTCTCCGGCCCGGTCGCCGGCGTCCGCGTTGCGTTGATCGCCAAGGAGTCCGGCGGAGCCCAGTGGGTGGCGTTCCCGACGCATGCCCAGCTGGAGAAGGCCGTGTTCGACATGGTCGTCGCCGGCCGCATCGCCGGTGACGATGTCGCGATCATGATGGTCGAGGCCGAAGCCACGTCGAACACCACCGAGCTGATCGCCGGCGGCGCTACCGCGCCGACCGAGGAGGTCGTCGCCGACGGCCTGGAGGCCGCGAAGCCGTTCCTGAAGGTGCTGTGCGAGGCGCAGAACGAGTTGGCGACCAAGGCCGCCAAGCCGGTCGCCGACTTCCCGGTGTTCCCGCCGTATCAGGACGACGTCCTGGAGGCGGTCACGGCCGCTGCCGAGGGAGCCGGTCTGGGGGAGGCGCTGACCATCCCGGGTAAGCACGACCGCGATGACCGGACCGACGAGATCAAGGCCGCCGTCTACGAGCAGCTGGCCGAGCAGTTCGCCGGCCGCAGCTCCGAGATCGGCAACGCCTTCCGGGCGGTCACCAAGAAGCTGGTCCGCCAGCGGGTGCTCAAGGACAAGATCCGCATCGACGGCCGGGGCCTCACCGACATCCGCACGCTCGGTGCCGAGGTCGGCTACCTGCCGCGGGTGCACGGCAGCGCCCTGTTCGAGCGCGGCGAGACGCAGATCCTGGGCGTCACCACGCTGAACATGCTCCGGATGGAGCAGCAGCTGGACACGCTGTCCCCGGAGAACCGCAAGCGCTACATGCACAACTACAACTTCCCGCCCTACTCCACCGGTGAGACCGGTCGCGTCGGTAGCCCCAAGCGCCGGGAGATCGGCCACGGAGCGCTCGCCGAGCGCGCCCTGGTGCCGGTGCTGCCCAGCCGCGAGGAGTTCCCGTACGCCATCCGTCAGGTCTCCGAAGCGCTGGGCTCCAACGGTTCCACCTCGATGGGTTCGGTCTGCGCCTCGACGCTGAGCCTGCTCAATGCCGGGGTGCCGCTGAAGGCGCCGGTCGCCGGCATCGCCATGGGTTTGGTCTCGGACACCGTCACCGCCGAGGACGGAACGTCGTCCGTGCAGTACGTCGCGTTGACCGACATCCTCGGAGCCGAGGACGCGTTCGGTGACATGGACTTCAAGGTCGCCGGCACCAAGACCTTCGTCACCGCTCTGCAGCTGGACACCAAGCTGGACGGCATACCGTCCGAGGTCCTGCGCGGCGCGTTGGTGCAGGCCCGGGACGCCCGGTTCACCATCCTCGAGGTGATGAACGAGGCGATCGACGAGCCCGATCCGATGAGCCAGTTCGCCCCGCGGATCACCACGATCAAGGTCCCGGTCGACAAGATCGGCGAGGTGATCGGGCCGAAGGGCAAGATGATCAACTCGATCACCGAGCAGACCGGCTCCGACATCGCGATCGAGGACGACGGCACCATCTTCGTGTCCGGGCCCGACGGCATCGCCGTGCAGGCCGCGATCGACATCATCAACTCGATCGCCAACCCGCAGCTGCCCAAGGTCGGCGAGCGGTTCCTGGGGACCGTGGTCAAGACGACGGCATTCGGCGCCTTCGTCTCGCTGCTGCCGGGCCGCGACGGCCTGGTGCACATCTCCAAGCTGGGCAGCGGCAAGCGGATCGCCAAGGTCGAGGACGTGATCAACGTCGGCGACAAGCTGCAGGTGGAGATCGCCGAGATCGACGCCCGCGGCAAGATCAGTCTGGTGCCGGTGCAGCCGGCCGGCGAGGGCGGCGCCGCGGGCACGAACGGCGCGACCGACGCCGTCGCTGCGCAGGTCTGATCGGGTGGCTGCGCGCACCAAGACCAGGGTTCTGGAGCAAGGGGCCGACGGTTCCACGGTGACGTGCTCGGAGCTGCCCGGCGGGCTGCGGGTGGTCACCGAGAGCGTCCCCGGTGCGCGCAGCGCCTCGGTCGGTGTCTGGGTGGGCGTGGGGTCCGTCGACGAGGCCCCGCGCCTGGCCGGTGCGTCGCACTATCTGGAGCACCTGCTGTTCAAGGGCACGAAACACCGCTCCGGCTATGACATCGCCGATGCCGTCGACGCAGTCGGCGGTGAGCTCAACGCCTTCACCTCGCACGAGTACACCTGCTACTACGCGCGCATCCTCGCGGAGGAGGCCCGGCTGGGTGTCGGCATCGTCTGCGAGGTGGTGCTGGACGCCACCATCGCGGCGGCCGACGTGGACACCGAGCGGATGGTGATCCTCGAAGAGATCGCGATGCGCGACGACGACCCGGAGGACACCCTCGCGGACCTGTTCGCCGGCGCGGTGTTCGCCGGCCACCCGGTGGCCGTGCCCGTCATCGGCACCGTCGACACCATCACGGCGATGAGCCGCGGTCAGGTCGCCGGGTATTACCGGCGCCGGTACAGCCCCGACAAGATGGTGGTGGCCGTGGCCGGCGGGGTCGACCACGGTGACGTCGTCCGCTGGGTGCGAGCCGCCTTCCGGGAACGGCTGTCCGGAACCCGCGCGGCGTCCGCGCCGGCCGCCGTCCGCACCGGCGGCGGGCGCATCACGCCGCTGCGCGACACCGCCATCGTCGAGCGGGACACCGAGCAGGCCCACCTGTGCGTGGGAGTTCCGGCCGGCTACCGCAACGATCCCGACCGGACCGCGCTGGCGGTGCTGTCCGCGGCGCTCGGCGGGGGAATGAGCTCTCGGCTGTTCCGCAGCATCCGGGAGGAACGCGGCCTGGCCTACTCCTGCTACTCGGCGACCTCCGCCTACGCCGACGTCGGCTCGTTCTCCGTGTACGCCGGATGCCAGCCCGACCACCTCGGCGAGGTGGCCAAGCTGATCGGCCAGGAGCTGACTGTGATCGCGGAGTCCGGGCTGCACACCACCGAACTCGCCCGGGTGAAGGGCCAGCTCACCGGGTCGATGATCCTTTCCCTGGAGGACACCGAGTCCCGGATGAGCCGGATCGGCAAGACCGTGCTGGTGCGCAAGGACTTCCGAACGATCGAGGACGAACTCGCGGCGATCGCTGCCGTCAGCGCGCGAGACGTCGGAGCGTTGGCCAAGCGCCTGCTGAGCCGCCCCCTCTCCGCTGCGGTGGTCGGCCCGTACGCTTCGCGAGACGATCTTCCGCGGGAAGTCCTGGATCTGGTGCACTGACCCAGCTGGTGCGCCGGCTTCCACGGCCGACATTCCGCGCTGAATTCCGCGCTGAATGCCGCGCTGAATTCGGCGCTGAGCGGGCGTCGCAACGGGCGGCGGTGAGAGGGTGAGACCGGGCCCGCACAACGAGGTAGCGAAACGAGGCGGCACGATGACGCAGACGCGGCGGGAGACCTGATGACGGAGGAACTGTTGCGGGTCGGTGTGATCGGCGCCCGGGGCCGAATGGGTCAGGCCACCTGCGAAGCGATCGTCGAGGCCGAGGACATGGACCTGGTGGCGGCGGTCGACGCGCGCGACTGGTTGTTCTCGCTGGCCGACGCGGACTCGCAGGTGGTGGTCGATTTCACCCACCCCGACGGGGTCATGGACCACGTTCGGTTCTGCATCGACCACGACATCCACGCTGTGGTGGGCACCTCCGGCTTCACCGACGAGCGACTGGAGACCATCACCCAGTGGCTGACCGCCAAGCCCGACATCGGGGTCATGGTGGTGCCCAACTTCGCCATCGGCGCCGTGCTCACCGCGCGGTTCGCCCGCGAGGCGGCCCGGTTCTTCGAATCGGCGGAGGTGATCGAACTCCACCACACCGGCAAGGTCGACGCGCCGTCCGGCACGGCCGTGGCCACCGCCAAGGCGATCGCTGCCGTGCGCAAGGATGCTGGACTCGGTGACGTGCCCGACGCCACCACTCACGCGATCGATGGGGCTCGCGGTGCGCACATCGACGGCATCCATGTGCACTCGGTACGGCTGCCCGGCCTGGTCGCCCATCAGGAGGTCATCCTGGGCAGCGGCGGCGAGACGCTCACGATTCGGCACGACTCGCTGCACCGTTCGTCGTTCATGCCAGGAGTGCTGACCGCTGTCCGTGCCATACCCGCCCGGCCCGGCCTCACGGTCGGGCTGGAGCAGCTGCTGGGGCTGGGCTGACGGTGCCGGTCCTGGTCATCTGCTCGCCCGGTCATCCGGTCGCCTGTTCACCAGCAGCTCGCGCCAGGGGCCGGCAACGGCCGGACGACGGCCCCACGCGGTCGGCGAGCGCACGGTGAACCCGGGCGTCCGGATCCGGATCGTCGTCGGTGTGCTCGTCGCAGTGCTGCTGGTCTACTTCTGGTTGCTCGCCGGACGCGCCGTTGCGCTGATCACCTCCGGCTCCGCGGCCGGTGTCGCGTTGGGCATCGGGGTGCTGATCCTGCCGATCATCGGCCTGGTGCTGGTGTTCTACGAGCTCCGCTTCGGGCTGCAGACGCAGCGCCTGGCCGGTCGGCTCGCCGCCGACAACCTGATGCCGGACGACTCGGATCTGCCCCGGCGCCCGTCCGGTCGGATCGATCGGGACGCCGCCGACGCCCGTTTCGAGCAGATCCGGGACGAGGTCGAGGCGGCCCCCGACGATTGGCGGGGCTGGTACCGGCTGGCGCACGCCTATGACATCGCCGGCGACCGTAAACGCGCCCGCGCGACCATGAGGCACGCCATCGCGCTGGCCGGCGGGTCGACCGAACCGGCCCCGGAGGGCTGATCCCGGCGCAGCCGGAGGGGGATCGGGTGCGAGGATCGGCGGCCCGGGCCGATTTCCGGCCTCGCCCTACACCGCGACCAGGTCGACGGTGCCGGAGAACCGGATCTCGAAGATCGGCTCCGCGCCGGTGTCGAGCTCGCGGCGCAACCCGTCGGCCGACCAACCGGCGGAGGCGAGGAAGGCGGCCGTGGCACGGTCGGTCTGTGGCACCCACCAGACCGCGCCGGTCGCCCGGAGCCTGCGCAACTCGGTGGCAGCCGCCGCCAGCAGGCGACCACCGTGCCCACGCCGGCCCCAGCGCGGAACGACGTACAGCAGCTCGATCTCACCGACCGGGGCGAGCAGGTTCGCGTCGTCCACCTCGGCCGACACCGCCGCGAAACCGACCGGTTCGCGACCCTCGGACGCCAGCAGCACCGGGCCACCCTGCCGGAGCCGGGCATCCCAGGTCGTCGTGTGCGCGGCCGGGTCGGCCATCACGACGGCCGCCGGTAACAGGTCGGCGAAGGCCTGCTGCCACACCTGGATCTGCAGCATGGCAACCGTCGCGGCGTCCGCCGCGGTCGCCCGGCGCACCGTGCTCTCCGCCATCCCACCCCCACCGGCTGTTCGGTCCGGCTCGTCCCCGTCGTCTCGTGATGGTCCGGTCCGTGCTGTCGCTGTGCTGTGCTGACCGGGTCCGGCGCCGCACCGCAGCGCCGGACTGTCGTCCCGCGGTGGCAGCATGCCACGGGTGAGCACCGTCGCCGCACCCCGCGGGGTCCTGGACCTGACCGACGGGCAGGCGCGGCGGATCGCCATCGCCGCTCAGCAGCTGGCCTCGCCGCTGCCGCCGCCGGTCGAGCTCGGTGAACCGGCTGGGCGGGCGGTCAACCGGGGCCACCTGAGCCGGTTGCTGCGGGCCGTCGGGCTGCTGCAGATCGACTCGGTGAACGTGCTGGCGCGGGCCCACCTGCTGCCCATCTTCAGCCGGCTCGGCCCCTACCCGGTGTCGTTGCTGGAGGGTGCGGCGTGGCCGGCCCGGAGCCGTGACCGGTTGCTGGTCGAGGCGTGGGCGCACGTGGCCTCCCTGGTGCCGGTGGGCGTCCAGCCGCTGTTGCGCTGGCGTCAGGAGGAGTGGGCCGCCCGGCCGTCCCCGCGGATCGATGCGATCAACAAAGACCACCCGGGTTTCCTGGACGCCGTTCTCGCCGTCCTGGACGAGCGGGGGCCAAGTGCCGCGGGTGACATCGAGCGTGCCCTCGAGGCACCCGGCCGCGGCACTTCGGGCTGGTGGGAGTGGTCGATCACCAAGACCGCCTGCGAGTACCTGTTCCTGACCGGCGTCATCGGAGTCGCCCATCGGCGCGGTTTCGAACGGTGCTACGACCGCACCGAGCGGGTGCTGCCGCCGGCGGTCGTGGCCACGCCGCCCCCGCAGGTGGCGGATGCCCAGCGCGGGTTGACGGCCCTGGCGGTGCGCTCGCACGGCATCGGCACGGTGGCCGACATCGCCGACTACTACCGGCTGAGCGTGGCCAGCACCAGGGCGGCGCTGAACGAGCTCACCGAGTCCGGCGAGGTGCTGCCGGCGCGGGTGCGCGGCTGGAAGGAGCCCGCCTTCCTGCACCGGGACGCGAGGATGCCACGGCGGGCCACCGGCGCGGCCCTGCTGTGCCCGTTCGACCCGCTGGTCTGGGAACGCGCCAGGACCGAACGGCTCTTCGGGTTCCACTATCGGATCGAGATCTACACCCCCGGTCCGCAGCGGCGGTTCGGCTACTACGTCTTCCCGCTGCTGGTGGGCGAGCAACTGGTCGGTCGCTTCGACCTCAAGGCCGACCGCGCGACATCGCGGTTGCTGGTGCAGGCCTCGTGGGTCCAAGCAGATGCCGACCCGGGACTCGCTGCGGACGCCGCGGCCGTGGAGCTGGCTCGGATGGCCGGCTGGCTGGGTCTGGAGCAAATCGCGGTGATGCCCCGCGGGGACCTGTGGCGGGCGCTGGCGACACGACCGGGCATGGTGGTCGGTAACCTTCCCCGGTGACGACTTTGCCGGCTTCCGTTGCGGCCGGCCACCCCTCCACGGCGACGGTCGGCCGGGACATCCTCGCGGCCGGGGGGTCCGCGGCCGACGCCGTCGCGGCGATGATCCTGGCCGGCTGCGTCGCGGAGACCCTGTTCACCGGGCTGGGCGGGGGCGGGTTCGCCACGGTCTACGAGGCGCACACCGGGCAGGTGCACTGCGTGGACTTCTTCGTCGCCGTGCCCGGCCTGGACGGCACCGTTCCCGCCCCCGCCCGCGACATCCGGGTCGCGTTCGGTGACGTGGAGGTGCCCTACGCGGTCGGCGGGCCGAGCGTCGCGGTGCCCGGCACGCCGCGCGGCGTGGCCGCCCTGCACGACGCCTACGGCCGGTTGCCGTGGGCCGAGATCGTCCGCCCGGCACGACAACTCGCCACCCAGGGCACCCCGTTCCCGCTGGCGCACGCGCAGCTGCTGCCCGACGTCGCCGCCGCGATGGTGCTCGGTGACGGCGTCGCGGTGTACTCGCGGCCCGACGGCAGCGGTGGCCGGCGGATGCTGGCCGGCGGCGAGACGCTGCACCACGAAGGACTCGCCGACACCCTGGACGACTACCTGAACTTCGGCCCGGAGGCGTTGACCACCGGAAAGCGCGGGCGGGAGTTCGTCGAAGCCGTCCGGGCGGACGGCGGCGCGCTGTCCGATGACGACATGTCGCAGTACCACGTCCGGGAGCTCACCGCGCTGCATGTGCCGTTCGGTCCGGGCGTGATCCATGTCCGCGACGACGACCTGGACTGCTTCGGCATCACCGCGGCGACGGTGGACGCCGCACTGCACAACACCAGTCCCGCCGACCGCGCCCGCACCCTGGTACGGGCGCTGCGGGCGCCTGCCCGGCGGTCCGAGACGACCACGGTGGTCGCCGTCGACGAGTACGGCAACGCCTGTGCCGCAACGCATTCGCTGGGTCTGGGATCGGGCATCTGGTCCGGCGGCGTGCACGGCAACTCGATGCTGGGCGAAGGCGAACTGCTCCGCGCGGAGCTGCGTCCCGGCAAGCGGATGCCGTCGATGATGGTGCCCATGGTGGTCACCGACGGCGCCGGCGGGCTGCTGCTCACCGGAGGGGCCGCCGGTGGCAGCAGGATCCGGTCCGCGCTGCTGCAGGTGCTGACGAAGATCATCGTCGACGGGCACGCCGCCGCCGAAGCCGTTGCGGCGCCACGAATGTCGGTGACCCCAACCGCCGTCCATCTGGAGCCGGGATTCACCGCCGACGTCATCGCCGCTCTGGAGCAGGACGGCGAGACCGTGGTGCAGTGGCCGGAGCAGCGGCCGTACTTCGGCGGGGTGGCGGTGGTGGCGGCGGACGGTCCCGCCGCCGACCCCCGGCGGGGCGGCCTGGCGCTGCGGGTGGTGCCCTGACAGCACCTGGACATCACCCGTCCGCCGGAGCGCCCGCCCCGCGCGATTCCCGCCGCCGCAGCGACGCGGCTCAGACGGTCGACGCCCGGCGCACCCGGATGTCGCCCGACGTGGTCTTGACGCCCAGGTCCAGCGTCGGCGCTTCCGGTTCGTCATCGGTGGCCGGCGCAGACTCCGTCACCGGCAGGTCCGTGTCGGTGCGACCGGAAACCGTGCTGAAGTCCACGAGGGCCAGCGAGCCCGGATGGATGCCGATCTCCACGTCACCGGACACCGAGACGAGCTCGACGCGGCCGGTGCTCACGTCGAGCACCCGGAGCTCCCCGGACACCGTGCGGGCCTTGACATCGCCGCCGGCGACGTCGATCTGGACGTCGCCCGAGGTGGAGTGCACGACGGCCTCACCGGCCACGTGCCGCACCTGGATCTCGCCGGAGGCGCTGCGCAGGTCGCAGGTCGCGGTGGACCGGACGGTGATCTCACCGCTGGCGCTCTGCACCACGGACGGCCCGTAGACGTCGTCGACGCGGACGTCACCGGAGGCGGTCCGCACCTCCAGCCGCTCCGCCCGGCCGGTGACCTCGACCTCGGCCGACTGGCTCTGGATCCGGATTCCTGAGTGCCGCGGGGCGGTGACGTGCACGGTGAAGGACGACTTCCAGCCGTTGCGGGCGGGGTCGGTGTCGACGATCAGCGTGCCGGCGCCGGTCCCGTCGGCCGGCGGCCGCAGGTCCACCCGCACCCGCTCCACCGGGTCGTCGGCCAGGTCCGGCCCCGGATCGGCGGGGGCGCCGAAACCCGATCGGCCGCCGACGAACTGCGACTTCGCGCTGCGGATCAGGTCGTCGAGGAAACCGAGCGGGTGGGAGGTGCTGGCCACCACGTCGACTGTCGTCGAGGTGACGTCGGCGAGGTCGACGCGGATCTCACCCGAGGCGTTGCGGATCTCCACGGTGATGGGTTCCGGGGTCGGAAAAGTGTGCATGGATCGGGTCCTCTGCTGTGCGGGCCGGTGACACCGTGCTGGCTCACCGGAGGAAGGGAAAGCGACGGAGAAATATCGAGAACGTTGCGGCGGCGGCGATGTCGCTGCTCGCCGGGTCAGCCGCGGATGTAGCCGGTGACGTTGCGGCGTCCCTGCCCACCGGGACCTTGCCCCTTCGGGCCTTTGCCGGGGACGGCCGAGCGCACGGAATCGGACACGGCGCGGGAGATGTAGGTGTTGAGCGACACGCCCTGCTCCGATGCCGCCCGCTCGGCCTGCGCCTTCAACTCGTTGAACAGCCGCACCGTCGTCCGCGACAGCTCACCGCCGGCGTCCTGGACGGCATGTCGCAGGTCGTCGGCGGAGGCCTCATCGCCGTCCTCATCGCCGTTGCCGGCGGCCGAGCCGTCGCGGGCGGACTCCGTCTTCTTGGTGAAGTAGTCGGCGTCCGGCCGGGACCGCGCCGCGTCGTCGGTGTGCCGGCTCACCGCGACCCGCACATCCCGGCCGTCGAGCCGCAGTTCCACCGTGGTGTCCTGGAGCGCGCCGGTCACCTCCGCCGCGAGGTCCGACAGCGCATTCATGATCGCGAGCCGGGCGGCCGGCTCCAGTGCCCCGGCCAGCAGTGCTGCGGCCTGGCGGGCGTTCTCGTCTCCGACAGACGCCGCCGTCAGCAGGTCGTCGCGGAGGTTCTGCAGGTATCTGGTGAGGTCCATGACGCCACTATGACACCACCATGACGCCAGTTCAAGGGGAGTTGACGTCATGCCTACACTTCCGATCATGACCGCCGCGCCGACCGACAACCCGAGCCGCTTCGTCGACC
This sequence comes from uncultured Actinomycetota bacterium, assembly GCA_963785455.1. Classification (GTDB taxonomy): domain Bacteria; phylum Actinomycetota; class Actinomycetes; order Mycobacteriales; family Nakamurellaceae; genus Nakamurella. The sequence goes on from CAWAVL010000012.1 coordinate 220,380, forward strand.
TGTTGCGGGAGCAGGTGAGGCACGAGTTCAACGCCAGCCAGCAGTACATCGCCATCGCGGTCTGGTACGACGCGCACGACCTGCCGCAGTTGGCGGGGCACTTCTACCGCCAGGCCACCGAGGAGCGCCAGCACGCCATGATGATCGTGCAGTGGATGCTGGACAGGGACCTGCCGATCACCATCCCCGGGGTGGACGAGGTGCGCAGCGAGTTCCTCACGATCGTGGAACCGATCGCCCTTGCGCTGGAACAGGAACGGACGGTCACCGAGCAGATCAAGAGCCTGTTCGCGACCGCCCGCGCGGAGAGCGACTTCCTCGGCGAGCAGTTCATGCTGTGGTTCCTCAAGGAGCAGGTGGAAGAAGTTGCCTCGATGTCGACGCTGTTGAACGTTGCCCAGCGGGCCGGCAACGACTGGTTCGACGTCGAGACCTACCTGGCGCGGGAGGATGTCGGCGACTCGGGCCACGACTCAGGTGCGCCCCCGGCAGCCGGGGGCGGGCTCTGAGTTCCATCGGGCGCTTCCGGGTCAGGCTCATCGCGCGCACGGAGTTCCTGCCGCCCGACGACGTGGCGTGGGAGACGGACGCCGACGGGGGTCAGGCACTGGCCGAGTTCGCCGGCCGGGCCTGCTACCAGTCCTGGTCCAAACCGGTTCCGGCGACCGCGACGAACGCCGGTTACCTCGACCACATCCTGCAGGTCGGGCACCTGTCGGTGCTCGAGCACAGCAGCGCGACGTTCTACATCACCGGCATCTCCCGTTCGGTGACTCACGAGTTGATCCGGCATCGCCACTTCTCCTACTCGCAGCTGTCCCAACGGTTCTCGCCGCCGGCCGGGCCGGAGATGATCGAACCCGAGGTGATCGCCGGTGACCCGGAGTTGCACCGCATCTTCACCGATGCGGCCGCCTACTCGACGCGCGCCTACGCCGAGTTGCTGGCCCGGCTGGAGGAGCGGGCGGCCGACGCACCCGACGGGACGCTCGCCCGCAAGCAGGCGCGCCAGGCGGCCCGCGCGGTCCTGCCCAACGCCGCGACGACCGCGATCGTGGTCACCGGCAACTACCGGGCGTGGCGGCACTTCATCGGCAGCCGGGCCACCGAGGCCGCCGACGTGGACATCCGGGCGCTGGCGGTCGCACTGCTGCTCGAATTGAAGGCCCTGGCCCCCAACGTCTTCGCCGACTTCCGGGTCAGCACGCTGCCGGACGGGACCGTGGTCGCCGCGTCCCCGCTGGTGGGCGAGGGCTGACCCGGGGGGGCGGGTCTCGATCTGCGAGGCACCGCAGCGGCACCATCGTCACTGCTGCTTCGCCGTGGCGCTCAGCGCTTCTCGACCGACGTGACCTGAAAGGGCTTGCCCTGCTGGCAGGTCGTCATCAGATCCTGCTGGAACTGGCCGGTGACGACGACCCGCGAGCCCGGCGGCGTCGTCGACGTGTCGAGCCCGATCAGGTTGGCCAGTACAGCACCGCCCGGGTCGGTCAGCACGACACAGCCGGGTTCCACGCCCGCCTCGACGGTGCCGGTCAGCACCGCCTTGCCGTCGGCTCCGGCGGGCCCGGGGATGCCCGGAACCGTGGTGGGGACCATGCCCGACGGGATGGTGGGGGCACTGAGGCCCGCCGACGGTGCAGCCGGTCCGGTTTGCCTCGACCCCGCCGACGGTGCCGATGACGGCCCGGGGGGCGGTGCCGATGCCGTCGACGCGCCGGCCGCCGCCGATGCTGCTGTGCCGGCAGATGCCTGCGACGCTGCCGACTGCGATACCGATGCGGGCGGGGCTCCGGGCGACTGCGAGCCGCAGGCCGCCAGCGGCAGGATCCCGATCACGGCGGCGAGCACCGCCGTCCCGGTACTCGTCCGTGCTGTCGTCATGGTCGCCTCGTTTCGCTCGCGGCACCGCAGGCCGGGAAGTGCAGCGCCGTCCGTCGGGTAGACGGCCGCAAGGGCGGCGGTGGTTGCACGGGCCGCACGGCCGATCGCACCCCAGGTCCCGCCCGGCCGAGGCCGCAGTTCGGCACCTGCACATCTTCCCGCCATCTCGGCTCGCGCGGGCCGGTCGGCCGGTGAACGGCACGTACCGTGGGCGGCATGACCCTCGCCCAGTCCGAACGAGCAGCACTTGCCGACCTCTTCGCGCGGCTCGGGCCCGACCAGCCCACCCTGTGCGAGGGCTGGCAGACCCGGGACCTGTTGATCCACCTCATCATCCGGGAACGTCGGCCCGATGCGGCCGTCGGCACCGCCGTGAAACCGCTGGAGGGCTGGACGAAGAAGGTCGCCGCCGGGTACGCCGACCGTCCGTGGGCCGAGTTGATCGAGGAGTACCGGACCGGCCCGCAGAAGTGGAACCCATTGCGCTGGAGCAAGGTCGACGAGCTGGCCAACGGCGGGGAGATGTTCATCCATCACGAGGACGCCCGCCGCGGGCAGCCGGACTGGATGCCGCGCACGTTCGGCGAGGACACCACGCAGACGCTGATCGGCATGATCGATTCCCCGCTGTCCCGGCTCGCCGTCCGCAAATCGCCGGTGGGTGTGCTGGCCGAGGTCCCCGGCGGTCGCAGCATCGCACTGAAGTCCGGTGAGCCGGCCGTCACCATCAGCGGGGAACCGGGCGAGATCCTGCTCTGGCTGTCCGGGCGGAGCGCATGCCGGGTAGAGCTGAAGGGCGAGCCGCAGGCGGTCGACGCGCTGACCGCTCTCCGACGCGGCGTCTGACCCGGCGGTCCGGCGCATCGATCCGGCGCATCGATCCGGCGCATCGATCCGGCACGGCCCTGTCCGGCCGGCGAGGGCCGTCGGTCACCGATGGACCTTTTCGCCGCCGGCGCCGGGTCGTGTCCGGACGGGCCGCCCCAGGCCGGTAGGTTTCTCAGATATGACGACGCTCATCGCCGGTCCCGCGGGCCGGGAAGGTCGACCGTTCGGGACAGTCCTGGTGGCCATGGTGACGCCGTTCACCGCGACCGGCGAGCTCGACGTCGAGGCGGCCGGTCTGCTGGCCGAACGGCTCGTCGCCGACGGCAACGACGGGATCGTGGTCAACGGCACCACCGGTGAATCGCCGACGACGACCGACGCGGAGAAGGAGCAGGTGATCCGTGCTGTCGTCGAGGCCGTCGGCGATCGTGCGACGGTCGTCAGCGGCGTCGGCACCTACGACACCGCACACTCCGTCCGGCTGGCGAAGGCAGCAGAGAAGGCAGGCGCGCACGGCGCTCTCGTCGTCACGCCGTACTACTCGCGGCCCCAGCAGGAGGGCCTGCTGGCACACTTCGCGGCCGTCGCCGACGCCTCCGACCTGCCCGTGATGCTGTACGACATCCCGCCGCGCTCGGTCGTCGCGATCGCGCCCGATACGCTGCTGCGGCTCGCCGAGCACCCGCGGATCACCGCCGTCAAGGACGCCAAGGGCGACCTGCTGGCCGGCTCGGAGGTGATGGCGGGCTCCGATCTTGCCTACTACTCCGGCGACGACCCGCTGACCCTGCCGTGGATGAGTGTGGGCGCCGTCGGGATCGTCAGCATCATCTCGCACGTCGTGGGCCCGCATGTCCGGGCGATGGTCGACGCCGCCGAGGCCGACGACTACGTCACCGCCCGGCGGCTGCACCGGGAACTGCTGCCCGCGCACCGCGCGATGGGCCGGTGCGGCGGCGGCGCCGGGCTGGTCTTCGCCAAGGCCGCGCTGCGGCTGCGCGGATTCGGTGTCGGCGACCCACGACTGCCACAGATCCCGGCCACCCACCGCCAGACGGAGCAGATCGCCAGGGACCTGGACGAGATCGGCCCGCTGCACCACGAAGAGATCGGCCCCGCCGTATGACGCCTCCCGACAGCTCCGCTGCCGCCGTCCCACCCGCACCGAAACTCAGCCCGCCACCGCGCCTGCCCCGGGGCGCGCTCCGCGTCGTCGCGCTCGGTGGGATCACCGAGATCGGCCGCAACATGACGGTCTACGAGTACGACGGCCGGCTGCTCGTCGTCGACTGCGGGGTGCTGTTCCCCGAGGACGGCCAGCCCGGGGTGGACCTGATCCTGCCGGACCTGCGACTGGTGGAGGACCGGGTCGACGACATCGAGGCCGTCGTCATCACCCACGGCCACGAGGACCACATCGGTGCGCTGCCCTGGCTGCTGCGGCTGCGCAAGGACGTGCCGGTGATCGGCGCGCGGTTCTCGCTCGCGCTGATCGCGGCGAAGTCCCGCGAACACCGGATCACCCCGAAACTCGAGGTCGTCACCGAGGGGGACCGGCGCACCGTCGGCCCGTTCGACCTGCAGTTCTACGCCGTCAACCACTCCATTCCCGACGCCCTCGCGGTCGGCATCCGAACCCCTGCCGGCACCGTCCTGCACACCGGCGACATCAAGCTCGATCAGCTGCCGCTGGACGGCCGGCTGACCGACCTGAGCGGCTTCTCGAAACTCGGCGAGGAAGGCGTCGACCTGTTGATGGTGGACTCGACCAACGCGGAGGTCCCCGGCTTCGTGGCACCGGAGCGGGAGATCGGCCCGGTGCTGGACAACTACATCTCCAAGGCCACCCAGCGGGTGATCGTTGCGTCGTTCGCCTCGCACGTGCACCGCGTGCAGCAGATGATCGACTCCGCCTACCGGAACAACCGCAAGATCGCGTTCGTCGGCCGGTCGATGGTCCGGAACATGCAGATCGCGCAGGATCTGGGTCTGCTCACGGTGCCGGACGGGCTGGTGCGGTCGCTGGACAAGGTGCTGGACCTGCCGCCGGATCAGGTGTTGTTGATCTCCACCGGTTCGCAGGGCGAGCCGCTGTCGGCGCTGTCCCGGATGTCCCGCGGGGAGCACCGTCAGGTCAACCTGCGCTCCGGCGACACCGTGATCCTGGCGTCCTCGATGATCCCAGGGAACGAGACCAGCGTGTTCACCGTGATCAACGAGCTGGCGAAGGTCGGTGTCACCGTCGTCCATCAGGGGGTGGCCAAGGTGCACGTCTCCGGCCATGCCTCCGCCGGCGAACTGTTGTTCCTGTACAACGCCGTCCGCCCGCGCAACGTGATCCCGGTGCACGGCGAATGGCGGCACCTGCGGGCGCAGGCGAGGATCGCCATCTCCACCGGCGTCCCGGCCGAGCACGTGGTGCAGGCGCCGAACGGGACCGTGGTCGACCTGCTGAACGGCCGGGCGAGGGTCAGCGGGCACATCGAGGTCGGGATGGTCTACGTCGACGGCAACGCGGTCGGTGACGTCGGGGAGGACACCCTGTCCGACCGGCTCGTCCTCGGGGAGGGCGGCTTCATCTCGATCACCGTCGCCATCGATGCGCACACCGGCCGGGCGGTCGCCTCTCCGACCCTGTCCGGCCGGGGCTTCTCCGCCGACCCCAAGGCGCTGGACGCCGTGGTGCCGCTGGTCGAGGCCGAGCTTGCCCGGATGGAGGCGGACGGTGTCACCGATCCGCACCGCGTCGCCCAATCCGTGCGCCGGATCGTCGGACGGTGGGTGGGGGACACCTACCGTCGCCGGCCGATGATCGTCCCGACCGTGCTGGCGGTGTGACGAGGATGCGGCTGGTCTACCACTGCAGCGTCGTCGACGATTGGGAGGACGCGCAGCGCTCGGGGTCGTACACGATCTCCTCGCAGGGACGGACCCTGCACCAGGAGGGCTTCATCCACGCCGCCTACGCCGAGCAGGTCCCCGGTGTGCTGCAACGGCACTACGCCGACGAACCGGGTCCGATGTGCCTGCTGACCGTGGACCCCGACCGCGTCGGCTGCGCCGTCGTCGCCGAGAATCTCACCGGCGGCGTTGAACTGTTCCCGCACATCTACGGGCCGATCCCGCTCGACGCCGTCGTGGCGATCACCCCTCTGGTCCGCAAGGACGACGGGTGGCACTGGGTCCCGACGCAATCCCGGTAGCCCTGCGGACATCGGCCGGTCGGCGGCGCGAGCACTGGTCCCGGCACGCCCTGCCGCGCCGGTCAGGCTGAGGACACCGTTCCCCGCTCGGCGCTGTCACCGGCCGCGGGTACCGGATCCGCGGAGCGGCGGCCCAACCGATCCCATGGCCCGTGCGTGACGTCCTCGGCCGGCCGCGGCCCGAACACGTTGCCGCTGTGCGGCATCAGTGCACGTCGGGACAACCCGCCCAGCCGCATGAGGGGGCTGACCAGCGCATCGAAGACCCGCGGCAGCAGACGGAACCCGAGTACGACGATCGGGTTCGCGATCCCCACGCCACTGTCCCGGCGCGGTTTGTCCAGGCACTTCACGACCGCCCTGGCCACCTTCTCCGGCTGGTCGATCGGCGGTGGCGGGCGTCCCTCCCAGCCCGCGTAGTTCGCCGCCTGCAGGTATGCGGGGGTGTTCACGCTGCCCGGCGAGACGACGCTGACCTCGATGCCGGGCGTTTGCCTGGCCTCGATCTGCAGGATCCGGGCCAGGCCGTGCACACCCCACTTGCTGGACACGTACGGGCTCATGAACGGCACCGCGATCTTGCCCAGCAGCGAACCCATCAGCACCAGGTGACCGCCGTTCTGCCGGCGGAAGTGCCGCAGCGCCGTGCGGGCCACGTTGGCAGTGCCGAGCAGGTTCGTCACCACGACCCGGTCGAACACCTCCACGGGGACGTCCTCGAAGCGGCCGTATCCGACCGCGGCGGCGGAGTTGATCACCGCGTGCACCGCGCCGAACCGGTCGATCGCGGCGTGGAACGCGGCGTCGACCTCGGCCTGACTGCCGACATCCGCAGTGACGACGAGGGCCTGCACCCCACGGTCGTGGCAGTCGGCCTCCACCGCCAGCAGGCTCTCGGTCGCGCGGGCGAGCAGGACGAGGTCGTAGCCCCGGCCCGCCAATTCCAGTGCCGTCGCGCGGCCGATGCCGCTCGAGGCCCCGGTGACAACGGCGACCCGCGGATCGCTGCCGGCCATGGTTTCCCTCCCTCTGCCGTCGCTCCGGCTGCGCCGGGGATGACGTTGTGGTGTCGCCTGTCTACCGGAACGACGGGCGCCGCGGATGCGGGCCGCCCGGTATCGGCTCATACCTCCCGTCCGACCCGCAACGGGCCATCCCGGCCTGGAGCGCTGCGGTGGAGCGCTACGACCGCAACGTTTCCGTGCGGGCCGAACGGGTACACGGCAGCTGTCCCGTTCGCCGGTGGTGGCACCCGGCGTTGACCTGCGCGTGGCAGCGCGGTCCATCGGGATGCGATCACCTGCGGGACAACGAGTGGGAACGACGACGACAAGGAGCGCCGGATGAAGGCATTGACGTGGCAGGGCAAGCGGGACGTGCAGGTGACCGAGGTGCCCGACCCGGTTCTGCAGCAGGCGACGGACGCGATCGTCCGCGTCACCTCCACCGCCATCTGCGGATCGGATCTGCACCTGTACGAGGTTCTCGGCCCGTATCTCGCGGCAGGCGACATTCTGGGCCACGAGCCGATGGGCATCGTCGAGGAGGTGGGCGCCGACGTGACCCACATCGCCCCGGGCGACCGGGTGGTGATCCCGTTCAACATCTCCTGCGGCAGCTGCTTCATGTGTTCCACCGGCCTGCAGTCGCAGTGCGAAACCACTCAGGTACGGGAGAAAGGCAAGGGCGCAGCGCTTTTCGGCTACACCTCGCTGTACGGGTCGGTGCCGGGCGGGCAGGCGGAGTACCTGCGGGTGCCGCAGGCTCACTACGGCCCGATCAAGGTCGGTCCGGAGAGTCCCGACGCGCGGTACCTGTTCCTCTCCGACATCCTGCCGACCGCCTGGCAGGCGGTGACCTACGCCGATGTGCCCGCCGGCGGCACGTTGGCGGTCTTCGGATTGGGTCCGGTGGGCCAGTTCTCGGCTCGGATCGGCCGTCATCTGGGCAGCCGGGTGATCGGCATCGAGCCGGTGGCGGAGCGGCGCGCGATGGCGGAGCGGCACGGCATCGAGACGCTGGACCCGTCGCAGATCGACGACCTGCCGGGCGCACTGCAGGACCTGACCGGCGGCCGCGGACCGGATTCGGTGATCGACGCCGTCGGCATGGAGGCGCACGGCACGGCCGGCGCCACGGCCGGCAAGCTCGCGCAGAGTGCGGTCGGGATGCTGCCCGATGCGGTGGCGCAGAAGCTGATCGAGACCGCCGGTGTGGACCGGCTCACCGCGCTGCACGATGCGATCAGCGTCGTTCGCAGGGGCGGCACGGTGTCCATCGGCGGCGTCTACGGTGGCACCGCCGATCCGATGCCGATGATGGACATGTTCGACAAGCAGATCCAGCTGCGGATGGGCCAGTGCAACGTCAAGAAGTGGGTCGACGACATCCTGCCGCTGGTCGAGGATCCGGCGGATCCGCTGGGCACGCTGGACCTGACGACGCACGCGGTGCCGCTCGAGCAGGCGCCGCAGGCGTACAAGGCTTTCCAGGAGAAGGCCGATGGCTGCATCAAGGTCGTCCTCAAGCCGTGACAGAGCCGGCGCCGTCGGCTCGGCGGCGACGACGCCGAGCCGGTGGTGCGGGTCGCGATGCCCGGCCACAATGGGTGCCATGACGGATTCGGATCCGGCGCGCACCCCGGTGGACCGCTGGGAACGGGCGGTTCCGGACCTCGACGGTGAGCCGGCCATCGCCGACACTCTCTATGCCGCAACGGAAGAGCTCGAGCAGGCGGCGCCGGAACTGCGGGCCAGAGCCGATTCCATCGCCGAGGTGGTCGGGCCACTGGTCCATGACGCGGACCCGGCCACCGTGCTGACCGGCGAGCCCGACCCGGCGGCGATGCTGGCCGACGCCGACGCCGAACGGCTGGCCGGCCTGCTGACCGACGCCTCCGCCCAGGCGGGCACGCTGGCCGACGTCCTGCAGGACGCTGCCGACCAGGCCGACGGCCTGGCAGCGGTGCTGACCGACGATCAGATCGCCGACGACGACGGGCCCGGCAGGGCCGGCTGAGGCCGCACACCACCGACGGTGGGGACGGCAACACGTCCCTGGGCTGCCGCACCGTCACCGTTGGCTGACTGATCGGCCCCCGGCGATTTCTTGGTTTGGCCGGCCCGGTGTCGCGGTACTCAGCGCTGCAACCGGTCTTTGCGCCGGCGCTGTGATGTCGCCGGGTGTCGTGTGGTGGGAGCCGAGGTGGAAGCACCGGACAGCAACATTTCCAGCGCTCTGGAGAAGGCCCGGGCGGCGCTCGTGCGGCGAACTCATGAGCAGGCGCTGCAGGCAGCGGTCAACGGTGCGCTGCTGATCGACACCCGCACCGATCGACAGCGCCGCGTGCAGGGCGAACTGCCGCTCGCCCTGGTGATCGACCGGACGGTGTTGGAGTGGCGGCTCGATCCGACCAGCCCCGACCGTATCCCGGAAGCCACCGGCTACGACGCCGAGATCATCGTGGTTTGCCGGCAGGGCTACAGCTCGAGCCTGGCCGCCGTGAGCCTGCGGGCGCTGGGGCTCTGGCGCGCCACCGACATGATCGGCGGCGTGGAGGCGTCGCTCGCCGCCGGGCTTCCGGTCACCAGCGGTCCCGCGGACGTCAGGTACTGAGCCGTCAGGAGTGCGGCCGTCACCGGGCTGCACGAGGCACGCGGCCGTCACCGGTTCGATGTCGAAACGCTCACCGCCGCAGCCCCGGCCGAGACCGCCTCCTCGCGCGCGGCGCGAGCCTCCGGGTGCTTGCGGACGTACTTCTGCCGCAACCGGCGCGGCAACCTGGGCGGGTAGTACTCCAGCAGGGCGTTGTTGAACTGCGCGCCGATGATGATCGCCATCGAGGCGAAGTAGTAGAACAGCAGGAACGTGATCGGCGTGGCCAGCGCACCGTAGGTCAGGCCATGGCTGTAGACGTACGACAGGTACAGCCGCAGTCCGCTGCTCGCCACCAGGAACACCGCGGCCGCGAGGAAGGCACCCGGAAGTCCGCGCTTCCACGCGTGCCGCCGCTTCGGTGCGACCTTGTACAGCGTGGTGAGCAGCAGGATCAGGCCGATCGCCAGGCCCGGGTAGTACACCCAACGCAGCACGGTGCTGACTGCGGACCGCAGGCCGGTCGGGAAGATCCCGGGCAGGTAGTCGGGTCCGATGGCCAGCAGCGGCACCACCACGATGCCGGCGGCCAGGGCGCCGACGTACAGCCCCAGGGCGAAGAACCGCTCAACGACAGGATGACGGTGCTCGTGCTGGCAGTAGGCGATGGTGATCGCCTCGATGAACGCAGACATTGCCGATGACCCGGCCCACAGGCTGATCACCAGGCCGATGGAGACCACGTCGGCCTGACCGTTGTTGAGGATGACGTCGACGGTGTTGCCGACCAGGTTGTCGGCGACCTCCTGATTGAACACGGCGTGCAGGAAGACGGTGATCTGAGCCCGCACATCGGTCATCGTCCCCGGCCCGATCCACCCGGCGACGTAACCGACCAGCCCGAGCAGGGCAAGCAACAGCGGGGCCGTCGACAGCGCGCTCCAGAAGGCGGCCTGCGAACTCATGCCGAACAGCGAATCGCCCCACGCCTTGCTCAGGGTGCGGATCGCCACCTTGCGCCACCGCCTGCGCACCCGCCCGCCCGCGGTCGGAACCGGACCCCGACCGGCGAGATGCCAGGGAATGGTGTCGATGATCGCGGGAGTGGACCCCGTCGTGACCGACCGTGCGACCGTGGCCGGCCCGTTCTCCCTGGCCGTAGTCGCGTCCGTGGCGGGCGCGGTGGGGCCGTCCGGGTCGGGCGGCGGGACGTCATCGGCCGGCTGCGTGCTCTGCTCCGGCTGTCGTGGCAACTGACAATCCCCCTTGCCGCCGTCAGTGTCGGAATTGCCGCATCGGGCGAGGGCTGAACCGGTGGCTCGGCACCAACCTCGGGCGCAGCCGCCGATGACGTCCTCCAGAGCTGAGGGTTCCCCGTGACGCAGGATTCACGCGAGCGTCCCAGCACCGGAAGTGCGTGCGCACCGAACCGGTATGCGGACCTCATGCCGGTACGGTTGCGCTGTCGCTGGGCGATCCGTCCGGCCGGACGGGGGAGATCGGACGTCGTGAGGCGAAGCGCGCGCTCGATGCGGCGCCGTGGCCTGCTGACAGCGCTGGTCGTCGGCCTCGCCGGTGCCGCGGCCGTGTTGCTCGCCCGGACGTGGAGCGCGCCGCCCGACGAATCGGCCGCAGCATCCCCGGCGAGCGCGTCGGCGTCCACGTCCGTGCACCACACCGTGACCGTGCCGATGGGTGCGCCTTCCACCGGTCACGGAGCGGCCGCGGCCGTGCAGGCCCTGAACTCCCTCACCGTTCTGCCGCAGCGCCCCGACGTGCCCGGCTACGAGCGCGGCTGTGGTGCGGGACAACGTTGTTCGTTCGGGGCCGCCTGGACCGACAATTCTTCAGCACCGGACGGTCACAACGGCTGCGGCACCCGCAACGACGTGTTGCGCCAGCAGTTGACCGACGCCCGGCTCGCGCCCGGTTCGACGTGTGTGGTGGTGGCGGGAACGCTCCGCGACCCGTACACCGGAGGCAGCAGCACCTTCCGCAAGGCGGACGCGAACGACGTCCAGATCGACCACGTGTACCCGCTTGCGAGGGCGTTCGACATGGGCGCCGCCGGCTGGACGCAGGCGCGGCGGACCGCCTTCGCCAACGACACGGACCTGGAGTTGCTGGCCGTCGCCGGCGCGGTCAACCAGGCGAAGGGCGACGCCGGCCCGGCGGAGTGGCTGCCCCCGGATCCGGTTGCTGCGTGTGCGTACGTCGAGCGCTACATCGCGATTGCCGGCGCCTATGCCTTGGCGATCACGGCGGCCGAGCACGACAGCATGACGGCGACGCTGGCCACCTGCGGCTGACCGCGATGGCGACGCCGGCCCGCTCCGGGCGTCATGGCAGCGGCTGATTCTCGAACGCCAGCAGGGCACCGACCAATGTGGCCAGTGCGACGAATGCCAGCCACAGCGCGACCTTCGCACCCCGTCGCCCGAACACCGACTGCCAGGCGCGGTACCGGTCCGTCTCGTACCGGAACCGCCGCCAGTGGGCGAGCAGGATGCCGATCAACACCAGGATCACCCCAAGGCTCGCGAAGACCACGGCAATGGTCAGCGTTCTCATGCCGTTGCCGTTCCCGGTCCCGCCGCAGCCGGCTCACCCGCCGGTCCGGCCGCAGCCGGCTCACCCGCCGGTCCGGCCGCAGCCGGCTCACCCGCAGCCGGCCCATCCGCCGGTCCCGCCGCAGCCGGCCCACCCGCGGGAATCGCCCCCGACATGCCGTGGCGATTCACCGGGCCGGTGTCCCTCCGGCCGTTTAGGGTGCGGTTTGCCGGTCCAGCACTTCGCGCGTCAGGGGAGGTCATGAATCTCGAAAAGGTCATCTTCGGTTTCTTCGTCCTTCTCGCCGCCACGCTGAACTTCGGTTTCTTCATCGGTGACATCTCGATTCCCGAGTTGCACAACGTCTACGAGCTGTTCGCCGCACTGGTCGTCAGCCTGATCGCCACCGTGCTGAAGTTCGGTGACCGCACGCAGATCGGGGCCGTGCACCTGGCGACCAGTCTGGTCGCCGACCTGCAGCTGATCGCAGCGGCCCTGGCGTGGGGCTACGCCGCCAATATTTCCGCGGCAGGGGTGGATGCGCACGCGATGTCGAGCGTCGTGTCCCTGTCGGGCGGGGCGCTGCTGGCCAATCTGGTTTCGGTGGTGCTGTTGGTCGTCGAAACCGTCTCCTTTCATCGCCGGTGACGGACGGGTGATCCGGTGAGCGACCGAGCGCCGCGATGAGCAACGTCCTGCTGGTGTTCTGGAAGCAGCTTTTCGGCGACGACGGCGAAGGCAGCCAGCGGATTCCGTGGCGCGCCCGGCTCGGATCGGGCGACCAGGCGTCGCAGACCATCTTCGTCATTCTGCGCCGGATGCGGGCGCCACTGATCACGCTGATCGTCATCTTCGCCGTCACCGTGCTGGGGCTGGTGCTCATCCCGGGGCAGGACGCATCCGGCGCGCCCTTCCACATGACCTTCTTCGACGCGTTCTACTTCATGAGCTACACCGCGTCGACGATCGGTTTCGGTGAACTGCCGTATCCGTTCACCGACAACCAGCGCATGTTCGTCACCATCTCGATCTATCTGACGGTGATCGGCTGGGCCTATGCGATCGGGTCGCTGCTGACCCTCATCCAGGACCGTGCCTTTCGCAGTGCGCTTGCCCTGCAACGGTTCCGTCGAAAGGTGCGGCGGCTGAGTGAACCATTTCTGTTGTTCGCCGGGTACGGGCAGACCGGTGAAATGCTCGGCCGTTCGTTCGACAAGCTGGGACAGCAGTTCGTCGTCATCGACCAGTCCCCGGAGCGCATCGATTCCCTGGACCTGGTGGCCTACCATGCCGACATCCCGGGTCTGGCCGGCGATGTTCGAAACCCGCATCATCTGGCGATCGCCGGCCTGGACCATCCGTTCTGCTCCGGGGTGCTCGCGCTGACCAATGATGACGAGGTCAATCTCGCCGTCACGATGGCCGCCGCGCTGCTCCGCCCGGAGTTACCGGTCATTGCCCGTACCGTGTCACCGGCCATCGAGTTGCGGATGCACGCCTTCGGAACGCCGGCGGTGGTCAACCCCTTCGATCGGTTCGGCGATCACCTCCGGTTGGCGCTGAAGGCGCCGGCTTCCTACCAGCTGCTGACCTGGCTGGAGAGCGGCCCCGGCGCGGAGCGGCCCGGGCGGGGTTACCCACCGACGGAGGGCCGTTGGGTGATCTGCGGCTTCGGCCGGTTCGGCCGGGAGCTGACCGCGGACCTGCGCGCGGAGGGGCTGGAGGTCACGGTCATCGAGCCGGCGGCGGTTGCCGAGCCGGACCCGTCGATGGTGGTCGGCGACGGATCGGAGCCGGGGGTGATGGCCAAAGCCGACCTGCAGAGCGCGGTCGGCTTCGTCGCCGGCACCGACAACGACACCACGAACCTGTCGCTGATCGCAGCGGCCCGCCGGGTGAATCCCGACCTGTTCGTCGCGGCGCGGCAGAACACCCAGACCAGTGCCCCGCTTTTCGCCGCGATGGAGGTCGACTCGCTGCTGGTGACGACGGAGGTCGTGGCCCACGAGATGTACGCGCAGTTGAGCACCCCGCTGCTCTGGCGCTTCCTGCAGGAGATGCCAGCGCGCGGCAACGACTACGCGGCCGCGCTGCTGACGAGGATCACCGAGAACTGCGGGCATCGCCTGCAGGAGCTGTGGAAGGTGCAACTCCGGACCGCCGAGGCGCCCGCAGTCCAAGAGTGGCTGAGCAGTGGCCGCGCCCGGCTCGGGGACCTGCTGCGCAGCCCCGATGATCGGGAGATCTCGCTGGCCGTCGTGCCGCTGCTGCTGGTCCGTGGGGACCGGGCGGAACTGACGCCGGACAACGAGTTCCGCCTGGAGGTGAACGACGAGATCCTGTGTGCCGGGCGCTCCGCGGAGCGGCGGCTGCTGGAGACCACCCTCGCCGATGACTCGACCGGTGAATACGTGCTCAACGGCCGGCACATCGCCTCCAGCTGGATCTGGCGTCGGCTCAGCAACCAACGCCGGGCCAACAGGGACCGCGCCGCCGTGCCCTGAGCCGGCGAAACGGCCGGGTTGCGAGGGCTGATTGTCGACGGCTGCGGGGCCGGACAGCCGGTCCGCTACGGCCGCGGCCCGGCCAGGCCGAAGAGGTGAGCGATGCGCTGCCGGCTGAGGTGATCCTCCGACGGCAGGACACGGCGGGTGGCGTCGCGGATCAGCAGCGGGGTGAGTTGCGTTGCGATGCCGCGACTGCGCACCTGACGCACCCGATTCGTCAGGGTGCCGGGGGCGATGCCGTGGCGGTCCGCGACCTCGGCGACGGGTGCGGCCGGGTGGCCCACCAGACCTGCCCAGTCCAGGACGGAACGCGGCCGTCCGGGGCGTGCCGGGCCGAACGTGCGCCAGATCAGGTTGGTGGCCGCTTCCGCCGCGGTTTGACCGGCGATGGGGGTCCCCGTCCGCGCGGCGGGATCGGTCTCGGGAGGGGGTGGCAGCCGGGTGGCCAGACCGCGGGCCAGGTGCCGGACGACGGGGTGCGGCCGCCGCAAAGTGAGGCCGAGACCGGCGGTGAGAACGGCATACAGACTCTCCGGGTCGACCTCGCGCAGCGACACCGCGTCGATCGTCCGCCGGCCGGTCCGCGCCGCCTCGGTCAGCGCCGCGAGCACCGCGGTGCGGTTGCCGGGATGGATACGGCCGGAGATGCGCACCGCGTGGGGAGACAGTGCCCTGATTCGCAGGACCCCGTCGTCATACAGCGCCGTCGACTTCACCACGCTGTCGTGCATGCGGCGCACCTGCTGCAGGACGTGCTCGGGTGCCTGCGAGTCATACAGACACAGCGCCCGCGCCGGGAATTCGCGAACCAATGCGTTGAGCGTCGCCTCGTGCGGGCTGAGCTGACGTCCGACAAGCAGCCCACCGAACCGGATCCCGGTGAACCCGTCGCGCAGCGCGGCGCCGGCCTGGTCACCCAACCGGCTGGCGAGGTGCGTCGACGGCATGGCATACAGCGCCCGCAATCTCGTCTCGTCGAGAACCACCAGCTGCCCCCGACGCACCGCGTCGGCCGGTTCCGCACCGTCCTGACGCAGTCTGGTCAGCAGAGCCTCCTGCTGGGGGACGGTGAGCCCGACGACCGTGACCCGCTCCCGCGACCGGAGGCCGGCCGCCACGAATTCCGCTGACACCTCGAGTGCGTGCTCGTCACCGGTGATCAGCTCGCAGGAATGCCGGTCGATGCGCACCGCTGGGTCAGCGGACACGACGGTCACCCCAATTCGGCATCCTGCGAGAACAAGAACAGGTCGGGCATCCGACGCAGGCGGAACAACCACGACGCTTCCAGTGTCTCATCGTTCCGGACAGCGCTCTTACCGGCGAAAATGGACGCTTCCCTCGGCGGCGGCGCGACCCGATCGATGATGTTGGCCGCCCGGCATCAGGCAAGACGTGGACGGCAGCCGGCACATCGGATGCGGAGACAGCGGCCAAGGCGGCGTTGAGCGCCGCGCACAGCGGTAGCACCACGACGGCTGCGGCCGGGGCGATCCCGTCGATGCCGCCGATGATCTCGGCCAGGTGTGCCGTATCAAGGCGCCCGGATCTGGTTGCGCCGCCACTGCGAGGTGCCGGCCGACGGTCGTCCCAGGAGCGAAATTGCCGTCGGGTGCGCGCCAAGACCGTCACCGGCCACCGGCTGTGTCGTCGCAACCGGCAAGGAATGTCCGGAAAGGAGTAACTGCCCGAATTCTGGTGAGCTGGATGATTACTCCGGCATGAGTTGATCAGCGCCGAATACTTGGATGTGGCGGCGAGCATTGGGTGGGCGCGCCGGTGGCGGAATGCGTGCGGGAACGTCAATTCTTTCCGCTGTTCGATGCGATGGGTTGGATCCGGGCGAGAGGACGGTGCCCGTGCGGCAGTCGCGGACGGCGGTCAGCGCGGCGGCGGTCAGCGCGGCGGGGGGTCTGCGCCGGCTTGCGCGTCGACGGCCGGATCCGTCCGGGACGTGAGATGACCGACAAACGAGACGGTGAGCACGATGATCGCGGACAGCGCGATGCCGGCGCCGAGGTGCAGGGACAGCGCCAGCGCACCGCCGACCGCTCCGGCACTGATCAGGCCGAGCGCGGCGATGCGCCGGATCCACGGCTGGGAGATCCCACGACCGAACGGGGAATCGGCGGCCAATCCGGTGATCAGAGAGGTCACCACAACAGTGGTGACGTCCTTGACGGCCAACTGCCGGGCGGTCGCCGCCTGGATGCCCATGGCGATGGCCAAGACCGCGGTGATCACCAATTCCGCGGGTCTCTCCGGTTCATTGCCGAGGAGGAACAGGGTCGCGGCGGTGCCGGACATCATGACGCCGACCGTGGTGAAAAGCGCTGTGGTGCGTGATGTCCACCCACCGCTGACCGGTTTGAGGACCCGGCCGCCGACGGCGGCACCCACCATGAAGCTGATCAACGCGACGGCCGGGCCTGCGATCGGCAGGTCATTGGCGCCGGCCAAACCCATCCCGAGGATCACGACGTTTCCGGTCATGTTTCCGGTGAACACCCGGTCCAGGCCGAGATACCCGACTGCGTCGATCACGCCCGTCGAGAACGTCAGCGCGAGCATCAGGTAGAGGTGGATGCGGCTGCGGTGCATCAGTCGTCGTGCCGCCATGGTGTCCTTCCGATTCCTGCGTGATTGCTCCGGCCGCGGCGGGGTTGCGGGTCGGGTACAGTCCGCCGCCCATGCAGTTTCGACGGCAGTGTGCCCGGCTCCGCGGCCGGGACTCGCACCGGTGCGGCCCGGTGACGCGCGGGCCGACCCGCGTGGGGTGGCCATCAGCAGGAACCGCTCGGCTCGACGTCCCGGCCGGGACGGACCAACAGCGAAGGCATCACCAGGTGGTCAAGCGGGTGGCGGCGTGGTTGCCCGGGTGGGGACGGCGTGGCCGCCCGGGCGAGTGGTGTGGTGGCTCCGCACCGGACCGGCCGTCGAGGCGCGTTCGATGAGTTTGGTGGGCAGCACCATCGGCTCACCTGCCCGCGAACGGGCGCCCCCGATGATCGCCAGCAGGTTGTGGACGGCCGTGCTGCCCAAGGCGTGCAGCGGCGCTGCGACGGTGGTCAGCCTCGGGGTGACCAGGTCGGCGGCGAAGATGTTGTCGAAGCCGATGATGCTGACCTGCTCGGGCACGGGCACGCCAAGACCGGCGAGGCCGCGGATGATCCCGATCGCGACCTGGTCGTTGTAGGCGAGGATGGCCGCCGGGGGGCGTGCGGCCAGGGCGGCGGCCGCCTTTTCGCCGCCCGCGACGTTCGGTGTGTAGGGCCCCTGCCGCCGGACGTGCAGGCCGAGTTCGGCGGCGGACTCCCGCAGCGAGCGCCACCGGATGCCGTCCGCCCACGATGCTTCCGGGCCGGCGACGTAGGTGATGCTGCGGTGACCGAGCCGGGCCAGATGCTCCGCCGCCTGCCGGGCACCGTGCGGGTTGTCGGTGACCAGACTCGGCACGTCCGCGACCGCGCGATTGAGCACGATCATCGGCCGCTGCTTCGCGGTCATCCGGATGGCGGAATCCGACATGCGGCTGGTGGCCAGCACGATGCCCTCGACCGTCGGCAGGGCCCGGTCCAGTGCCTCTCGTTCGAGGACGTCGGATTCCTGCGCATCGGCGAGCAGCATGGTGTAGCCGGCCTCCGCCGCCGCGGCCTGTGCGCCCCGGATGAGCTCGAAATAGAACGGGTTGGTGATGTCCGAGATGATGACCGCGATCATCGAGGTCCGGCCGGTGGGCAGGGCGCGGGCCAACGGATTGGTCCGGTAGCCGAGGGCGACGGCCGCGGCCCGGATCCGCTCGGCCGTGTCGGCGTTCACCCGCCCCGGCCGGGAGAACGCCCTGGACACGGTGGACGCGGCCACCCCGGCCTGCTTGGCAACGTCGTAGATCGTCGGCGGGCGGGTCGGTGGAGAAGGCGGCTCCACTGTCATGGGCATCCCTTGCGGCCGGCGATGTCGCTCCCATTGAACGACAGGCCGACAGGTGTGGCAATCGCTTGCCGTATTCGATGGCGCTGCGGTTCACTGCACCGGCCCGGCATCCGTGCCGACCGGACAGGAGGAAACTGTCAGCGTGATCGATTCGAACGGCTCGGCGCCCACCTACAGCGACGCCGTCGGCGCAGCGCCCGCCGAAGCGGCCGATCCGGGCGACCTGGATCCGGAGCTCCGCACCGCGCTGGGCCGGATCGACCGCCAGCTCGCCGGTGTCGGGCGGCTCGGCGTGGCCTTCTCCGGTGGGGTCGACTCCTCGGTGCTGCTGGCCGCGGCTGTCCGCGCCCTGGGTGGCGACCGGGTGATCGCCATCCTGGGGGTCTCACCGAGCCTGGCCGCGGACGAGCGGGCCGCGGCCCACCACGTCGCCGAGGTGATCGGCGCTCGGCTGGTGGAGATCGAGACGTTCGAAGGTCGGCGTCACGAATACCGGGCCAACCGACCGGACAGGTGCTTCCATTGCAAGGACGAGCTCTTCAGCCGGATCGACGACGAGACCGCTCGGGTCCACGGGTTGGACGCGATCGCCTACGGTGAGAACGCCGATGACGCCGTACGCCCGGACCGGCCCGGCGCGCAGGCCGCGGTCGCCCATCAGGTTTTGCGCCCGTTGGCCGACGCCGGTCTGCACAAGTCCGCGGTCCGCAGCATCGCCCGGGCCTGGTCACTGCCTTCGGCCGACAAGCCGGCGGCGCCCTGCCTGGCGTCCCGTATCCCGCACTTCCAGTCCGTCACCCCGGCCAAGCTCCGGCAGGTGGAGCAGGCGGAGGCGGCGCTGCACCGGCTGGGCCTGGACGATCTGCGGGTCCGGCACCACGGCGACGTGGCCAGGATCGAACTGTCCCCGGACGATCTGCTCAGGGCCGTCCGTGAACCGCTGCGCACGCAGATTCGAGACGCCGTGCTGGCGGCCGGGTTCCGGTTCGCTGCCGTGGATCTCGCCGGCGTGCAGTCCGGCGCCTTCACCCTTCCGCTGGTCGCGCATGGATGAACAGCCCGACCCCCCGGAACTGGCGGCGTTCGCCACGCTGGACCGGGATCGGTTGCGCCGGCGCGGGTATCCGGAGGCCGTCTACTGCCAGGGGAAGACCCCCGAGCAGGTCAGGCTGATCGCAGCGGCGGTCCGCGATCGCGCGGGCGTCACGCTGTTCACCAGGGCCGGCCCGGAACACGCCGCCGCGGTGAAGGCGGAACTCCCCGGCGCCTTCCACGACGGTGCGGCAGCCCTGCTCGCGTGGCCGCCGGACCCGCCGGCGGTCTCCGGTGGGTTGGTCGTGGTGGCGTGCGCCGGAACCTCCGACCTGCCGGTCGCTCGGGAAGCGCAGTTGACCGCCGGGTTCCTGGGACGGACCACCGAGCTGCTCGCCGATGTCGGTGTGGCGGGCTTGCACCGGGTCTTGCGTCACCTGCCGCTGCTGCGCCGGGCCCGGGTGATCGTCGTGGTGGCCGGGATGGACGGGGCCCTGCCCAGTGTGGTCGCCGGGCTGGTGTCCGCGCCGGTCGTCGCTGTGCCCACCTCGGTCGGCTACGGCGCGTCCTTCGGCGGAGTGGCCGCGTTGCTCACCATGCTGAACTCATGCGCCCCGGGGGTTTCTGTCGTCAATATCGACAATGGTTACGGTGCAGGACATCTCGCCGCCCAGATCGCTGCGTCGGTGGGTGACTCCGGGTGACGGCCGACGCCCCGCAGGCCTGGGTCGACGCCTCGGCGGGGGTGGCCGGTGACATGTTGTTGGGCGCGCTGCTCGATGCCGGTGCCGACCTCGACCGGGTTGGCGCGCTGGTCGACGCGGTCCTGCCCGGTGCCGTCCGGTTGGCCGTTCGGCAGGTGACGCGCGCGGGGCTGCGGGCGACAAAAGTCGATGTTCACGTGCTCGTCCCGGACCCGCCGCACCGGACGTGGCGCACGATCCGGGATCTGCTCGAGTCGGCCGACATCCCCATTAGGGTCAGGGATGACGCCATTGCGGTGTTCGACCGACTCGCCGCGGCCGAGGCGCATGTCCACGGCATCGCGGCTGCGGACATCGCTTTCCACGAGGTGGGTGCGCTCGATTCCATCGCCGACGTGGTGGGAGTCTGCGCGGCGCTGGACGATCTCGGCGTGACCGGATTGACTGCCGGGGATGTCGCAGTCGGCTCCGGTCGGGTGCGGGTGACGCACGGGGACATACCAGTGCCGGTGCCTGCGGTGCTGGAACTGGCCCGGGGATGGCGGATCCACGCCGGTGGCAGCGGTGAGCTGGCGACCCCGACCGGGATGGCGCTGGTGACCGCGCTCGCCGCGGAATGCACGCCGCTGCCGCCGATGTCGGTGCGTGCCATCGGGGTCGGCGCGGGCAGCCGGGATATCGCCGGCAGCCCCAATGTTGTAAGGGTCGTCGTCGGCACTGCGGCGCAACGGGAAGCGCCGGATGAGGGCGAACTCGCCGTCGTCCTCGAGGCGAATGTCGACGACCTCGATCCGCGGCTGTGGCCGGGCGTGCTGGCGGAGTTGCTGAACTCCGGCGCGGCGGATGCCTGGCTGACACCGATCGTGATGAAAAAGGGCCGGCCGGCGCACACCCTGTCGGCGTTGTGCCGGCTGCCCGAGGTGGCCGCCCTGCGCGAGGTGATCTTCGCGCACACCAGCACCATCGGCATCCGGCAGAGTCCCCGACGCAGATACGCTTTGGCACGGGCGTTCGCCGCGGTCCAGGTGTCCGGCGGCAGCGTCCGGATCAAGCTCTCGCACCGGCACGGACTGATTGTCCGGGCCACCGCGGAGTTCGACGACGTCGCCGCGGTGGCCGCGAGCTCATCGCGGCCCCCCCGCGCCGTTCTGGAGGAGGCCGCGGCGGCCGCACGGTCGGCCGGTCTGCGCCCGGGGAGCGCGGTACCGGTCGACGCCGAGCGCGACGCACGCACATCGGTCGCGGCGCAGGCCAGCAGTCAGCCGCGCGCCACCGACGGTGACGCGTTCACCCAGTCCAGCTGACCGATGATGTCGGCGGTGATCGTCGCGGGCGGGCGCCGGCGTCCACGACGAGGGCGTTCTCGTCCCGGTCCGGCGTCTCGAGAGCGATCCAGGCCGCCACGCGGTCCAGCCACGGCCACCGGTCCTCATCCGTCAACGGTTCTCCCGCGGCCATCTTCGCGATGTTCGTGGCGGGGTGCAGGTCGTCGCCCTCCTGCAGCTCCCAGCCCAGGCGCGCACCGAGAAGCCCCGCCACGGTGGACTTTCCGGAATTGGAGATGCCCATGATGACCAGCACGGGTTGCCTCAGGCGGTGCGACCGTGCCGACCCGTCGGCCCGGTCGTCGGCGGTGACGGGAGGGCGGTGGTCTCGTGATGGAGCCTGCGGCTCCGCAGTGTTGATCATGACCTGTCCTTGACGGTCGGCGACCACGGCGTGGTCGGGGAGCTGGCGGGTGGCGCAGTGGGGCGGTCAACGTGACCCGACCCCCGGCCGCCGACGGCCTGCGCCCCACGGGCACCGGTCGTCGGTACCAGTGGGGCGGCGGCGTGCGGGTCAGATACCGGGCGGGATCGGCACGGTGGCGATGTTGTGCTCCTGCAGGAACTTCTGCTTGCGGGCGTCGTTCTCGGCGACGATCTCGCGGTACTTCTTCTCGGTCAGCGGGTAGGCGATGAAGGCGAGCATGGCCAGGATCGCCGCGGTGGCCGGGACCAGGCCGATGGAGGCCTTGATGGCGGTGATGGCGCTATCCGGCTGCACCTCGCCGGCCGCGAGCTTGGTCACGTAACCGCCGATGGCCAGGGCGAAGGCGCCGAGCGCTCCGCCGATGGACTGGGTGATCTTGCGGGTGAAGGAGAAGATGGCGTAGGTCGCACCCTCGGTCCGCTGCCCGGTCTTCCATTCGCCGTACTCGACGGTGTCGGCCTCCAGAGCGAACATCAGCGTGTTGATCAGCTGAACACCGAAGCCCTTCACCGCGACACACAGCAGCGCCAGGATCGGCAGACTGGCCGGCACGAAGAACAGCGCGACACCGCCCGCGACGGTGAACAGGCCGCAGTACTGGTAGAGGTTCTTCTTGCCGAACCGGGCGACCAGCGCCGGCACGAACGGGGCGACGGCGAATTGCACGGCGACGGTCACCAGCGTCATCCAGATGATGTATTTCGCGTCGCCCAACACGTAGATGGCGTAGAACGCGGTGGCGCCGCCGACGGCGAACAGTCCGATCAGGTAGAAGAAGCTGGACGCGCAGAGGATCCCCAGCGGCTTGTTGCTCTTGAGCGTGCGGAAGGTGTCTTTGATGCCGACCCGCGGCTCGATCCGGACAACGACCTCCTTGCACCACAGGAAGGTCAGGAAGTACAGCACGAAACCGAGCGCAACGAAGGCCAGCGTGGTGGTCAGGAAGACCGTCTGCAGCTGATCGGCGCGCTCGCCGGCGGACAGGCCGGTGTTCTTCGCGATGTTCTGGATCTGCGGGGCGATGATGAAGGTCAGCAGCAGACCGCCGAGCCCGGCGCCGAGACCGCGGGCGACGGCCAGCTTGGCGCGTTCCCTGGATTCCTGCGTCATCGCGGTGGCCAGCGAGCCGTAGGGGACGTTCACCATCGAATAGATCAGGCCGAGCACCGCGTAGGTGAGGTACGCGTACATCAGCTGCGCGCCGCCGTCCCAGCCCTTTGGAACGTAGAAGGTGAGCAGACTCATCACCAGCAGCGGCACCGACCCGAACAGGATGAACGGGCGGAACTTGCCCCACCGGGTCATCGTCCGGTCGATCATCCGGCCGGCGAACAGGTCCGCGAACGCATCCCACAGTCGCACGATGAGGAACATGGTGCCGATCGCGGCGGCCGGCAGGCCGACCACGTCGGTGTAATACAACAGCAGGAACGTCGTGCTCAGGCTGAACGCCAGATTGTTCGCGAGATCGCCGGCGCCGTAACCGATCACCGATCGAATGCCCAGCTTCCGCTTCGCGGCTTCGGTACTGCGGATCGGTGCTTCCATGGTCGTCGTCATCTTCCACCTCTGTGTGGGGGTCCGCATTGCGCGTCCGCGCCGGTGGAAGAAGAATGGTCTCGCCCGATCCGCCGAAGCAATCGGTTGCCATCTGTTGCCTCGGTCCGTTTTCGCACCGACGTACCGAGCCCAGCGGACCAGGTCACGCCCCGCCGGCGACGGAGTCGGCGGGATCAGCGGAGCCGGTAGAGCACCTCCCCGGCCTGTGGCAGCACCAGTGTGTCGGGATCGGCCTGCATCGCCGCGATGTCCACCGCTGCGGGGTCCAGGTAATCCAGGTTGGCCGCCCGGGTGACATCCTCCGGGATGCCGGTGGCCAGGGTGACGGTGACCCGGCCGTGCTCACCGTCAACTTCATCCCAGGTGCCCGCGCCGAACAGGTGCGTGGAATGCGCCAGATCACCCCAGTGGTAACCGGAGAACCGGTCCCATTGCTTGAGGAAGTAATCGCGGCAGTGGTAGCCGATCTCGGTGATGACCGGGTGCATGACGGAGATCTCGGTGATGTGCGGCGCGTAGAGGATCACCTGGCCGCCGTCGGCAACCACCGGCTCGACCTTGTAGAAACCTTTTGCCCCGGTCCACATGTCGTCGTACTTGGTCGGGATGATCGACAGCACGCGCCGGACAGGCGCGTCGAGGTAACGGACGTGCGTCTCGGCGGACACCTCCGCGCAGGCCGCCCAGGCCGCTTCCGGGTTGCCGAACGCCGCCGCGTGCAGTGCGCTGGTTCCCGATTTCGCGACCAGGCACAGCGCCAGCCGGCGGCTCGGGATCATCGACGCCGCCTCGTTGATCAGGGCGCGGACCGGGGTGATGCCGCGCGTTCCGATGATGTCGGCACTGGTGATCAACGCCCCCAGCCAGTGCGAGAAGTCGATGACCTCCTGGCCCGCGACGCCGGGGAAGAAATACTTGTTGCCACCGGAGAACCCGACCACCTCGTGCGGGAAGACGGGTCCGACCACGAGCGAGACGTCGTGGTCGACGACGGCCCGGTTCAGCACCACCTCCACCGGCTGACGGAAGCGGCCGTCGGACAGTTCGGCCACCCGCTCGGCCCCGATGCTGCCCAACGAGGTGAACGTCTCCGGCTTCCACCACTCGTGGTTGACGATGGTCATACCCGGATACGTCTGCTCCAGTCCTGCCTGCGCGTAACCGGTGTGGGTGGCCAGGTGTTCGGGGCTCATCGCGGCATGCGTTCCGAGCGCGATCAGCACGGTCATCCGGGACACCCTCCCGCGCAACGCCTCGTGGACGGCTGACAGCAGCAGCGGCAACGGGCAGCTGCGGGTGCCGTCCGGCACGATCACGCAGATGCTGCGGCCGTCCAGGTCCTGCTCGGCGAGCGACTGTGCGACGAACTCGCGGATCGCCTCGTCGGACAGGACCTGGTCCGAACCGCCGATCCGGGTGGCCGCCAGGGCGAGCTCCGACACGACGTCGAGGGTGTCTGTCATGCCTGCACCCTGCCCGGACCGCAACCGATGGGCAAGCACAACGGGGCAACAGATGGCAACCGATTGCCCTGGTCGGTGGGCAACGGGAACAGTGGATGCATGCCAGCCGATCCCGCGCCATTGACCCTGCACCCGCACCGCCTGCTCCCCGCCGACCCGGCGGTGCGGTCGATCGCCGCGGGCCTGTACGACGAGGTCCGCAGTCGCCCGATCATCTCCCCGCACGGGCACGTGGACCCACGGGTGCTGCTGGAGAACCGTCCGTTCGCCGACCCCACCAGCCTGCTGCTGCAACCGGACCACTACGTCACCCGGCTGTTGCACGCCAACGGCGTTTCGCCGGCCGCCCTCGGTGTGGGGCAGGGTCCGCTGCCGGAACCGTTGGCCCGCAAGGCGTGGGGGCTGCTGTGCGCCAACTGGCGGGTCTTCCGCGGCACGCCGGTGCGGTACTGGTTCGACAGCGAACTCGGTGACATCTTCGGCATCACCGAGCGGCCGTCGGCGACCAACGCCGACGCGCTGTACGACCGGATCAGCGAGCAGCTGGCCGAGGACGGCTTCCGCCCGCGGGCCCTGCTGCAGCGGTTCGGTATCGAGGTGCTCGCCACCACCGACGATCCCGCCGACGACCTCGCGGCGCATCGGGCGATCGCCGACGACCCCGCGTTCCCGACCCGGGTGATCCCCACGTTCCGGCCGGACCGCTTTCTCGAACCGGCGCACAGCGGGTGGATCGATGCCGTCAAGGACCTGGGCGCCGCCGCGCAGGTCGACGTCGGTGAATACGCCGGGTACATCGACGCGCTGCAGCAGCGGCGGCAGTTCTTCATCTCCCTGGGTGCGACCTCCGCCGATCACAGCCACCTGGACGCCGTCGCGGAGCCACTGGATCCGGCCGACGCAAAGGCCATCTACGACCGGGCCATGACGGGTCGGGTGCGAGACGAGGAAGCCACCGCGTTCCGCCGGCACATGATCATGGAAATGGCCCGGATGTCCTGCGACGACGGCCTGGTGATGACGCTGCACCCGGGGGTGTACCGCAATCACCACCCGGCGACCTCCGCCGCGTTCGGCCCGGACACCGGGCACGACATTCCGGTGGCCGTCGAGTACACCAGGGCGTTGCAGCCGCTGCTCGAGCGCTACGGCACCCACCCGAACCTGCACCTGGTGCTGTTCACCGTGGACGCCGACGTGTTCAGCCGGGAGATCGCCCCGCTGGCCGGCTTCTATCCCGCGGTGTACGCCGGCGCCCCGTGGTGGTTCCTGGACAATCCCTCGGAGATCGCCGGCTTCCAGCGCTCGGTGACCGAGATCGCCGGTTTCAGCAAGCTGTCCGGCTTCATCGACGACACCCGCGCCTTCTGCTCCATCCCGGCCCGGCACGACATGTCCCGCCGGCTCGACGCCGCATTCGTCGCGAACCTCGTCGCCACGCACCGGCTCGACGAGGACGAGGCACTGGACACCCTTGTCGACCTCGTCACCGGTCAACCGCGAAAGGTGTTCAAACTGTGAGCGTTCCCCTGCGCCAGGATGTTTCCGACGTTGTACACACCGGGGCTGCGGTGCCGCCTTTGTCGCGGTCCGGTAACGGACGCCCCGCCGCGCCGGTGCGCATCGTGCACCTGGGCCTTGGCAACTTCTTCCGCGCCCACCAGGCCTGGTACACCGACACGGCGGGCGATGCCCACGAGTGGGGCATTGCGGCTTTCACCGGCCGATCCACCCACCTGGCCGAGGCGTTGACGTCGCAGGACGGCCTCTACACACTGATCACCCGGGGCGCTGACGGTGATGCATCGCGCGTGCTGGGCAGCCTGTCGCGCGCCCATGCCGGATCCGACATGCAGTCCTGGCTCGGGTATCTCGCTGATCCGCAGGTGCGGATCATCACCCTGACCGTTACCGAGGCAGGGTATGTGCGCTGCAGCGACGGAGCGCTGGACCTGGACCGGCCGGAGGTCCGGAGCGACCTGCACGCACTCCGGAACGGGGTGCGGTCGCCGGTGCGGACCACCCCGGCCCGGATCGTTGCGGGCCTGGCCGCACGGCGGGCGGCGGCGGCCGGACCACTCGCGATCGTGCCGTGCGACAACCTGCCGGACAACGGGGCCGTCACCGCCCGGATCGTCACCGAATTCGCCGCCCTGGTGGACCCCGAGCTGGCCGCCTGGATCACCGGCGCCGTCTCGTTCGTCACCACCATGGTCGACCGGATCACCCCTGCGACCACGGACGACGACGTCGCGGCGGCCGCCCGGCTGACCGAACGGGCCGATGCCGCACCGGTGGTCACCGAGCCGTACACCGAATGGGTGCTGGCCGGGGCGTTCCCCGGGGGCCGTCCCGCGTGGCAGGACTCCGGTGCCCGGTTCGTCGACGACATCACCCCGTTCGAGGAACGCAAGCTGTGGTTGCTCAACGGCGGGCACTCGCTGCTGGCCTACGCCGGCAGCGCCAGGGGGCACCAGACCATCGCCGAGGCGGTCACCGACCCGGTGTGCCGGCAGTGGCTCGAGCAGTGGTGGGCCGAAGCCGCGCTCCAGCTCAGCCTGCCGCCGCAGGACATCGCCGATTACCGCGAGGCGTTGCTGACCCGGTTCGCCAACCCGCGGATCCGGCACCTGCTCGCCCAGATCGCCGCCGACGGATCGCTCAAGATCGGAGTGCGGATCCTGCCGACCGTCCGCCGGGAACGCGCAGCGGGACGGCTGCCCGTTGGCGCCCTGCGGGTGATCGCGGCCTGGATCAATCACCTTCGCGGCGCCGGCGCGCCGGTGAAGGACGTTGCGGCACATCACGTGCGCAACCTCGCCGCCGGGCTGCCGGTCGATGCGGCGGCCGCGGTGCTGGGTTTCCTGGGCCCCGACCTGGCCGACGACGCCGCCGTCCTGGAGGCCGTCGTCGATCTCTGTGACCGGCTCGCCGCCGGCGCGTTCGACACCTGAGCTCACCACCACCGGATGGCCCATGCCGTGCGGCCACCGACCTCGGTGACCTGAGCCAGCCCAGGAGCGTCACGGGCGCCGGCGCACCTGTCGAAACGACGCGCAGCCTGGTCGGAATCCTCACGTTCGCCTTCTCCGGTGCCCTGCTGGCCCTTCGCCGCGATTTCGGCATCGTCGGCACGGCGGTGCCGGCCACCGTGACCGCCCTCGGCGGCGGGTGATTCGTGACGTCCTGCTCCACCGAGGCCGTGGCCACCGGTATCCCACCCACGGCAGCCGTCCTGCTTGGCACCATCACCGGCGGCGGCGGCATTCTCGCGGACCTCCTGGCCGGCGACGTTCCGTCGGTGGTGCCCGGGGGTTCCGCCGCTACGCCATCCCGGCCATCGCGGGCTGCCGACGGGGTGGGCGGGCCACGAAGACACCCGGCATCCAGCCCCGGCAGTAGGACTCGGCCACACGGAATTCCCGGCATGGAGTCCCCGGCAGGAACACCCCACCGGCGTCGCACATCCCGCAACGCCACGAACCCGCGGCGCCGGATGGGCGTCGCGGGTTCGTGGTCGATATGGATGTCGCTGTCACTGCCGATATCACTGCGGGGCGTGAGATTTGCGGCCCCTCGAGGTCAGCGGCCCTTTCCGTGCCAGCGCCGCCGCAGCGCGAATGCCGCCGCCTTGGGTTGCCGGTCGCGGGTGAAGACCCCCTTCTTGTTGCCGCCCACTCGCATGATGCCGGAGGTGGTGGCGAAGTCGGCGAAGTTCCAGACCTGTTCGCCGACAACGGCTTCGACCCGGTCGAAGACGCGGTGGTTCATCTCCAGGTATTCGACCTGGTACTCCTCGGTCCACGGCGTGGGGGTGAGCGAGTGCATGCCGGGATAGGTGTCGGCGCCATATTCGGTGATGATGATCGGCTTGTTCTCGGTCGCCCAGCCCTGCAGTTCCGCTTCCCACGCCAGCTCCGCTGCACCGAGGTCTCCGGTGTTGACGTACCAGCCGTAGTAACGGTTCAGCATCAGCACATCGCCGAACTGGGACACCCGGCACTTGCCGTGCGGGGCCAGCATGACGTTGACGAAGCCGACCGGCCGGGTCGGATCAAGCTTCTTGGTCAGGTCGAACAGCGGTTCGAAGTACCGCTCCGCCGCCTGCGTGTCGGATTCCGGCTCGTTGGCGATCGACCACAGCACAACGCTGGGATGGTTCTTGTCCCGGGCCACCAGCTCCCGGATCGCCTGCGCATGCACCTCGCGGCTGACATCGTTGATCGTGCTCTCCGAGAAGGTCTGATACCCCTGGGTGCCGAAGATGCCGCCGCCGAGTCCCATGTTCAGTCCGACGGCCGCGGTCTCGTCGATCAGCACGATGCCCTGCCGGTCGGCGTAGTCGAGGACGTCCTCCGCGTACGGGTAGTGCGAGGTCCGGAAGGAATTGGCGCCGACCCACTTGAGCAACTCGAAGTCGTGCACCAGGTAGGCGTCGTTGTGTCCCTTGCCGATCACCGAGATGTCCTCGTGCTTGCCGAACCCGGTGAAGTAGAACGGTTCTCCGTTGATCAGGAACCGGTTGCCGTCGACGGTGACGGTGCGCACCCCGACGCTCTGGTGATAGCTGTCCACGAGCTCATCGGCCGGGTCGACCAGTTGCAGCTCGAGGTCGTAAAGGTAGCCGGCGCCGGGCGCCCACACCTGCACGTTCGGCACCTGCAACACCGCCTGCGTTCCGGTGCCTGTCGCGACCACGGCACCCTGCGCGTCGTGCAGCACCGCCCGGGTCTCCAGGCCATCGGCGTCCTGTGCGGTGCAGCGGTACTCGACCGTGCCGGCGCCCAGATCCAGACCCGTCACCACGGTGACGTCGGTGAGGTGCGCCCGGCCGGTGGTGGTCAGCCACACCGAGCGATGCAGCCCGGCGTAGTTGAAGAAGTCGTGGAAGTACCGCTGCCGCGGGCCGTCCGGGGTGTCCTCGACGACGCCGGGCGGGATCGACTGGAAGCTCAGGGTGTTGTTGACGACGGCCGTGATGCGGACCTGCTCGCCCGCCGTCACGTGGTCGGTGATGTCGAATTCGAAGGGCGTGTAACCGCCCTCATGTCCACCGACCTCGACCTCGTTCACCCACACGGTCGCGCGGTGAGTGGCGGATTCGAAGTGCAGCACGACCCGTTGGCCGTCCCATCCGCGGGGGACCCGCACCGTTGTCTGGTACCAGATGTCACCGAAGTAGTCGCGGACGGCGGCGTCGGCGGCGATGTCGTTGAAGCTCGCGGGGACCGGCATCGGCCGCGCCTGGGTCAGCGTGCCCGCGAACCACCGATCGTGCCGCCCGTCGCCGGTGGGATCCAGGCGGAAATCCCAGATGCCGTTGAGGCTCTTGCGCTCCCGGACGGCATTGTCTTGTGGGCGAAGCATGCGGTGGCTCCATTCTCGGTGGTCGGAAGGACGTGATGACGGTGGGCAACACCCGGCCGACCGCGGTGTGCGGTCGGGGTGTGTCCGCACAGGGCCCGTCGGCACAGCGATCGCACTGGGATGGCGACCGGTGGGCCGCCGCCGGCGATGTCTTCGTCAGGGCTGGTGCGCGGCTACTCGTTCATCATCGGTGTGCGTGCCGGGTTGCGGCAATCGGTTGCCGTTTGTTGCCCGAGCACGGTGGAGGCGGGGGCCGTGACCAATTCGTCCCCGTTCGGACGGTTCACCCGTCGGCGTCGCCGGCGGGGACAGCCGCTTCACGACGGCGGCGAGGCTGACCGCTGGGGCGAGCGCGTCGATTCGGCCGATTGAGCACCAGAGCAACGAGCAGCAGTCCGGCATGGAAGACCTGCCCGGCGTAGGGCGTGACATTGATCAGTGACAGGCCGTTGTCGATGACCGAGATCATCAGCAGGGCCATCAGGGTTCCGGCGATCGAACCGCGGCCGCCGGTGATCCGCCCGCCGCCGAGCAATACCGCGGTCACCACCGTGACCTCGATCCCGATGGCGGCCGTCGGCAGGCCGGTACCGAGCTGGGACGTCCTGATCAACCCGACAAGCGTCGCGGCCAGCGCGGAGACGATGAACATGGCGACGATCCAGCGCCGTTCCCGGGACGCGTCAAGGCGTTCGTCGACCGGAAGCAGGCCGATGTCCCGGCTACGGCGACCGACTGCAGAACTGGACAGGACGGCGGCGATCACGACGGCTCCGGCGAAGATGAGCGTTGGCAGGGCCAGACCGAGGATGGGTCGGGTGTTGGCCAGCGAGCGGAAGCCGGCCACCGTGATGGCCAGTCCGCTGGGCACGAAGTAGGCCAGCCCGCGCAGCAGCGCCATCGAGGCAAATGTCGCTGCCAGGCTCGGTACGCCGCCTGCCGTCACGAGCAGGCCGTTGACGACCCCGATGAGCAGGCCGGACGCCGCCGCGATGAGCACTGCCGCGGCCAGTCCGACCTCGGGGGCAGTCGCCGCCAGGACGATGCCGACAAGCGCTGCGGTTGCCCCGACGGAGAGGTCGACCTGACCGCTCATCATCAGAAATGTTGCCGGCATGGCCAGGATTCCGGCCAGGGCCAGCTCGTTCAAGAGGTTGATCAAGTTGTCCACGGACAGGAAGTACGGGATCGACACCGAGAACAGGATGAGAGCCGTCACTGTGGTGGCAACCAGGAAAACGGTGATCAATGACCTGCGGCGCTGGAGGGGATCGAACGGTGTGCTCACTGCCCCGGACAATCGCTGAGGTCGTAGAAATCACCGAGAGAATCTGCGGTGAGGAATGTCGTCTCGACATACATGTTGCGGCGGATCCGCTGCCCTGCGAGGGCATCGAGCAGTGCGGGCACGACCACCTCGCCGTACCGGTCCGGAAACAGGGCCGCATCACCGATCCACAGTGGGTCTCCGACGATCTCGCAGCGTGCGCGCTGGTCGGCGCCGATGGCCGCGATCGTGATGTGGTCGGCTCGACTGTCCGGTACAGCCGCGACCACCCCCAGTGCAGCACCGTCGTCGACCGCCGCCACCACGATTTCCTTGCCGTTCGGCACGCCGTTCAACGCATTGGTGAAGGCATCGTACGCACCTTCGGCAGGTCCGGAGTCGATGACGACCTCTTCGGCGGCCATCCCGGGGCACCCGGTGGCGATGCCCGCGCGGATGCCTTCGGTTCGCAGCTCGCTCGAGGTGTTGGCGCTGTTGGTCACGATGATCAGTGCCTCATCGGCGCAGGGCGGCCGGAGCTGCGCCGCCCGGCCCAGTTCCGATCCGGCCAGGAAACCTGCCCGTCGATCATCAGCCCCGACCTCGGCCGTCTGGCACTTCACGGTGCCGGCGATCACGATCAGCGGTACGTCCGGGGGGCCGACGTCGCACAGTGGCTCGGAAAGCGCGCCAGGCTGCACGATGATCCACGCGTCGACCTGCTGCGTCGCCAGCCGACGGGCGCAGTTCAGGGTCAGCGTGGCGTCGGCCCCGGGGTCACAGCTGATGAGTTCGGCACCGGCGAGTTCCAGCTGGGCGGCGATGGATTCGCTGACGGCATTGCTGAACGGGTCGGAACCGGACGCCGCGACCAATCCCACTCGCGTCCCGACAGCGCTTCCCGGGGCCGCTGTCCGGAAGGGCATCACCGAGCCCGCAGGCGGAGCGCTGGACATCGTGCTGCCGGCCGACGACGGGACCGACGGGGTCGTACCGGCGCTGATCGTCGCGGCACCGGAGGTCGTGGGCGATTCGGATGGACCCGGGCTGCCTGCGGAACACCCCGCGACCAGGACGACGACCAGGCCGACCAACAAAGGGCCCACCGACCGGCCACGCAGCAGACCGCGACAGCCGTGCCCCGGGGGGAACCGGAGGAATAAGTAGATTGGCGACGCTGACACACTGTTCCTGCCCGGGTGCGGTGTTCGAGGTGGGTTCACTCAACCAGAAGTCGGGGTTCGACATGCGTGCCGGTCGTAGCTCGCGATGGGCCGCACTCATCCTGGCCGGCGCCGTTCTCGCCGGATGCGGTGGCACCCGGGTCCCGTCGGACCAACCGGCCGTCGACGCGCTGGTCGGTTTCTACGATCAACGGAGCGGTGTCTGGCCCACCACCGGATGGTGGAACAGCGCGAACGCGCTGAATGCGCTGACCGACTACATGATCGTCTCAGGGGACACCCGCTACCTCTGGGTGGTGGAGAACACCTTCACCAAGAAGCGCAACGCCGCACGCGGCAACTTCATCAACGACTTCACCGACGACACCGGCTGGTGGGCACTGGCCTGGATCAGTGCCTACGACCTCACCGGGGACGTACGGTACCTGCAAACCGCCCAACGCGGCATCGATTTCATCTGGAGCACCCACGACGACACCTGCGGTGGCGGCCTCTGGTGGACGGTGAGCCGTGGGTACAAGAACGCCATCTCCAACGAGTTGTTCGTCCAGGCCGCGGCCGAGCTCGCGGCGCGGCTCGCAGACGGCGGCTCGGTGTACTTGGAGCGCGCGGTCACGGTGTGGAATTGGTTCGAGTCGTCAGGGATGATCAACGACGAGCTACTGGTCAACGACGGCCTGTACACCGCCACCTGCCGCAACAACGGGGACACCACCTGGACCTACAACCAGGGCGTGTTGCTCGGCAGCCTGGTCGCGCTGTTCCGGGCGACGGGTGAGGACAGATACTTGGTCCGCGCCAGACAACTGGCTGATGCCTCGACCACCTCCGAGGATCTGCATGTTGACGACGTGCTGACCGAGCCGTGCGAGAGGACCCGGTGCGACGTGAACGGGCCCAGCTTCAAGGGGATCTACGTCCGGAACGTGGGAGATCTCAATCGCGCGTTGGACGACCATCCGTACAGCGAC
The DNA here is from genome assembly GCA_963785455.1 of uncultured Actinomycetota bacterium. Classification (GTDB taxonomy): domain Bacteria; phylum Actinomycetota; class Actinomycetes; order Mycobacteriales; family Nakamurellaceae; genus Nakamurella. The sequence continues at coordinate 254,179 of CAWAVL010000012.1, forward strand.
TACCTCGCGGAGCAGGCCTCCACTGCCTACGACCACAACCGCACCCCGGACAACCGGTACGGATTGCACTGGGCCGGACCTGTCGAGGACATCAGCGCCGCCACCCAGCAGAGCGCCGTCGACCTGCTGGTGGCGGCGCAACCGGTCGCCGACCCGGCCGAACCATCCACCACGAGATCGGGTTGAGTGGGCGTCCACCTCGCGTGCCGCACCGTCGTTGCCGAGAACTCGCCGGGCCGGACAAGTGGTCGCGGTGTCCTGCCGCGCTGCCGGTGAACGGCCACGGACAGGGGCGGCAGTCAACTCAAGGTCGTTGCCGTCCGGACGGGTGCCGTGCCAATGGTGATGCCTTCGATCATGAAAACCGAACGGATCGAGCCGCCGCAGCCGTCACCGGTCGACCGGCAACACTTCGGTGAGCGAGCAGCACCCACCCGCGCGCCAACCGGTCCCAGGCGACCATCGAGCCCGCTCGGTATGCCTTCGCACAGCACGCGCAGTTGTCCGGCCGCGATGCCGGAACCGGATCGTTCATGACCCACCTTTCGACTGGTGTGCTGTTGAGGCTCAGCGCACCCCGTCATCTTCGTCGCCAGTGGCGCGGCGGGACCTGACAATTGACTGACGATGCCGATCGACGGCGTCTGCGGTGGCCACGCTCGTGTGCCGCACATGGGCACAAGGCGGCCGACCGCATGCCCCAACAACGGTCGACCGGTCCTGCTCGATACCGTGCCCCTACTGCGCGACGGCACGCCGCGAACCATCGGATCCCGGTTCGATCGGCTTGTGCAGTCCGCCAAGAACGGCTGCCGAGCTGAGACCCGACCCGCGGACGCCGACTCTTCCGCTTTCGGTCCGGGGGGACCGCGCGTCGGGATGAGCGTTTCAGCGGGCCCAGCTGCCCCCCTGCACAACCCGCTGCACACGCAATTCCTCGTCCATGACCACCAGGTCGGCCGCGGCGCCGGCCATGATGGCCACCGCCGGCAGGCCGAGCGCGCGCGCCGGATTGACCGACGACTGCCGGACCGCGGCCAGCAGCGCCTCGTCGCGGGGGAGCCCGCTGGCCGACACCGCGCACCGGAAGACGTGGTCCATCGTCGCCGTGCTGCCCGCGATCGTGTCCGTTCCGGCCACCCTGGCCACGCCGTCGACGACGTCCACCGCCAGCGGTCCGAGAACGTAGGCGCCGTCGGCCATCCCGGCCGCGGCCATGGCGTCGGTGACCAGTGCGACCCGGTCCGGGCCGACGCTCTGGGTGACATCCCGGTACAGCGCGGGGTGCAGGTGGACGCCGTCGGTGATCAGTTCCACCGTCACCCGCGGATCCTCGATCAGCGCCAGCACCGGGCCGGGTTCGCGGTGATGCACGGGTCGCATGGCGTTGAACAGGTGGGTGGCCACCGTGGCACCCGCCTCGATCGCCGCCCTGGCCTGCGCGTAGGTGGCGTCGGTGTGGCCGATCGCTGCGGCGGCGCCGGCGTTGGTGATCCGCTTGATCGCGTCCAGCCCACCGGTGCGCTCCGGAGCCAGGGTGACCATTCGGATCGTTCCGGCGCCCGCCTCGAGCACCCGGTCGACCTCGTCCGGCTCCGGGTCCCGTAGGGCCGACAACTCATGTGCGCCACAGCGGTTCGCCGCCAACCACGGGCCCTCCAGGTGGATACCGGCGACGGTGCCGGCCGCCACCTGGTCGCGCAGTGCGCGCACCTGCGCGAGCAGGGCGGCCGGCTGGGCGGTGACCAGCGAGGCCACCATCGTGGTGGTGCCGTGCCTGCGGTGCAACGCTGCGGCGGCGGCCGTCTGCGCCGGGATGCTCGACGGATCGGGGCTCGGGAACACACCGCCACCGCCGCCGTGTACGTGGATGTCGACGAATCCGGGAACGACCGTCACGGCGCCAAGCGGAACGTCCGCGGGGCGGGGTGGAGCGCCCTCGCCGACCCCGACGATCACACCACCCTCGACGTCGATCCACCCGGGCCGCAACAGGGCGCGGCCGGTGGCGACCGTGTCAGCGGTGATCAACATGGCAGGTTCTCCTGGGCTGCTGGACTGGCGGACCGTGCGGATCAGATGTGCTGCCAGGCAGGCTTCGCCCGATAGGTCTCGCGGTAGTAGTCAGCCAGCTGCAGACGGCCGGCGGCCGCGGGGTCGAGCAGCACCGTGGTGTGCGGATGGTGTTGCAGGATCGCCGCCGGCCACAGTGCGCTGACCGCACCCTCCACCAGGTGATGGACGGCCTCGGCCTTGCCCGAACCGGTGGCGACGAGGACCACGTGCCGCGCGGACATGATCGTGGCCAACCCCTGGGTGAGGCAGTGGGTGGGAACGGCGTCGAGGTCCCCGTCGAAGAACCGGGCGTTGTCGATGCGGGTCTGCGGGGCGAGGGTTTTGATTCTGGTCCGGGAGGCGAGCGAGGAACCCGGCTCGTTGAAGCCGATGTGGCCGTCGGTGCCGATGCCGAGGATCTGCAGGTCGACCCCACCGGCCGCCGCGATGGCGGACTCGTAGGCGGCGCACGCCGCCGGGATGTCGGCGGCCAACCCGTCCGGGCCGCGGACGGCACCGGGACCGAAGTCGACCCGCGAGAGGAAATCCTTGTCGATGACGTTGCGGTACGACTGCGGGTGGTCGACCGGGAGCCCGACGTATTCGTCGAGGGTGAACCCGGACGCCTGCGAGAAACTCACCGCACCCTCGGCGCAGCGGCGCGCGAGCTCGTCGTAGATGGCCAGCGGCGACGAACCGGTGGCCAACCCGAGCACGGCGTCCGGCTTGCGCTGCAGCAGCCGTCCGATGGCGTCGGCGGCCAGGGCGCCGATCGCCCTGGCGTCGGGGAGAACAACGATCTCCATGGCGTTTTCCTTCCAGCTGAAGATGAGGTTGCCGGGGAGGTAGGGCGTCAGCCGGTGACGGTGAACAGTTCCTGGGACAGCGCCACCTGATCGCCGGCGTGCAGCGCGTCGTTGAGCGCGATGGCGTCGGCGGCCTTGTCCATCACCACCACGGGGATGACCGGGTTCTTTCCGCCGGCGACGACGGCGGGCACGTCGTAGCTGATCACCGGCTGGCCGGACTCGACGTGGTCGCCCTCCTGCACCAGTGCGGCGAAGCCGTCGCCGCCCAGCGCAACGGTGTCCAGCCCGAGATGGACGAGCACGGCCACGTTGTCGGCGCTGACCACGATGTAGGCGTGCGGGAACATCTTCAGCACCGTGCCGGTGATCGGGGCGAGCGCGTCGACGACCTGCCTGGGCGGGTCGACGGCCGTGCCGTGCCCGACGATGCCCTGCGCGAACGTCGAATCCGGTACGTCCGCGAGGGGCACCAGGCGCCCGGGTACCGGCGCGAGAACGCTTGTCCGGGTGGCGATGTGGTCCACTTGGCTGGCCGGTGCTGCGGGCGCGGGTGCCGCCGATCCGGTGGGAGACCCCTTGCGCGCGGTGGCCGTATTCGTAGGGGCGCCGTTCGCGTCGGCCCGACCCGCCCGAGCGGCGTTGGCCTGAGGGGGGTTGGCCTGGGCGGGGTTGGCCTGAGCGGGGTTGGCCTGAGCGGGGTTGGGCGCCGGGCCGGCCAGTGCGTCGTTGATGTCGTTCTTCAGGACGTCCGCCTGGGTGCCGAAGACCGCCTGGACGTTGTTGCCGACCTCGATGACGCCGGCAGCGCCGAGCGCCTTCAACCGCGCCTTGTCCACCTTGTCCTTGTCGGCGACCTCCATCCGCAGTCGGGTGATGCACGCGTCGACGTTGACCAGGTTCTCCCGACCACCGAACGCGGCGATCAGCTTCTCGGCCTTGGTGTCCGCCAGCGGCCGGGTGGCGACCGCGGTGGCGGTGCCGCCCCCGGAGCCGGTGAGCGCCGGGCCCCGCGATCCCGCGCCCTCCCGCCCGGAGCCGTCGGATCCGTCGGTCAGGTTCGCACTCTGCTCTGCATCGAATTCGTCCTCGGGCTCGCGGCCCGGGGTGCGCAGGTTCCACCATTTGATGACCAGCCGGAACAGCAGGTAGTAGACGGCGAAGAACACGACGCCCATGACGATCAGCAGCCAGACATTGTGCGCCGCAGGCGCCGTGCCGTACAGCAGCAGGTCGATCAGACCGGCGGAGAACGAGAAGCCGAGGTGGATGTCCAGCAGGTAGGCAACGGCCAACGACAGGCCGGTCAACACCGCATGCACGACGTACAACGGGAACGCGACGAACATGAAGGCGAATTCGAGCGGCTCGGTGACGCCGGTGAGGAAGGCGGTGATCGCGGCGGCGCCCAGGATGCCGAACGCCAGCTTCTTCTGCTTGGGGTTGGCCAGGTGGATCATCGCGAGTGCAGCGGCCGGCAGCCCGAACATCAGGATGGGGTAGAAGCCGGAGGTCAGCAGGCCGGCGGTGGGGTCACCGGCCGCGAACCGGGTGAGCTCACCGGTGACGACACCGCCGCCGCCGGGCGGCTGGTAGTCGCCGTACAGGAACCAGATGTAGGTGTTGAGGATGTGGTGCAGCCCCAGCGGGATCAGCATCCGGTTGGCGAACCCGTAGGTGAACGCGCCCAGAGCGCCTGCGCCGCCGATGAACTGACCGACCGAGGTCAGCCCGGCGTCGAAGATCGGGTAGAAGTAGCTGAGCCCGAAGCCCAGGACCAAGCAGGCCACCGACACCACGATCGGCACGAATCGGCGGCCGCCGAAGAACCCGAGATACGACGGCAGCGCGATGGTGTGGTACCGGTCGAACAGCACTGCGGTCACCAGGCCCACCAGGATGCCGGCGAAGACGCTGTAGTTGATCTCGGCCTGTGCGCCCGCCGTGTCCGTGACACCCTCGAGCACCACCGGCGACATCGACTTGAAGACTGCCGCGATCACCAGGTAGCCGGCTGCGGCGGCCAAAGCCGTTGAACCATCAGCCTTCTTGGCGAATCCGATCGCGACGCCGATGGCGAACAGCAGGGGCAGGTTGGCGAACACCGCGCCACCCGCCGCGCTCATCGCCTGGAAGAACGGGCCGATCACCGGAACGGTGATCTTGCCCAACAGGTCGGGCTGACCCAACCGCAGCAGAATCCCGGCGGCGGGCAGCAGCGCGATCGGCAACATGAGGCTCTTGCCGAGGCGCTGCAACTGCGCGAAGCCGGGGACGCGTAGCCCTCGCTTCTGGTTCTCCGCCACGGCGGCTTTGCTCATCTCTCAGTACCTCCAGTCTCGCGACCCGAACGCGCGGCGTGTGGCGTCGGGATGCTGGTGTTGTCCACCCGCAGCCGGTGCGGCGACAGGTGCGGCCATTGGTATAGACCAACGAGCGATAGATTGGCATAGACCAATCTGGAGGTCAAGACCCCGGGCAAAACTCCTTGCGGACCGCGCAGCCCTTGGTCTCGCAGGCTCACGTTGATTGGTCTATGCCAATGCAGCTAGGCTGACCCGGTGGTGCGTCCTGCAAGCTGTGTCAAACCTGCGGGTGTGAGTCCCGTCCCGGTAGGTACCGGAGCGCCGGGTAGCAGGCCCCGGTTCGTCGCTGAGAGGTGGCGGGCTGAGCGGGGTGTCAAGAGCCTCTTTGGAGGGAGCAAGATCGCGGGCCGCAGCGTTAAGCGAACCCTGCAGCCTCGTCACACCCACAATGAGGGAGCCGAGCCGCTCACTTCACGGCGGAGGCCATGTCCGTCGAGCCCTGGTCCGGGGTCAGCTCGTCGGGTCCTTCCGGGGTATGGGGGGCGGCACGTGATCACGGTTTGGTCCGGATCAGGAGAGACCCGTCTGCCTGGCCTTCGTCGGGCAAAGACCACAGGTATAAGCCGATGGTGAAGTCCTGTGGAGGGCAGCGGGAGTCCGACGGGGTCGTAGTACCGGTGATCGGCGTGCAACAGAACGCGCCGGGAGGGAAGGGCCCCGACTTCGGTCGTGCTGGTGGTGGAGGTAAGCGTGAGGGCATGACCGGGACCGCCCGGTCCAACAACCCCGGCGGGCAATCTAGGTCCGTTGAGCTGCACCGGTTTCCGCCGGTGGGGCAGGTGCGAGAACTTCAACGCAAGCTATGGGCTGCGGCCAAGCAGTCTGAGGGTAGGCGTTTCCGTGCTCTGTTCGACCGGATCTGCCGGGTTGACGTCCTGGCGGAGGCATGGGAGCGGGTGCGAGCTAATCGTGGAGCGGCCGGTGTTGATCGTGTGACGCTGGCCGGGGTGGAGGAGTACGGCGTGGACCGCTTGTTGGCGGAACTGCGTGCTGATCTTTTCCGCGGGGATTATCGCCCGTCGCCGGTGCGGCGGGTGGAGATCCCGAAGCCTGATGGCCGGTGGCGGCCGTTGGGTATTCCCACTGTGCGTGATCGGGTGGTGCAGCAGGCGGCGAAGTTGGTTCTGGAACCTATTTTCGAGGCCGACTTCCTGCCGTGCAGTTTCGGGTTCCGCCCGAGACGCAGCGCCACCGATGCCTTACGGATTGAAAGGGGGATGGGGAAACAGGGCCGCCACGCGGTTCCTGCGCCCCTGACTACCAGTGAGAAACTGTCCGTAGCGTCGAAGGGTGGCCCGGTGGTCAGGGTTCCGAAGTACTTCCAGGTGAAGGGTGAGATTCTCGCCCTGATCGCCGGTCTCGTGCCAGGGAGCGCCGTGCCGACCGAACGCGAGCTCGCCGAGCGCTTCGGGACCTCCCGAACGACGGTCCGCCAGGCGATCGCCGAGCTGGTCGTCGAAGGCCGGCTGGAACGCACCCAGGGTCGCGGCACGTTCGTCGCGAAACCCAAGCTGATGCAGGTCCGCCAGCTCACCTCGTTCTCCAAGGACCTGCAGGCGCAGGGTGCGCGCCCGGGGAGTGTGCTGCTGCAGTTGAGCGAGGAACCCGCCGATGACGACATGGCCGCGCACCTCGAGGTCGAGCCCGGAACCCGGATCCATCGGCTGGAGCGGCTGCGCACCGCCGGGAACGAGACGATCGCGCACGAGACCGCCCACCTGGCAGGGCCTTTGCCGGACCTGGCAGATGAGCTCGCGCAGCGCGGCTCGCTGTACGTCACGCTCGACGAGGCCTACGGGATAGCTCTTGCCTCCGTCGAGGACATCGTCGAGACCGCCCTGGCCGATCCGGTCGAGGCCCACCTGCTGGGCGTCGACACCGGCCTTCCCATCCTGCTGGTGCACCGCACCGGCCGGGACGCCACCGGGCGGCCGGTGGAGTGGACCCGGTCGGTCTTCCGCGGCGACCGGTTCCGGTTCGTCGCCCGGCACGCGGTGACCGACGAGGTGCCCGACCGGCCGGTGGCCGCCGCGCAGTGACTCACCACGGGACCAGGTCGTGTGCGCGGCGGGCTCCACGTCTTGGGCGCTGGACCGGACGACGGTGGACAACCGGCTTCGCCGGTGGACACGGGACTGAACGTGACGCGCGGTGCTGAGCGAGCTGCGCGGTGTCACACTGGGCCAACACGTCGCAGGTCGTGCCGACACGTCCGGCGCCGCAAGGTGTGCCTTCACCACCCGATCGGAGCCGACCGATGAGCAGTCTGCCCACCGCACGGCGGCTGACTCTGCGGCAACAGGTCCGCCTGCTGTCCGGCGGCGGCTTCTGGGCCACGCGGGCGTTGCCGGAATGCGACGTTCCGGCGCTGCTGATGACCGACGGCCCGCACGGCATCCGGGTGCAGGCGGCCGGACCGTCCCAGGTGGAGCTGACCAGCGACGCACCCGCGACCTGCTTCCCCACCGCGGCCACGCTGGGCAACAGCTGGGACCCGACGCTCGCCGAGGAGGTCGGTCGGGCCATCGGGGTCGAGGCCCGCGCCCTTGGCGTTGGGGTGGTGCTCGGTCCCGGTCTCAACGTCAAACGACATCCGTTGGGCGGACGCAATTTCGAGTATCTGTCGGAGGACCCGCTGCTCACCGGGCGGCTGGCGGCGGCGCTCACCCGGGGTATCCAGGAGGCGGGCGTCGGCGCCTGTGTGAAGCATTACGCAGTGAACAATCAGGAGTCATACCGGTTCACTGTCGATGCGGTCGTGGATGAACGGACGCTGCGGGAGGTCTATCTTGCCGGATTCGAACACACCGTCATCGCCGCGCAACCGCGAGCCGTCATGGCGGCCTACAACAAGGTCAACGGCAGTCACTGCACCAGTTCTCAGGTCCTGTTGTCCACAGTGTTGCGGCAGGAGTGGAACTTCACCGGCGTCGTGATCAGCGACTGGGGCGCCACCGACAATCGGGTCGCCGCGATCCGCGCTGGCATGGACCTCGAGATGCCGGGCAGCGGCGGCAGTTTCGATGCCTCTCTGATCGCCGCCGCAGAGGCCGACGACCGGGATCGATCGGCGGTGCAGACGTCTGCGCAACGGGTGCTCGACCTGGTGGCGGCGGCGTCAGCACCCACAACTCCGGATTCGTTCCCGGTCGCGGAACACCACGCACTCGCTCGCCGCGCGGCGGCGGCGGGCACGGTGCTGTTGACCAACGACGGGCTGCTGCCGTTGCGTCCGGGCCGGACGGTGGCGCTGATCGGCGCGTTCGCCGAGCGGCCCCGCTTCCAGGGCGGCGGCAGCTCGGCCGTCCTGCCCACCCGACTCGACACGGCGCTGGACGCACTGCGCGCCAGGGGCGTTGACCTGACGTACTCGCCCGGCTACGACCCGGTCGGATCCGCGCCGGACGCCGACCTGATCGGGAAGGCGACCCGGGTAGCGCGGGCGGCCGACGTCGCGGTCGTGCTGGTGGGACTGCCCGCCGGTGACGAGATCGAGGGGACCGACCGGGAGGACCTGGGGTTGCCACGCCAGCACGACGACCTGGTCGATGCCGTGTGCGCGGCGAATCCGAGAACGGTGGTGGCACTGTCGAACGGTGCGCCGATCCTCATGCCGTGGGTGCACCGGCCGTCCGCCGTCGTCGAGTGCCAATTGGGCGGTCAGGCCGGTGGCAGCGCGCTGGTCGACGTGCTGTTCGGGGATGCGGAGCCAGGTGGCCGGCTGGCCGAGTCCTTTCCCGCGGCACAGGCGGACGTGGCCGCGGACCCGTGGTTTCCGGGCGAGCCACGCCAGGTGCAGTACCGGGAGGGTCTTTTCGTCGGGTACCGGCATCACACGACATCCGGGCCGCCTGCACTGTTCGCGTTCGGCCACGGACTGAGCTACACCAGCTTCGAATGGACCGGTGTCGCCGTGGACCGCGACCGGATCGGCGCGAAGGATGACGTCACCGTGCGGCTCACGGTGACCAACACCGGGTCGCGCCGCGGGTCGGAGGTGGTGCAGCTGTACGTGCACGACCGGACCGGCGTCGTCCTGCGGCCCCGCCGGGAGTTGCGGGCATTCCGCAAGGTCGAGCTCGAACCCGGGCGGAGCGCGGTGGTCACGATGGTGCTCGACGCAAGGGCGTTCGCCTACTACGACGTCGACCGGGCCGGCTGGGCCGTCCCGGCCGGGACGTTCGACCTCGAGGTGGCGCGATCCAGCATCGACGTCCGGCACGTACTCACGGTCGAGATCGTCAGCGGCGTCACCAGTGCGGCGCATCACCCCGGGCTCGCCGGCATCGCGACGGGCGACGAGGACTTTTCTGCGCTGCTCCGCCGGCCGATACCGGTCCCGGCAGCGGTGCGCCCGTTCAGCCGCGAATCCACCCTCGCCGACCTGGCGGCTCACCCGGTGGGCAGGCTCTTCGGCCGCGCCATCATCCGGGCCATCCCCTTCGGCAGCGGAAGCGATCCCGAGGTGGTGCGCGCACGCGAGCGCGCGATGGGCGAGACACCCCTGCGTGCACTGGTGTTGCTGTCCGGCGGCCGGCTGCCCTTTGACGCCGTCGATACGCTCGTCGACCTGGTCAACGGCCGCTTCGTCGGCGCAGGTCGACGGCTGGCATTGGGAGCCGCAGTTGCCCTGGGCGCCCAGATGGGTCGATGGTGGGGTCGTCGCCCGCCGCCCGCTTCTTCGGTGTCGTGAGGCGTTTCCGCCCTTCGCGCAACGCCGTGCCGGATGGCTCGGGAAGCGACGGTTCGGGAACTATCCGCGCACGGCCTCCAGATGGGCGGCCGACGTGCCGACCAGATGGCCGAGGTCACCATCGATGGACACAAAGGTGAAACCCTCGGCGAGCCGCCGCCGGGCGGTAACGCCGTCGAAAGTATGGATGCCGGCCGCGATCCCCGCGTCCTGCGCCGCGCTGCGGATGCGGGCGAGGGCGGCGTCGAACTCTTCGTCCAGGGTGGGATCACCCGGCGTGCTGCCGCCGATCGACAGCCTCAGGTCCGAGGGCCCGACATAGATGCCGTCCACCCCTGATACGGCGCAGATGTCTGCCACGTTGGCCAGCCCCGCCGCGGTCTCGATCATGACGAGAACGACGACCGCGGCGTCGCTGTCGGCGGGCGCCGGGTTGATCCGCAGCGCCGCCCGGGTCGGCCCCCAGGACCGCCGGCCGGCCGGTGGGAAACGGGCGGCCCGCACAGCTGCTGCTGCGTCTTCGGCGGTGTCGACGAGCGGGATGATCACCCCACCTGCGCCTGCGTCCAGTGCTCGGCAGATCGGCGTCGGGTCGTTGGCCTCCACCCGCACCAGTCCCACCGCGGTGCGGCCGGCGTCGATCGCCATCAGGCCGTTCAGGATGCCGGACGTGCCGAGCAGGCCGTGTTGCCCGTCCAGAACAACGTAGTCGTAACCGATCCGGGCGATTCGTTCGATGGCGGGCGGCACATCCAGGACGCACCAGTACCCGACGGCGGGCTGGCGGTCGCGGATCGAGCCGGCGAACCGGGTGAACCTCTCGTCGGTCATCTGGGGCGCCCTTTCCGTCACGGAGTCATTTGTCCGAGCAGGTCCCACAGCCGAGTGGTGGTACTCCAACTGCGGATTGTCATCCACCGGTAGGCCGGTGTGCCGATGATCCTGCCGAGCCGGCTACGCGTCCGCTCCGCGCTCAGCCGTTCCGAATAGATCACGCCGTCCCCCGGCCACACCCGGTCCACTCCCTCCCGTGGCTGGAACACGGGCATCGCGGTCTCGGCGTCGATCCCGATCAGGAAGATGGCGTCGCTGTGGTACTTGTCGGGCTGCTCGCCGAACCCATCGGGTTTGTTCTCGATGACGGCGCGCAGCTGATCGGGCCCGAGCACGAGGACCCTGACGGCGGGGTCGTCCAGCGAGAACCGCGACGGCAGGTGATTCTCGATCAGCGAGGCGGCCCGCGTCGCCGGCCGGTCCGACCTCAGCAGCACATTGCCGCTGGCGATGTACGTGCTGATGTCGGAGAAACCCAAGTCCTGCAGCGAGTGTCGCAGCTCGGCCATCGGCACCTTGTTACGCCCGCCGACGTTGATGCCGCGGATCAGCGCGAGATAGCACTGAGCGGACAGTGCTGGCTCGTCGTCCGGGCGGCTCATGGCTGCCTCTGTCCCGGCGAGCACGGACATCGACGGCGCGGTGCTGGCATGGCGTGCAGTCTCGCACCTACGCCCGGCTGCGTTCGGTATCACCAGGACTGGACGGCCACTCCGTCCTCAACGTCGGCTGGCCACGTCTTGCCCTTGGTCGCCGGTGTGGCTGGTGTGCGGGGCGCAGGGGTGAGCGACGTTCATCGAGTCCGTGTTTTCGCCGGCGTTCTTCTGGATCATGGTCGGGTGATGTGTGGCGTCGACCATTGCGGTCCTGGCATGACACCTCGCCAGGTGGGAGGTGACGGCCACGCTGCGATCGTCCGCTCCGGGACAGCCACCCGGCGCTTCTCCTGACGCCCGGCGCAACTATCGGGTTCCTGGCCGTGGTCGCGACCGCGCTGCTCACCGGTGCGCTGGCGTGACAGCACCTGGTACCGGTGGGCGGACGGTTCTCGATCTCGTCGTTCCGTCAGCCGTCGTCAACCGACTCCCGACCGGCCTCGGTGGTTTGTTCCCGCTGGTGTGACGGGCCACCTGCGGCGGACAGGTTCCGCGCGGTGTTGATCAACGGGACATGGCTGAACGCCTGCGGGAAGTTGCCCACCTGCCGCCCCGCCACCGGGTCGTACTCCTCGGCCAACAGGCCGAGGTCGTTGCGCAACGCCAGCAACCGTTCGAACATCGCCGTGGCCTCCTCCGTTCGGCCCATCAGGGAATAGTTGTCGGCCAACCAGAAGGTGCAGGCGAGGAAGGCGCCCTCGCCGGGAGGCAGGCCGTCGGTGTCGGCGTCCGTGTGCTGGGTGTAACGCTGCACGAAACCGTTGACCAGTAGGTGCTTCTCGATGGCGGCGATCGTTCCGGTGACCCGTTCGTCATCGATGGGCAGGAACCCCACCAGCGGCATCATCAGTACGGCGGCGTCCAGTTCGGTGGATCCGTAGTACTGGGTGAAGGTCTTCCGGTCGGCATCGTAGCCCCGGCGCAGGATGTCGTCGGCGATGGCCGAACGCAGCGCCCGCCAGTCTTCGAGGGGGCCTTCGAGGCCGAACTTCTCGACACTGCGGACGGCGCGGTCGGCGGCCACCCAGGCCATCAGCTTCGAGTGGGTGAAGTGCCGGCGCGGCCCGCGCATCTCCCAGATGCCTTCGTCCGGCTCCTGCCAGCGGTCGCTGACGATGCGCATCAGGGCCTTCTGCAGCGCCCAGGTGCTGACGCCACCGCTCAAGCCGGTCGCCCGGGCCTGATACAGCGCGTCCATCACCTCGCCGTACACGTCCAACTGGAACTGACAGACGGCGTCGTTGCCGATCCGCACCGGATTTCCGTCGTAGCCGGGCAGCCAGTGAGCGATGTACTCGGGCAGGCGCCGTTCCCCGGCGACCCCGTACATGATCTGCACCTGCGCAGGGTCTCCGGCGATCGCCCGGAGCAGCCAGCGGCGCCAGGCGAGCGCCTCCTGCTCGAAGCCGGCGTACATCAACGCCTGCAGTGTGATCGTCGCGTCACGGAGCCAGCAGAACCGGTAGTCCCAGTTCCGGACGCCGCCCAACTTCTCCGGCAGGGACGTGGTCGGTGCGGCGACGATGCCGCCGCTGGGCGCGTAGGTCAGCGCCTTCAGGGTGATCAGCGACCGGATGACCGCGTCCCGCCACTGCCCGTCATAAGTGCAGTGCGCCAGCCAGCCGGACCAGTACTCGCGGGTGTCCCGCAACGCGTGCTCGGCATGGATGGGCTGCGGTGGCTCCAGGTGTGATTCCCGCCAGGTCAGCACGAACGGCACCCGGTCACCCGGTTTGACGACAAAGTGCGCGACGGTCTGCAGCTCCTCGCCGCGGGTCTCGACCGGGGTGCGCAACCAACACGAGTCCGGGCCGGCAACGGCGGCGAGTGCGCCGTCCTCGCGGCGCACCCATGGCACCACACGCCCGTAGTCGAACCGGATCCGCAGCTGCATCCGCATCGCGACCCGGCCGGTGACGCCCTCCACGATCCGGACGACGTCGGGCGCTTCGCCGCGCGGCGGCATGAAGTCGATGACCCGCACCGTGCCGTCCGCGGTGTCGAATTCCGTTTCCAGGATCAGCGTTTCGCCCTGGTAGCGGCGGCGGGTCGCGGTCACCTCGGCCTGCGGAGCGATCTGCCACCGGCCGTGCTGTTCGGTGCCGAGCAGCGCGGCGAACAGCGCGCCGCTGTCGAACCTCGGGAAGCACAGCCAGTCGATGGACCCGTCGCGGCCGACCAGCGCTGCGGTTTGCGTGTCGCCGAGCAGGGCGTAGCCCTCGATGAGCGCCATCGGTCAGCCGCGATCGGAGTGCGGGCCGTCGACGGTGGCGTTCGGCTGCAGCGACGCGTGCTGCAGCTCCGGGATCTTCCCGTCCCGGCTGGCAGCGTCCCGGCTGGCAGCGTCCCGGCTGCCGATATCTCCGCTTGCGATTTCCCGGGGGGCGGCGCCGTTGCGGTCGGCCGCGTCACCAGGAACCTCGGCGTCCCGGTCGGCACCGCCGACGTGTCGGTAGCGCTCGGGTTCTGCGCCGGCGAACCGTCCGCCGCTGTACACACCGTCCGCGTGGTACGCGGCACCCTCCGCCTGATCGCCGCGCTCGGTGAACGCGCCCGGTTCGCTCGTCGACATCTCCGGTTCCTTCCTGCGCCACGCTGGTACGCCGGGACGGTGGACTACTCGGCAGTGCCCGAGCCGGACGCGGCCGAAACGCCCCGCCCCGCGCCGGTCGGTGTGGCGGATGGGGATGGTGGGACAGAACCGATACCGTTCTCGTATGCCCGGAAAGACGTCGGCTCCACCTCCGCGCGCCAACTCCCGTTCGGGGACGCGCGCCGACCCGCGCACCGCCGGCCGGGCACCGTCCCGCGGTTCGGCAAAGCCAGGGGGAGCGGCCCGGTCCGCGACCGGGGGGTCGGCCCGCGGCGGCCGCAAGGGCTCGACCGCGAGCACCCGCTCGGCGACGCCACCGTACGAGCCATCCCCGCTGACCACCGCCGTCAAGGGAATCGGCCGGGGGCTGCGGCGGATGTGGCTGGTCGGGGCACGCTGGCTCGGCGGCCTGGTGCGGGCGATCGGCCGCGGCGCCGCCGCAACGCGGGACATCGATCGCGTGCACCGGCGGGACGGGATCGCGTTCGGTCTGCTGGCACTGGCGCTGATCTGTGCGATCGGGACCTGGCTGCAGGCAGCGGGCCCGGTCGGCGGCCTCGCCGACGACGCGGTCCGGGTCTGGATCGGCGCGCTGGCGGTGGTCTTCCCGATCGCCCTGGTGGTCGTTGCCATCGTGCTGATGCGCACCGAGCCGGACCCGGAGCACCGGAGCAGGCGGATCGCCGGCACCGTCGCCGCCACGGTGGCCGTCGCGGGAATCCTGCACGTGCTGCACGTCAACAGACTCGCCGACGGAGCCCAGGATTCCGTGGGACTACGGATGAGCGCGGGCGGCACCCTTGGCTGGCTCGTGGGTCAGCCGCTGTACGTGGGCGTCACCGCCGTCCCAGCCGTGCTGCTGCTGGTACTGCTCGGCGCGTTCGGAGTGTTGTTGATCTCCGGTGTGCCCCTGGTCGAGGTCCCGAACCGGCTTCGGGACAAGTGGGACCAGCTGCGGAGCGGGGGATTCCGCGGGGAGCAGCCGGACGTCGCCGACTACCGCAACGGCGGTGAGGTGACCCTGGACGAGGACGCCGACCTGGCCACCACCAGGCTCCGACGGCCCGCCCGGCGCCGGCAGGCCGCAAACGCCGACCTCGCGGACGACCCGCAGACGGTGGACCTCGGCGCCCCGACCACGCCGTTGACGCCGGCGGCGGCCCCGGGTGCCCGCCCCGCCCGCCCGCGGGTGGTGCGCCCCGCCCTACCGGATCCGGATGCGGACACGAAGGTCACCGAGCCGACCCAGCTGCGGTTGGACCAGTTGAACCGTGACGGCCGTGGCGACGCCTACCAGCTGCCGCCCGCCGAACTGCTCAAACTCGGGGCACCGCCGAAGGTCCGGTCCGCGGCGAACGACGAGATGATCGAGCGGATCACCGGTGTTCTCGAGCAGTTCAACGTCGACGCCGCCGTCACCGGCTTCACCCGCGGGCCGACGGTCACCCGCTACGAGGTGGAGCTCGGGCCCGGCGTGAAGGTCGAGAAGATCACCGCGCTGACCCGCAACATCGCCTACGCGGTGGCGACGGACAACGTCAGGCTGCTCGCGCCGATCCCGGGGAAGTCCGCCGTCGGGATCGAGGTCCCGAACTCGGACCGTGAGATGGTCCGGCTGGGCGACGTGCTCGCCGCGCCGAGCGCCCGGGTGGACCACCACCCCCTCGTCATCGGTTTGGGGAAGGACGTCGAGGGCGGCTTCGTCACCGCCAATCTCGCCAAGACACCGCACCTGCTGGTGGCCGGCGCCACGGGGTCCGGCAAATCCAGCTTCGTCAACTCGATGCTGGTGTCGCTGCTGCAGCGCGCATCGCCGGCCGAGGTCCGCATGATCCTCGTCGACCCGAAGATGGTCGAACTCACCCCGTACGAGGGCATCCCGCACCTGATCACGCCGATCATCACCCAGCCGAAGAAGGCGGCCGCGGCGCTGGCCTGGCTGGTCGAGGAGATGGAGCAGCGCTACCAGGACATGCTGGCGCACGGGGTGCGGCACGTCGACGACTTCAACAAGAAGGTGCTGAGCGGGGAGATCGTCACCCCGCCCGGGTCCGAGCGGGTGTACCGGCCCTACCCGTACATCGTCGGCATCATCGACGAGCTGGCCGACCTGATGATGACCGCGCCGCGGGACGTCGAGGACGCCATCGTCCGGATCACCCAGAAGGCGCGGGCGGCCGGCATCCACCTCGTGCTGGCCACCCAGCGCCCCTCGGTGGATGTCGTCACCGGGTTGATCAAGACGAACGTGCCGTCCCGCTTGGCTTTTGCCACCTCGTCACTGACCGACTCCCGGGTCATCCTGGATCAGCCGGGCGCGGAGAAGCTGATCGGCATGGGCGACGGCCTGTACCTGCCGATGGGGCAGTCCCGGCCGATCCGCATCCAGGGCGCCTACGTCAGCGATGCCGAGATCCACGCCGTCGTCGAGTACGCCAAGTCGCAGGCCGCCCCGGACTACAACGAGGGCGTCACCGCGGCCAAGGCGGACGCGGTAAAGGATGTCGACCCCGACATCGGCAACGACATGGACCTGCTGATCGAGGCGATCAACCTGGTCGTGACGTCACAGCTCGGCTCCACGTCGATGCTGCAGCGCAAGCTGCGGGTCGGATTCGCCAAGGCGGGCCGGCTGATGGACCTGATGGAAACCCGCGGCATCGTCGGGCCTTCCGAGGGCTCCAAGGCGCGCGAGGTACTGATCCGGCCGGACGAGCTTGACGAGGTGCTGATGACGCTCACCGGCGGGAGTGCCCCGGTGCCGGACGAGATCTGAGAATTCCGACGGTTTCCGGTCGGGCACCGAGCCGGTGTGCGACGCCGGAGCGGTGCCGGCCCCATGGACGAAACAACGCCCATGGACGAAACAACGCCCGCGGGCACGACGCACCCTCCGCGGAGGTGGCGCCGCGACCACGGACGTTGCAATGACGGAGCCCACCGCGTTTCACCGCGCGGGCCGGTCCGTGACCGAGCGGATCAGATCAGGCCGAGTCCCTTGACGGCGTCCCGCTCCTCGACCAGTTCCGCGACGGACGCGTCGATCTTGCTGCGCGAGTAGTCGTCCAGCTCCAGGCCCTGGACGATCTGCCACGACCCGTTCGTGGCGGTCGCCGGGAAGCCCGCGATGAGCCCGGCAGGGACGCCGTAGGAACCGTCGGACACGATGCCGGCGCTCACCCAGTCGTCGGACGGGGTGCCGAGCACCCAGGAATGCACGTGATCGATCGCGGCGTTGGCCGCGGATGCCGCTGACGAGGCACCGCGGGCGTCGATGATCGCGGCGCCGCGCTTGGCCACCGTGGGGATGAAAGTGTCCCGGAGCCATTCGTGTTCGACCTGGTCGGCCACCGGCTTGCCGTTGACCTCGGCGTGGAACAGGTCCGGGTACTGGCTGGCAGAGTGGTTGCCCCAGACGGTCATGTGCCGGACGTCGGACACGGTGACGCCGAGCTTCTTGGCGACCTGGGTCAACGCCCGGTTGTGGTCGAGGCGCATCATCGCGCTGAACCGCTCGGCCGGGACGTCCGGCGCGTGGGTCTGCGCGATCAGCGCGTTGGTGTTGGCCGGGTTCCCCACGACCAGTACTCGGACGTCCGGCGCCGCAACGGCATTGATCGCCTCACCCTGCGGCTTGAAGATGCCGCCGTTGGCCTGCAACAGGTCTGCTCGCTCCATGCCGGGCCCGCGGGGGCGGGCACCGACGAGCAGGGCCACCGATGTGCCGTCGAACGCCTTGCGCGGATCGTCGGTGATGTCGATGCCGGCCAGCAGCGGGAAGGCGCAGTCGTCGAGCTCCATGGCGGTGCCCTCGGCGGACTTCAGCGCGGGGGTGATCTCGAGAAGGTTCAGCTTCACCGGAGTGTCCGGCCCGAGCATGGCTCCGGAGGCGATGCGGAAGAGCAGTGCGTATCCGATCTGGCCGGCAGCCCCCGTGACCGTGACAGTGACCGGTTGCTTACTCATGCGATCTCCTCCTTGAGATGGTTGTGCCGGCCCGCCCGATGACGGCGGCAGCCGACGGTCCCCGCGGGACGAGCGGGACCGACCGTGTCGGAATCCGCGACAGCGTTCACGCCGGACTCTATCCAGCGCCCGTCGGCCCCGATCGAACGGGCCTGCCTGGTGTGGCCAGCGTCTCAGGCGGCTGCCACGCGGCATGGATTCCCTGCCGCGATCGCCGAGCGCCCGGTGACGGTGGCGTCGACGCCGCCGCCGACTCCCCGGCGCCGGCCGCGACCGGGTGGGCTCAGGACACCGGCGACCTGGAGATGCCCGGCGGCAGCCGGGACGCCGACTGCCGGTCCAACAACCAGAGCGTGCGGGCGCGGCCCACGGCTCCGGCCGCCGGAACGGCAACCTCACCGGCCCCACCCAGCGCCATGGCCACCGCCCCCGCCTTGCCAGCCGCGGCGGTGATGACCCACACCTCGGTGGCCAGCCGGATCGTCGGCAACGTCAGGGAAACCCGGGTCGGCGGTGGTTTCGGGCAGTTCCGCACCGCGACGACCGGTCGGGTGTCGTAGACGGCGGGGGATTCCGGGAAGATGGACGCCACGTGCCCCTCGTCGCCCATCCCCAGCATGATCACGTCCAAACCCTCACGGGCGTCGATGATGTCGGCGTAGGCGGACGCGGCGGCTTCGACGTCGTCACCGAACGCGCCGTCCGAAGCGGCCATCGGGTGGACCCGCGCGGGGTTCACCGGGACATGGTCCAACAGCGCCTCCCGGGCTTGCAGTTCGTTCCGGTCGGGGTCGGCCGCCGGAACGAAACGCTCGTCGCCCCAAAAGATCTCGACTCGCGACCAGTCCACCGCATCGCGTGCCGGGGATGCCGTGATGTGGCTGAGAACGCTGGTCCCCACGCCACCGCCGGTGAGGGCGACCGCCGGAATCCGGCCGGTGGACTGGATGTCGACCAGTCTGGTGACCAGCCGGGCGGCCGTGGTCGCTGCGAGCATGTCGGCGTTGCCGTGGATCACCACCTCCGGGGTCATTCCGCCCCCGCCTTCCGTGCTGACGTGCTCCGCCGTCGGGCAGCGGTCGCCGAGGCCGGTGTCGCCCGCGGCCGGCGCGCCGTGGCGCGTCCGTCGGTCGCACCGTCCGATGCGGAGGCGGGCGGCGCCGCACTGGCGGCGCGCGTCGACGTGCCCTTCGCCGCCCGCTTCCGCGTCGTCGACGTGCCCTTCGCCGCCCGCTTTCGCGTCGTCGACGTCGCGCCGTCACCCCCGGCCTTCCGCGCAGCCGGTCGGCCCCTCGCGCCGTTGGGTCGCGGGCCCGCGCTCGCGGTGGCCGGATCAGTGTGCCCGGACAGGGTGCCGTCGTCCGTGCCGCCCGGCGCATCATCCGTTGCCCGCGTGCTGGCGGCGGCGCTGCGCGCGACGGCCCGCCGGCCGCGCGGCATCTTCTCGGCGGAGGTCGATTCGGCGGGAACCCGCTCGGACAACTCTGTCTTGCCGGTGATCCGCCGGGTGGCCCGCCTGGACGCGGCCCGGTCGGCGGTCTTGGAGTCGGCGTATTTGGCGACCAGCGGCATTCCCTTGGTGAGCACCTCTGCGTACACATCGTCGGCGTCCAGCCGGCGCAGTTCCTCCGCCAGGCAGTCCCGCAGCCCACGGCGGGGCAGCGCGATCCGGCGCTCCGGCTGGCCGCCCACGGTCAGCTCCGCGGTGATGGTCTGCGGCCGGACCAGGGTGATGTCGCCGACCTTGCGGGTGAGCACCACCGAGTGCAGGCCGGGACCTGCCTTGAGCGGGGCCTTGATCCGCTTGACCGGAACCTTCAGAGCCAGGGCCAGCCAGGCGGCGAGCAGGTCGGCCGACGGCGAATCCGCGGAACCGGCGACGGTGGCGGCGGTCACCTTGTCCTGCGGCGGCTGGTCCAGGGTGGCCGCGAGCAGCCCGCGCCAGCGGGTCAGCCGGGTCCAGGCCAGGTCGGTGTCGCCCGGCCGGTAGGACTCGCGCCGCTTGGCCAGCTGGGCCAACGGGCGCTTGGCAGCGGCGGCATCGGTGATGCGCCGTTGTGCGAGCTGGCCGATCGAGTTCTCCGCGGGCACGTCGGGCGCCTCGTTCGGCCACCAGGCCACCACCGGCGCGTCGGCCAGCAGCAGCGGCACAACGACGGACGCGCCGTGATCGACCAGCGCTCCGTACAACCGGAGCACAACCACCTCACTGGCGCCGGCGTCACCGCCGACCCGGATCTGGGCGTCCAGCCGCGGCGATGCCCGCCGGGACCCCTTGGCCAGCACGATCACCCGGCACGGATGCTCGAAGGACGCGGCGTTGGCCGCGGCGATCGGATCCTCGGTGGACGCCTCGTCGGTGACGATGACCAGAGTCAGCACCCGGCCGAGGGCGACCGAGCCGCCCTTCTCCCGCATGTCGACCAATGCCTTGTTGATCTTCGACGAGTTCGTGGTGGGCAGATCGACGATCACCGGTAGCTCCCCAGATGTGGTGCGGCGCTGCGGGCCCGTTCGGCCTGGCCAGATGCGCCGCTGTCCGCCGGACGGAACGGGGCCGTCATGGCCGCCGCCAGGCGCGGCCGTCCCTGGCCATCATGGCGTCGGCACCGGCCGGTCCCCAGGACCCCGACTCGTACTGCTCGGGCTGACTGCCCAGCCTGGCCCAGTGCTTCTCGATCGGGTCCAGGATCTGCCAGGACAGCTCGACCTCCTCGTCCTGCGGGAACAGCGATGGCTCACCCAGCAACACGTCCAGGATCAACCGTTCGTAGGCCTCGGGGGAGGCCTCGGTGAACGACTGCCCGTAGGAGAAGTCCATCGACACGTCGCGGACCTCCATCGCCGGGCCGGGCACCTTCGAGCCGAACCGGATGGTGACGCCCTCGTCCGGCTGCACCCGGATCACCAACATGTTGGAGCCGAGTTCTTCCGTGTCGTTGTGCGAGAACGGAAGGTGCGGAGCACGTTTGAACACCACGGCGATCTCGGACACCCGCTTGCCCATCCGCTTGCCGGTGCGCAGGTAGAACGGAACACCGGCCCACCGCCGATTTTCCACCAGAAGCTTGACGGCGGCGTAGGTCTCGGTGGTCGAGTCGTGCGAGATACCTTCCTCCTCGAGGTAACCGCGGACCCGGCTGCCGCCCTGCCACCCGCCGGCGTACTGGCCGCGAGCCGTGCCGGCACTGAGGTCCTTGGGCAGCTGCACCGCGGACAGCACCTTCACCTTCTCCAGGCGCAGGTCCTTCGGGTCGAAGGCGACCGGCTCTTCCATGGCGGTCAGCGCCATCAGCTGCAACAAATGATTCTGGATCACGTCCCGGGCGGCGCCGATCCCGTCGTAGTAACCGGCCCGGCCACCGACGCCGATGTCCTCGGCCTGGGTGATCTGGACGTGGTCGACGTAGTTGTTGTTCCAGATCGGTTCGTACAGCTGGTTGGCGAAGCGCAGCGCCAACAGGTTCTGCACCGTCTCCTTACCCAGGTAGTGATCGATCCGGAAGACGCTGTCCGACGGGAACACGTCGTTGACCAGGCTGTTCAGCTGCACCGCCGACTTCAGGTCGTGCCCGAAGGGTTTCTCGATCACGACCCGGCGCCATTCCTCGCCCTTCGGCTCGCACAGCCCGGACCGCTTGAGCTGCTGCAACACCACCGGGAAGGCACTGGGTGGGATCGAGAAGTAGAACGCGTGGTTGCCGTCGGTGCCGCGGATCCGGTCCAGGTCACCGAGGGTCTGGGCGAGGGTGTCGAAGGCGGTGTCGTCGTCGAAGGCTCCCTGCACGAACCGGAAGCCCTCCGCGAGATGTCGCCAGACCTCCTCGGAGAACGGCGTCCTCGCGTACTCGCGGACCGCGTCGTGCACCACCTTGCGGAAATCCTCGTTCTCCCAATCCCGGCGGGCGAACCCGACCAGAGCGAAACCCGGCGGCAGCAGGCCGCGGTTCGCCAGGTCGTAGATCGCCGGCATCAGCTTCTTGCGGGACAGGTCGCCGGTCACGCCGAAGATCACGATCCCGGACGGCCCGGCGATCCGCGGGAGCCGCTTGTCCCGCGGGTCCCGCAGCGGGTTCGGCGCCAGTGGTGCCATGGGAGCCGTCAGTGTCCTTTCGATTCAGCGTGCCCGTCGCAGCGGTGCCGGCCGCTGGTGTCGGATGGAGCCGACGGCCGGCACCGGTGCGCGGCGCCGCCGACCGGTGGTCAGCCCTTGGAGTGCTTGGCGAGTTCCTGGCCGACGGAGTCGAGCAGTTCGCCCCAGGACTGCTCGAACTTTTGCACGCCCTCGGTCTCCAGCACCTGGAAGACGTCGGGTAGGTCGATGCCGACCGCTTGCAGGGCGCTGAAGGTCGCGGACGCTGCGCCGTAGGTGCCGGCGATGGTGTCGCCGCGGATGACGCCGTGGTCGGCCACCGCGTCGATCGTCTTCTCCGGGGCGGTGTTCACGGTTCCGGGGGCGACCAACTCGACGACGTAGCGGGTGTCGTCGTAGGCCGGGTCCTTGACACCGGTGGACGCCCACAGCGGCCGCTGTTTGGTGGCGCCGGCGGCCTCCAGGGCATCCCAGCGCGGCCCGGTGAAGGTCTGCTCGTAAGCCTGGTAGGCGAGCCGGGCGTTGGCGATGGCTGCCTCGCCGAGCAGCGACTGGGCCTCCGGGCTGCCGATCGCGTTGAGCCGCTTGTCGACCTCGGTGTCCACCCGGGACACGAAGAACGAGGCAACGGAATGGATCTGGCTCAGGTCGTGCCCGCTGGACTTTGCCTGCTCCAGACCGGTCAGGTAGGCGTCCATCACGGCGGCGTACCGCTCGAGGGAGAAGATCAGGGTGACATTCACGCTGACCCCGTCGGCGATGACCGCGGTGATCGCCGGCAACCCCTCGAGGGTGGCCGGGATCTTGATCAGCACGTTCGGCCGGTCGACGATCTTGGCCAACTCCAGCGCCTGCGCGACGGTGGCCTCGGTGTCGTTGGCCAGCCGCGGGTCGACCTCGATCGACACCCGCCCGTCGACGTGGTTCGAGGCCTGGAACGTGGCGGTGAACAGGTCGCAGGCGTCCCGCACGTCATCGGTGGTCACCTCACGCACGGTGTCGTCCACCCCGGCGCCCCGGGCGGCCAGCTCGTCCAGTTGCTTCTGGTACGACGCACCGTCCTTGAGCGCCGCCTGGAAGATCGACGGGTTCGTGGTGACGCCGACGATGTGCTTGTCTGCGATCAGCTGCTTGAGGTTGCCGGACTGCAGCCGCTGGCGGGACAGGTCGTCCAGCCACAGCGAGACGCCGGCCTCGGACAGGTCGGCGAGCGGATTGTTGCTGCTTGCGGGAGTGGTCATCGTCATCAGGTCCTTTTCACGGTCTGTACCGATGTGCGTCGTCAGGCGTGCTGAGAAGTGGTGCGCTGCCGGCCCCGCGCGCGGAGGAAGGGGCCGGCAACCGTCGTGATCGTCAGTTCGGTGCGGTCCGTTCCGGCCCGGCCGAATCGGTCCCGGCGTGCGCGAGCTCGTCGGGGCTGGATTCGGTGCTCGGTCCCGATCCGCCGGACGCCGCGGCCAGCGCGTCCTTCGCGTTGGCGACCGCGGCCTCGGTGGTGATCCCGAATTCCTTGAACAGCGTCTTGTAGTCGGCGGAGGCGCCGTAGTGCTCCAGCGACACCGGACGACCGTGGGCGCCGAGCCAACGCCACCACGGCTGGGCGATCCCGGCCTCGATCGATACCCGGGCCGTGACGGCGGCCGGCAGCACGGACTCGATGTAGTCGCTGTCCTGCGCCTGGAACCAGTCCAGGCACGGCATCGACACGACTCGGGTACCGATGCCCTGCTCGTGCAACGTCTTTCGGGCCTCGACCGCGATCTGCAGTTCCGAGCCGGTCGCGATGAGGATGACCTGCAGGTCACCGTCGGCGTCGGCCAGGATGTACCCGCCCCTGGCCACGCCCTCGGCCTTGGTGCCCTCCAGCACCGGGACGGCCTGCCGGGTCAGGCAGATGCCGACCGGACCGGAGAACCAGTCATGCTGCCGCTGCAGGATCGCCTGCCAGGCGTAGGACGTCTCGTTCGCATCACCTGGCCGGACGATGGACAGCCCCGGGATGGCCCGCAGTGCCGCCAGGTGCTCCACCGGCTGGTGGGTGGGACCGTCCTCGCCCAGGCCGATCGAGTCGTGCGTCCAGACGTAGGTCGCCGGCGCACCCATCACGGCCGCCAACCGGACGGCGCCGCGCATGTAGTCGGAGAAGGTCAGGAAGGTTCCGCCGTAGGGCCGGGTCGGCCCGTGCATGACGATGCCGGTCAGAATCGCGCCCATGGCGTGCTCGCGGATGCCGAAGTGCAATGTCCGGCCGTACGGCTCGGCCTTCCAGTGCGCCGTCTTGGCCTCCACCGGGCCGAACGAGGGCTCACCGGCCATCGTCGTGTTGTTCGACTCGGCCAGGTCCGCCGATCCGCCCCACAGCTCCGGGAGCACGGGGGCCAGCGCGTTGAGCACCTTGCCCGAGGCCGCCCGGGTGGCCACACCCTTGGGGTCCGGTTCCCACGACGGCAGTACATCGGCCCAACCGTCCGGCAGCTGCCGCGCGGTGAGCCGGTCGAACAGCGCCTTGCGGTCCGGGTTGGCGGCGGCCCAGGCGTCGAACTGCTGCTGCCACGCCGCCTTTGCCGCCTCGCCCCGGTCCACCGCCTGCCGGGTGTGCTTGATGACGACATCGTCGACCTCGAAGGTGGCGTCCGGGTCGAAGCCCAGCACCTTCTTCACGGCGGCGACTTCCTCGTCGCCGAGGGCGGCGCCGTGCGCCTTGCCGGTGTTCATCAGCTTCGGTGCCGGGTAGCCGATGATCGTGCGGATCTGGATGAACGACGGCTTGTCGGTGACCGCCTTGGCCTTCTCGATGGCGTCCAGGATGCCGACGACGTTCTCTCCGCCCTCCACGGTCTGCACATGCCAGCCGTACGCGGCGTACCGGGCCGGAACATCCTCGTTGAAGGCGATGTTGGTGTCGTCCTCGATGGAGATCTCGTTGTGGTCGTAGAACACGATCAGGTTGCCCAGCTGCTGGCGGCCGGCGATGGACGACGCCTCCGAGGTCACGCCCTCCTCCAGGTCACCGTCGGAACAGACCACGTAGATGTAGTGGTCGAACGCCGACTCGCCCCACGCCGGCTCCGGGTCGAACAACCCGCGCTCCCGCCGGGCGGCCATCGCCATGCCGACCGCGGACGACAGTCCCTGCCCGAGCGGCCCGGTGGTGATCTCCACGCCCTTGGTGTGGTGATACTCCGGGTGCCCCGGGGTGAGCGACCCCCACGTCCGCAGCGCCTTGAGGTCGTCCAACTCCAGCCCGAACCCGGCCAGATACAGCTGGATGTACAGGGTCAGGCTGGAATGACCGCAGGACAACACGAACCGGTCCCGGCCCACCCAGTGCGGGTCCGCCGGGTCGTGCCGCATCACCCGCTGGAACAGCGTGTACGCCAACGGGGCCAAACTCATCGCCGTGCCCGGATGACCGTTCCCCACCTTCTGCACCGCATCGGCGGCCAACACCCTGGCGGTGTCCACCGCCCGGGCGTCGACCTCGGACCAGTCGTCCGGCACGTGCGGCGCAGTCAGAGCGGAAATATCGGCAGTGGCGGCTGACATCGTCACGAGCGGGCGACCTCCTCGGCGGGCGATCGCCCCACACGCGCGGGGCGATCGCGGGATGTTCTGAACAGTGCGGATCAGCGGCTCGTGGGTGAGCAGCAGCACGTCAACACTAGTACGGACAGGGTTACCGTCCGATCCCGGCCCAAACGCAGTCGGTGACGGCCCTGACCTTCGGCTGTGGCCGGGCCGACGCCGAGATTCGCGACGGACTCGCAGCCGCGTCTCGGTGATCACCAGGGAGGTCGCGCGGGCCGCCGACGGCGCCACCTAGGATGGCATCTGGTGGCCGGTCGCGCTGTCACCGATGCCCACGCCCACCTGTCGTCCCAGGCTTGTCGCTCCGTCGCCGCCGAGGTTCCCCCGGCAGTACGGATGGCCGGCAGTACGGATGGCCGGCCGGGCGGCCGGGGGCAGACACCGGGCGCCGGTCGAGAAGGAGTGACGTGGAGGTCGTATCGCGGTCGGGCCCGGCGGACCAGGGTGCCGAGGGCACCTCGGTTCCGATGCGCTCGGCCCTTCCGGTGCAGCCCGACAACCCGGTGTCGCCCGGCCACCCGGTGGAGTCCGGCCACCCGGTGCGGCCCGCCGGCCAGGTGCAGGCCGGCTCGGCGCAGGCACCGGCCGCCGGCCTGGCGGCGCGAATCGGGGCCTACGTCGCGCTGACCAAGCCGCGGATCATCGAGCTGCTGCTGATCACCACCATCCCGGCGATGTTCGCGGCGGAGCGCGGCGTACCGCCGTTGACGCTGATCCTCGCCACGCTGGTCGGGGGCACCCTGGCCGCCGGCAGCGCCAATGCCCTGAACTGCGTGGTGGACGCCGACATCGATGCGGTGATGCGCCGGACCCGGGCGCGACCACTCGCCCGGCACGCGGTGTCCACCAGGGCGGCGCTGGTGTTCGGTGTCGTCCTCGGGGTGCTGGCCGCCGTCGAACTGTGGCTGACCACCACCTGGCAGGCCGCGGTGCTCGCCGTCGTCGCCATCCTGTTCTACGTCTTCGTGTACTCGCTGTGGCTGAAGCGGCGGACCTCGCAGAACATTGTCTGGGGCGGCCTGGCCGGCTGCATGCCGGTGATCATCGGCTGGTCCGCGGTGACCGGCACGATCGGCTGGCCGGCCTGGGTGTTCTTCGGGGTGATCTTCTTTTGGACTCCGCCGCACACCTGGGCGCTCGCCATGCGGTATCGCACCGACTATGCGGCCGCCGGGGTCCCGATGCTGCCCGTCGTCGCGCCGGAGCGCGAGGTGGTCCGCCAGATCGTGCTCTACAGCTGGGCAATGGTCGCCTGTTCCATGCTGCTGATCCCCGCGTCGTCGTGGATCTACGCCGCCGTGGCGGTGCCGATCGGGCTGTGGTTCCTGGCGATGGCGCACATGCTCCACCAACGGGTGCTACGCGGGTCCACCGCGAAACCCATGACGTTGTTCCATTTCTCGAACCTGTACCTGACCGCGATCTCGGTCGCCTGGGCGGTCGACTCGGTCATCGGGCTGCCCGCGGTCGGCTGGCCGGGATGAGCACTGCTCCGGGTGCCGCGGCCGCGTCCGGTGCGCCGAACGCCGGTGCGTCCGGTGCCGACGGTGCACTGACGGCCGCCGACGAGGCGAAAGTGGGCGAGTTGCGTCGGTTCGTCGCCGATCATGGCGGCGCCGGTACCGCGGTGGTCAGCTACATCGGCCGGGTCGGGGCGCGCATCGTGGTGATCGGCTCCGATGGGGCCTTCGGTGACGCCGTCGTATCCGGCGTCGAGGCCGGCGCGAAGGTCTGCGAACGCGGCGGGATCCCGGTGGCCGAACAGTGGGACCGCGAGCTGTCGGCCGCCGTCCGGCCCAGTGCAGCGGACCGCCGGCGGATGGCTGGTATCGGTCGCTGACCGGCTGTTGACAGCGCCGGGCGCCTGCACGCGATGTCCCCGCGCCCGTTCATCACCGTGACCGAGCCACGGCCCGCAGCTGTGGTGCCCGCAGTGGGTCGCCTCCGGTTGCTGGTGGCGTGCGCCGCCCAGCCGCTGCCGGCGACTGCTGCGAGCTGTGGACAACTCAAATTGTCGTTGACAACGTGCATTGTCTGCTGCAGGCTTTCCTGTGTGGAACTCGCCGAGATGTACGACTACATCGCGACCCTGCTCGCGGATGCCGCCGCAGCGCCGCCCGGGTCGGACAGCGAGGTGGAGTTCGAGCTGACCAAGATCGGGCTCATCTCGCAGGCCAGGCTGGTCCTCGACATCATCGAGGCCCAGTCCGTGCACACCCTGCGGTCCACCGTCCCGCAGCCGAGCTACGGCGAGATCGGCGATGCCCAGGGCATCAGCAAGCAGGCATCGCGCATCCGGCACACCAAGCTGGAACAGGTGCTGCGCGTGCATCAACTGGACGGCCGCCGGCACAGTTTCGCCAAAGCCGTGGTCAGCAGCAAACACCGGCGAGCCGCGGCGCCCGGCCGGCAAGCACGGCGCCGAGCGGGCGCGTAACAGCCGGCCGCCACCGCGCCGGCCCCACATCAGCACAGCGGCCCATCGGCACCGCACCACATCTGCACCGCACCAGATCAGCACCGCACCACATCGCACCGCGGCCCACCAGGACCGCGCCGCACGGCCGCCGCACCGTTCGGCGCATCGATGCCGGCGCGACCAGACACGACTCACCCCGTGACTCGCTCGTGCGCCACCACCCGGGTCCCGGCTGTCCTTCGCGACCCCTCATGTCCGAACCTCGGTCACCCCTACCCACGACCCACCCAGGAAGGCCCCGTCATGTCCCATCCCAAGCTGGTCAACGAACACACGTCCGCGTTTTTCGGTGCTGCGGTGGCCTTCCTCGCCGTGACCGGCATCTGGAACGTCACGAATATCTGGCTGCTGGACGTGTCCGTGCAGCAGCGATACACGATCGGCATGGGCATCGTGTGCGCGATGTTCGCGACCGTCGTGGTGTCCAAGGTGATCCGTGATCGCGAGGAGGCGCGCTCCCTGGTCAACGACATTCGGCAGGCACGGTACGAGGAGGTGCTGGTCAACTCGCCGGCGCCGGGCCTCGGCTCACTCTGACCGATGCCTGATCACTCAGTAGGTGCGGCTCCGCACCGGGCCGGTTGACCGTCAACCCGATCACCATCCGGGTTTCGGACTTCTCCGTCCGCCCGTCACGAACTGGGCGAGGCCGCCGGGGACGGTGCGACCGGCACCGGCCGCACCCGGGTCGCCATCGCGACATTCGCCGCCGCCGCCACCAGCAGGGTCGCGCCCAGCACGTGGGCGACGACCAGGGCCTCGGGAACACCGGTTGCGTACTGTACGAGCCCGATCAGTCCCTGGGCGGCGGTCACGGCGATCAGCACCCACACCCGGACCATCAGCCGGCGGGGTGCCCGCACCGCGAGGTAGCCCACGGACATCGCCACCAGCAGCCCGAGGTAGGCGAACATGAGGTCCGCATGCACCTGGGCCAGTGCGCGGACCGGGAGATCCAGCCTGGGCGTCGCCTCGTCGCCGCCGTGCGGTCCGGCCGCGGTCACCAG
The DNA here is from genome assembly GCA_963785455.1 of uncultured Actinomycetota bacterium. GTDB lineage: Bacteria > Actinomycetota > Actinomycetes > Mycobacteriales > Nakamurellaceae > Nakamurella. The sequence continues at coordinate 283,315 of CAWAVL010000012.1, forward strand.
CGTCCCGGCAACGCACAGCGCGCCGAGCACCACGACGGTCGCCCACGTCAGCACCTGCAACGGCCGGGGCACCACGGCGACCGGGCGGTCATCGGTCTCGTCGACCCGGATCAGCACCACGATCGCAACGAAGAGCAGCACCAGAGAGACCAGCATGTGCGGTGCCACGGTCCACCACGCCAGCCCGGTCAGCACGGTGATTCCGCCCCACACCGCCTGGAAGAGCACGCCCAGCGGGAGTACCGCGGCCAGCCAGACCAGCTGGCGCCGGCGGGGCCGAGCCCGCCACAGCACGAGGAACGTGCCCAAGGAGGCGATCAGCACGACGCCGGTGAGTGTCCGGTTGCCGAACTCGATCGCCTGATGCACCGCGGACAGGCCGGACCGGCTGATCGGGACGACGGAGCCCGGGTGGCACTCGGGCCACGTCGGACAACCCAGCCCGGAACCGGTGACGCGGACCGTGGCGCCGGTGACGGCGATGCCACCGTTGGCGAGCACCGCGGCCCAGGCGAAGAGGCGCTGCAGCCGCAGCGATGGCGACCGGCGCCACCAGGGCAGTTCCGCGGTCCGTGCGGTGTCCCGCGGTGTCGTCGTCAGTGCCATTGTTCGCCCAGTGCCGTTCTGTGCTCGGTGCCGTTGTCGGTGTGCGATGAGAGCCCGCCGGTTCCGACGGGAGGCGGTGGGTCCGACAGCCTCACTGCCACTTGAACCACCGTACGGTGGCCGCCCAGCCGAGGGCGATCCATGCCGCCAGGATCACCAGCGATGTCGCCGGCGGCGCCGCACCGTCCTGCAGAACCGCTCGCAGTGCCTGCGACATCGCGCCGGACGGCGTCAGTTCGCCGACCGTCTGCAGTCCGGCGGGGGATTGGTCCAGCGGCACGACGATGCCACCGACCATCACGAAGATCAGCCACAGCAGGTTGGCCACCGCGAGGACCGCCTCCGCGCGCAGCGTCCCGCCCAGCAGCAGGGCGAGGCCGATGAAGGCGGCGGCGCCCATGAGCACGATGAGCAGCACCCAGAGCGGATTGCCCACCGGTCGCCAGCCCATCAGCAGCGCGGTGCCGCCCAGCACGACGCACTGACCGGCGATCACCGCCAGGGTGGCGGCGCACTTGCCGGCGATCAGCTGGGACCGCCCCACACCGGCGGCGGCAAGCCGCTTCAGCACCCCGTAACGCCGGTCGAAACCCGTGGTGATGGCCTGCGAGGTGAAGGCTGACGACAACACCGCCAACACCAGCACGCCGGGGACGACCGCGCTGATCCGCGGCTCGGGCAGGCTCACGACGGTGATCAGCGTGCCGCCGATCAACGCCACCATCGGGATGATCAGGGCGAGCAGCAGCTGCTCGCCGTTGCGGACGGTCAGCCGCAACTCCAACCCGGCAGTCGCGGTGATCCGCCGCCCCGGCGGGGCCGGCGCCGGGTCCGGTGCGAAGGTCCCACGCGGGAACTGCTCCGACCACGCCGACCCGGTTGCGGCGGTTCGTGGCCGGCCGGCGCCGACGACGTCCGCGGTCGACGGCGTCATCGGCGTTGCCACCGGGGCGGGGACCGACACGGGACCGGCCCGATCGGCCGATGGCGACGTCATGTGCGGATCCTCTTGCCGGTCAGTTCCAGATACACGTCGTCCAGGGTGCGCCGGCCGACCTGCAGTTCGCCGGGCATCACCCCCATCTGGGCGCAGAACGAGGTGACGGTCGCGACCGTGGCCGGCACGATGTCACCCTCGACCAGGTACCTCCCCGGCGCCTTTTCGGCGACGAGATACCCGTCCGGCAGGGCCATCCGCAGCAGGTCGACGTCGAGTCCCGAGGTCGCAGCGAACCGCAGCTGCGCGTGCGCGTCGCGGGTCAGCTCGGCCGGGGTACCGTCGGCGACCACCCGCCCGTGGTCGATGATCACCACCCGGTCCGCCAGCAGTTCGGCCTCGTCCAGCAGATGCGTGGTGAGCAGGATGGATACCCCGTCGGCCCGCGCGGCGCGCAACAGGTCCCATACGAGGTGCCGGGCCTGCGGGTCCATGCCGGCGGTCGGTTCGTCGAGGAACAGCAATTCGGGGCGACCGACCAGCGCCATCGCGAGGCTCAACCGCTGCGCCTGACCACCGGAGAGCCGGCGCACCGGCGTACGGGCGACGTCCGCCAGCCCGAGAGTCTGCAGCAGCCAACCGGTGTTCAGCGGCCGCGCCGCGCACCGCGCGATCACCTCCAGCATCTCGCCCGTCCGTGCCGCCGCGTGCGAACCGCCGGCCTGCAGCATGACGCCGATCCGCGGGCGCAGGGCAGCGCTCTGCCGCCAGGGGTCGAGGCCCAGCACCCGCACCGCGCCCTCGTCCGGGTGGGCGAAGCCGGTGCAGACGTCCAGCGTGCTGGTCTTGCCGGCACCGTTGGGTCCCAGCAAGGCGACCAGCGACCCCCGGGGCACGGTGAACGACAGGCCGTCGACCGCACGCAGCGCACCGAACCGCCGGACGAGCCCGTCCACGACGATGGCCTCGCCGCCGGGGCTCGCGTCGAGGGGCGTCGGCGAGTGGGCCGTGGCTCCGGGCGAGGCCTTGCGGGAGGGCGAAGCACCCGAGGGTTGCGGATCTGACGGGTGACTCACAACCGCCGAGGATATGCGGGCGCGGCCCCGCTTCCGCTGCCGTGGGTTGTGTCGTTGCTATCAGCAGAGCCGGTCGCCAGGGGCCCGGGTGCTGCGCGTGCGGCCCCTGCGGCCCCGGCGGTTCCGTGGTCACCGGTGTGGTTGGCGGGCCCCTCCTGCAGGCCGACCGGGGTGGCGGCCTCGTCACCGGGATCGGCGCCCCCCTGCGGGCCCCCTCGGGCTGCGCCGTCGTCACCGGTGGGACCCGCAGCCGCCGCGATTTCGACCGCTGGCGGTGGATCATCCGGCACGACGCTCTTCGGCAGGCCCGACCGCCGCAGCGCGACCAGCACGCCGCCGACCACCACGGCGGCGACGACCACCGCCTGCACGATGACGTAGGCCGGGATGGTGGCACCGTTGGGCATGATCGTCACCGAGAACAGCACGGTCAACCAGATCGTCACCGTCCGGTAGCGCGGGTCGGCCGTGGCGGCCGAGAGCGGCAGCGCCGCCCAGAGCAGGTACCAGGGCTGGATCACGGGGGACAGCAACACGAAGGCGCCCATCGCCATTCCCAACCCGAGCACCGGGTTGATCCGCCGCTGCCAGCACTGCCACATGATCGCCAGCGCGATCAGCGAACCGATCAACGTGCCGACCGACTGCATGACGTCCAACGCGGCCTGGGTGTGGTCACCCATCCCGAGCAGCAGGCCGATCTGTCCCGCGCCCACTCCGAGGGTGGTGGACGCCGACAGAAACGAGCGCACCGACCCGGTGCCGCCGAGAGCGCCGAGCCAGCCGGTGCCCACCCCGGCGAACCAGGTGTACGCCACGAACGTCACCACGGCGATCGCCCCGACCTGCAGCCCGTAGCGCAGCAGGTCCCGCCATCGCCCGCCGGCGCGCAGCGCCAGCATGATCACCAGGAACGCCAACGCCATGGCCGCGGTCGCCTTGATCCCGACACCGAGGGTGATCAGCACGACGCCGCCGACCAGCGAACGCTGCCAGGCGATCACCATCCCGGCGAGCATCGCGCCCAGCATCAGCGCCTCGTTGTGGCCGCCGCCGATCAGGTGGAACAGCACGAGCGGGTTGAGCGCTCCAAGCCAGAGGGCGGCCACCGGGTCGAAACCGCAGATGCGGGCGAGTCGGGGCAGCGCCCAGACGATCATCGCGACACCGATCAACTCGACGAATCGTTGCAGCAGCACCCCGGCCACGACGTTGTCGCCCGCGATTCGGACCACGGCCTGCGCGATCAGCAGATAGACCGGTCCGTACGGGCTGGGAGTGTGCTGCCAACGGACGTCGACCTGGTGTGCGTACGGGTCGGCGTCGCCGAGCGTGTCGTACGGTCCGGCGTCATAAGGATTGAAGCCGGCCCGCATCATCGAGCCGATGGCGAGGTAGGAGTACACGTCCCGGGAAAATAGCGGCGGGGTCACCATGAGCGGGACCGCCCACATCGCCACGGTGTGACTGAGTTGGGTCCGGGACAGCCGCCGTACCCGGCCGGGAGCGGCCAGTCGGCCGATCAGCGCCCAGCTCAACACGATCAACCCGATCCCGGCGTACGAGCAGGCCAGCGCGGCCGGCCCGATGCGGGAGAGCAGCCCGATCACCCGGAGGCCATCGACCGGGTTCGGGATCGGGGTGGCCGCGCCGTACGACGAACCGGTGCCCAACACCAGCAGCAACGCACCCACCGTGCCCCACCGTCGTAGCCGGCTCAGTTGGGCGCGCTCGGTGGCGTTCAACGGTTCGGCGGTGACCGGCACCGTCCCGTCCAGTGGGGGAGTGAAGCGCCGGCGGCGGGCGCCGACGCTCGGCTCACCCATCACCGGCCTCCCGTCCCGACCACGCGGTCGGTCGCGGACCCGCGACAGAGCGATCGGTCGTTGCGCCGAGTCTAGGCAGCGATCCCGACAGTCATTCTGGTGCTTCGGGCGTGCAACGGCGCTCGTTCTGCCGCGTTGCACGGGTCCGAACGGGCGAATTGCGCCGCCCACAGTGCCTACCTACTGGCGATCTTTGATCTTCGCGGGGAAAAAGGTCACACTGGTGTTGTGAAAACATCCGCCGTTGCCATCCGCCGGGAGGCCGTCCTCCCGGACGCGACCGCCGGCGCCGGTATCGGTGCGGCGGACGAAGGGACGACAGCCCATGAGGCGCCAGCTGTGGCGACCACAGGAATCGGGAAAGCGGCAGCCGGTGAGACGGTCGCGGCCGACCGCGCCGAAGGCCGCACCCGCGCCGCCGTCGTCGACCTGCTGCTCGCCGACGGACCGCTGACCGCCGTCGATCTTGCGCAGCAACTGGGGATCTCGCCGGCCGCCGTACGGCGGCACCTGGATCAGTTGATCGCCGAGGGCGGGGTCAGCGCCCGGGAGGCACCGGCCCTGCGGCGGCGTGGCCGCGGTCGACCCGCCCGCTCCTATCTGCTCACCGACATCGGCCGCTCGCGGCTCCCGCATGGGTACGACGAATTGGCGGTGCAGGCGCTGGACTACCTGTCCGAAGCGGTTGGTCCGGGCGCCGTGGAGGATTTCGCGCGGCGACGCGCGGAGGCGGTGGTCGCGCCGTACCGCGGTGAGCTGGCCGCCCAGTCCGACGTCGCCGGCCGGGCAGCCGTGCTGTCCAAGGCCTTGACCGGCGCCGGCTTCTCCGCGTCACTGCACGAGGTCGGCGTGGGGCAGCAGCTCTGCCAGCACCATTGCCCGGTCGGTCACGTCGCGCAGAAATATCCGCAGCTGTGCGAGGAGGAAATGGCGGTCTTCACCCGGGAACTGGGAACCTACGCCCAGCGACTGGCCACGATCGCACGCGGCGATGCGGTCTGTACCACCTTCATCCCGACCAGCTCGTTGCTCTCGACCGGCACCGCAGCACCGCACGGCACCGCAGCACCGCACGGCACCGCAGCACCGCACGGCGCCGCGCAATGACCGGCACCCCGCTCGACAACACCGATGTTCTCCGCCGTTCCGACCGGTACGAGGGCGTCCCCGACAGCTCGATCCGTCCGAACTGCAGTGACCCACTGGAAGGACCTCGTTCATGACGACCACTCAGGACCAGACGCCGGCAACCGGCGTCGACTCCCCGATCGATACAGCCCTTGCTCCTGTCGCTGCCGCCGTGTTGGCGCCGCCGGCACCCGCCGAGCTCAGCCAGACCAGGATCGAGCAGGCCGCGACCATCGACTCGCTGGGCCGGTACGCCTTCGGCTGGTCGGACAGCGACGTCGCCGGCGCCTCGGCCAAGCGCGGTCTGAACGAGGACGTCGTCCGGGACATCTCCGCGAAGAAGAGCGAGCCCGAGTGGATGCTCGAGCGAAGGCTCAAGGCACTCAAGCTGTTCGAGCGTCAGCCGATGCCGACCTGGGGCGGTGACCTGTCCGGGATCCACTTCGACACCATCAAGTACTTCGTGCGGTCCACCGAGAAGCAGGCCGCCACGTGGGACGACCTGCCCGAGGACATCAAGACCACCTACGACAAGCTCGGCATCCCGGAGGCCGAGAAGCAACGGCTGGTGGGCGGCGTCGCGGCGCAGTACGAGTCCGAGGTCGTCTACCACCAGATCCAGGAGGACCTCGAGCGGCAGGGCGTCATCTTCCTGGACACCGACTCGGGGCTGCGCGAGCACCCGGAGATCTTCGAGAAGTACTTCGGTTCGGTGATCCCGTCCGGCGACAACAAGTTCTCCGCGTTGAACACAGCGGTGTGGTCGGGCGGCTCGTTCGTCTACGTCCCGCCGGGGGTGCACGTCGAGATCCCGTTGCAGGCCTACTTCCGGATCAACACCGAGAACATGGGCCAGTTCGAGCGCACGCTGATCATCGTCGACGAGGGCGCCTACGTGCACTACGTCGAGGGCTGCACCGCGCCAATCTACAAGTCCGACTCGCTGCACTCGGCGGTCGTCGAGATCATCGTCAAGAAGGGCGGGCGGTGCCGGTACACCACCATCCAGAACTGGTCGAACAACGTCTACAACCTGGTCACCAAGCGGGCCAAGGCCGAGGCCGGCGCGACGATGGAGTGGGTGGACGGCAACATCGGCTCCAAGGTCACCATGAAATACCCGTCCGTGTGGCTGATGGGCGAGCACGCCAAGGGTGAGGTGCTCTCGATCGCCTTTGCCGGCGAGGGACAGCACCAGGACACCGGCGCCAAGATGCTGCATCTCGCGCCGCACACGTCCTCGAACATCATCTCCAAGTCGGTGTCCCGTGGCGGCGGTCGCACGTCCTACCGCGGGCTCGTGCAGGTCAACCCCGGCAACCACCACAGCCGCTCGACCGTGAAGTGCGATGCGCTGCTGGTGGACAACATCTCCCGCACCGACACCTACCCGTACGTCGACGTCCGCGAGGACGACGTGTCCATGGGTCACGAGGCCACCGTCTCCAAGATCAGCGAGGACCAGCTGTTCTACCTGATGAGCCGCGGTCTGACCGAGGACGAGTCGATGGCGATGATCGTCCGCGGTTTCGTCGAGCCGATCGCCCGTGAACTGCCCATGGAGTACGCGCTGGAGCTGAACCGGCTGATCGAGCTTCAGATGGAAGGAGCGGTGGGCTGACCGTGAGCAGCGCACCGACCCTGACCGACCCCGGCCAGGGAGTCCTGACCGCACACGAAGACGAAACGACGACTGACGTGACTGCTGTAGCAACCGAATCCCAGCACGGCCTGGCCGCGCACTCGCATGTCGGCGGGCGAACCGTCGGGGTGAAGTCCCATCTGCACGGCGTCGGCTCGGTCGACCTGGCCGATCACCCGGTGCCGTCCGGCCGGGAGGAGAACTGGCGCTTCACGCCGCTCCGCCGACTCCGTGGGCTCGAGGTGGACACCGCCTTCGACGGCGTGATGACCGACGAGAACCTGACCATCCAGGTGCCGGACGGCGTGGCGGTCAGCCGCGTCGTCGGCCCGGCCGTCGAGGCGCTCAAGGGCATCGCCGGGCAGCTGCCGACCGACCGGCCGTCCGCCCGGGCCTGGAACGCCAGCACATCCGTGCTGCTGATCGACATCCCGCCGCAGCTGGAGTTGTCCGAGCCGGTCGTGCTGACGTTCGTCGGGCAGTCGGCGCAGACGGTGTCGGCCGGACACGTCGTGATCCGGATCGGCGCGATGGCATCCGCGCAGGTCGTGATGGTGCACGAGGGCAGCACGACGCTGGCCGACAACGTCGAGATCGTGGTCGGTGACGGTGCCCGGCTGCAGTTCGCCTCGCTCGAGGAATGGGCTGCCGACGCGGTGCACCTGTCGCACCACCACATCAAGGTCGGCCGCGACGCCACCGTCCAGCACACCGCGCTCACCTTCGGCGGTGACCTGGTGCGGGTCGTCGGCACGGTCTCCTACGACGGCCCCGGCGGGGATGCACAGCTCACCGGGCTGTACTTCGCCGACGCCGGCCAGCACCTGGAGCACCGGTTGTTCGTCGACCACTCGAAGCCGCACTGCACCTCGCGGGCGCTGTACAAGGGCGCGCTGCAGGGGAAGAAGGCACACACCGTGTGGATCGGCGACGTCCTGATCCGCAAGGCCGCCGAGGGCACCGACACCTACGAGATGAACCGCAACCTCATCCTCACCGAGGGGGCGCGGGCCGACTCCGTGCCGAACCTGGAGATCGAGACCGGCGAGATCGTCGGGGCCGGGCACGCCAGCGCCACGGGACGTTTTGACGACGAGCAGTTGTTCTACCTGCTGTCCCGGGGCATCCCGCCCGAGGTGGCCAAGCGGCTGGTGGTGCGCGGATTCTTCGGTGAGGTCCTGCTGCGAATCGGCATCCCGCTGGTCCGCGAGCGCGCGGCGCAGATCATCGAGCGGGAACTGGCGATCGCCGGCATCTAGACACACACACACGGGGGCTCCGCCCCCGTGGACCACCCACGGGGCTCCGCCCCCGTGGACCCCCACCCACGGGGGCTCCGCCCCCGTGGACCCCGGAAGACACACATGAGGCTGCGCCCCCGTGTGGACCACCACAACCGAAGAGCGATAGGCACACGGGGATTCCGCCCCAATGGACCCCCACCCACGGGGGCTCCGCCCCCGTGGACCCCGGAAGACACACGCGGGGGCTCCGCCCCCGTGGACCCCGGAAGACACACATGGGGCTGCGCCCCCTGGGCCCCTGGCATCGAGACAGTCCGTGGACCCCGGACCACGGCAAGCGATACAGCAGGACAAGACCAGACATCGAAGATCAACGAACCGCTTGGAGCAGCACGCACATGGCAACGCTGGACATCAACGACCTGCACGTCTCCGTCGTCACGGACGAGGGCCCGATCGAGATCCTGCGCGGCGTCGACCTGCGGGTCGACTCCAACGAGACCCACGCGATCATGGGCCCGAACGGTTCCGGGAAGTCCACGCTGGCGTACTCGCTGGCCGGGCACCCGAAATACCAGGTGACGCGCGGATCGGTGACGCTCGACGGCGAGGACATCCTTGCGATGACGGTCGACGAGCGCGCCCGCGCCGGGCTGTTCCTGGCCATGCAGTACCCGGTCGAGGTGCCCGGCGTCTCGACGTCGAACTTCCTGCGCACCGCCGCGACCGCCGTCCGCGGGGAGGCGCCGCCGGTCCGCAAGTGGGTCAAGGAAGTCAAGACCGCGATGCAGGCGCTGGAGATCGACGCCGACTTCGCCGAACGTTCGGTGAACGAGGGCTTCTCCGGTGGTGAGAAGAAGCGCCACGAGATCCTGCAACTGTCGCTGCTCAGGCCGAAGGTCGCGGTGCTCGACGAGACCGACTCCGGTCTGGACGTCGACGCGCTGCGGGTCGTCGCGGAGGGCGTCAACCGGTACAAGGCGGCCGGCGCCGCGGGTGACGGGGCCGGGATCATCCTGATCACCCACTACACCCGGATCCTGCGGTATATCAAGCCGGACAAGGTGCACGTGTTCGCCGGCGGTCGGGTCGTCGAGTCGGGCGGTCCGGAATTGGCCGACGAGCTGGAGACCAACGGGTACGTGCGGTTCACCGGCGTTCCGGCGGCTGCGGTCTGACCCACGGATCGCCGCGGCCCGCAGTTGGCCGCGCGGGCACCAGGCAAGGCGACGGCACGGCAGGGATGAGACGACCAGCACCGTGATGGGACAGATATGACCGATCAATTGGAGCGCGGCGCGCTGCGCGCCGGGCCCGCCGCGGGTGATGTGCCCGGCGAGACCGTCGTCCCCGAGGGTGACCTGCAGGCCGCGCAGTCCGGACCGCTGGGACATCGCCTCGGGCCGGTGGACATCGAGCGGATCCGCGCCGATTTCCCGATCCTGCAGCGGACGGTCCGGGACGGGAAGCCGTTGGTGTACTTGGATTCGGGGGCGACCTCGCAGCGACCGATACCGGTTATCGACGCCGAGCAGGAGTACGTCACCGGGCACAACGCCGCCGTGCACCGCGGTGCGCACCAGCTGGCCGAGGAAGCGACCGACTTCTACGAGTCGGCACGGAACCGGATCGCGGCGTTCATCGGGGTGCGCCGGTCCGACGAGGTCGTCTTCACCAAGAACGCCACCGAGGCGATCAACCTGGTGGCGTACGCGTTCGGCAACGCCGGCTCCTCCACCGAGCCGGAGGCCGCCCGGTTCGTGCTGCGGCCCGGCGACGAAATCGTCGTCACCGAGATGGAGCATCACGCGAACCTGGTGCCGTGGCAGGAACTGTGCCGTCGCACCGGTGCGACGCTGCGCTGGTTCCCGGTGACCGAGGACTTCCGGCTGGACCTGGCCGACCTCGACGAGCTGATCAATCCGCGGACCCGGATCGTCGCGTTCACCCACCAGTCCAACGTGCTGGGCACCATCAACCCGGTCGACGTGCTGGTCGCCGCGGCGCAGCGGGTCGGCGCCGTCACGGTTCTCGACGCCTGCCAGTCGGTGCCTCACCAGCCGGTCGACCTGACCGCGCTCGGTGTCGACTTCGCCGCCTTCTCCGGTCACAAGATGCTCGGGCCCAGCGGTGTCGGCGTGCTGTACGGGCGCTACGACCTGCTGGCCGCGATGCCGCCGTTCCTCACCGGCGGGTCGATGATCGAACAGGTGTTCATCGACCATTCCACCTATGCGGCGCCGCCGGCCCGGTTCGAAGCCGGCGTGCCGATGACCTCCCAGGCCGTCGGGCTGGGCGCCGCGGTGGACTACCTCGGCGACCTCGGGATGGATGTCGTGGCCGCGCACGAAGCCGCGCTGACCGGCCAGGCGCTGCAGGAACTCTCGGCGATCCCCGGCGTCCGGATCATCGGCCCGTCGACAACGGCCGACCGCGGCGGTGCCGTCTCGTTCGTCGTCGACGGGGTACATGCGCACGACGTCGGGCAGATCCTGGATGACGCCGGCGTGCAGGTCCGGGTGGGCCATCACTGCGCCTGGCCGCTGCACCGACGCTTCGGCGTGGCGGCCACCGTCCGGGCGTCGTTCGCCGTTTACAACACCGCGAGCGAGGTCGACGCCCTGGTCGCCGGTGTCCGTGACGCCCAGCGCTTCTTCGGGGTGGGTTGAGCCGTGCACATGGAAAAGCTGTACCAGGAGATCATTCTGGATCACTACCGGTCGCCGCATCACCTCGGATTGCGCGACCCGTTCGACAGCGAGGTACACCACGTCAACCCCACCTGCGGTGACGAGGTCACCCTCCGGGTCCGCCTGGATGCACCCGATCGCGGTGCCGACGCGGGTGCGTCCGGAGTGGACGGCACGGGAACGCCGGGCGTCACCCGGGGAGTCACCGTGGCAGACATCTCCTACGACGCCATGGGTTGCTCCATCTCGCAGGCGTCGACGTCGGTGCTGACCGACCTCGCGATCGGCCGGCCGCTGGATGAGGTGCTCAGCACCCTGGACGAGTTCACCCGGATGGTCACCAGCCGCGGCACCGTGGACGGTGACGAGGACGTCCTCGGTGACGGCATCGCCTTCGCCGGGGTGGCGAAGTACCCCGCGCGCGTCAAATGCGCGCTGCTCGGCTGGATGGCGTTCAAGGACGCTGCCGTACAGAGCCTCGACAGCATGACCGCCGATGGCGAGAAGTCCACGGGAACAACAACAACAGGTTCGGCGGACGGCTTGCCGGCGTCGGCGGCGGACGAACAAGAAAGGGCCGTGCAGCCATGACCGATATCGTCACCACCCAGCAGGGCGAGCAGGGCCGCGTCGGCCGGAACGCCGCCGACCTGGATGCCGTCGCGGTGTCGCCCGGTGCCGTGCCCTCGGCCGGCGATCCGGCCGGCGATCCGGCCGGCGGTGCCGCGGCCGACGCAACGGCGACGACCGCGGACCCGCAGCTCATCGAGGACATCGAAGAGGCGCTCAAGGACGTGGTCGACCCCGAACTGGGGATCAACATCGTCGACCTGGGCCTGGTCTACGACCTGCACGTCGACGCCGACAACATCGCCACCATCGACATGACTCTGACCAGCGCCGCGTGCCCGCTGACCGACATGATCGAGGAGCAGGTCGCCGCGGCACTGGTCGGCGGTGAGGGCGCACTGGTCGACGACTTCCAGATCAACTGGGTGTGGTTGCCACCGTGGGGCCCGGAGAAGATCACCGAGGACGGCCGCGAGCAGATGCGGGCACTCGGGTTCAACATCTGACGAAACGCCTGCCCGGTCGACCGGATGCGGTCGGCGTGCCGTCCGCCGAACGGCAGACACACCGCAGCAACTCGGGTCAGAAGTCCGGCCGCTGCGCGATGCGCTCCGCTTCCGCCGGATCACGTTCGACGTCACCGTCCTCGAGGTCCCGGGCCGTTCGGTCGGCGGCGGCAAGTGCCGGCTCGATGCGACGAGCAGGACCGATCGGTTCACCGTCCGGCGCGCTCGGGAGCCCCGACAACCCGGACGTACCCTGGCTCGCGCCGCCGCCGGCAGCCGGCGAGTTGCCCAGCGCCGCCAGCAGTTCGTCGCCGACCGGCACGCCCAGTCCGGTGCACGCATCCCACCCGGGCCCGGCCGCGAACGCACCGTTGTTGCCGATGGTGATGTCCCGGAACCCGGGCGGCACGTACCCGCCGACGGCCCTGTACAGCGCGGGTTGCAGAAATCCGGGGGCCGCGCCCAAGGCCTGCGTGAAGCGGGCCACCAAGGCTGCCCACAGCGGGGAAACGGCACTGGTGCCGCCGATCACGGTGTCCACACCATCGACCCGCACCCGGTACCCGGTCTGCGGGTCGGCGTTGCCCGCGACGTCCGGGACACCGCGACCACCCGCCGCATCGACCACGGGCACCCCCGCGCCGTTCTGCCACACCGGCTGCGGAAAGACGGCGCTGACCCCGCCGCCGGTGGCGCTGGTCCGACGCCCGTTGTTCCACACCACCTCCGAGATGATCGTCCCGGCGGTGGGGTCGGCCTCGAGTCTGGTTCCGCCGCACGCGAGCGCCCACGGGCTGGAGGCGGGGAAGTCCACGTGCGCCGAGCCGTCGGGGGCGCCGTCGGAGCTACCGTTGTCGCCGGCCGCGGCGGTCACCGTGATGCCGAGGGCGGCCGCGTCCTGCAGTGCGTCGCTGAAAGCGGTGCGGGCCTGGTCCGTCCAGCCGTCCTCCCGCAGGCCCCAGCTGATGCTGATCGCCGCGGGGCGGGGTGCGGCGTGCGCCGCCTGGCTCAGCGCATCGAGGAAACCGTCATCGGTGTTGGGGGCGAAATACACGACGATGCGAGCGCCGGGTGCGACCGCGCCGACCACCTCGATGTCGAGCATCACCTCGCCGTCCGCACCGCTGGCATCGCCCGGGGTGTTGGCGGCACCGTCGACACCGACGGCAACGACTTCGGGGACCGGGATGCCGAGCGCGGCGAAGTACGCGTCGAGGTCCGCCTGGCGGTATCCGCCGCCCAACTCCAGGATGGCGACGTCCTGGCCGGAGCCGTCGGTACCGGCCGGGAAGCGGTACAGCCGGGCGACCTCGTCGGGTGAGTAACTGCTGTCCACCGCCGCGGCCGGCGCGACGGCCAGCCGCGGCCGGGCGGCCGGGCGATCGTCCAGACCCAGCACCGCGGTGACAACACCGCTGAGGGGTGCCGGCACGCTCAGACCGCCGGTCCGCTGCCGGAAGGTCACCGTTCCGTCGTCCGGGAGCTGTGCGCTGACCAGTTCCAGCGACGTCCCGAAGATGGCGCCGAGCAGCTCCGGCGGACCGGACACCCGTACCCGGCGGGACGGCTCATGAACTTCGACGATGCGCACTCCCAGGTCGGTCAACGTACCGGTGACCAGGGCGATGTCCGCCGGGTCGGCGCCCAGCGGAATGTCCTGCGGCGCAACGCCGGCATCCTCGGGGAGCGGGGCACGGCGGCGCAGCACGAGGGTCGCCTCGATCTCCGCCCGTAGTGCCCGGGCAGCGGGCCGCGCTCCCGGCACCGGTGAGCGGTCAGTTCCGGCCAGCGGCTCGAGGCCGGTGGACAACGGTTCGTCGGATCTCGTCATGGGATCGGTCTACACCGCCCCGCCGACAGCGGCCGCAACGCCGTCATCCATCGATCGCGAGCGCCGCGAGCAACGACGTTGCCGCGCCCAGCGCGCCCACCGCGCGAAGGCGATTGGCGCGTGCCCACGCCGCTCGATAACTCGCCCACTCGGCGCCCGTGGGCGCCGACGCCAAGCGGTTGTTGAGCGGGACGTTGCGCGCCACCGTGGTCAGTACGCCGCCGAGCAGGTAGCCGGCCGCGCCGCCGGTCAGCAGCACGGCCTGCGCGGTGTCTGCGCTGCGGAGCCCGACGACTGCGACACCCATCGCGAGAACCGCTGTGCCGAACACGGCCGTCATCAGTGCCGGGCGCACCGCCGCGACGTTGATGGCCCGCATCGCGCTCGCCCCGCGGTCGGCCTCCAGCGAGGCGAGCGCGCGCAGCACGAAGGCATCGAAGGCGAAGAACACTCCCCCCACCGTCGCGCTGCCGAGCGCAGTCGCGGCGACCAGGGCCGCGGCGACCGAACTCATGGCGTCACCGCCCGGGCAGGTGTCCAGGCGCCGGCCGCGGAAGCGCGGCGGGCGAAGTCGGTGAAGTCCCGTGCCGGGCGACCCAGCGCGCGTTCGACACCGTCGCCGACGTTGGCGTTGCGTCCGTCGAGCACCTCGGTGAACAGGTAGGTCATCAGCTCCAGCACCTCCGCCGGCTCACCGGCAGCGGCCGACGCGCCGATGTAGTCGGCGGTGGGAACGGCGACCGTGGTGATGAAGCGTCCCGTGGCGTCGGCGATCTCGGCGACCGCCCGGTGAAAGGTCAGCAGCCGTGGACCGGTCACCTCGTACACCTGGCCGGCATGCCCCGGCTCCGTCAGGGCCGCGGTGACGACATCGGCGACGTCGTCCACGTCGACGAACGGTTCCAGGACGTCGCCGACCGGCATTGCCACCTGCCCCGTCAGCACCTCGTCGCGGAAGAAGCCCTCGCTGAAGTTCTGCGCGAACCAACTGCACCGCACCACGGTCACGGTGGTGGGCGATCCGGCGGCCGCCGACCGCACGAGCGACTCCGTCCGCTGGGCCGCGTCCTCTCCCCGGCCGGTCAGCAGCACCAACCGGGACATCCCGGCGTCGACAGCCGCGCGGGCGAACGCACCCACGATGTCCGCAGCTCCCGGTACAGCGAGGTCCGGGTGATAGCACAGGTAGGCGGCACGGGTGCCGTCGATGACCTCGTCCCATCCGGCAGGGTTGTGCCACTCGAAGGGTGGGGTTCCCCGGCGTGATCCGGCCCGCGCCGGCAGGCCTCGGGCCGCCAACCGGTGCATGACGCGACGGCCGGTCCGGCCGGTCGCGCCGAGCACCAGGATGTGCGGTGCGCAGTGAATGTCGGTGTTCATGGATCTCATCTCACCGACGATTGGTGAGACGATCCATGGTCAAGAGACCACATTGCATACGCGATCGTCTACCGTATGAGGATGGACTCCGTTGTCGGCCTGTTGGACGGCCCCCGGGCGCGCGGCGCGTTCGTGCTGCGGTCGGTCCTGCGGCCGCCGTGGTCGCTGCGGATCCAGGACGAGGCGCCGCTGACCGTGGTCGCGATGGCTGCGGGCTCGGCGCATGTGCAGCCCGACTGCGCGCCCGCCGCCGACCTCCGGCCCGGTGACGTCGCCGTCCTGCGTGGCCCGGACGGCTACACGATCGCCAGTGCGAGCCGGGTTGCGCCGCAAGCCGTCATCCACCCGGGTCAGCGCTGCACGACGATCGACGGGCGGGAACTGGTGGACATCACCAGTCTCGGAGTGCGGACCTGGGGCAACGATCCGGCCGGGCCGGTGGTGATGGTCACCGGCACCTACCTGGCCCGTCACGGTGTCGGGCGGCACCTGTTCGCTGCATTGCCGCCATTGCTCACCCTGGGCGCCCAGGACGGGAATCAGTCGCTGATCGCCCTCGTGGAGCGGGAGGCGACGATCGACCGACCCGGGCAAGAGGCGGTGCTCGACCGGTTGTTGGATCTGCTGCTGGTATCCGCCTTACGAGAGTGGTTCTCCGGCAGCGGATCTGATCAAGCCGGTTGGTACCGGGCGACAACGGATCCGGCGGCGGGCAAGGCGGTGCGGCTGATGCAGAACCAGCCCGCACACCCCTGGACAGTCGGTACACTTGCTGCGGCGACCGGTATGTCGCGCGCCGCCTTCGCCCGTCGCTTCGCCCAGGTGTCCGGTGAGCCGCCGATGACGTTCCTCACCAACTGGCGGCTGGACCTGGCCGCTGACCTCCTGCTGGATCCCGACGCGACCCTCGCCTCGGTGGCCCGTCAGGTCGGGTACGGCAGCCCCTTCGCGCTGAGTGCCGCGTTCACCAGGGTGCGCGGCATGAGCCCACAACAGCACCGGCTCGCGCACCGGACGTAACCCCGCCCGGCACAGCGCTGCGCACCGTGGGCGCCCGCGACGGCGCCCTCGGGTGGCCACTTTCGGCAGCAGCGATGGGATCGTTCGGGCGCGCATCGTGACGATGGCCGCCATGCCGGCGGGCCGTGGTGGAAGCGATACCACCATATGGCTTGAGTTGCGATCACAGCTGGGCCGGTTCTGCAGCGATCTGTTACTTTCTGACTACTGACTGTGACAACCTCCGAGGTGAACGAAGGTCCCCGGTTGCCGACAGCGGTTCGCCCGAAAGGACTTCGATGCATCGTCGACCCGCTATCGCTGCAGCCCTGGTGGGTTTGACAATTGCCGCGGCGGGGGTGGGGGTCGCGGTGACCGCGCCGGCTGTCGCCTCGACCTCACCGATGACGGCCTCGACCGGTCCGACCTGGACAACGGTTCTGCGCGACGACTTCTCGGGCTCCGGGTTACCCGATCCGGCGCTCTGGCAGCTGACCCTCGGGACGTCCTATCCCGGCGGTCCGGCGGCGTTCGGCACCGGCGAGATCCAGACCATGACCGACGACCCGCGGAACGTCCAGGTCCGCGACGGCGCCCTCTACATCACCCCGCAGCGGGATGCTGCCGGCGCATGGACCTCGGCCCGGGTGGAGACTGTCAGGGCTGATCTCAAACCGCCCGACAACGGCGTCATGCGGGTGGAGAGTCGTTTGCAGATGCCAAATGTCACGGGAAAGGCGGCGAAGGGCTACTGGCCGGCGTTCTGGATGCTGGGCGGCCCGTACCGGGCCGACCGTTGGTCGTGGCCGGCGATCGGTGAGGTCGACATCATGGAGAACGTCCAGGGGCTGAACTGGACGTACAACGTTCTGCATTGCGGCACCTGGGGCGGCCCGTGCAACGAGCCCGAGGGCATCAACAACGGCGTCGACGACGCCGGCACCCCGTGCCTGGTCACCAGCTGCCAGGCGGGGATGCACACCTACGGCCTGGAATGGGACCGCAGCGGCACCAGTGATCAACTGCGGTGGTACCTCGACGGGGCATTGACGTTCACCGTCAACGAGAATCAGGTTCCCGCCGCGACCTGGGCCGCACTGTCGGAGCACGCCGGGTACTTCATCATCATGAATGTCGCCGTCGGCGGTGCATTCCCGAACAAACTGGGTGGGGGACCGACCGCCGACACCACACCGGGCGTTCCGATGATCGTGGATTGGGTGAACGTCAGTTACCGCGGCGGCACCGGTCCCGCCACCACCCGCACCCCGCCGCCGTCCGGCACCCCTACCCCCGGCAGCACCACGCCACCGATGAGCGGTTCCGCGACGACGTCGTCGACCGTCGGCATGTCCGCCGCGCCCGGCAATCTTCGGGTCGCCGGCACCACGACGAGCACCATCACGCTGGACTGGGACGGCGCCGCCGGCGCTACCTACGACGTCCTGCGCTCGGACCAGTGGATCGCCACGGTGACCGGAAACCGTTTCACCGACGTCGGTCTGCTGCCGAACACCCCCTACCTGTACTCGATCCGCGGGGCAGGAATGACCACGCCGGTGATCACCGTGCGGATCGGCAACGCGCCGACCTCGCCCGGCGGGCCCTCGACGACACCTGTCGGCACCACGGCCACCCCCACGACGACGGCCGGCAGCAGCACGCCCGCGTCGACGCCGAGCAATCTGCGGGTCGCCGGCACGACCCCGTCCGCCGTCACCCTCGGCTGGGACGGCTCCGCGCCGTCGTACGACGTGCTGCGGTCCGGGATCCGCATCGCCACCGTCACCGCCCGGTCCTTCACCGACGTCGGCCTGTTCCCGAATACGCCGTACCTGTACTCCGTGCGGACGGCCGCGGGAACGACCCCGGTACTGACCGCGGTGATCCGCTGACGGCTCGGCCGCGCGCGGCCACCGGGCACCCGTCACCGAATGCCGATGGGAAGGGGCGGTGATCGGGCGTCCGGGGCCTGTCCGCACCGACCGGTAGATTCCGCTCATGGATCCGCGCCTGGCCCGTCGATGCGCCGAGACCGGTGACCAGGACCCGGCCGCCGCGGTCGCCGGCGCATCGAACGAAATGGCGTCGGCCACCGAGAGCCAGTTTCGGGTGGACCTCGAGCGGATCAGATTCTCGCCGTACTTCTCGCGGCTCGCCGCGGTCACCCAGGTCATCTCGCAGGGTGCCTCGGGCCAGGTCGTGCACAACCGGTTGACGCACACCATCAAGGTCACCGCAGTTGCCCGCGCCATCGCCACCGCACTGCGCGCCGGCCCGGATGCTGAACTCGCGGACCGGTTGGGCGGCTGCGATCCCGTTGTGGTGCAGGCGGCGGCGAGCGCGCACGACCTCGGACATCCGCCGTTCGGGCACCTCGGTGAACGGATCCTGGACCGGATCGCTCGCTCCCGATTCGGGCTCGCCGACGGGTTCGAAGGCAACGCCCAGACGTTCCGGATCCTCACCGAACTCGACGTGCACGGCAGCGACGGCAGCGGGCTGAACCTCACCGCCGCCGTCCGCGCCGGGGTGCTGAAGTACCCGTGGGGCCGGATGCACCACCCGACGCCGCACCCGAGCGACGCCGCCGCGGTGCCGACACCACCGCGGGGTGGCGGTCCGGGGCTGGAAGGCCGCGGTTCGGCGAAGTTCTCCGCCTACGCCCCGGACATCGCCGAGATGCGGGACGTGCTGGCCGCCTTCCCACGGATCGGCCCGCTGCGGCAGACGGTCGAATGTTCCGTCATGGACGTCGCGGACGACATCGCTTACTCCCTGCACGATCTCGACGATTTCCACCGTGCGGGGGTGTTACAGCATGCGTCGGTCTCGGCCGAGTTCCGGACCTGGATCCGGCGGCGGGCCGAATTCGCCCGGTGGCAGACGGTGGGCTTCACGCCGCGCGCGGCCGGCTCGGAACGGCAGCCCGGTTACGCGTTGGAAAATCTGCGACGCCGGCTGAAGGCGAGGGACGGGTGGATCTTCGACGACGACGCCTTCGGTGTGGCCGTCGGCCGGGTCGCCACCGATCTGGTCGACGGGTTGCTCGCCGTCCCGTTCGACTCGTCGCTGGCTGCGGAACGGGCGATCAACAGCTTCACCGGTAGCTGGATCGAGCACCTGGAGGCCTCGGTCGACGTCATCCTCGATCCACCGATCCGCGCCGGTCATGTGGTGCTCGGTCGGCAGGCGTGGCACGAGGTGGCGGTACTGAAGTTCGTGCACCAGCGGTTCGTCCTCGACCGGCCGGACCTGGCGATGTTCCAGCGCGGGCAGGCGGAGGCACTCGGCTCACTGGTCGCAAATCTCGAGTCCTGGCTCACCGACCCGATCGACGCCGGCCGCGCGCCGCGGCGGCTGCTCGACCTGGTGGATCTGGCGACGACGGGCTATCGGAAGGTGGCCCGGCAAGAGCCGGAGTTTCTCGTCGGGCCCACCGGCGAGTCGGCATCGTCCAGTGAGGACGTCGCCCGGCTCGGCAGGGGGCGCGGCATCATCGACTACGTCGCCTCGCTCACCGACGACCGGGCGGGCGCCTCGGCTCGCACGCTGGCCGGGTTGACCGGCCACCTGTGGGATGCGGGGTCCGGCCTGTGATCAGGATGCCGCGCGCGGCCCGGCGATGACCCGCCGCCGCAGCGCACCCGGCGGCGGGGTGGTGGTGGAGATTCCGCCGGATCGTCTCGTGGGCTGGGTGAACCGGTTCGGCGGACGGAATGCCGGCCTGGCGGACATCGCGACCGACGGCGCCGGCGTGACGGTGCGGGCCGCCGACGGCACCGTTGCCGAGCTGGCGGTGCCGTTCGGTCCGATGGCGGTCGGTGGCCGGGAACCGGTGGAGGCACTGCTGGAGCACCTGGCGGGTATCGGCGCCGTAGGGATCCTGCTGGTCCGCGGCGGCGCCCACTCCGTGGGGGTGGCCCGGCACGGCACCGTGCTCAGTTCGTCGACGGACCGTGCCTACCTGCAGGGCCGGACGGCCGCGGGTGGCTGGTCGCAGCAGCGCTTCGCCCGGCGCCGCGGGAACCAACGCTCCGCCTCGTACGACAGCGCCGCCGGCACCGCCGCGAGAGTGTTGCTGCCGGTGGTGTCATCGCTGTCCGGCCTGGTGCTCGGCGGCGACCGGCGCGGCATCAGCGACGTGCTCGCCGACCCGCGGCTCGCGCCGCTCGGTGATCTGCCGGCGCGTTCATTCCCCGACGTCGTAGAACCGCGGCGGGCCGTGTTGGATGACGTTGCGGCGCGTGCGCTCTCGGTGGAGATCACCGTGCGCCGCCCCGGCGACCGGGACGCCGTGGTACCGCACGGATCGCAGCAGAACGGAGCTTCCCCATGAGTCCAGCGGTCGACGACACCGCGACACGGATCACCGAGCGCATCGCGGCGGAGCTGTCCGCGAAACCGTGGCAGGTGCAGGCGGCGATCGACCTGCTCGACGGCGGCGCCACGGTGCCGTTCGTCGCCCGTTACCGCAAGGAGGTGACCGGGTCGCTGGACGACGCGCAGTTGCGGACGCTGACCGAACGGCTCGACTACCTGCGCGAACTGGAGGATCGCCGGGCCGCCGTCGTAGAGGCGATCACCGCCCAGGGCCGGATGACCGATCAGCTCGCGGCCCGCATCGCCGCGGCGGACACCAAGGCCAGGCTGGAGGACATCTATCTGCCGTTCAAGGTGAAACGCCGGACCAAGGCACAGATCGCCCGGGAAGCCGGGCTGGAACCGCTGGCCGACCTGCTGATCGGTACACCGACCCGCGAACCCGCCCTCGCCGCAAGGGCCTTCGTCGCCGCCGACCGCGGTGTCCCCGACGCCGACGCGGCGCTGGCCGGTGCGCGAGCCATCCTCGCCGAGCGCTTCGGGGAGGACGCCGACCTGCTCGGCGAACTGCGCGACCTGCTGTGGCAGCGCGGCGTTCTGGCCGCCACGCTGCGCACCGCCGGTGCGGACGCCAAGGACGCGCACAAGTTCACCGACTACTTCGATTTCCGCGAGCCACTGAGGAGGCTTCCTTCACACCGCATTCTGGCGCTCTACCGGGGGGAGGCCGCCGGTGTCCTGAGTCTGACGGTGGAGCCGGACCCGACCGCGAACGGCACGGCCCCCGATGGTGCGGCGCTGTCCGACTCCGAGCGCCGGATCGCCCGCAGGTTCGGCGTCGCCGACCGGGGGCGTCCCGCTGATGCGTGGCTGCTGGACAACGTCCGGTGGGCCTGGCGCACCCGGATCCTGCCCTCGTTGGGCGTGGACGTCAGGACGCGACTGCGGCAGTCCGCCGAGCGCGACGCGGCAGCCGTCTTCGCCGCCAACCTCAAGGACCTGCTGCTCGCGGCGCCCGCGGGCAGCCGGACCATTCTCGGCCTGGACCCGGGCTTCCGGACAGGCGTCAAGGTGGCCGTCGTCGACCGCACCGGCAAGGCGGTGGCCACCGACACGATCCACCCGCACCAGCCCGCCAACCGCTGGGAGCAGGCGCTGGCGACCCTGCAACGCCTGGTCACCACGCACGGCGTCGAGCTCGTGGCCATCGGGAACGGCACGGCGTCCCGCGAAACCGACCGGCTGGCAAAGGAACTGGCAGCCAGGTGCGCCAGGCTGAGCACCATCGTGGTGTCCGAGGCGGGGGCGTCGGTGTACTCCGCATCGGCCTACGCGAGCCGCGAACTGCCCGATCTGGACGTCTCGCTGCGCGGGGCGGTGTCCATCGCCCGGCGGTTGCAGGACCCCTTGGCCGAACTGGTCAAGATCGACCCGAAGGCGATCGGTGTCGGACAGTACCAGCACGACATCGCCGAATCGGTGCTCGCGAGGTCGCTGGACGCGGTGGTGGAGGACTGTGTCAACGCCGTCGGCGTCGAGGTCAACACGGCCTCCGTGCCACTACTCGCCCGGGTGTCGGGCATCTCCGGGACGCTCGCGGAGAACATCGTCGCCCACCGGGATGCCAACGGCCCCTTCGCGTCCCGCCGCGCGTTGAAGGACGTTCCGCGCCTCGGCGCGAAGGCCTACGAGCAGTGCGCCGGGTTCCTGCGGATCGCCGGTGGTGACGACCCACTGGATGCCTCCAGCGTGCATCCGGAGGCGTATTCGGTGGTGCGCCGGATCCTCACCGCAACCGGCGGCGGCATCAAGGAGCTGATCGGGAACACCGCGACGCTGCGACAACTGACGCCTGCCGCGTTCGTGGACGACACCTTCGGGCTGCCCACGGTCACCGACATCCTGGCCGAACTGGAGAAGCCCGGGCGCGACCCGCGGCCCGCCTTCGTCACGGCCAGGTTCGCCGAAGGGGTGGAGAAGATCACCGATCTCCGGCCGGGCATGGTGCTGCAGGGGGTCGTCACCAATGTCGCCGCGTTCGGTGCGTTCGTCGATGTCGGCGTGCACCAGGACGGGTTGGTGCACGTGTCGGCGATGTCCCGCACCTTCGTCAGCGACCCGCGTCAGGTGGTCACCTCCGGGCAGGTGGTCACCGTTAAGGTGATGGAGGTCGACGAGAACCGCAAACGGATCTCGCTGTCCCTGCGACTGGACGACGAACCCGGTGCCGCTGCGCAACGGTCGGTGCGGAGCCCATCGGGCCGGCCGGCTCCGCGAGGCGCGGAACGGTCGTCCGGCGCGCCGAAACCGCCCGCCGGCCGGCAACCGCGCCCACCGGCACCGGGCGGGGCGATGGCCGACGCGCTCAAGCGGGCGGGCCTGGGCAGGTGACCCGGCCGACCGGTGACCCGTCGTCCGGTCGGTGATCCCACGGGACCCGGTGCCGGTCATGCCTGCGGATCCGATGCGCCGCGCGGTGGTGGCGACACGCCGCCCGCGGCCGTGCTGACCCCTGTGTCAGAGGGGATACGAACCACCATCCACAAACGGGAAATCGGCTGGGAACCGCCGGGTAGAATCAGAACACGTGATCACAGCCACCGGTCTGGAACTCCGGGCCGGGACGCGGATCCTGCTGTCCGATACGTCCCTTCGCCTGCATCACGGTGACCGCGTCGGCCTGGTCGGCCGCAACGGCGCCGGGAAGACCACCACCCTGCGCGTGCTTGCCGGTGAGGGCACCCCGCACGCCGGGACGGTCACCAGGACGCTGCCGATCGGCTATCTGCCGCAGGACCCACGTGAGGGTGACATCACCGTCACCGCCAAGGACCGGGTGCTGTCCGCGCGTGGGTTGGACGTGCTGGTCGCCCAACTGGAGAAGGTCCAGATCCAGATGGCGGAGCTGACCGACCCGCGCGAGCTGGCGGCCGCCACCGAGCGGTACGGCCGGATCGAGGAGCAGTTCTCGAACCTCGGCGGCTACGCGGCCGAGTCGGAGGCGGCGCGGATCTGTTCCAACCTGGGCCTGCCCGACCGGGTGCTGTCGCAGACCATGAGCACGCTGTCCGGTGGACAGCGTCGGCGGGTGGAACTGGCCCGGATCCTGTTCGGTGCGAAGGCCGAGGACGGCTCGTCCACCGGCATGATGCTGCTGCTCGACGAGCCGACCAACCACCTGGACGCCGACTCCATCGTGTGGCTCCGCGACTACCTCAAGAGCTTCTCCGGCGGGGTGGTGATCATCTCCCACGACGTCGACCTGCTCGCCGCCGTGGTCAACAAGGTGTGGTTCCTCGACGCGGTCCGCGGCGAACTCGATGCCTACAACATGAGCTGGCAGCGTTACCTGGAGGCCCGCTCGACCGACGAGCAGCGCCGCCGCCGGGAACGCGCCAACGCCGAGAAGAAGGCGTCGGTGCTGATGACGCAGGCGGCCAAGCTGGGCGCCAAGGCGACCAAGGCGGCGGCCGCGCACCAGATGGTGCGGCGCGCGGAGAAGCTGATGGCCGGGCTGGACGAGGTCCGCGTCGCCGACCGGGTGGCCAAGATCAGATTCCCGCAACCGGCGGCGTGCGGGCGGACGCCACTGACCGCGGAGAAGCTGTCCAAGTCCTACGGGTCGCTGGAGATCTTCACCGGCGTCGACCTGGCCATCGACCGCGGCAGCCGGGTGGTCGTGCTGGGGCTCAACGGCGCCGGCAAGACGACGCTGCTGAAGTTGCTCGGTGGCCAGGAGCAGCCGGACACCGGCGAGGTGCAGGCCGGTCACGGGTTGCGGTTGGGCTACTACGCGCAGGAGCACGAGACGATCGACCCGGACGCGACCGTCTGGGAGAACACCCGGCACGCCGCGCCGGACGCCGGTGCCCAGGAGCTGCGCAACCTGCTGGGCTCGTTCATGTTCAGCGGTGAGCAGCTCGACCAGAAGGCCGGAACGCTGTCCGGCGGGGAGAAGACCAGGCTGGCACTGGCCGGCCTGGTGTCGTCGGCGGCGAACGTGCTGCTGCTCGACGAGCCGACCAACAACCTGGACCCCGCCAGCCGCGAACAGGTGCTCGACGCGCTGCACCGTTATGCCGGCGCCGTCGTCCTGGTCACTCACGACCCCGGCGCGGTGACCGCCCTGCAGCCCGAACGCGTCATCCTGCTGCCCGACGGCACCGAGGATCACTGGTCGGCCGACTACCTGGACCTGGTGGAACTGGCCTGAGCCCGGCCAACGCCGCGGACCCCCGACCCGACGGGGGGCGGCGTCCCCGGTGGCGCACCCGGCGGTTGTGTTCGATCATGGACCGCAGTCAAGACAATCCCGCCGATCGTGCCGAGGCATCCGACTAAGGGGTGGCGCCGTGGCCACAGACACCAAGACTGCATCCACAACGACGAAGTCGGTGACCATCAGGAAAGGCGCCAGGATCACCGGCGCCGCCAGGGACAAGCTCGCAGCCGACCTACGCAAGAAGTACGAGAAGGGCCAGAGCATCCGCGCGCTCGCCGAGGGCACCGGACGGTCTTACGGCTTCGTCCACCGGTTGCTGCTCGACGCCGACGTGCCACTGCGGGGCCGCGGTGGCGCCACCCGCACGAAGAAGAAGTGACCGGCAGCGCCACAGTAGGCATCGACGACGAACTGCTGCAGCGCGGCCACGTTGCCGTGCGCGTCGACCGTCCGGTCATGACGGTGTCGTTGAACCGTCCGGCGGTCCGCAATGCCCAGCTGCCCGAGACCTGGGAAGCCCTGGCGCACATCGGCTCACGGGTGGACGATGACATCAGGGTGGTGCTGGTCTGCGGTGAGGGCCAGTCGTTTTCCGCGGGCCTCGACCGGTCGGCCTTCTCCCGACAGCCGGGTTCGCTGCTGGCGCTGCTGGCCGGGGCGCCCCCGACGGTCGCCGACGAGACGATCGCCGTTTTCCAGCGTGGCTTCAGCTGGCTCGCCGACCCGCGCTTCATCTCCATCGCGGCCGTCGCCGGACACGCGGTGGGTGCCGGTTTCCAGCTCGCGCTGGCCTGCGACCTCATCGTCGCCGCCGACGACGCCCAGTTCCGGATGGCCGAGGTCAGCCTGGGACTGGTGCCGGACCTCGGCGGCACCGGTCGGCTGACCCGGCTGGTGGGCTACCAGCGCGCGCTGGAGATCTGCGCCACCGGGCGGCACGTGCCGGCCGATGAGGCGGTGCGGATCGGCCTGGCGCTGGTCAGCGTGCCCGTCGCCGAGTTGGACGACGCCGTCGCCGACCTCGCCGCCGCCGTCGCGGAATCCCCGGCGCCCGCGGTGCGCGCCATCAAGGCGCTGATGGCGACGGCACCGTACGCCGCCCCGCCGGAACAGCTGGCGGCGGAGCGGGCCGCGCAGATCCCGCTGCTGACAGCGCTGGCCCGCTCGCCGGGGTCGTCCTGACCGGCCGTCGCCGGCCACCGGAGGTGGTGGAGCGATGACGGTGTACCGCAGCGCCCAGTGGTACGCCGGGGACGACCGCAACGCCTACATCCACCGCGCCTGGATGCGCCGCGGCCTGCCCGGGCACGCTTTCGACGGCCGGCCGCACATCGCCATCGCCAACACCGCCTCCGACCTCACGCCGTGCAACGCGCATCTGGACGAGGTGGCGCACAGCGTCAAGAACGGTGCCTACGAGGCCGGCGGCATCCCGCTGAACCTGCCCGTCGTGTCGCTGGGTGAGACTCAGGTCCGCCCGACGGCCATGCTGTGGCGGAACATGGCGGCAATGGCCATCGAGGAGATGCTGCGCGCCAACCCCATTGACGGTGTGGTGCTGCTCGGCGGCTGCGACAAGACCATCCCGGCGCTGCTGATGGCGGCGGCGTCGGTGGACCTGCCGGCGGTGGTCATCCCCGGTGGACCGATGCTGACCGGCACGTTCCGCGGCCTGGCGCTCGGCTGCGGCACCGACGTGTGGCGGCTCTCCGAGGAGGTGCGCGCCGGAACCCTGTCCCGGCAGGACTTCCTGCGCTCCGAGTCGTCCATGATCCGCAGCCGCGGGCACTGCAACACCATGGGCACGGCGTCCACGATGGCCGTCGTCGCCGAGGCGCTCGGCGTCACCATCCCCGGCGTCGCCGGAACCCCGGCGTCCGACAGCCGGCTGCTGGAGGCAGCCCACGACACCGGGCGGTTGGCCGTCGAACTCGTCGAGCGGGACCGGCGGCCCAGCGAGATCCTCACCCGCGGTGCGTTTCTCAACGCCATCGTGGCGCTGGCCGCGGTCGGCGGCTCCACCAACGCGGTCGTCCACCTGCTGGCCATCGCGGGTCGGGTCGGAGTCCCGCTGACTTTGGACGACTTCGACCGCACCGGCTCCGACGTCCCGCTGCTGGTCGACCTGCAGCCCGCGGGCCGCTTCCTGATGGAGGACCTGTACCGGGCCGGGGGAGTGGCCGCCGTGCTGCGCGAGGTGCGGGACCTGCTCGACCCGGCGGCGATCACGGTGACCGGCCGGCCCCTGGTGGAGCACCTGGACGCCGCCCGCATCTGGGACGCCGAGGTGATCCGGGAACGGGCCATGCCGGTCCAGGCGCACGCCGGTATCGCTGTGCTGTACGGCACTCTCGCGCCGGACGGAGCCGTGATCAAACCGTCCGCCGCCACGCCGGGGCTGCTCCGGCATCGCGGTCGGGCGGTGGTGTTCGACTCCGTCGAGGACCTGCACGCGCGGATCGACGATCTCGACCTGGACGTGGCCGCCGACGACGTCCTGGTGCTGCGCGGCTGCGGCCCGCGCGGCTACCCCGGCATGCCGGAGGTCGCGAACATGCCGTTGCCCAGCAAGCTGCTGCGGCAGGGTGTCCGCGACATGGTGCGGGTGTGCGACGGCCGGATGAGCGGCACCGCATACGGCACCGTGGTGCTGCACGTCTCGCCCGAGGCCGCCGCGGGTGGCCCGCTGGGCCTGGTCCGCACCGGCGACGTGGTCGTGCTCGACGTGCCGAACCGCCGCCTGGACCTTGATCTCCCGGCGGACGAGTTGGCGCAGCGGGCACCGGCACCGGCGGCGGTGCAGGCGTACGCGGCGCCGAGGAGAGGTTGGGAGAAGCTGTACGTGGACACCGTCGGGCAGGCCGGGACCGGCGCGGACCTGGACTTCCTGGTCGGCTCCAGCGGTGATCGGGTGGCCCGTGAATCGCACTGAACATTCGCGGCGACACGGCCCGGATCGCGCGAGCCGTTGCGGTGCAAGTGGTGTCGGCGCGCCGCGGGAAGCGCCGTGCTGCTCGTGCAACTGGGGCCGGTGGGCGCGGAGCGGCCGGTGGTGCGGATCGACGACGACCACGACGTCGACGCAGCCGGCCGCGCTGCCACCCCGGTGATCGTCGACGGGGGCTGCGTGGCCGGGCGCGGCGGCCCGCGATGAGAGCGTTCGTGGTGACCGGGCCGGGGGAGTCCACCGTCACCGAGGTACCGCCGCCGCGGCCGCACCCCGGCCAGGTGGTCGTCGACGTGGCCAGGGTCGGTGTGTGCGGCACCGACGCCGAGTTCTTCACCGGTGAGATGGCTTACCTGCACCAGGGACACGCGTCCTACCCGTTGCGGCTCGGGCACGAGTGGTGCGGCACCGTCAGCGCAGCCGCCGCGGACGTCGACCCGGCCTGGTTCGGGGTGCGGGTCACCGGCGACACCATGCTGGGATGCGGGCACTGCGCCCGTTGCCGGGCCGGGCGGCGGCACGTGTGCGAGAACCGTTTCGAGATCGGCATCCGCGGCGGGTTCCCCGGGGCACTGGCCGAGCAGCTCGCGGTACCGGTGACGGCCCTGCACCGCCTGCCGGCGGAGATCGACGACACCGCCGGGGCCATGGTGGAGCCGGGCGGGAACGCCCTGCGTGCCGTCCGGGCCGCCGCACTCACCCGCGGTGACCGGCTCCTGGTGATCGGACCGGGCACCATCGGGATTCTCGCCGCCCGCTTCGCGCTCGCCCGCGGCGCCGAGGTGCACCTTCTCGCGTTGCCCGGGCGCGGCCTGGATTTCGCCAGGGCGCAGGGTCTGTCGGCGTTCACCGCGGCCGAGACGCCGGCGATGCCGTGGGATGCCGTCCTGGATGCATCGCAGTCCGCGGCGATGCCGGCGTTCGCCCTGGACCACGTCGAACCCGGCAAACGAGTGGTGTACATCGGGCTGGCCGGGACACCGAGCTCGATCGACACCCGGACCATGGTGATCAAGGACGTCACCGCCGTCGGAATCCTCAGCGCGTCGGGCGGCCTCGAAGGCACGATCGACGACTACGCCGCCGGCCGGGTCGACCCCCGGCCGCTGGTGGCGGCGACGGTGGGGCTCGATCGGGTCGGTGACGTGCTGGCCGGATGGCGGCCCCCGGGCGCCGGGGCCGGTCCGAAGATCCACGTCGATCCCCGGCGTTGACCTGCACACCGCACCGGAAAGGGTTGCTCGATGGATGATCTCGGCGGACTGACGGCAGTTGTGACCGGCGGCGCCAGTGGCATCGGCGCGGCCACGGCGGTGATGCTCACCGGCCGCGGCGCCAGGGTGGCCATCATCGATCGGGTCGACGACGCGCCCGCCGTGGTGGAGATGGCCGCGACGTGCGATATCACCGACGACATCGCGGTGCGCGCCGCCGTGCACCTGATCGCCGACCGCCTGGACGGCATCGACATCGTGATCAACAACGCCGGTATCGGCGCCGTGGGCGACATCGCGGCCAATGACGACACCGAATGGCACCGGGTGCTCGACGTCAATGTCGTCGGCATCGCGCGGGTCAGCCGGGCCGCATTGCCGTACCTGCGGCGGTCGGCGCACCCGAGCATCGTCAACACCTCGTCGGTGGTGGCGACCACCGGTGTCGTGCAGCGTGCGCTGTACTCGGCCAGCAAGGGGGCGGTCGCCGCCCTCACCCTCGCGATGGCGGCCGATCATGTTCGCGAGGGCATCAGGGTCAACGCCGTCACCCCGGGCACCGCCGACACCCCCTGGGTGAGCAGACTTCTCGAGCAGGCCGACGACGCCGAGGCGGCGGCCGCCGCACTGCGCGCCCGGCAGCCGATGGGCCGGTTGGTCAGTGCGGACGAGGTCGCCCACGCGATCTGCTACCTCGCCGGGCCGATGTCGGCATCCACCACCGGCGCGTTGCTGGCCGTGGACGGCGGCATGTCGGGGCTGCGGGTGCTCTGACCGATGCGGTCGCCCGGGCCCGGATCAGCGCCTGAACGGTGACGGCACCGCCGGCCATGGCGGCATCGGTGTCGGCCGCAACGGCGGGGCCGGGACGTCCGGCGGCCGCGGCGGCCAGGCGGGCACCGGGGCGGCGGGCGGGACGCGCCCGGGTGCATCGGAGGGCGTCTCGGGTTCTTCTGCGACCCTGATCCCGTAGTCGGTGGCCAGGCCGGCCAGCCCGGCCGCGTAGCCCTGGCCGATGGCGCGGAACTTCCACCCGCCCGCCCTGCGGTACAGCTCGCCGACGACGAAGGCAGTTTCCGTGGTGGCGCCGCTGATCTCGAATTCGGCCAGCTCTGCTCCGCCGGCGTCCTGCAGGGTCAGCGCGAGCCCCGGGACATCGGCGAAGGTGCCGCCGCCGGCGGACGCCGCGATCACGACGCAGCAGATGGCCGCTTCCAGCGCCGCGAGATCGACCACGATGACGTCCACGGTGGTCGACCCGTTCGCGGTCTGTCCCGCGTGCCGGACGGCCCCCGAAGCATCGTGGGGCTGGTTGTAGAAGACGAAGTCGGCGTCGTCCCGCACCCGGCCCTCTTCGGTCAGCAACAGCGCGGAGACGTCGACCTCGGGTACCCCCCGGCCGGACGTCCACCGCAGGACGGCACGCACCGACGATGCGGGAACGGGGATGTTGGCGCCCTTGGTCATCGAACCCATGGGCACCATCCTGCAGCCTCAGTCCGGGTGGTGGACGATGTTGATCACGTTGCCGTCGGGCGCCCGGACCAGGAACCGGCGCACGCCCCACGGTTCGGTCGTCAGCGGATGCACGATCTGGTAGCCCGCCTGCTGCGCCTCCCGGTAGGCGGCCTCGACGTCATCGGTGAACACGGAGGCGACCGCGTCGTCGGACGATGTGGCGTCACGGGTGACCAGTTGCAGGTTCGCCCTGCCGTCCGGCGACGTGTAGCGGGCGACCCAGCCCATGTTGAATTCCTCGGTGGGCAGGCCCAGGAAGTCGGTGTAGAAGCCCCGCGCCGTATCGATGTCGGGCACCCGCAAATTGGCCATCACCCGCAACGCCCGCATGCGATCCTCCTGGCTGCCAACGGAAGTCACCATGATCGTCCTCGGCCTGCGGGGTGTCCAGCCCGTCACACCGCCGGCCGGGCTCGCCGCTCAGGGACCGCCGCGCCAGTGGTCGATGCGGTTGTGGTCCGGGGTGAACCCGTTGTTGACGCCCCAGAGCACCGCCTGGGTCCGGCTGCCGACGTTGATCTTGCGGTAGCTGGTCCGGATGTAGGACTTGATCGTATTGGGGCTCAGGAAGGTCAGCGCCGCGACCTCGGCGTTGCTCTTGCCCTGGGTGATGAGCGCGAGGATCTCCGATTCGCGGTCCGTGAGTCCCTCGCTCCGGCCGGGCCAGTCCAGCCCGCTGGTGCTCCTGGCCCGCGGGGGTTGCTCACTGACCACCACCTCACCGGCGTGCACCGCCTCCAGGGCGGCGACCAGTTCCCGCGCCGGCAGCGTCTTGGACAGGTACCCGTGCACGCCCTGCTTGCGGGCCGTGGTGACCAGATCGGGGTGGAAGTTCCAGGTGTAGACGACTACCTTCTTGGCGCGCGGGTTCTCCACCAGAACCCGGATGTCCTCGTGGTCGGACTCCGGCTGCGCGAAGGAGTCGTACAGCACGATGTCGACCGCATCGACAAGGCTCTCGTTGGTGTCGATCTCGGCGATCACCACGCGGTCGCGGTAGGGATACAGCATCTGGGCGACCCCCAACAGCACCACGTCGTAGTCGTCGACGAGCGCGACGGTGATGGGACTGCTGCGGGACGCCTGTGTCATACCGGCGACATTAACCTACCTAGGGGTGTGCCGAACCCGCCCTAGGGGTGCCACAGTCGATCAGGTCAAGGGATCACCTGCCCTGGCTTTCCGGTGCCGGGACGGCTCGGAGATCAGCGAAAGGAAGGCACACCATGCTTGGTCTGATCGTGAGCATCATCGTCATCGGCCTCATTGCCGGGGCGCTTGCCCGGCTTGTCGTCCCCGGGCGGCAGGACATGTCGATTCCGATGACGATCCTGCTGGGCATCGTCGGTTCGTTCGTTGGCGGCTTCCTCGGCTACCTGCTTTTCCACAAGGACGCGCAGGACGGTTTCCTGCAGCCCGCGGGCATCATCGGAGCCTTCATCGGCGCCGTGATCGTGCTGCTGATCTGGACCCGGGTCGGCCGCGGACGCACCGTGCGCCGCTGAAACCGGTGACACCCGAACACTGCCGGCAGTCCCGCAGCCCGGTGGGATACCACCGGGCGCAGGCGGTCGGCCTTCCCGGGGCCGGTGACGGTCTCTGGTCCGCCGGGGTGACCAGAGGCTGTCGCCGGCCGGCGTGGCTGTCGACGGACAAGCCCGTCGCGAGCTCGGTGCGGCGCGACCGATGCGGGTGGACCCGACCGCACTGACCGCGGCAGCCGGCGTGCCCTCCGCAACGGCGAGCACCGACCGGTGGCACGGGCAAGACTGGGCGGGTGGACATTCCAGGCACGATGCGAGGCTGGTCGGTGGCCCGACCGGGACCGATCGCCGGTTCGCCGATGGCCCTGGTGGAACGGCCCGTCCCGCAACCCGGCGACGGGGAACTGCTGGTCCGGGTCAGCGTGTGCGGCGTGTGCCGCACGGACCTGCACGTCGCCGAGGGCGATCTACCGGTGCACCGAGCCGGCGTCACGCCCGGACACGAGGTGGTCGGTGACGTCATCGCCGTCGGCTCCGGGGTGACGGAATTCGCGGCGGGCGATCGCACGGGGATCGCGTGGCTCAGGCACACCTGCGGTCGATGCCGGTACTGCGTGCGTGGTGCCGAAAACCTCTGCGCCGCGTCGCGGTACACCGGGTGGGACGCGGACGGCGGCTACGCGCCGTTCGCCGTGGTGGACGCCGGATACGCTTACCGGCTGCCGGACGGCTACGACGACACCACGCTGGCGCCGCTGCTCTGTGCGGGGATCATCGGGTTCCGCGCGCTGCGGCGCAGCGGCCTGCAGCCCGGCGGCAGGCTCGGCATCTACGGATTCGGTGGCAGCGCGCACCTCACCGCGCAGGTGGCGATGGCAGAGTACGGCGCCCGGGTGCACGTGCTCACCCGGTCTGCCGACGCCCGCCGGCTCGCCGTCGATCTCGGGGTCGAATCCGTTGCCGGGGCCGACGATTCGCCGCCCGAGCCGCTGGACGCGGCAATACTGTTCGCGCCGGTCGGCGACCTGGTGCCGGTGGCGATGCGGGCGTTGGACCGCGGCGGAATCCTTGCGGTGGCGGGGATCCACCTCACCGACGTGCCGACCCTGCACTACGAGGACGAACTGTTCTATGAGAAGGAACTGCGCAGCGTCACCTCGAACACCCGCCAGGACGGGCGCGACTTCCTCGCGCTGGCCGGTCGTCACCACCTGTCGGTGACGACGCAGCCGTACCCGCTCGATCGGGCGGATCGGGCGCTGACCGAACTGGCCGCCGACCGGGTGACCGGCGCCGCCGTGCTGATCAATGAGTCGTGACAGGCGGTTTCAGCTGCGGCGGCGCAGCCGGGCCATCTGCCGGTTGATCTCATCCTCGGTGGGGATGTCACTGCTGTAGGCGTCGAACGCGTTGGCGACCAGGCCGATACCCCAGCCGACCATCACGAAGACCGGCCAGAAGAACGTCGCCCCGCTCATCGCCCAGATGGTCACCAGAAAGGCGTTGACCATGAGATAGATGGTCAGGTGCACCCGGAAATCCCGGCGCTTCTTCCACTGCCGGATTGCCTGCTCTCGCAGCTCGACGTCGTTCGTGGGCTTCCAGTCGATGGTCATGTCGTCACCTCTTCGGGAGTTCGCCGATGGCGGCACCCGCGCGTCCACGCCCGCGCTCGGGCGCCGATTCCAGTCTCCCCGGACTGTCCGAGATGCACTACGGCCAAAGGTCACGACGGCGGGAATTCATCACGGCGGTGACCAAGGCGGCGCGTGGGCCGGTACGCCGTCGGCCCCGGCCGGCCGCAGTGCGGGCGCGACCGTCTGCGGCGTGGTCAGGCGGCCGGGAGACCGCCCTGTGCCGCGCCGTTTGAGTCTGCAGGGCAACAGTTCCGCGGCGGACGCGGTGACGCGCTGCGGCGAGACCCGCACGCGGCGGCGACTCCGCCGCCGCTCACACTGCAGGCAGGAATTCGGCCGGGCGGTCGGTGTCCGGGTCCTCCATGCCGTCCACCAGGTGCACGGCGAGGCTGTCCAGCGTGATGATTCCGACGAGTCGTCCGTCGTCGACCACCGGCAGGAATGACGTCCGGTGCCGCAGGATCGTCTCGATCACCGACGATCCGGCAGCCTGGTCCGGCGTCGCGAACGGACCCGGCGCCGCGACGAGCGACCCGGCGGGCACCTTCGCGGGATCGCCCCCGTTGGCCACGCACTGATCGATGATGTCGCAGCGGGTGATCATCCCGACGAAGGCGCCCTGATCCCCGTGCACCAGCACCGCATCGGTGGCGTGCGCCCGGAGCTTGCGTGCGGCAGCCACCAGGGAATCCGTGGCATGCACGGCCGGCGTCGGCGGGCCCATCAACGAGGCGATCGTGGTTGTCACGACATCCGCCGATGGCCCGCGGACGCATCCAGGGGGCAATCTCGGGACGGCACCATTGAGCACTCCGCTATCGGCGAGGACGGACAAGGGTGGGACGATCGACCGAGCGATCGATCACGCCACCCGCGGCGAGATGTCCTGACGGCGTTGGCAGGACCGGTCGATGGTAAGAATCGCTCAGTATCGCGCCCCAGTGCCGAAGGTCCCGTCTTCCCGCCGCGCTACCTGACCCTGCGCGCGCGGCGGGCCGTGCGCCGCCCAGCCCGACCCCCCCGCCGTCGGCGGGACCGCGCCGCAACGACCTGTACCGCAGTGCGGTCCTCATCGCTTCTTCCCGCGCTGACCACCCGATCCGGCTCATCCCGCTCGGGGGAGGACGGTCGCGTCCGGCCGGGCTTACGCTCCGGCCGACGCTCTGCCCTGCACGTCCGTGGCATGGCACATCGATCGGGCGGTCGGCACGCCGCAGGCGAAGGGACGACATGCAGTTCACCGAGACCATGGAACACATCGCCCGCGGGTTCGAGGTGATCGGTGCTGCGGTGCTGGTGTTCGGGCTCGCCTGGACGGCGGTGCTGGGCATCCTGGTGTGGCGCCGGACCCGGGACGGGCGCCGGGCCTACAACACGCTGCGGCGCTCCATCGGCGCGGTGCTGCTGCTCGGCCTGGAGGTGTTGGTGGCCGCCGATCTCGTGCAGACCGTGGCCGTCGAACCGTCGCTGCAGAGCGTCACCGTGCTCGGCATCATCGTGCTCATCCGCACCGTGCTCAGTTTCTCCCTGGAGGTCGAGATCGAGGGGATGCCACCGTGGCGAAGGGCGGCGATGACCGGCGCCGGGCGGATCGCCGACGTGACCCGGCAGGCACGCCAGGACCCGGCGGAGGCAGCCGGAGCGCGGTGACCGAGCCGCTGATCCACCCAACGCTCCGATCCCGTCCGGCGGCGCAACGCGCCAACGGCAGGTCAGCCTGCTGGTCGGCGTAGGTGTCGAGCGATCGCCCGGCATTGCTGCCGCCGTCGGCCTCCCGATCGAACGCGGCCCGCATGGTCGCCGGCTTCGCGCCCGCCGGGCTCGAAGCCAACCAGGTCAGCTCGGCTCGGCGGGGTGGACGAGCGGTCAGCAGGCGAGGAAGTGCACGGTCCAGCCGGTCGCCCCACCGTAGGTCGCGGTGAAGTGCACGCCACCCGCGTCCCCCGCGAGGGAGTGGCCGGGGCTGACCGCGGTCGGTGACGCTGCCCAGTGCACCTCGATCGGGTCCGTCGCGACGAATCCGCCGTGGCTGCCACAGCCCTCGTTGTTGCCCTCGATGTAGCCGACTCGGACGGCCGGTTCCGCGGTGGCCGGTGAGCCCGCCGCCAGTTGCCGCGGTGCCGGTGAAGCGGCGGCCAGCGCCGCGGCGGCCGACAGGTCACCGTCCGTCCGGGCAGCGGCGACGTGTCCCTCGACGAAACAGTGCGGATCGATCTGGTTCACCGGGAAGGTGCCGGCCATCACACAGGACTCACCGTGCAGGGCGGCGTACCGGGAATCCAGGTCGCTGTAGACGAGCAGCAGCGCCCCTTCCAGGGGCGGGTCCAGCCCGGCCGGAATGGCGGCGGCGACCGCGGACGGTCGCGCCCTCGCGACGAGGTCGACGGTGGATTGGTCGAACATGACGACGGCCCCGTGGTAGGAGGCGTTGACCGCCGCGGCGGCCGCCGTGAGCGCGGCGTCGGATTGCCGAGCGGCCGCGAGGAACGGGGCAACAGCGGCGCTGGCGGATTCCGACTCGGCGGGTGTTGACTCGGCGGGTGTCCACTCTGCCGGTGTTGACTCGGCCGGTGTCGACTCGGCCGGTGTTGACTCGGCCGGTGTCGACTCGGCCGGTGTTGACTCGGCGGCAGTGGACCGGGCCGGCGGGGACTGCGCCGGCGTCGGTCGGGCGACCGACGTGCTCGCCACCGTCGCACCCGAAACGGCTTGTGCAGCACCCGGTGTGGTGTGCGCAGCGCAACCGGTCACCCCCAGCACCAACACGGCGGCGAGCAACAGCGTTGTGGTCCCACGGTTCTTTCTCACGGCGGACCTCCGTCCACGATGACACGTCCCCCCAGGACATCGTGCGCCGCAAGTGGTGCCCCGCACAGAGGACAACGTCCCTTTTGCCCGCTCCGAGCCGCGGGTGCCGGTCAGCTGCGACGGACCGAGGCCTCCACGAGATCGAGCACGCCGTCGAGCCGACCGGCGGGCAGCCCGGCCGCCAGGTGCGCGACCAGTCCCTCCATGACCAGCTCGAGATAGCCTGCGATCTGGTCGATGTCGACCCCCGGGCGGAGCATCCCGGCGTCCTGCTGACGCCGCAGCCGGGCACGCACCGCCTCCTCCAGGGCCCGTGTCCGTGGTGCCCAGACCCGGCGGAATGACGGGTCGGTGCGCAGCCGCCGGGCCAGTTCCAGCTGGGTGCCGAGCCGCCCGGCGTCGGGTGCGGCCACCATTTCCCGCATGACCTGCACCAGGCCGTCCTCGGCGACGGTCAGCTTCATGGCGTCCGCGTCTTCGACGGCCAGCGCCAGGAACAGGGCGTCCTTGTCGGGGAAGTGATGGAAGATCGCCCCCCGGCTGAGCCCGATCTCCTCCTCGAGGATGCGGACCGTGGCGCCCTCGTACCCGTGCCGGGCGAAGCACGCCCGCGCCCCGTCGAGGATCTGCCTGCGACGTGCCTGGAGGTGATCGGCGCTGACCTTGGGCATCAGCGCCGATCACCTCCCTTGCGGTCCGGGCAATTCTGCGCGGATCTCCTCTCGCGCAACGATTCACCCGTCAGGCGCGGGTACCCAGCAGGCTGCGCAGCACGTACTGCATGATGCCGCCGTTGCGGTAGTAGTCCGCCTCGCCAGGTGTGTCGATCCGGACCACGGCGTCGAACTCGACGACCTGGCCGGAGGGCTTGGTGGCGGTGACCTTGACGGTGCGCGGGGTGCGACCCTCGTTCAGTTCGGTGATCCCCGAGATCTCGAACGTCTCGTCCCCGTCCAGGTGCAGCGTCTTGATGGTCTCGCCCTCGGGGAACTGCAGCGGGATCACGCCCATGCCGATCAGGTTCGAGCGGTGGATGCGCTCGAACGACTCGGTGATGACGGCGCGGACACCCAGCAGGGCGGTGCCCTTCGCGGCCCAGTCGCGGGACGATCCGGACCCATATTCCTTGCCGCCCAACACCACCAGCGGAATTCCTTGCGCGGCATAGTTCTGCGCGGCGTCATAGATGAACGCCTGCGGCCCGTCGGGCTGGGTGAAGTCCCGGGTGTACCCGCCCTGCACGTCCTCGAGCAGCTGATTGCGCAGTCGGATGTTGGCGAACGTGCCGCGGATCATCACCTCGTGATTGCCGCGGCGGGACCCGTAGGAATTGAAGTCCCTGCGCTCGATGCCGTGGTCGGACAGGTACTGCGCGGCCGGGGTGCCGGCCTTGATGGCGCCCGCGGGCGAGATGTGGTCGGTGGTCACCGAATCGCCCAGCTTCGCCAGCACCCGCGCACCCGAGATGTCGGTCACCGGCTCCGGCTGCGCCGGCATGCCGTCGAAGTACGGGGGCTTGCGGACGTACGTCGACTGCGGGTCCCACTCGAACGTCTTGCCCTCCGGCGTGGGCAGCGACTTCCACCGCTCGCCCCCGTCGAAGACGTCGGCGTAGTTCCGGCTGAACATCTCCTTGTTGATGGACGACGCCATCACTTCCTGGATCTCCGCCGCATTCGGCCAGATGTCCGCGAGATAGACCTCGTTGCCGTCGGTGTCGGTGCCCAGCGGCTGGGTCTCGAAGTCGAAATCCATGGTGCCCGCCAGCGCGTAGGCGATCACCAGCGGGGGAGATGCCAGGTAGTTCATCTTGACGTCCGGGTTGATCCGGCCCTCGAAGTTGCGGTTGCCGGACAGCACCGCCACGACGGTCAGGTCGGCCTCGTTGACGGCCGCAGAGATCTCGTCGGGCAGCGGACCGGAATTGCCGATGCACGTGGTGCACCCGTACCCGACCAGGTTGTAGCCCAGCTTCTCCAGATAGGGCCAGAGACCGGCCTTCTCGTAGTAGTCGGTGACCACCTGGGAGCCCGGGGCCATCGTCGTCTTCACCCACGGCTTGACCGTGAGACCGCGGTTCACCGCGTTGCGGGCGAGCAGCGCGGCGCCCAGCATGACCGACGGGTTCGAGGTGTTCGTGCAGGATGTGATCGCGGCGATGACCACCGCGCCGTGGTCCAGTTCGAAGTCGCCGTACTCGGCGGTGGAGACATTGGTCGGCTTGGACGGCCGGCCGGTTGCACCGGCGGCCGCGGAATGGAGCGCTGCAACGACATCCGGGTTGGCGTCCTCGTCGGCGTAGCTCGCCGATGTCGACGGAACATCACTGGCCGGGAACGACTCCTCGACGGCCTCGTCGAGCTTGGTCTCCGGTGCCGCTTCACCGTTCTCCACGTAGTCGTGCACGGCCTTGCGGAACGAGGCCTTGGCGTCCGTGAGCTCGATGCGATCCTGCGGCCGCTTCGGGCCGGCGATGGACGGCACCACGGTCGACAGGTCCAACTCGAGGTACTCGGAGTACACCGGTTCGTGGTCGGGGTTGTGCCACAGGCCCTGCGCCTTCGCGTATGCCTCGACCAGCGCGACCTGATCGTCGGGCCGGCCGGTCAACCGCAGGTACTTCACGGTCTCCTCGTCGATCGGGAAGATCGCCGCGGTGGAACCGAATTCCGGGCTCATGTTTCCGATGGTTGCCCGGTTGGCCAGCGGAACCGCTCCGACACCGGCGCCGTAGAACTCGACGAACTTGCCGACGACGCCGTGCTTGCGCAGCATCTCGGTGATGGTGAGGACGACGTCGGTGGCCGTGGTGCCGGCCGGGATCTCGCCGGTGAGCTTGAACCCGACGACGCGCGGGATCAGCATCGAGACCGGCTGGCCGAGCATTGCCGCCTCGGCCTCGATGCCGCCGACGCCCCAGCCGAGGACGCCGATGCCGTTGACCATGGTGGTGTGCGAGTCGGTGCCGACGCAGCTGTCCGGGTAGGCGACGCCGTCCCGCTGCATGACGACGCGGGCCAGGTACTCGATGTTGACCTGGTGCACGATGCCGGTGCCCGGGGGGACCACCTTGAACTCGTCGAAGGCGGTCTGGCCCCAACGCAGGAACTGGTAGCGCTCGAAGTTGCGCTCGTACTCCAGCGCGACGTTGCGCTCGAAGGCATCGGCCCGGCCGAAGACGTCGGCGATCACGGAATGGTCGATCACCATCTCCGCGGGCGCAAGGGGGTTGATCTTGTCCGGGTCACCGCCGAGGTCCGCCATCGCCTCGCGCATGGTGGCCAGGTCGACCACGCACGGCACACCGGTGAAGTCCTGCATGATCACCCTTGCCGGGGTGAACTGGATCTCGACATTCGGATCGGCGGTGGGATCCCAGTTGGTCAACGCCCGGATGTGGTCGGCGGTGATGTTCGCACCGTCCTCGGTGCGGACCAGATTCTCCAGCAACACCTTGAGCGAGAACGGCAGCCGGGTCGCGTTCTCCAGCTCGGGCACTGAAGTGATCTTGTAGATCTGGTAGCTGTTCTCTCCGACGGTGAGGGTGTCCTTCGCGGCGAAGCTGTCCTTGCTGGCGGCAGGCACGGAACTCTCCTTGCTCCTGGTGGCGGCAGGTCCCTCCGGCGGCGGTGCTGGGGGAACGTCGGCCATTGTTCCGCTCGCCCTCCGCTGCCGGGGATCGACCCCGGAAAGACTGCGGTGCAACGGCTCGGAGACAAACAGTACGCGCGTCCTGTTAGCCGCGCAAACGCGGGCGGCAACAGACATCGGCCCCGGACGCTGTGCATCCGGGGCCGATGTCGGGCAGGTCCGCACCGTGTGTTGCGGCGGCGGGACCGGGTGGAGCGGGCGGCCGGGCAGACCGGCCGCCACCGGTCACGGGGTCAGTTGCCCGCGAGCTTGATCAGGTAGTCGACGTCTCCGGGCTGCAGACCCTGCAGCAGCGAGACAAAGACGTCGGAGAACGACCGGACCGGGCTCACGTACCACTGGCCGTCGACCTGCACGGTCACCACACCCAGCCCGATCACCTGCTTGAACTCGCGCTTGATGATGTCGAGCAGTTGCGGGTCCAGGTCACCGGAGCCCAGCGAGTCCTGCAGGTAGGTATCGATCGTCGACTCGTCGAGGGTCACCGCCGGCTGGCCCGGGACGGTCAGCGCGACGGAGTTGGCGGCCGGGTCCCGGGTGAGGGTGACGGTCTGGCCGTCGGCCGTCAGGGTCAACGACCCCAGCGACACCTTCTTGCCCCCGGTGACATCGGAGGTCGTCCAGGTGACGTTGTCCACCGTGACGCCCAGGTCGGTGACGTCGGAGGTCAGGCTCCCGGCGTCGCCCTGCTGGATCAGCAGCTTGCCGTAGTCGTGCAGCACGCCCATCTCCTCGGGCGAGGTGACCGCGATGACACCTTCCACATTGCCGGCCGTCGCCTGCTTGACCAGGGCGTCCACCGCGGCCTCCGGGCTGGCGGAGCCAACCGGCGCGATTCGGTCCGCCGCGGTCGGGTTGGCCAGGCCCGCTTCCTGTACCGCGTTGTCGGCGATCGTGTAGAAGAGGCTGACGTACCACTGCCCGTCGCGCCTGACCGTGGCGATCCGGAACGGCTTGCCG
Organism: uncultured Actinomycetota bacterium; assembly: GCA_963785455.1. Lineage (GTDB taxonomy): Bacteria > Actinomycetota > Actinomycetes > Mycobacteriales > Nakamurellaceae > Nakamurella. Next base: position 324,514 of record CAWAVL010000012.1, read on the forward strand.
TCGTTCTTGGCGACCTGGTCAGCGATGTTGATCGTCTGCGACTGCGGCTGGGCCTGGTCGATGGTGCTCCCGAAGGCGTCCTTGATCTTGTCGCTGAGCGGGATGTTCTTCGGATCGCTGGCGATGGTGAGCGTCCCGCCGGTCAGCTTGACGATCTGCAGATCAGGATTGATCGTCTCGGTGGCCGGGTCGACGGTCACGTTCTGCACACTGATGGTGGTGCCCGTCATGGTGTCGGCGGAGGCCGCTGGGCTCAACACCTCCAGTCGCTTGAGCTCGGTGATGATGTCGCTGTTCAGGTCGGTGAACAGCGACGCCTCGGCGGGATCGAGCTGGTCGGCAAGACCGATCGGGTCGGCGTTGCCCAATGTCGTGAACAGCGCGGTGACCGACTCCTGTGGCGTGTTCGACCCGCTGGCGGTCTGGTTGTTGGTGTCCCGGATGGCGAAGAAGTAGACGGCGGCGGCGGCCACCAGCGCGACGACCACCGCGATGGCGGTGATCACCACCGGTGTGCGGCTCTTCCCGCCGGAGGGCGCCGGGGTGGGCTGGCCGGACCAGGGTGTGCCGGGCCCACCCGGTCCTGCCGGCCCGCCGGGGCCGGGCTGCGTTCCCGGGCCGGCCGGGGGGAACTGCTGGGTGGGTGCGGGTTGCGGCCAGCCCTGGGGGCCGGCCGGTTGCGCCGGCTGCCAGGGGCCCGCCTGGCCGGGTGCCCGGTAGGGCTGGCCGGTCGGTCGGCCGGGGACCGTCGCCGGCTGCTGCCAACCCTGCGGCCCCGTCGGCGCGCCCTGCCATGGGCCGTTCGGCGGCGGGCCTGGCTGCCGCGGTGCTGACGGAGCCGGGTGACCGTAGGGCCCTTGCTCGCTCATCTGTCTCTGGTTCCCTTCGATGACGATGCTCCGCAGCTGGGGGTGTCCGGCTGCAGGTAACGATGGAGAGAGGATGTCCGTACCGGATGGACCGCCCGCCGCGTCAACCGCAGCGACCGGTCGCCTTCACAGTGCCGTCTTGAAGAGCGATGTCCCGGCAGAACCGGACATCGAATTCGTACCGCAGTGTGTGATCTACGTCTCAGTCATTTGCCGACCCCCGCGGCAATGATGACCGAAAATTACCGGTTGGTCGAGTATTTCTGCGTCCGATCGGGTGAACGCCGACCGGCCAGCAGGCCGACGCCACCACCGAGCAGCAGAACGGACCCGGCCGCCATCACGGCCGGCCCGATCGGATCCAGGCGCACCGTGAGGCCGACCCGGCCCACCGCCACCCAGAGGATCCCGAACGACACCGCCCCGGCCCCGACGGCCACCAGCACGCTGAGTGCTCCCGCCACCCGCCATCGCCGCAGCGCGGCCGCGAGCACCGGGGTCATCGCCACGACGCCGAACAGTGGCCATGCACCGATCAGTGGGCCGAGTGGGCCGCCCGCACCGAAGCCCAACCGGTCGGCCACCCCGATGACGGCGTAACTGGAACGTCGGACGTTGCCCGAGATCACCCAGGGCAGGAACGACCCGCAGATCACCAGCACCAGTCCGGAACCGGCGAGCAGGTACCAGAACAGTCGTAGCCGACGATCGGTCACCGGCCAGCCCACCCGCCCGGCCGCCGATGCGATCGTCGGGCCGACTCCGGTTGCCGCCGCGTCGGGCCCCCGCGAGCCGCGCACCGTGACGCTCCGCGCTGGCCGGGGCGATCAGCCGACCCGTCGAGGTGGCGCAGGGCCCGGCTGGGTGAATTGATGCCCGGAATGTCCATATTATCCTTATTGGGACTGCTGGGTTTATCGTGACCACTGGCGAATAGCGGGACCAAAGTGGCATGGTTCACCTGGCGTGTCGCCTTGACACTTGCTGTCGCATGAATTGCGTCGTTTGACCGACTGTCCGTGTGCATCCGCGGAGGAGGAGTCACGAGTGCCCGCGAACGTGCCACCGCACCCAGCACAGCACCAGGTGCCGCCCGCTGGTTGGAGGACACGCGTGCGGGCAGCGCCGTGGTTCGGCGGGCTGCTCGCCACGGTCGTCGCGGCAGCACTCCTGGTGGGTGTCGCCGTCCCGGCCGGGGCCGTGCCACCGCCGCCGGACAACCCGACCGACGACCAGATCCAGAACAGCCAGCAGCAGGCGGCCGCCTCGGCTGCCGAGGTCGGGCGGCTGGCCGGGCTGGTCAGCAAGACCGAGGGCGACATCGACCGGCTCAGGAACGACATGGAACTGAAGGCGGAGCTGGCGAACAAGGCCGCCGTCGACCTGCAGGTCGCCGAGTCCGACGCCGCCGCGGCCGAGTCGGCCGCGACCCAGGCGCAGGCGGATGCCGCCGCCGCCGCCCGGGCGGTCGCTTCGGCGAAGCAGAAGGCGGCGGCATTCGCGGCCGCCTCGTTCCGGCAGGGTTCGGTGCTGGGCTCGATCAGCGCGTTCATCGGTACCACCAGCGCCGGCGACCTGCTGCAACGACAGGAACTGCTCGGACAGATGTCCGGGTCCCAGCTCGACGTCATCGGCACCCTCGAGGCCACCCGGACGCACCAGGCCAACCTGGACTCGGCCGCGCGGGCAGCCCTGGACGCGGCCAAGGCCGCCCAGGCCAAGGCGGATGCCGCCAAGGCCGCCGCGGATGCGGCGCAGCAGCAGGCGCGGGACTCGCTGCAGGCGGGCCAGCAGCAACTCGTCGCCCTGCAGACCCAGCGCGACCAGCAGCAGGCCGCCTACGGCGCAGCGCTGGCGAGCGTCGCCGGACTGCAGAACCAACGTCAGCAGTACAACCAGTGGCTGGACCAGAAGAAGGCGGAGGAGGAGGCGGCGCGCAAGGCGGCGGCCGAGGCCGCCAGGCAGGCCGCCGAACGGGCCGCCCGCGAGGCGGCCGCCGAGGCAGCTCGGCAGGCGGCAGCGGCACAGGCGGCCGCCCGGCAGGCAGCGGCCGATCAGGCCGCCCGCGAGGCCGAGGCCGCCCGGCAGGCAGCGGCTGCGGAGGCCGCTGCCGAGCGGGCATCCGCGGAACGCGAACAGCAGAACCAGGCGGCGCGGGCCGCGCAGGAGGCCCAGGCCGCACAGGCGAACGAGCCGTACTACAGCTCCTGTGACGCGGCGCGGGCCGCCGGCCGCGGGCCGATCTCCCGCGGGGAGCCTGGCTACCGGTCGGCGCTGGACCCCAACAACAATGGCATTGCGTGCGAGGGCACCGCGGCCGCAGCGTCCCCCCCTGCGCCTGCCCCTGCGCCGGCACCCGCGCCGGCCCCCGCGCCCGCCCCCGCGCCCGCCCCCGCATTCGACGAGACCTATTACGCCAGCTGCGATGACGCCCGGGCCGCCGGCGCAGCACCCATCCAGCAGGGGGAGCCCGGCTACCGGTCCGCGCTGGACCCCAACGGCAACGGCATCGCCTGCGAAGGCACCGCCGCCGTCGCGGTGGTGGCTCCGTTGCCTTCGGCACCGGAGCCCAGCTACGACTCCGTTTCCAGCAGCTCAGGTTCCGGGCTCGGCCAGACCGTCGTCAACGCGGCGATGGGATACCTCGGCACCACCTACGCCTGGGGCGGTGGTGACTCCTCCGGCCCGACGCTGGGCATCCGCGACGGCGGCGTCGCCGACAGCTATGGCGACTACATGAAGGTGGGCTTCGACTGCTCGGGCCTCGCGCTGTACGCCTGGGCGCAGGTCGGTGTGTACCTTCCGCACTACTCCGGCTACCAGTTCTCCGGCCAGACCAAGGTGTCGCAGGACAACCTGCAGCCCGGTGATCTGGTGTTCTACGCCTACAACACGTCCGATCCCGGCACCATCCACCACGTCGCCATCTACATCGGCAACGACCAGATCATCGAGGCGCCGAACTCCGGGTCGTACGTGCGGATCTCGCCGATGCGCTGGGACGGCTACATCGGAGCGTCCCGGCCCGGCGGCTGAGGGTTCCCGACAGGGCATGCTGAGTCGGTGAGCAGGCCCGAGCCGATGCGCCGCGGCCCGGCGGCCGCACCGTCGGCGGCGGTCATCCTGGCCGGCGGGCGAGGCAGCCGGATGGGCGGCCGGGACAAACCGGCCCTGTCGTGGCACGGTCGGACGCTGCTGCAGGTCGCCCTGGACGCGGTCGGTGGGTGCCCGGTCGTCGTCGTCGTCGGACCCCCCCGGGACCTTCCGGCCGGTGTCCGCTCCGTGCTCGAGAACCCCGCCGGGGCGGGCCCGGCCGCCGCCGTCGCCGCCGGACTGGCCGCGCTGCCCGGAACGGAATCCGCGGCGCTGGTCGCGGTGCTGGCCGCGGACCTGCCCGGCGTCACCTGCGAGACCATCGGCCGGCTGTGCGCCGCGGTGGCAGACGAGCGCGGCGGTGCGCTGCTCGTCGATGCCGCGGGTCGCCGGCAATACCTGACGGGCGTCTGGTGTCGCTCCGCGCTGTCCTCGGCCGTCGCGGCCCGACCGGACTGGACCGGGCGATCGCTGCGCGAGCTCCTGGCGCCGCTGGCGGCACGCGAGGTCACCGGGGCGGAGCCGGAGACCGCCGACGTCGACACCCCCGCCGACTGGGCCCGCTGGCACCGGCACCGCGGCTGACTGCGGGTGACAATGAGCGGGGCAGGAACAATGGGCAGCACGGGGGCTGATTGATCGGGGAGTTGATCGAGCAAGCCGATCGGTGAACCGGCCGGCTCGGGTGGGATTCTCATGTCGGCCTGCTTGCCTGAACCGCGGGTTCGGGCATCTGTTCGGGCGATGCCGCTCGGCGGTCGGCTTTCTCGGTAGGTGATCAACGACGAACGGCCACGGGCCGGCGCGAGGAGGACTTGGTGAGCTCAGAGGTGCGGAACGCGGGACCGACGGTCGGCCCCCAGGGCGGCCGGCCGCCGGTGCAGCACACCCCGGCCGCGGACGCCGCGCTGCTGGAACGCACCGTGTTCGAGGTCAAGCGGGTCATCGTCGGGCAGGACCGGCTGGTGGAGCGGATGCTGGTCGGCCTGCTTGCCAAGGGCCACCTGTTGATCGAGGGCGTGCCCGGTGTGGCGAAGACGCTGGCGGTCGAGACCTTCGCCCGGGTGGTCGGCGGGTCGTTCTCGCGCATCCAGTTCACCCCGGACCTGGTCCCCTCCGATCTGCTCGGCACCCGCATCTACCGGGTCGGCCGCGAGCAGTTCGACATCGAGCTGGGCCCGGTGGTGGCCAACTTCGTGCTCACCGACGAGATCAATCGGGCGCCGGCCAAGGTCCAGTCCGCGCTGCTGGAGGTGATGGCGGAGCGGCACGTCTCCATCGGCGGCAAGACATTCCCGATGCCCGACCCGTTCCTCGTGATGGCGACCCAGAACCCGATCGAGAACGAGGGTGTGTACCCGCTGCCCGAGGCGCAGCGCGACCGTTTTCTGTTCAAGCTGCTGGTCGGGTACCCCGAACCGGACGAGGAGCGGGAGATCGTCTACCGGATGGGCGTGGTACCTCCGGTGGCCAACCAGGTCCTGCCGATCGACGAGCTGGCCCGGCTGCAGCAGGTCGCTTCCGGCGTCTTCGTCCACCACGCCCTCGTCGACTATGTGGTCCGGCTGGTCTTCGCGAGCCGCACCCCGGCCGAGCACGGGCTGACCGAGGTCGCCGGGTGGCTGTCCTACGGGGCGTCCCCACGTGCCTCGCTCGGCATCATCGCGGCGGCGCGCGCGCTCGCCCTGGTGCGCGGCCGCGACTTCGTGATCCCGCAGGACGTGCTCGACGTCGCCGCGGATGTGCTGCGGCACCGGCTGGTGCTGTCCTACGACGCGCTGGCCGACGGCGTGCCCGTCGAGGTGATCCTCGGGCGGTTGTTGCAGGCCATCCCGCTGCCCCAGGTGAGCCCGTACACCCATCCCGGGGCAGCCTGATGGTCGCCGAGCCGCCGGGGTCACCGCCCAGCACCGCCGACCCCGCCCGCCTCGACGCCGCGCTGGCCACGCTGGAACTGACCGTCCGGCGCCGGCTCGACGGCCTGCTGCAGGGCAACCACCTCGGCCTGGTGCCCGGACCGGGCACCGAACCGGGTGATGCCCGGCCGTACTACCCCGGTGACGACGTGCGGCGGATGGACTGGTCGGTGACCGCGCGGACCACCGAGCCGCACATCCGGCAGACCGTCGCCGACCGGGAGCTCGAGACCTGGCTGGTGGCCGACCTTTCCGCGTCGCTGGACTTCGGTACCACCGGCTGCGAGAAGCGTGACCTGGTGGTGGCAGCCGCGGCCGCCGTCGGTCATCTGACCCGCGGCGGGGGCAACCGGATCGGCGCCGTCGTGGCCACCGGGAACGGCGTCAGCCGAATCCCCGCCCGCGGCGGCCGGCCCTACCTTCAACACCTGCTGCGCGAACTGGCCTCCACCCCCCGGTCCGGCCCGGGGGACCGCGGTGACCTGGCCGCCGCGCTGGAGCAGCTGCGCCGTCCGCCCCGCCGCCGCGGGCTGGCCGTGGTGATGAGCGATTTCATCGGGCCGATGACGTGGGAGCGCCCGCTGCGCGCGCTGTCGGCCCGGCACGATCTGCTGGCCGTCGAGGTGCTGGACCCGCGGGACGTCGAACTCCCGGCGGTCGGCCTGGTGACCCTGCTCGACCCGGAAAGCGGGCGGACGAAGGAGGTCTCGACCACCCCGGAGCTGCGGGCGGCGTTCGCCCGGGCGGCGCAGCAGCATCGCGAGGAGGTCGCGGTGGCGCTGCGTCGGGCCGGTGCCGCGCACCTGGTGCTGCGCACCGACCGGGATTGGGTGGCTGACGTGATGCGCTTCGTGATGTCGCGCAAGCGCGGGTGGACCGGGGCGGCCACGGCCGCCGCCGGTCCGGCCGGCGCTCGGGCGGGGGAGGCCTGGTGAACTTCGCGCAGCCCTACTGGTTGGCGGCCGGCCTGCTGGTCATCGCGCTCGCCGTCGGTTACCTGCTCGCGCAGCGCCGCACCCGGCGGCACACCCTGCGGTTCGCCAACCTGGAGTTGCTGGACAAGGTCGCGCCCCGCCGACCGAGCCGCTGGCGTCACCTGCCCACCGCTCTCGTGCTGGTCGGCCTGGTGCTGCTGACCGTTGCGCTCGCCGGGCCGACTGCCGACACGAAGGAGCCGCGGAACCGGGCCACCGTCATGCTCGCCATCGACGTCTCGCTGTCCATGGAGGCCACCGACGTCGCACCCAACCGGCTGGCCGCGGCGCAGGAGGCGGCGACCCAGTTCGTCGACGACCTGACCCCCGGAGTGAACCTCGGGGTCGTGTCGTTCGCCGGGATCGCCACCGTGTTGGTCAGTCCGACCACGGACCGGGCCGCCGCGAAACAGGCGATCGTCGGGCTGACGCTCGACGAGCGGACCGCCACCGGCGAGGCCATCATCTCGAGCCTGCAGACCATCCAGTTGTTCTCCAAGTCGCTGCCGGGCGACGGCACCGACCAGGGACCGCCACCGGCCCGGATCGTGCTGATGACCGACGGAAAGCGCACCGTCGGGCGGACCGAGCAGGACGCGGCGCAGCGTGCCGCCGAAGCGAAGGTGCCGGTGTCGGTGATCGCGTTCGGTACGGACAACGGATCCATCACCGTCAACGACGAGACCATCCCGGTCCCGCTGGACACCGAGGCGATGCAACAGATCGCGCAGATCTCGGCCGGCGACTTCCACACCGCTGCCACCACCGACGAGCTCAAGTCGGTGTACGCGCAACTCGGCGAGCAGATCGGCTACGAGATCAAGCAGCGTGACGTGTCCCGGCCGTGGATGATCGCGGGCACCGCGATGGTGCTGCTGGGGTCGGCCGCGGCGCTCGCGTTCACCTCACGGATCCCGTAGTCCCGCCCGTGCCCTGAGGGCCGGCGTCCCGCGCTGCCGATAGGGTCGTTGGGCATCGGGACGCCGGTGCGCACGCCGAGCACCCGGAGGACAGAACGTGACCGAGACCGCGCAGGCCGCTTCAGGACGATCGGTGTTGGTCACCGGCGGAAACCGCGGCATCGGCCTGGCCATCGCGCGGACCCTCGCCGCGGCCGGACACCGGGTCACCGTGACGCACCGCTCCGGCGAGCCGCCGGAGGGCCTGTCCGGGGTGCTGTGCGACGTCACGGACCCGGCCAGTGTCGAGGCCGCGTTCACCCGGGTCGAGCAGAGCCAGGGTCCGGTCGAGGTGCTGGTGGCGAACGCCGGCATCACCGACGACACGCTGCTCCTGCGGATGGGCGAGGAGGCGTTCAGTTCCGTCATCGACGCCAACCTCACCGGGTCGTACCGGGTCGCCAAGCGCGCGGCGAGCGGCATGCTCCGCAGACGCTGGGGGCGGATGATCTTCATCTCGTCCGTGGTCGGGCTCTCCGGTGGCGCCGGGCAGGCCAACTACGCCTCCTCCAAGGCCGGCCTTGTCGGGCTGGCCCGGTCGATCGCCCGCGAACTCGGGTCACGCAACATCACCGCCAACGTCATCGCCCCCGGCTTCGTGGACACCGACATGACGCGATCCCTGCCGGAGGCCCGGCGTGCCGAGATCATCGCCCAGGTGCCGTTGCGCCGGTACGCCGCGTCCGACGAGATCGCCGCCGCCGTAGCATTTCTCGCCTCCGACGATGCCGCCTACATCACCGGTGCGGTGCTCCCCGTCGACGGCGGCCTCGGCATGGGTCACTGACGCCGCTCGTCGCCTTCCAAGAATTGCCGGCACCACACCCGCCCGCCCCCACACCGACCGAACTTCCGCACCGACCAGCCCCGCACCGACACCCGTCAGAGAAGGACCAGCACATGACCGACCAGCTCGGCACCGGACTGCTCGCCGGCAAGAACCTGCTCATCACGGGCATCATCACCGAGGCCTCGATGGCCTTCCACACCGCTCGGCTGGCCCAGCAGCAGGGCGCGTCGGTGATCCTCACCGGGTACGGGCGGCTGTCGCTGGTCGAGCGGATCGCCAAGCGCCTGCCCGAGGCGGCGCCGGTGGTGGAGCTGGACGTCACCGACAAGGCGCAGCTGGACAGCCTGGCCACCCGGGTGGGCGAATTCGTCCCGCGGCTGGATGGGGTGCTGCACTCCATCGGCTTCGCGCCGGCCACCGCGCTGGGCGGTGACTTCCTGGACTGCCCGTGGGAGGACGTGGCGACGACGGTGCACACGTCCGCCTACTCACTCAAGGCGCTGGCCGTCGCCGCGCTGCCGCTGATGACCGATGGTGGCAGTATCGTCGGGCTCGACTTCGACGCCCGCCAGGCGTGGCCGGCGTACGACTGGATGGGCGTGGCAAAGGCCGCCCTGGAGTCCGTGACCCGGTACTTGGCACGCGATCTCGGTCCGCGCGGCATCCGGGTCAACCTGGTCTGCGCCGGTCCCATCAAGACCATGGCCGCCAAGTCCATCCCGGGGTTCACCGACCTGGAGAACGGCTGGACCGGCCGCGCGCCGCTCGGCTGGGACACCTCCGACCCGACCCCGGTCGCCCGCGCCGCCGTCGCACTGCTGTCCGATCTGTTCCCGGCCACCAGCGGGTCGATGGTGATGGTGGACGGCGGATTCCATGCGCTCGGCTTCGGCACCGCCGAGATCGAGCAGGCGCGCGGCTAGCCATGGCGCAGGTCAACGGGAAGCGGTCAGTCGAACCGGCGGGACCGCTGGCCGGGCCGGCTGCGGACCGCGTGCACGGTGCCGCTGCGCGGTTCGCTCAGCGCCGTGACGGCGGCGCCGACGGCCGCCCGCCGGCTCTCCCGGATGGCGATGGACAGCGACCGCAGCACGTCGTCGACGGCGGCCATCTCGTAGCTGGTGGCCGCCGCGGTGTCCTGGCTATCGGCCACCGCCAGCAGCGCATACAGCGAGATCGACGTCGCCAGCAGCGCGGAGGCCGCGGCCGGGGTGCCGGGCGGGGACGTCACTGCCTCCTCGAGCATCATCAGCCGCACCTGCTCCCGGGCGGTGTCGGAGCCGCGGGCGACATCCAGTGCGGTCAGCGACCGGGTTGCGCGCCGGACGGCGGCGTCGAGCAGCTCGTGTGCCTGACCCAGGCCCAGTGGGGGGTGCCGGGTCGAGCAGCCGAACACCCGCCACTGACCGTCGGTGGGCACCAGCGCCAAGTCGTTGCCGGCCATCACGACAACCGCGCCGGCGTCCAGGCCGGCCACCGTCAGCTCGCCGCCCAGCGGCAGGCCGCGCATGTCACCGGGGAAGGGCAACAGCAGTTGCGGTTGCCCGCCGGAGCGCAGCAGCGGGAGCAGGCTCGCCGAACCACTGCTGGGCGACCCGGGGCCCGGCAGCCCGGTTGCGGCGGCGATGTCGGCGCCGGCAGCGCGGACGCCGGCCCGGTGACCGGAGTCGTCGATCGCCGTCAGCACGTCGTCGGCGCTGGCGCCGCCCTGCCACGCCGCTGCCCACAGGGCGAGCGTGGTGGCGGCGCGCAAGGTGCCGGGTGAAGACATGAGGGCCACCGTACGTCACGGCACCGTCAGCGCAGGATCACAGCGCGGGTCCGCAGCTCGGCGCGGTGCACCCGTCGACCGCCGGCGCGGGCGTAACGTGCCGCGGGTGCCACCCTCGAGACAGCAACCGGCCCGGTACTCCGACCGTTACGGACCCGATGTCCTGAGCGAGAAACATACGCCCAGGCAGATTCCGGAGATCATTGCGGCCGCGGGTGTGGTCGTCGAGGACCCGCTGTCCGGCTTCTGCGGAGCCGTCGTCGCCTGCACGTCCACGGCCGTGACGCTCGAGGACAGGCACGGCGGGCGCCGGATGTTCCCGTTGGAGCGCGGCGCCTTTCTGGTGGACGGCGAGCAGGTCACCCTGGTACGACCGGTGGCCGCAGCCGCGCCGGCCCGTTCGGCGTCCGGCTCCAGGATGGTCACCGGTGTGCGGGCGAGAACCGCACGGGCAGCGCGCATCTGGGTGGAGGGAATCCATGACGCAGCGCTGGTGGAGCGGGTCTGGGGGCACGACCTGCGGGTGGAGGGCATCGTGGTCGAACCGATCGACGGGCTGGACAATCTGCCCGCCGCGGTCGCCGCGTTCCGGCCGGGCCCACGGCGCCGGCTGGGTGTGCTGGTCGATCACCTGGTACCCCAATCGAAGGAAAGCCGCATCGCCGCAGGCGTTCTCGCCGAGCACGGTGATGCGGTGCTGATCACCGGCCATCCCTACATCGACATCTGGCAGGCCGTCCGGCCCTCCGCCGTGGGCATCGCGGCATGGCCGCAGGTCCCCAGGGGAGTGGACTGGAAGACCGGCGTCTGCTCGGCGCTGGGCATGCCCGACACCCGGCAGATGTGGGGCCGGGTCAACGGTGCCGTACGCAGCTACCGGGACCTGGACACGCCGCTGATCACCGCGATGGAGCAACTGATCGATTTCGTCGCGGCTAGCTGACCGCGCCGTTTCCTGACCGCGCCGCTCCCTGACCCGCCCCCCGGGCCGCACCGGTGCCCGGACTCCTCGCCGTTCCCGTGGCGGCGGGACCGGCCGACACGGGTTCAGCAGCAGCGCGCCCCGGGGTTGCGGTCCATCGCGGCGTACCGGTCCCGCCAGTACTGCTTCTCCGTGGGAACCGGCGCCCCGGGATGGTGTCGCGCGAGGTGATCGACGTAGCCGGCGTAGGCGTTGTCGCCCATCACGGAAGAGAACCACCACCGCAGGCCGTCCGCGGCCGACCGGATCGCGGCGCGCGCAGGAGCCGCGGCCGGGTCGGTTCCAGACGGCTCAGCCATGTCCGGCGTGCGAGCGCACCGGGGTCCGCTCCGTGGCCGCCCACTCCGCAGCCACCTCCTTCTCCGCCGGCGTCGTCAGGAACCCGCTGGGCGCGAACAGGTGTGATGGCTCGTCCGGTTCCTCGGTGGTCGGCAGGCCGCCGGCGCGGATGGACTTGATGCACACCACGATCGCGGCCAGCACCACGATGATCACCAGGCCGGCGAACAGGATCGACAGCGTGCCCTGGATCATCGTGTTACGGATGACGGCATCGATTGCCGCCGGGCTGGACGCGGTGCCGAATGACTGCTGGCCCTCGGCCTGCGCCTGCACGAAAGCGTTGTGCTGGGCGAAATATCCGATCGCCGGAACCGAGGAGAAGATCTTCTCGTACGACGCGGTCAGGGTCACCGTGAGGTCCCACACCAGCGGCACCCCCGGGATCCATGCCCATTTGTACATCCGCTTCTTGATCAGCACGGTGAACACGACGGTGAGCGCGATCGCCGCCAGCAACTGGTTGGCGATGCCGAACAGCGGGAAGAGCGTGTTGATGCCGCCCAGCGGATCGGTCACGCCCATCAGCAGGATGGCGCCCCAGGCCAGGACCACCAGCAGCGAGCAGGTCCAGGCGCCCACCCGCCAGGACGGGTCACGGAACTTGCCGGCGCCGGGGATGTTGCCGATCGAGTCGGACAGCATGAAGCGGGCCACCCGGGTGCCGGCGTCCACCGTGGTGAGGATGAACAGCGCCTCGAACATGATCGCGAAGTGGTACCAGAACGCCTTCAACCCGGCGCCGCCGACGACGTCGCTGAGCACCTGCGACATGCCGAATGCCAGGGTCGGCGCGCCGCCGGTGCGGGAGATGATCGTCGCCTCCCCGACGTCGGACGCAGCCTGGGCGAAGTATTCCGGCGTCACGGCCGGACTGGACAGCCCCAGCCCGTTGACATACGCGGCGGCCGTTTCCGGGGTGCCGCCGGTCAGCCCGGTCGGCGCGTTGAGAGTGAAATACAGGTGCTGGTCCAGGATCACCGCGGTGACCAGCGCCATGATCGCCACGAACGACTCGGTCAGCATGCCGCCGTAGCCGATCATCCTGGTCTGGCTTTCCTTCTCGATCATCTTCGGGGTGGTGCCCGAACAGATCAGCGCGTGGAACCCGGACAGCGCGCCGCAGGCGATGGTGATGAACAGGAAGGGGAACAGTGAACCGGCGAAGGCGGGGCCGTTGCCGGCAGTGGCGAACGAGGTCACCGCGGGCATCTGCACGACCGGACGCGCGATCAGGATGCCGACCGCCAGCAGCACGATGGTGCCGACCTTCATGAACGTCGACAGGTAGTCCCGCGGCGCGAGCAGCAGCCACACCGGCAGCACCGACGCGGCGAAGCCGTAGACGACGATGCCCCAGGCGATCGTGACCTTGCCGAGGGTGAACCAGCTCTGGCCCCAGTCGGTCTCGGCGACCCAGCCGCCGGAGATGATGGCCAGCAACAGCAGTGCCACACCGATCAGCGAAACCTCCGACACCCGGCCGGGTCGCAGGTAGCGGAGGTACACACCCATGAACAGGGCGATCGGCACGGTCATCAGCAGCGAGAAGACGCCCCACGGGCTCTCGGCCAGCGCATTGACGACGACCAGGGCCAGCACCGCGATCAGAATGATCATGATGACGAAGACTCCGACCATCGCTGCCACGCCGCCGACCCGGCCCAGTTCGTCGCGGGCCATCTGGCCCAGGCTCCGCCCGCGGCGACGGGTGGACAGCCAGAGCACGAGATAGTCCTGCACCCCGCCGGCCAGCACGACGCCGATGATGATCCACAGCGTGCCCGGCAGGTAGCCCATCTGCGCGGCCAGCACGGGTCCCACCAGGGGGCCGGCGCCGGCGATCGCGGCGAAGTGGTGGCCGAACAGCACCCGACGGTCGGTCGGGTCGAAATCCTTGCCGTTCGAATAGGTCTCGGCCGGGGTTGCGCGTTCGTCACGCGGCTTGACCACCTTGTACTCGATCAGCCTGGCGTAGAAGCGGAAGGCGATGATGTACGTGCAGACGGCGGCGAAGACGAACCACACGGCGTTCACCTGTTCGCCGCGCACGATGGCGATCATCACCCAGGCGAAGCCGCCGAGCAGGGCGATCGCCAGGTAGGCCACCCTCGCGGTCGGGGTCAGCGGAACGCGCCGCCGGACGGCGACCGGCGGCTGATCCGGATCGGTGCGGATGAGGTCGGTGTCTGTGGTCATGGTGTCCACTTCCGCTCGTGGGTGCAGGTGGTGCAGCCAGTGGTGTCGCATCCCTGGTCTCATCGGCGGTGTGCAACCGGATGATTGACGCTCGATGACGCCATTTCGGCGCAATGCAGCGCCAAGATTCCCGGAGGCCGCTGCCGCGAAACGCCTGGAACCACAGCAATTCGGGACCGTCGGACCGCGACAGGCGCCAACCCTTGCATGGCAGCGGGAAAATGCAGATCCGGTGGCCGAAATGGTCGCCGTTTGCCCGGCAAAAGGTGGAAACGGGCGATAGCGCCGGTGCCGCGGACCGGTTCTCCCACAGGGATCGCGGCGGCACTGGCATGATGAACACATGTCCGGATGGATCTGGTTCAGCGGAGCGGTGTTGCTCTCGATCGCCGAGGTGCTCGGGGCCGAGTTCGTGCTGTTGATGCTGGGCGGCGGCGCGCTGGTGACGGCCGGTTTCGCGGTGTTCTTCCCGGACCTGCTCTGGTTGCAGCTGATCGTTTTCGCACTCTCGTCGGTGGCCCTGGTGCTCGGCCTGCGACCGGTGTTGCTGCGCAAGTACTACCAGCCGTCGAACATCCGCAGCGGGATCGAGGCCATCGTGGGTTCCAAGGGAACCGTGGTGTCGACCGTCGACGCGGACGGCGGGCAGGTCAAGATCGGCGGAGAGGTCTGGTCCGCCGTCAACATGGAGGGTCATCGTGCGTTGCCGCCCGGCACGACGGTGACCATCGTCGAGGTCCGCGGCGCAACCGCGGTCGTGATGTGGGGGCCGTGAACTCATGGATCCAGTTCTGATCGTCGCCATCGTCGTCGCCGTCCTGGTGGTGGTGACCCTCATCAGGTCGGTCAAGGTGATCCCGCAGGCGCAGGCCGCAGTGATCGAGCGACTCGGCCGGTTCAACAAGGCCAGTGGGGCGGGCCTGGTCTGGCTCGTCCCGTTCATCGACCGGATTCGGGCCCGCATCGACCTCCGCGAGCAGGTCGTGTCCTTCCCGCCGCAGCCGGTGATCACCGAGGACAACCTGACGGTGTCCATCGACACCGTCGTCTACTTCCAGGTCACCGATCCGCGGGCCGCGGTCTACGAGATCGCCAACTACATCGTCGCGGTCGAGCAGTTGACCACGACGACGCTGCGGAACGTCGTCGGCGGCATGAACCTCGAGCAGACGCTGACCAGCCGCGACTCCATCAACGGCCAACTGCGCGGCGTGTTGGACGAGGCCACCGGCAAGTGGGGCATCCGGGTCGCCCGCGTCGAACTCAAGGCGATCGACCCGCCGCCCTCCATCCAGGAGGCGATGGAGAAGCAGATGCGCGCGGACCGCGACAAGCGCGCCATGATCCTGAACTCCGAGGGTCTGCGGGAATCGTCCATCAAGACGGCCGAGGGTCAGAAGCAAGCGGCGGTGCTGACCGCCGAGGGCGCGAAGCAGTCGTCCATCCTGGCCGCAGAGGGCGAGCGCCAGTCGCGCATCTTGCGGGCCCAGGGCGAGCGGGCAGCGCGGTACCTGCAGGCGCAGGGGCAGGCCAAGGCGATCGAGAAGGTCTTTGCCGCGGTCAAGGCCGGCAAGCCGACCCCGGAACTGCTTGCCTATCAGTACCTTCAGACGCTCCCGCAGATGGCGCAGGGTGACGCCAACAAGGTCTGGATGATCCCCAGCGACTTCTCCAAGTCACTCGAGGGCTTCGCCAGGATGCTGGGCACCAAGGGCGATGACGGTGTGTTCCGGTACGAGCCGCCCGCTGTCGATCCCGCCGATGCGGCGGGGTCGCGCGCCGGAGACATCGACGACGACGTTGCGGACTGGTTCGAGGGGACGTCCGCCAAGGAGGTCGCCGAGGCGGTGCGTGCCGTGGAGCGCGAGGCCGCCGTGACGATCGAGGAGCAGGACGCTGCCAGGCTGGCCGCCAACCGCGACCGGGCCGAACTGGCAAGTGCCGCCGAGCAGGTGGCGATACCGCCGGGCCGGCAGCAGGCGCAGCAGCCGCAGCTGGGCAGCTATCCGACGCAGGGTTACCCGGGGCGGGACGACCCGCCGCCGCCCGGTTATGTGCAGGATCCGCCGCCGCCCGGGTATGTGCAGGGGCAACCGCCGTACCGGCAGCCCGACGGCCGACCGGACCAGGGCTGAGCGGCCATCCACCGGACCTGCCCCGCACCGGCGGATCGTCGCCGGGCAGTGCCGCCGAGGACGTGGACCGGTCTGGTCGCGCGACCATCCCACCCGTTGAGTGCCGCCCCGCTGGGTCCGCGCCGGGCGGTGCCGCCGCCGACCCAGACCCGCTCGCCGTCGTCGGACCCGGCAGGCTCGGCGCCGCGATCGTCCGCGCGCTGACCGGAGCGGGCCGGCCGGTGTCCGGACCGCACGGCCGGGGCTACCGGGGGGTGGGCGACGGGGTCGTGCTGCTCTGCGTGCCCGATGCCGCCATCGCCGCGGCCGCGGCGATGATCGACCGGGCCGCCCTGGTGGGCCACTGTTCGGGCGCCTCGGGGCTGGACGTGCTGGGGGAGCGGGAGGCGTTCAGCGTCCACCCGCTGATGACCGTCACCGAGCGCGGCGCCGAGTTGGCCGGTGCGTGGGCCGCGGTGGCCGGATCGTCACCGGCGGCGCTCGGGGTGGCCACCGACCTGGCGCGGACGGTCGGTCTGCGGCCCGTGGTGGTCGCCGACCATGACCGGGTCGCTTATCACGCGGCCGCGGCCCTCGCGTCGAATTTTCTCGTCACTCTGGAAGAGGCTGCCGCCCAGCTGATGTCGACGGTCGGGCTGGACCGGGAGGTGCTCGTCCCGCTGGCCGTCGCGGCCCTGCAGAACTGGGCGGCCACCGGCCCCGCGGCGTTGACCGGCCCGGTCGCCCGCGGCGACTCCAGCACCGTGGAACGTCACCGCGCGGTCATCGCCGAGCGGGCACCGGAACTGTCCGTACTCTTCGATGCCATGGTCACCGAGACGCAACGAATGGCCGCGCGGCATCGTGGGCCCGGCGGCGGCTACCGCGCCGAACGGTAGAGTCCCGCCGGATGGAAATCGTCCGAACGGTGGGTGACCTGCGCGCCGTGCTGGGTCCGGTGCGTTGTGACGCGACGCTGCCGCACGGCGGCTCGGTGGGCCTGGTGCCCACCATGGGCGCATTGCACGAGGGCCACCTTTCGTTGTGCCGCGCCGCCCGCGCCGAGAACGACGTCGTGGTGATGTCGATCTTCGTGAACCCGACCCAGTTCAACGACGCGGCCGACCTCGCCGCTTACCCCCGGGAGGAGGCCGCCGACGCGGCGATGGCCGCCGACGCCGGTGTAGATGTGCTGTTCGCGCCGTCGGCGGCGCAGGTCTACCCCCCGGGTTTCACTGCCACGGTGGAGCTGCACGGCCCCATCGTCGAGAGCCTGGAGGGCGCGCACCGGGGGACCGGGCATTTCCGGGGCGTCACCACGGTGGTCAGCAAGTTGCTCAACATGACAACGCCCGACCGTGCCTACTTCGGCCAGAAGGACGCTCAGCAGGCCAGGGTCGTCAGGGCCATGGCCACCGACCTGGACATCGACACTGCGATCGTCACCGTGCCCACCGTTCGGGAACCGGACGGGCTGGCGATGTCCAGCCGCAACCGCCGGCTCTCGCCCGGCGACCGGGCGCGGGCGACGGCCATCCCGGCGGCCCTGCGAGCGGCTTCGCTGCTTGCGGCGTCCGGTGAGCGGAACGCGGCCGTTCTTCGCGAGGCGACGCTTGCCCGGTGCGCCGACGCCGGCCTGACGCCGGAGTACGTGGCGCTCGTCGACGCGGACACCTTCCTGCCGGTCGAGCAGCTCACCGCAAACCCGGCCGTGCTGGCGATCGCGGTTTCGTTAGGCGGTACCCGGCTGATCGACAACATGATCATCTCGGACGCTCTCTGACGCTTCGCGTGGAGTGGGTCACAACGGCGGCCTACTGACTCGACGGCCGTCCCGGCAGCGAGCATGATCGTCCGCACCGCAACGGCGCGGTCCCGCGCAGCGGCCATTCCCGACCGGGACCGAGCAGGGCACAGCGGTAGCAAAGGAGCAGCCGATGTCCACCCGTCCTTCCCTGCCGACAGTGCGGCGCCCCGTGAGCATTCCGGCTTTGCACGAGATGAAGCGCGACGGTCGGCCGATCGTCATGGTCACCGCCTACGACCACCCCAGCGCGCGCGCCGCCGAGGCCGCGGACGTCGACATGGTGCTGGTCGGCGATTCCGGTGCGATGACGGTGCTCGGCCATCCCAGCACGGTCGCCGTCACCACCGATGAGCTGCTGGTGCTGGCCAAGGCGGTGCGGCGCGGCGTCGAGCACGCCCTGATGGTGGCGGACCTGCCCTTCGGGTCCTACGAGGTCAGTGACGAGCAGGCCATCGCCACCGCGGTGCGGTTCGTCAAGGAGGCCGGCGCGGACGCGGTGAAGCTGGAGCGCGGCGACGACAGCGCGATCAGCCGCGCGCGGGCCATCGTCGGCGCGGGCATCCCGGTGGTCGGCCACGTCGGCCTGACGCCGCAGTCGGCCACGTCCCTCGGCGGCTATCGGGCGCAGGGCCGGACCGCGGAGTCGGCCATGCGGATCACCCGCGGCGCGCTCGGCCTGCAGGACGCCGGCTGCTTCTGCATCGTCTTCGAGGCCGTCCCGACGGCCGTGACGGCGGACATCATGCCGCGGATGACGGTGCCGGTCATCGGCATCGGGGCCGGCCCGGCCACCGACGGGCAGGTGCTGGTCTTCCACGACCTGCTCGGTATCCGGGACGGTGCCGGCGCGAAGTTCGTCCGGCGGTACGCGGACCTGCAGGACGCCATGAACCAGGGCGTCGGTCGATACGCGGAGGACGTCCGCAGCGGGGCGTTCCCCGGCCCCGAGCACGGCTATGGCATCGACCAGACGGAGCTCGCGCGATTCCGCGCCATGCAGAACGGCCTCCCGGGGGGCGCCGCCGCCACCAGTCCGCTGATCCGGCCCGCGCAGATCGGATGATCCCGGGCCCGGGGCCGCGCAACAGCCTGACCGACGTCGCGGGGCTCTCGGTGGGCCACTACACCGTCACGGCCGCAGGCTTTCTCACCGGCACGACGGTGGTGCTCGGACCGGACGACGGCATGGTGGCGGGCGTCGACGTGCGTGGTGGTGGGCCGGCGTCCCACGAGACGGACCTGCTCAACCCGGCCGCCGCCGTCGAACGGGTACATGCCATCGTGCTCAGCGGCGGCAGCGCATTCGGGCTGGTCACCTGTTCCGGGGTGCAACTGGGGTTGGCCGAACGGGGCATCGGCCTGTCGGTCGCCCCCGATCCGGCCGCGATCGTCCCGCTGGTGCCGGGGGCGGCGTTGTTCGACCTCGGCCGCGGCGGCAACTGGGCGTCCCGGCCGTCGGTGGATTTCGGGACCGCCGCACTCGACGACGCGCTACGCAGTCGGGACGATCCGGGCCCGGTGCCGCTCGGCGGTGTCGGTGCCGGAACCGGTGCCGTGATCGCCAACCTCAAGGGCGGCATCGGCAGTGCCTCGCTGGTGCTGGACTCCGGGGTCACCGTCGCGGCGCTGATCGCCGTCAACGCCGCGGGGTCGCCACTGGACCCGCGCACCGGGGAGCTGCTGGGCGCCCGACTGCTGCTGCCGCAGGACGGGCCGGCGCCGACCGTCGACGAAGCCGCCCGCGAGCCGTTGCTGGCGGCCACCGCTCCGCGGCCGATCGGGATCGCATTCGGGCGTCGTGATGCGGACGGCTCGGGTGACGCGGCGGCGATCACGAACACCACCCTGGCGGTGGTCGCCACCGATGCCACGCTGACGAAGGCGCAGTGCACCAAGCTCGCCCAGGTCGCGCAGGACGGGTTCGCCCGCGCGATCAGTCCCGTGCACACCATGTTCGACGGCGACACCGTGTTCGGTGCCGCGACCGGGACCCGGCCCGCGCCCGACACGGCGGGGTTGTTCGCCATCGTTGTGGCCGCGGCGGACGTGGTCAGCCGGGCGATCGTCCGGGCCGTGCTGGCCGCTCGGAGCACGCGGACCGATGGGGGCAGTTGGCCGTCGATGCTGGACGTGATCGCCGGTAATCTGCCGGAGTGATGGCCGGTCCGCCTTTGTCTTCCGGCGCCTGGGTGCGCGGCGGTACCGCCTGGCTGACCGCCGCCAGGTGGGTCGCCGGGGTCGGCTGGGTGCTCTGGATCGCGATGCAGGTGATCGCCAAAGACCCTTTCCCACCGGAGATCTCGCTGTCCCAGTACGGTTTGGGCGGCGCCGGTTTCGTCTTCACGCTCTGGGCGATCGGCCTGGGTGCGACGCCGCTGCTGCTGCTGCGCTACCGCCCGGTTGACGGACCGGCGCGCCCGGTGGCGTGGATCGCCTTGGTGGCCGCCGTGCTGACCGGACTGGTCCGGACCGACGAGGGCGGTGCGCAACTGTCACTGGCGGCCAAGGTGCACCAGGTGGTTGCGGTGACGGCCCTGGTGATGCTGCCGCTCGCGGTGCTGTTCGCGATGATGACGGCCGAGCGGCGATGGTGGCGGCTGGCCGTCGGGATCGCCGCCGCGACGGCCGCCGTCGGCATCCTGGTGCTGCTGTCGGCAGCCGGGCTCGACACGGCGGCCCGCGGGGCGCCCGCGTCCTGGGCGCTGTGGGAGGGATCCCTCGGGGTGCTGGAGATGCTGCTCGTCAGCGTCTACGCCGCCGCGGCCACGACGGTCGGTCGAGGGGTGGCTCGTCCTGCGGCCGTTCCGCCGGTACAGTCGGCGGGCCAGTGAGCTGCACGGCCGTTTGAGCAACGGCGCTTTCGGACACCTAGCCAGCGGCCCACTCCTTCCCGCCACGCCGCGCGACCGCTGGTGACCGTGGCCGGGTCGGATCGGCCGGTCCAGTACGCGTTCAACCCGAGGATCTGATGATGACCACCCAACCGAGCACTCCCGTTCGTACCACGACGGCACGTCGTCGGCCGCATGTCGTCGTCATCGGCGGCGGATTCGGTGGGCTGACCACGATCCGGGCGCTGGCCAAAGCCGACGTGGACATCACCCTCATCGACCGGCACACCTACAACGCGTTCCAGCCGCTGCTGTACCAGGTCGCCACCGCCGGGCTGAACCCCGGCGACGTCACGTTCTTCCTGCGCGCCACCCGGATGCGGCAGAAGAACGTCAGCTTCCGGCAGGGCGAGGTCGTCGGCCTCGACCCGCAGCAGCAGATGATCACCTTTCACGACGGCGGCGTCATGGAATACGACTACCTCGTGATCGCCACCGGTTCGACCACGAACTACTTCGGCACCAAGGGCGCGGAGGAGAACTCCCGCGCCATCTACACCCGCAAACAGGCGCTCAAGCTCCGGGACGAGATCTTCACCAACCTCGAGCATGCGGCCGCATCGAACGCCGGCCGGGACATGGCCATCGTGGTGGTCGGCGCGGGACCCACCGGCGTCGAGATGGCCGGTGCGCTGGCCGAACTCCGCAACGATGCGATGGCATCGATCTACCCGGAGCTCGATCCGCGCCGCACGCACATCGTGCTGGTCGAGATGGCCGACAAGGTGCTGGCACCGTTCGCGCCGTCGCTGCGCGAGTTCGCCGCGAAGGCGCTGCGCGAGCGCGGTGTGGAACTGCGGCTGAACACCTCGGTGCAGCAGGTGAGTCCGGACGGCGTGGTGCTCGGCGGCGGCGAATTCCTGGAGGCGGGCGTCGTCATCTGGGCCACCGGCGTCCAGGTGCCCAAGATCGTCGGGACCTGGGGTCTGCCGCAGGGCCGGGGTGGCCGCATCGAGGTCGAATCCGACCTGCGGGTGAAGGGCTTCAAGAACATCTTCGCCGTCGGTGACGTGGCGCTGTTGCCCGACCCGCTGCCGCAGCTCGCGCAACCCGCGCTGCAGGGCGGCAAGCACGCCGGCAAGCAGATCACCGCCCTGGTGACCGGCCGGCCGACCCGCCCGTTCCACTACCGCGACAAGGGCACCATGGCGACGATCGGCCGTCGTGCCGCGATCGCCGACATCGCGCTGCCCAAGGGCAAGTCGATCCGGCTGACCGGGACGCTTGCCTGGTTGGCGTGGTTGTTCGTGCACATCGTGATGCTGTTGGGCAACCGCAACCGGCTGGCGACCCTGGTGAACCTGTCGACGAAGTACTTGGCCCCGTCCCGCCGGACGAACCCCATCGTCGGTGACGTTCCGGTCTTCGAGCACCAGATTCCGGAGTACGAACGCTGACTCCCTGCCGGGCGGGAGCCGGGTTCGCCCCGGTCCGCGATCGAGCGCCGGGTGCTGGTAGGGACGGCTTCGAAGTCGCGGTCGGCGCTGTGGTGCGCCACGCTTTCCCTTGGGTAGGCGGGCTTCGGTGACCGGTTCGGTGGTCGCACCGGACCATGGCGTGGGGGTGGAGATGACCGCGGTGAAATGGCTGACGCCGGACGAGGCGCGGGCCTGGCGGGCGCTGCAGCAGCTGCACACGCCGCTGGCGGCCGTGCTCAACCGGCAACTGCTGCGGGACTCGGCGCTGTCCAGCGCGGATTACGAGGTGCTGGTCGTGCTGTCGGAGACGCCCGACGGGGTGCTGCGGGCCGGCGAACTCGGCCGCGCGACGGGCTGGGAGAAGTCGCGGCTGTCGCACCATCTCAAGCGGATGGAGGCCAGAGGGCTCGTCGAACGGCAGGACTGCGTGACCGATGGCCGCGGGTTGATGGTGGCGATCACCGAGATGGGACGCGCGGCGATCACCGACGCTGCGCCCGGCCACGTGGCGGCGGTGCGCGAGTACGTCATCGACATGCTGACGCCGGAGCAGCTGCGAGTTCTGGCGGAGATCGGTGAGGCCGTGGGCGGCCGATTGACGGCTGAGAACTGCCGGGCGGCCGCAGAGGAGGGCTGTACGGAGGCGCTGGAAACATCCGGCGCAGTCAGTGCCCGCCGATGAGTGATCACCAGTTCGGCGATCGATCGGAGGTGGATCCGCCGATCGCGCAGGATTCGCTGACCGCGCACGACGCGTCGACCGCCCGGCCGGTGGCCGGTTCGGCCGACCGTTCTGCTCGCCCGGATCTCCGGAAGGCCCCTCGCCCGGATCTCCGGAAGGCTCCGTTGACCGACACGGGCAGCAGCTCCGGCGATGTCGTCAGCCCTGCCGGTCCGGATCTGGTCAAGCCTCAACCTGTACTTGACGGTGACATTGCGGTGCCGGAGTCGCCACAGGCCCCGGTGTCCCGTACCCGTCGGGTGCTGGCGGCCGGGGCGACGGCCCGCGACCGCACTCTGCAGCAGCTGGTGACCGTGCTGGTGCCACTGATCCGGGCTACCCGTTACCCCACCCTGGTGGTTGTCCTGATCGCCGGTGTTCCGGCCGTCGTTGCCATCCTCGTGTCCCTGCTGCGCTGGGGACCCGACGACCCCTTCTGGTTGCTGTTGGGCGGGATCGGGCTGGTGTTGGCGGCCTGGCTCGGGCTGCGTCGTCGGCAACTGCTGGCGGTGGCCGCGGACCCCGCCGCCCTGACCGACGCGCTGGCCGGTGTCATCACCGGCCGGGAAATCCTGGACCAGTTGTCCCGCAACCTCTCTCCGGGCAAGGTCGCTGCCACCACCGTCCGCCGTTCGCGGCCGCTGCGGGTCCTCGGCGGCCTCTGGCGCGGCGTGCAGATGACGGGCGTGCTGGCCCAGATCACCGACCGGCCGGAGCTGCAACCACTACTGCCCGGACGTCTGCGCGGCATGTGGTTCCTCGCAATCGCGTGCCTCATCGCCGGCGTGGTGCTCAGCGCCGCCGTGCTGGTGGAGGTGCTGCTGTACCTCCTCGGTGCGTGACGGCGCTGCTGCGGGGAACGTTGGACCAGTCGGCGGGACGACTACCGTTGACGGGGTGCGGGAGAAGGGTGTGGCCCGCCCGGTGGTCGCAGCGATGGAATGACGATGACCGAACGCCGCTAGGGCGTGACAGGAGGCATAGATGAGCCAGATTGACGAAACCCAGCCCGGGTCCGACGTCGACGACCGCAGTACCGACCACGACTCGATCAGCGAGGGTGACGCCGGCAGCGGCCAGGACGATTGGCTCGACACCGGCTACAACCCACCCGACCGCGAGCCACGGGTGCACGTGCCGACTCAGCAGGAGGAGGAGCGAGGGGAGAGTCTTGACGATCTGCTTTCCGCCGAGGAGCCCGAGGTCTGGCAGGAGGACGAGAACAACCTGTTCGACGAGTCCGGCAACGAGGTGGGCGGTGACCGCTCCGGCCGCTTGGTGGACGCCGGCTCCGACGGGATCGTCGACAACGAGTCCGACCTCGTTGCCGACGACGTCGGCATCGACGGCGCCGGTGCCAGCAGCGAGGAAGCGGCCGTGCACGTCATCGACGAGTACGACCAGCGCTGAGCTGTCCTCGGCGAGGTGACCAGCCGACCGGGTGGCCCGGTTGACCAGTCGGCCCGCGGCCCCCGTTTGAACAGGTCGGCCCGGGCGGCCGAGCCGACCTGCCACGGCCCCGATGACGCAGTTCCTGCTGTTGAGGCCTGAAGAACCGTGCGGCGGCGGTGGGTGCGCGTGACGTTGGTCGTCGTGCTCACCGCCGCCGTCGTGGTCTCGCTGCTGTGGGGGTTTCAGCGGCGCCTCATCTTCCTGGACGACGCCGCCCCCGTGCCGCCGGCCGCCGACGTGCTGCCCGGCGGCACCGACGTGCTGACGAGCACGGACGACGGCCTGACGCTGCGGGCCTGGTTTGTGCCCCCACCGCCGTCCTCCTGTCCGGCGGTCTTCCTGGTGGCGCCGGGAAACGCGGGCAATCGCCTCGCCCGGGTGCGACTCGTCCGCGCACTCGCCGATGCGGGTTTCGGGGCGCTGCTGATGGAGTACCGCGGCTACGGCGGCAATCCTGGCTCGCCGTCCGAAGGTGGGTTGGCCTCCGATGCACGTGCGGCTTACGGGTACCTGACCCAGCGGGCCGGATTCCCGGCGGGGCAGGTCGTCTTCCTCGGCGAGAGCTTGGGAGGTGCGGTGGTGACGCGCCTTGCTGTCGAGCATCGGCCGGCCGCAATGGTGCTGCGCTCGCCGTTCACCGACCTCGCCGCCGTCGCCGGCGAGCACTACCCTTTCCTGCCCGTGCGGCTGCTGCTGCGAGATCGCTTTCCGGTCACCGACCTCGTGCGGTCCCTGTCGGTCCCGATCGGCGTCGTCTACGGGTCCGACGACTCGGTCGTCCCGATGGAGCTGAGCACGCAGGTCGCCGCCGCCGGCGACCCGACGAGGGTGTTCGCCGTCGAGGGCGCGGATCACAACGACGCCGCACTCGTCCACGGTCCACAGTTGGTCGCGGCCGCCCAGTGGGCGGCGTCGTTCGTCAGGTGCCCGCCGGGTCGGTGACCCCGTGCATTCCGGCGTCTGCTCGTGGTGGAGGCGGTTCGCCCCCCATCCCGGGTACCTCTCACGCCCGGTACCTCGCAGCCCCGGAGACCGCCCAGCCCCGGAGACCGCCCAGCCCCGGAGACCGCCCAGCCCCGGTCATTCGGCTCGGACGCCCGGGATCGGTCGTACTGCGTCGTAACGCGAGTCGGTCCGGCGGTGACGTGCCTTTCCTTCCTGGGCGCGGCGCGGCTACGCGCACATATCGCACGACTGCGGCGCAGCTACGGGCACATTTCGCACGACTGCGGCGCGGCCGCGGGCACATTCGCAGGATCGCCCGGTCTTCGCACGCCGTACCTCTGCAGGGCGGCGGTGAGACCGCCGGGGTTGCGGCCTGTCCGGTGGCGCCTCACCGGCGGTGGCGGCCCGGCCACCGGCTGTGCGGCCGGGGGGCTGTTGACCGGAACCCCTTGCCCGTCCGCTCCGGAATAGCCATCATCCGTACACACGTTCGAGTCGGGAGGTCAGATGGCCGAGCAGACGCCCGGGCCGGCGCCCGCCGTGAACTGGGCCGCCCTGGCGGCCGGCGCCGCCGACGCCGCATCGTTGACGGCGTTGGCCGGGGTGACCCCGGGCGGGTTGTCCGGCGCCGAACTGGTGGACGCGATCACCGCCGCGGAGAAGGCGCTGTCACTGCTGGCCGGGTTGCAGATGCGGTTGACCACCGCCTTGGCGGTGCCGTTCACCGCCGGCGACCCGATGCGCCTTGCCCGCCGACTGGCCCGCAACAACTGCATCACCCGCGACGACGACCCCGATCAGGTGCAGCACTACGTGCCCGAGGCCGCCGCGTGCCTGGCCGCCTGCGAGGTCGCCGCGGCGCTGCGGATCTCACCGGTCACCGCCCGGATCCGGGTACGGGAGGCCGAGGCGATGACCACCGTGCTGGCCCCCACCCTGACCGCGTTGGAAGCCGGCCGGGTAGACCGCGGCAAGGCCCGGGTGCTGACCGAGCAGTGCGCCCCGCTCACCGCCGAGCACACCGCCGCCGTGCAGGACCTGGTCCTCGACGCGGCGGACGGGTTGAGCACCAGCGAGCTACGGGAACTGACCGCACAGGCGGTGATCACCGTCGACCCGGCCGGTGCGCAGGACCGGCACGAACGGGCCGCCGCCACCCGGGAGTTGAAACTGCGGTCCCAACCCGATGCGATGGCCACCCTGACCGGGTACCTACCCGCCGACGGGGCGGTGAAGATCTTCCACATCAGCGACCTGCTCGCCACCAGCACCGCCGGCGCCGCCGACGACACCCGCGGCATCGGCGCCCGCCGCATCGACGCCCCTGAACAACCACCTCCTACGAGCACACCTCAACCAACCACCCCGCGAATACATCCCCGACCCCACCGCCTGGGACATACGCACCACCCCACCCACACCACCACCGGCGCCCACCAACACCACCGCCGACAACGACCCCGAACCACCGTTCTGAACCCCGCCGGCGTCAAGGCCGAGCCAGACCGGGCATGAAAGCGACACGGTCTCGTCAGGGGCCACTCCAGAGCACAGGCATCGGCCCCCAGCACCCCGGAACTGGGCGCCCGCGCCCCGCCGACCGGCGTCGCCGGCTCAGACTGGCGCTGAACCCACTGCGCTGTCTGAACCCACTGCGCTGCAACGGGTCTCGACACCCGACCTCGGCGAGAATCGCGTGCGCTGCGGCCGCACCGAGGTGCTCCTGCCAATCGCATTCGCCCGAGGCTGAAAATCGTTGCCATCGAACGGACTAGCAAGTACTTTCGGCGGTACACGAGGAAGGAGGTGGTCCCACGTTGAAGACGTTCAGGACACGTGAGGTGGCTGGCCGCTAGGCCACCGCTCCCCGTCGGACCAGATCTGGCTCCCCATGAGCCGGGTTCCGTCCCATCATCGAGCCCGCACCACGCGGGCGACATCGATGCCAGGGACGGCGGTCTGGCACAACCGGACAGTCACCCGACCCCCGGGCTGCCGACAATTGTCCAGTCGGCCTCGTCGATCCATTTGGCGAGAGCGGCCCGGGGGTTGTCCATGTCCGGATCCGATCGTGGGCGTGACGCCGCCGAGCTCGCAGCCGCCAATAATCGCCGAACGCCTTGCCGGAACGAGGCTCTGGCCCGGTCGAGTCATTCCGTGGCGCCCTTCCTACGGTCGTTCGCGAACGATAGGCGCGGTTGAAGACCGCCACAGCCTCACCGACGGACACGTGAGCCACGCGGCCGGTGATTGAGACCGGCGCCGCGAGTGGGCACCCACGCCCGGAGTGAGAACCACGCCGTCAGGGAGACCCACGCCGTCAGTTGAGATACACCAGCCGACTGACCGCGCCGCGGATCAGAGCCCGTGCTCCACCGGCACGGCACCGCGTTTCGCGGCCATCACCAATGCCTGGTGATCAGCTTCGGTTTGGTCGGCGTACAGCCGGGCAAACTCGGCCATCGCGACGTCAACCTTCTCGGATTTGCCCATGTACCCGGCGATCATCGACGCGCCACTCGTCCGCGCATGTCCCTTGGCGAGCAGGTGCCCCACGATCCCGGCGTAGTCAGCCAGCGCCGACCCGTCAATCGAATCGAGCGCGACGCTGCCCTTCATGTTGCGGAACTGGCGGACGTAGTACTGCCGTCCGTCGGCAGTGGTCCAGCCCAGCAGCGGATCGCTGACCGTCTGCAGCGCCTGCTGGTACTCGACGACGCGCTGTCCCTGGTGGGCGTGCCAGGCCGACTCGCCGTGCACATACTTGGCCAGCACCGACCGCCTGGCCTGCTTGAGTTGGAGGAACACCACGTCGTCCGGGCTGCTGCCCTCCAACAGCGCGACGTACGCCCGCAGCCCGACACTGCCCACCCCGACCACCTTGTGCGCAATGTCGACCAGCGTGTACCCGCCCAGCGCCCGTCGCCAGTGCGGCGCCAAGGTCTCCAGGTAATCGTCGAGTGCCTCGGCGAGCATTTCGGCGTCCTGTGAGCTCACCCTGGTGATGAGCGGTGGTTCCTCGACGATCTGCCGCCGGCCGTGGTCTTCGCGGGTGAATCGGGGGAGTGCGCGGTCACTGGTGCGGGTCCTGGCCTGGCGGGCCGCCCGTTTGATCTCCGAACGCAGCGATCGGTGCGAGGTCGTGTCGTGCAACTTGTCGACATCCACCCGCTGGTAGGAGCGGGCGAGCAGCGGCATGTCGGACAGCTCCCTGACCTCTGTGCGGTACGCCGCCACGCACTGCACGACCGCGGACCGGCAGTCGTCCTCGGCGGCACCGTTCTGCCGGCCGGCCACCCAGATGCTGGCCACCAGACGCCGCAGGTCCCACTCCCACCCACCGGGGTGCGCCTCGTCGAAGTCGTTGAGGTCGATCACCAGATCGCGTTCCGGGGAGGCGTAGAACCCGAAGTTGCCCAAGTGCGAGTCACCGCAGATCACCGGTGTGATGCCGGTCGCCGGCAGTTGTGCGACGTCTTCCGCCATCACGACGGCGGTGCCGCGCAGGAACCCGTACGGTGTCGCTGTCATCCGGCCGACCCGTAACGCGATCAGCCAGTCGAGCCGTCCCCTGTGCGACTCGTTGATCAAGTGCACCGGATCCGGTCGGTCCGGCGGCGACGTCCATTCACCCAGCGAGCTACGAGGAACCTTGTGGCGCAGCGTCTTGCCCATCCGGTACCGATCCTTGCGCGCCGTCGGCCGGCGCCGCAGCGAGGCGAACGCCGCGCTGTCGGCCGAAGCGAGAACGACGTGCGTATGCGCGGACGCAACCGGCTCGGCCATGCACCACTCCCTCGAACTGCGTCGTGACCCGGGTCCGTGGCGGCCGCCGCCGTCGCGGAACGGCCACCCGACAACGCCCGGGACGCGCTTACGCTAGCGCGTCGAGGCCAACAGGTCGCGCGGCTCCACCGCGTCCACCGCGGTGCCGGCTACCAGCCGGGTGCCGGCGGCAATGCGGCGCCGCGCGCCGATCAGGACCGGTTCCTTGGCGTTGTCCGCACCGAGGTGGGCGTCCCTGCCGACGACGGCGAAATCGGAGACCACCGACCGTGACACCGTGGCGCCGCTGCGGATCACCGCGTCGCCCATGATCACGCTGTGCCGCACGACGGCGCCCTGCTCGATCCGGACGCCCGGTCCGATCACCGAATCGGCCACGCTGCCGGCGATGTCGGAGCCGGGGGAGAGCCACGCCCGGTCCAGGTCGGCGCCGCGATGCACCCGTGCCGGGGCGCGTTGCGGCATCGACGTGAGGATCGGCCAGGCGGGGTCGTCCATCGCCATCGGTGGCTTGTCCTCGAGCAGATCCAACTGCCCGTCCAGATACGCCTGCGGTGTACCGAGATCCCTCCAGTGGCCACGGTATTCGTGGTTCGCGACGGTGCCTGTCCCGAGCATCCGAGGCAGCAGTCGTTCCCCGTAGTTGCCGAGCTCGCCACCCTCGGCACGCAGGTCGCGAAGGCAATTGCGCAGCGCGTCCGGCCGGTAGGCGAACACCTCGGTTCCGACGTAGCGCCCCCGCGGCTCGTCCGGCTTGTAGTCCAGCGACGTCACGGCTCCGCCATCGGCCTGTACCACCAGGTAACGCGACAGGTCGCTGCGGGCCGGCATCGCA
This sequence comes from uncultured Actinomycetota bacterium, assembly GCA_963785455.1. Taxonomy (GTDB): domain Bacteria; phylum Actinomycetota; class Actinomycetes; order Mycobacteriales; family Nakamurellaceae; genus Nakamurella. The sequence continues at coordinate 354,375 of CAWAVL010000012.1, forward strand.
GTCCCGACCACGGTGGCGTCCGCACCGGACTCCAGGTGGGTCGCGACGACGTCCCGCAGGTCGATGGCCTGCAGATGATCGGCGCTGCACACCAGCAGCACCTCCGGGTCGAAGGCCTCGATCACTGCCCAGTTGCGGGCGAGCGCATCGGCATTGCCGTGGGCAAAGCCGCCCGGACCGGTGCCCTCGAAGGGCGGAAGCGTACGGAAACCGCCGCGCGTACGGTCCAGGTCCCACGGCCGCCCGCCGGACAGGTGCTCGTTGAGCAGGTGTGGCTCGTACTGCTCGAGCACCCACACATCGGTCAACCCGCTGTGCGCGGCATTGGACAGTGCGACGTCGATCAGCCGGTAGTTGCCGCCGACCGGCAGCGCCGGCTTTGCCCGTCCGGTGGTCAACGGCTCGAGCCGCGATCCGCGGCCGCCGGCCAGCACGATGCACAACACCTTCGGGACGGCCACCCGCCCAGTGTGCCCGGAGCCGTCCTGGCGCCTGCAGCGGCCTCACATCGCCCTCACCGCGCAGCCTTTCGCCGGTAGACGATTCGCCCAACAACATCCGACCGGACACTCAGAGCGGCGTGTCGTCGGCCTCCATCGGGTCACCGGGCAGGCTCGGAGCCCGGACACCGGGTGGCAGGTAACCATGCCGCTGCTGGTAGGTGTCCAGGTACGCGGCCACCGCGGTCGGCAGCGTGGGGAAGATCAGATGCTTTCCCACGCTGTCCACCAGGCCCGCCTGCACGAGGTCGTCACGGAGGTCCTGCTTGACCCTGGCCATCGCGAAGACCATCCCTCGGGCGTTGATCTCGGCTCGCAGTTGTTCCAGTGCGTCAGCGGCGGTGATGTCGATTTCCACGTTCGCCTCGGCGTTGAGCACGAACCACTCAACCGGGGCGGGCTCGTGCAACTGCCCATGGACGTCGACCGACTCGCCCGCCAGGTCGATCGCACCGAGCGCACGCCGCCGGAAGTCCTCGGCATTGGCGAAGCACAGCGGCGCGTCGTAGCGGTACACCACCAATCCCGGCACCTGACGGGCCATCGGGTAGTCGTCGACGTCGTGCATGCCGGCCATCTTCGGCACGTACCCCAGGATCCCGTCGTGCGGCCGGGCGACCCTGCGCAGCAGATCCAGGATGGACAGCGCCACTGCGGCCAGCACCCCGTACAGGACGCCGAGGGCGAGGACGGCGACGGTTGTGAGGGCGGCGAGCAGCAGTTCACTGCGCCGGAACTTGGCGATCCGCCGGATCTCCTTGACGTCGATCAGGGTGACCGCAGCGAAGATGACCAGGGCGCCGAGCGCGGCGCTGGGGAACTGCGCCAGCAGTGGGCCCGCGACGACGAGGGTCAGGATGACGACGCCCAACATCACCAGCGAGTACAGCTGCGTCTTGCTGCCGACGGCCGCGCCGAGCGCGGTCCGGCTGCCGCTGCAGCTGACCGGAAAGCCGTGCGAGAAGGATGCGACGACGTTGCCGGCGCCCAGTGCCGTCCATTCCTGGTTGGCGTCCACCTGCTGGCCGCCGGCCCGGGCGGCGAAGACCCGGCCGGTGAGCACGATGTCGGTGTAGCCGACGAAGGCGATGCCCAGGGCGGGAACGAGCAGCATCCCCAGGTCGGCCACGCTGGGCACCGAAGGGGTCGGCAGACCGACGGGCACGCTCCCGACGACCTTGATCCCGCGGTCCTGCAGCGCCAGCACCCAGACCACGACCGCCGACAGCGCCACGGTGATCAGCGGCCCGGGAAGTCGCGGGGCGAACCGCTTGAGCGCGAACAGTGTCACCACCAGGATCGTGCTCATCACCACGGTCGGCCAGTGGATCCCGCTGATGCCTCCGACGAAGGTCTGGATCTGTGGGATGAACTCGTCACCGGTGACCTTGACCCCGCTGATCTTGCCCAGCTGGCTTGACATCATGATCACCGCGACGCCGGCCATGTAGCCGACGAGCACGGGCTTGGACAGCAGGTCGGCGAGAAATCCGAGCCGCGCCAGCCGGGCCAGGAAGCACAGGCCGGCGACCGCCAGCGCCAGGGTTGCCGCGAGCGTCGCGTACCGCGCCGGGTCCCCTGCGGCGATGGGCATCAGAACGACCGCCGTCATCAGCGCAGTGGTCGACTCGGGGCCGATCGACAGCTGGCGGGAGGTGCCCAGGACGGTGTAAACGGCCAGCGGGCCGATGATGCACCACAGCCCCGTCACCGGCGGCAGGCCCGCGAGCTCGGCATACGCCATCACCTGCGGGATCAGATAGGCCGCGACGGTGAAGCCGGCCAGGATGTCGCCGCGCAGCCAGCTCCGCTGGTAGCCGCGGAACTGCACGAGCCCGGGCAGCAGGCGGTCGATGGTGGGGCGGCGGACAACCGTCATCAGCGCACCGCGTGCGCGGCGGGGACTCCGGCGAGCGGTACGACGGACGGCGACCCTGTTCGCACCGGCCGTGGGTGCGCTGGCAGACGTCCGCGGCTGTGCGGCCGGGCGGATACGCTCGTGGCGGCCCGGTCACCGGCAGTGGTGCATCGGCTGCCGCCATCGGGCCGGCCCCAGCCGAGCCTCCCCCGTTCGGGTGAATTCCCGCAATTCTTCTTCGCCTGAGGACGGCCGACCACGCTGACCCGCTGCACCCCAAGCAATCTGCGGAAACACTGCTTTTCGTCGGCCATGAGTGATCGTTATCATTCCGTTATGGGGCTATTGGGGCTCTGGACTTCACAGGTGGCGTCCGTATGGTCTGGATCGGTCGGTGTATCGCACCGGTCTTACCACGAAAACCCTCCGGGCCTCGCGCCGAGTGCTGTCCGTTTGCCCGGAGGACCCACGAACAGAAAGGCTCGGACAGCAGCGGGGAAACCACGTTTACGGGAACCACGTTTCCTTGGGGTTAATCCGGTTCCGTGATCGGGTCATTCAGACCTGGTCGACAAGGCCGGACGGGCGATCCCCTGCACACATCCGTCTTTCACGGCGGCTGCGTCGCGCCCGAACCCGACAGCTCACCTCGCAGGCGCAGCTAGGGGAAAAGAAACATGAACCGTCGTCTCAACGGACGTCACCGCAAGCCCTCGACCGCCCGGGTCTTCGCCCTGCGCGGCGCCACCATCGGCGTCATCGCCGGCGGTGCAGCACTCGCCCTCGCGGCGCCGGCCTCGGCCGCCCCCGAGTCGACCTGGGACGCCGTCGCCCAGTGCGAGAGCACCAACAACTGGTCCATCAACACCGGCAACGGTTACTACGGCGGCCTGCAGTTCTCGCAGTCCACCTGGGACGCCTACGGCGGCCAGCAGTACGCGCCGCGGGCCGACCTCGCCAGCCGCGAGCAGCAGATCGCCGTCGCCGAGAAGACCCTCGCCGGCCAGGGCTGGGGAGCCTGGGCCTGCGCCTACGCCGGTGGCCAGGAGGCCCCGGGTGGGAACTCCGGCGCCAGCAGCGCCCCGGCCGGCAACGACACCCAGCAGGCCGCGGACCGCAGCACCCGCGCGCCGATGGAATCCAGCAGCAGCGATTCCAGCTCGAACGACTCGAGCTACAGCAGCGATTCCAGCTCGAACGACTCGAGCTACAGCGACGACTCGAGCTCGAATGACAGCAACGACTCGAGCAGCAGCGACGCCGGCTACAGCGAGCCGGCCGCTGCCCCGGCCAGCGCGGCCGACGGCACCTACACCGTGCAGTCCGGCGACACGCTGTTCAAGATCGCGTCGGCCAACGGTATCGCCGGTGGCTGGGAGGCCCTGTACGCGGCCAACTCCGACGTCATCGCCGACGCCGACCTGATCTACCCGGGCCAGGTCCTGCGCCTCGGCTGAGTGCCGGCGCACCCCTGAGCAGTACCGGCCGCGCAGTACCGGCCGCGCAGTACCGGCTGAGCACTACCGCTCGAGCGACGAGGGCGCCGACCGCATCCCGCGGTCGGCGCCCCTTGCTGTTCCGGACGGTGCCCTCCAGCGGCCGGTCGCCGATGCCGCGACCGAGGTCCGAGCCCGGTCGGCCCGTGCGGCTACCATCCCGACCATGAAGATCCGGACGCGGTGGAATGCGGCTGTGCTGGCCGTGGCACTACTCGTCCTCACCACCGCCTGTACCTCGTCCACCGGCGGAACCACCGCGACGGCCGTCACGCCGGCCGCGGCGACCCTGCTGTCCGACTCGGCCGCCGCCATGTCGTCGGTCACCAGTGCCGGGTTCGAGCTGACCGTCGACGGTGAACTGCCGTCCGTCCCGGTACAGCAGGCCACCGGCCAGCTGACCGCCGACGGCGACGCCAAGGGGTCGGGCACGATCAGCCAACTCGGTCAGCTGGTCGAGGTCGAATTCGTGCTGGCCGGCGGGGAGCTGTATCTCAAGGGCCCCACCGGAGGCTTCACCAAGGTGCCTTCCGCGCTGGCCGGCGCACTCTACGACCCGTCCGTCATCCTCGACCCGGACAGGGGTGTCGCGAAAGTCCTGTCGTCGACCCAGGACGGCACGGTCACCGGCACCGACGGTAACGCCTGGTTGGTGTCCGGCACCGTGCCCGCATCGGTGGCCGGCGGTCTGGTCCCCGGCATCACCAGCGACGTCACCGCCGTGTTCACCATCGACATGACCAGCAAGCAACTGACCGCTGCCACGTTGACCCTCACCGGAGCGAACGGCCAGCCGGCCACGGTGACCGTGAAGCTCTCCGACCTCAACGAGCCGGTCACGATCAGCCCGCCCGGGTGAGCGGCAGCCGCCGACTGGCCATCGGTGCTGCGGGCGCCGCGGTGTTGCTGGCCGCACTCGACGCGTACGTCGTCGTCGGCGTGCTCACCGACATGGTTCGCGACCTCGGGATACCGGTGAACCGGCTGGAGCGGGCGACCCCGATCATCACCGGGTTCCTGCTCGGCTACGTCGCGGGAATGCCGCTGCTGGGCCAGCTCTCGGACCGGTTGGGCCGTCGCCCGGTGCTCCAGGCCTGCCTGCTGGGATTCGCCATCGGCTCGACCGTCACCGCGCTGGCCGACCAGGTGCCGCTGCTGGTGGCCGGCCGGCTGCTGCAGGGGCTGGCCGGCGGGGCCCTTCTGCCGATCTCGATGGCGCTGGTTGCCGACCTCTGGGCGGACGAGCGGCGATCGACCGCACTCGGTTTCGTCGGCGCCGCACAGGAACTCGGCAGCGTACTCGGCACGCTGTACGGCGTCGGGATCGCCGCCCTCGCGGGCGCCTGGAGTGTCACCGCACAGCTGCAGCCGGAGAGTTGGCGCTGGATCTTCTGGATCAACCTGCCGCTGACCGCGGCTGCGATGGTCGTCGTGCAGCTCACCGTCCCGGCCCGGGCAGGCCCGGTGGACAGGCAGTCGCCCGGTGTCGACATCGTCGGCGGCGGCCTGCTGGCGCTGGCGCTGGCACTGCTCGTCGTCGCGCTGTACAACCCCGACCCGTCCCGCAGCGTGCTGCCGTCGTGGGGCCTGCCGGTGCTGGCGGCAGCGGTGTGCGCGGCGGTGGCCTTCCTGCTCTGGGAACGCCGGGCCCGGGTGAAGCTTCTCGACCCCGACGGGGTGCAGATGAAGCGGTTCCTCGCGAGCCTGGCAGTCAGCGCTGCGGCCGGCGCGGCGCTGCTGGTCACCCTCGTCAACGTCGAACTGTTCGGCCAGACCGTCCTCGGGCTGGACAGCACCGGCTCGGTCCTGCTGCTGGTCAGATTCCTGGTGCTGCTGCCCGTCGGCGCCGTCCTCGGCGGAGTGCTCACCAGCAGGGTGGGGGAGCGGGCCGTGGCCGCGGCGGGCCTGGTGCTGGCCGCCGCCGGATACCTGCTGATGTCGCAGTGGCCCGGGGACGTGCTCGCCGCCGTGCACCCGCTGGGGTTGCCGGTCGCCGACACCGACCTTGCCATCGCCGGTTTCGGGCTCGGCCTGGTGATCGCACCGCTGTCAACCGCAGTGCTGCGGTTGGTGCCCGCGCACGCCCACGGCGTGGCGTCGGCCGCCGTCGTCGTCGCCCGGATGACCGGGATGCTCGTCGGGGTCGCCGCCCTCACTGCCTGGGGGCTGTACCGGTTCGGGGTGCTGACGGCGAACCTGGCCACGCCGCTGCCGGTCGGCGTCACCGCGGACGAGTACGCGGCGCAGCTGGCCGACTACAACCGGGCGGTGACGGCGGCGCTGCTCACCGAGTACCGGGAGATCTTCGCCCTGACCGCGGTCATCTGCGTGGTGGGCGCCGCCCTGTCGCTGCTGTTGCCGGCCCGCCGGAGGTCGCCGCTGCCGGGCTGAGCCGGTCACGCAGGAAGCCGTCCAGCACCCGGGCGAAGCGGTCCGGCTCGTCCAGATGCGGGAAATGCCCTGAGCGGTCGAAGATCTCGACCGTTGCTGCGGGAAGGGCGGCGCGCGCCGTCTCCAGGTGGGACGGCGGGACGATGCGGTCCCGGGCGCCCCACACCAGCAGGCCCGGGCGCGAAGCCAACCCCGGCAACCGGTTCTGCGCGGTGACCGTCTGGCCGAACAGGTCGATCACCGACCGGCTGGTGGCCAGGAACGCGGTCCGGGTGGAGGAGTCTGCCAGTGTGGCCAGGTTCCGCCAGGCCTCGTCGGATCCGGGGCTGATCGCCGGCAACCCGAGCCTGCTCCAGTACTGCAGTGCGGTGTCCCCCACTTGACGGAGCCACCGCGAGCTGATCAACGGCAGGATCAGCTCGCTACCCGGCAGGGTAGCCGCACGCAGCAGTGGGTTCAGCTCCTTGCCCAGCCCTCCACTGCTGACCAGCACCAGACCGTCCACCCGCGCGGGGAACAGGTAGGCGAACTGCAGGGCGATCCCACCGCCGAGGGAGTGGCCGACGACGGTGACCCGCTCGATGCCGATCTCGTCGAGCAGGTCCCGCAGGGTGGCCGCGTGCGCACCGAGCGAATAATCCCCGGCGGGCTTGTCCGATTCGCCGTGCCCGAACAGGTCCGGCGCGATCACCCGCCGGGCAGCGGCCAGCCTTTCCAGCTGCCCGGTCCAGGTGCGCGAGCTGCTCATCAGCCCGTGCACGAGGAGCACCGGGCCTGCCCCGTCCGCGGCCGACGCAGCCGGAAGATCGGTGAAGGCCAGGCGGTGGCCGTGCAGGGTGACGCCGTGCCGACCCGCCGCGGCCGGCGGGGGCGACGACGGGGCAGGGGGCGGTGATGCGGGTGAGGGTGCTGACATGGTCGCCGCCTGGTTACTCGTCGGTAACTTCCGTCTCCCGGCAGCGTACGCGCGAGCTCGCCGGGGCGCCGATTCGGCGCGACGCCCGCGGCGGGAGTTCGTGACATCTGGCGGGCACATTTCGTGGCTAGGCTCAGCGTTCCGGACGGACCGTCCGGTCGGCCGGTTACGGAGAACAACACTGATGGGTTCCAGGCAGGTCAGCATCGGGTGCGACTTCGCGTACGACGCGCAGATCGACACTCCGGCGGTGTTCCAGGTGACGCCACTGGGCGTGGACGGCGTCGAGATCACCGGCGAGAAATGGACCAGCACGCCGCGGCAGGACTGGCACGAGTACCGCGACCTCTACGGAAACCGTTGCCAGCGGCTGATTCTGCCGGCCGGCGAGTCACGGGTGTCCTACCGGGCGCTGGCCACCGTGCCGGACGCGACGGAGGACGCGGACCCGGCGGCCCCCGAGCTGGTCCCGCACGACCTCCCGGACGACGTGCTGGTGTACTTGATGCCGAGCCGCTACTGCCTGCCCGACATGCTCGGCACCGAGGCCTGGGCGCGGTTCAGTGCCGTGCCACCGGGATACCCGCGGGTGCAGGCGATCTGCCAGCACGTCAACGACCATCTGCAGTTCGCGTACGGCAGCAGCTCGCCCACCTCGACGGCCGTCGACGTCAACGCGTCGGGGTTCGGGGTGTGCCGCGACTTCACCCACCTGGCCATCACGTTCTGCCGCGCGCTGAACATCCCGGCGCGCTACGTCTTCGGCTACCTCCCGGACATGGATGTGCCCGCCGATCCGTCACCGATGGATTTCGCGGCGTGGATGGAGGTCTGGCTCGGCGACCGGTGGTGGACGTTCGACCCGCGCAACAACGCGCGCCGCAAGGGCCGGATCCTCATCGGCCGGGGCCGCGACGCCTCGGACGTCGCGATGGTGACCTCCTTCGGTGGGCCGACACTGACGTCGATGACGGTGATCGCCGAGGAGAAGAAGGACTGATGCCCGGCGACAGCGCCGACGACCGCGACCGGGACGCCGCCGGAAGGGCCCGTAACGCGCGCCCACGCGACGCCCTGGGCCGGCCGCTGCCGTACGGGTCGCCGGACGTCGCCCGGCAGCCCGAGGGCATCGCACGCACCCCGGCGGAAACGCTGACCGAGGCGCAGCGCCTACTCGACCAGGGCCTGCCGTTCCACGCGCACGAGGTGTTCGAGGACGCCTGGAAGTCGTCCACCGGGGCGGACCGCGCGCTGTGGAAGGGGATGGCCCAATGGGCTGTCGGGCTCACCCATTTGTCCCGCGGGAACCGCCGGGGCGCCGCCACCCTGCTGGCCCGCGGCCGCGACGCCATCGCGGTGTTCGACGACAGTCCGCACGGCATCGACATCGACGGCCTGGTGGAGTGGGCGACGGCGCTGATCGACCGGCTGGACGCCGGTGCGGCGGGCGGGGACGTCACCTGGGCCGCCCCGGTGCTCACCCGCTGAGCGGCGTCAACTCTGCCGGAACCATGTCGGTGCGACCCGGAGCCAGTCCCGATCCCACTCGGCGCTGCGTCGGCGATCGAAGCTGTTGGCGCCGCATCTCAGCACGCCGGCCAGCAACAGCCCCCAGAACAGCATCATGCCCACCGCCACCAGCACGCCGTCGATCACGGCGCCGATTGGGCTCTCCGGGTCGCCGACGAGCGCTCCCGACCGGTCCGTCCAGATCTCGACGGGCGTGCCGACCACCGATCCGGCCCGGGCGGGAACGTGGCCGGAGCGGGTCGTGCCGTCCTGGGCGACCCACTGGGCCGCGACCGCGGTGTTGCCCATCACCGGAACACCCGACGCGGTGAACACCATGGCCGGGGCCGCCTCGGTCAGCACCGCCGTCGTCGCGATGCGGTCATGGGACTGGGTGCGGGCCCGATCCAGGCCGTCGGACGAGACCAGATATCCGGTCACCGCGGCCACCGGCAGCAGCACCGCCCAGAGCGTGATCAGCACCATCCGCAGTCCCGCATGCCACCGGTCGACGTCCCGGGCGAGCGGGTTGCCCCAGACCGCCGTCAGCCAGTTGCGCTTGGCCAGCGCGCGAGCCATGCCCGCACCGTCTCCAGAGTCGTTGGTACGCATCACTTCTCCTGTCGAGCGGCAGCTGTCGGGCGGCGAGAGCGGGGCGGGGGAGGTGGGTCAGGACGGGCGGATCAGTCCAGGCTTTCCGGCCGGACGACGACGACGGGGCACACGGCATGGCTGATCAGTGATTGGCTCGTCGAGCCGAGCATCATGCCGGTGAATCCGCCGCGGCCCCGGCTGCCCACCACCAGCAGTTGCGCGGTGCGGGCCAGCGACAGCAGCACAGCGGTGGCCTTCCCGCGCAGCACCTGTTGGCGAACAACGACGTCCGGGTACTTGTCGTGCCAGCGGGCGAGGTCGTCGGCGAGTCGCGTCCGCTCCGCCCGGTCCATCGCGGGGAGATCGAGAATGCCTTCCTCGGACGGCTTCGGGTGATTCCAGGTACGCACCGCCACCAGGTCGGCGCCGCGGACCGCGGCCTGCTCGAAGGCGAACCGAATGGCGACCTCGTTGGTGCTGGACCCGTCCACGCCGACGACGACGGCGCCGTCGTGCGGCCAGCCCGGTCCCTCCGTGGGGATGACGGCCACCGGGGCGGTGCCGTGCGCGGTGATCGCCATGGCCACCGATCCGAGCAGCACCCCGGCCATCCGGCCGTTGCCCCGGGAACCGACCACGATCAACCGCGCCCGGGCGGACTCCCGCCGCAGGGCCAGCACGGCGTCACCCTGCACCAGCCGGATGTCGACCTCGAGATGCGGATGGCGGGAACGGATCTCGTCGGCGGCGGCGGTCAGCATCTCATCGCCCTCGGCGCGCACGAGGTCGCCCAGGTCGTCCGGGGCCATCGAATACCCTGCGTAGCTCGCCACCGGGACCGAGTAGGCGTAGACCAGTCGCAGCGCCGCGCTGCGCGAATCGGCCTCGAAGGCGGCCCAGCGTGCGGCCATGGCGGCGTGTTCGGACCCGTCGAGACCGGCGACGACCAGATCCGCCCGCGGCCGGCGGGTGACCTCCACCGGCATGGGCTTCAGTTCGGTCGTCCGGGCCGCGACCGAACGGACGGGCGGCGGTCCCACCCATTCGTCCCAACCCCGGTCGTGCAGCGACTCATGGTGCGCCGCACCGAGATAGCGCTGCAGGGCGGCGTCGTGCCGGGACAGGGGCGCGCTGGACCGGACCACGGTGCCCTTTGCCTCGCGGGTGGCTCGGTGACTCTCGTGCTCGCTCATGGATTCCCCTTCGCCGGTCCCGTGGACGGCAGGCGCCGCCGCGCCAACGGAGCCGACACCAACTTTTCACCGGACTAAATGCGGCGGACAGGGCCGAAAGACCCGCAAACGGACATGCCGTGAGGGGAAACGGACATGCCGTGAGGGGGGCGTCGACCGTGCTCGGGCGGGACCTTCGGCCCGTAGGTGCCGAAGGGCCCGGGAGGACGGGACCTCCGCGGGCTGCGACCGAATGGGCGGGGACCTACCGTCGAGACGCGCGGACGGCGTCGTCTGCCACCAGGACAGGAGCGCTCACCATGCGGGTCAGGGACATCATGACCAAGTCGGTCCTCACCGTCCAACCGACGGTGACCGTCGCCAAGGCCGCGGAACTGTTGGCGTACCGGGGTTTCAGCGCGATGCCGGTGGTCGACGAGGCCGGCGACCTGGTCGGCATCGTCAGCGAGGCCGACCTGATCCGGAACCGGTTCCCGGCGGACGGGACGGACACCGGCCAGCGGCCCGGCCGCACCGTCGGCGAGGTGATGACGAGCCCGGTGACCGGCGTCGGCCACGACGACGACGTCTCGGTGCTGGCCGCAGCGATGCTCAATGACAGGCGCCGCTGCGTCCCGATCGTGGACGGCAAGCGGCTGGTCGGGGTCGTCACCCGGCGCGACATGCTCCGGATGCTGTCCCGGTCCGACTCCGAGATCGCCACCGACGTCCGCCGGCACCTGCAGGTGCTCGGTGGCCAGGCCCGATGGTCGGTGCAGTCGGTGGACGGGGTGGTGACGGTCCGGGACCAGTTCGACGAGGCGTCGGACCGCACGGTGGCGCAGGTGCTCGCCGAGGCCGTGCCCGGCGTGCTGCGGGCCACTGTGCTGGCCCGGGATCCCGCGGCCGCGCAGCACTGACCGCGGTTCACGGTCCCCCCTGGCCGGCCGATCCGGTCGCGGGGTCGCCACGGGTAGCGCTCCCTACGATGGCGCGGTGGACATCTTGTTCTGGATCGTGGTCATCGTCGCTGCGGCGTTGATCGCGCTGGTGATCGTCACGAGGTCAGCGGCCAGGGCGCGCGTCGACCCGACGCAGGTCAGCATCGATCCGGCCGTGGCGACCCAGGTGCGCGAGCTGTACGCGCGCAACGACAAGGTGCAGGCGATCAAGGTGCTGCGCGGCGCGACCGGGCTGGGACTGGCCGACGCGGTGCGGATCGCCGACAAGCTGGTTGCCGGCGGCCGGTCGAGGTCCAGTGGCGCACCGTCGCCGGTGTCCGGTCCCCGGCCGGACGGGGCCGGTCCGATCGGACCGGCCGAACTGCAGCAGATCCGGTCACTGCTCGCCGAGGACCGCAAGACCGACGCCGTCACACTGGTCCGCGAGCTCACCGGGATGGGACTGGACCAGGCCGAGGACTACGTCGAGTCGCTGTGAGGCCGACGCGCGGGGTCGGACGGCCGCCCCGATGATGATCCGCGTGAACACTCTGTTGGCCGGGATCACCGCCCGGCGCGTGAAGACCGATCGGCTCATCGTCAATCTGCTGGAGGTCGATGGCCGGGTCGACGGTGCTCCGGTGCTGCTGGTGCACGGCAACGTGTCGTCCAGCCTGTTCTGGCAGCCGTTGATGCTGTCGTTGCCGGACCGCTTCCGACCCGTTGCGATGGACCTGCGGGGCTTCGGTGACACCGATCCGGCACCGGTCGACGCCACCCGGGGGGTCCGCGACTTCTCCGACGACGTCGCCGCAGTGGTGGACGCGCTGGGTCTCGGCGCGGTGCACGTGGTCGGCTGGAGCATGGGCGGCGGCGTGGTGCTGCAGTACCTGCTCGATGCGCCGTCCCGGCTCGCGTCGGTGACCCTGGTGAACCCGGTCTCGCCCTATGGGTTCGGCGGCACCACCGGCGTGCGGGGCCGGCTCGCCGACCCGCCGGGACTGGGTTCGGGCGGCGGCTGCGCCAGCCCGGGATTCGTCGCCCAGCTGGCCGAGGGCGACCGCGGCGGGGACTCGCCGCTCTCACCGCGGCAGGTGCTGCTGTCCCAGTACGTCAAGCCGCCGTTCGTCCCGGAGCACCTGGACATCTTCGTCGAATCGATGCTGTCCACCAGACTCGGCGACGACCACTACCCGGGCGATTCCGTCCCCACCGAAACCTGGCCGGGTATGGTCGCCGGGTCGCGCGGGGTGCTCAACACCATGGCGCCCAACCATTTCCGGATCGACAGCCTGGCGGCGGTCGATCCGAAGCCGCCGATCCTGTGGGTGCGCGGCGACGCGGACGTGATCGTCTCCGACACGTCGCTGTACGACTTCGCCTATCTCGGGTCGCTCGGAATCGTCCCGGGCTGGCCCGGCCAGCTGGCCCGGCCGGCGCAGCCGATGGTCTCGCAGACCCGGTCGGTGTTGGACGGGTACGCCGCCGCCGGCGGCAGCTACCGGGAAGTGGTCGTGGCCGACGCCGGGCATTCGCCGTTCCTGGAACGCCCGGCGGAGTTCACCGCGGAGTTCGTGGCCGCGTTGGACGCCGCCGGGCGCGCTCGATCTGCCTAGGCCGGCCGCTGCTGTGGTGCGTTCTTGGCCGTCATCGCCGGATCGGTGATGACGACCCCGCCCAGCACCTCGTCGATGCGCCGCAGGCTGTCCGCGGGCAGGCGCACGCCGACGGCCTTGACGTTCTCCGCGACCTGCTCGGGGCGTGAGGCGCCGACGATGGCCGCGGCAACATTGTCGTTGCTGAGCACCCATGCCACCGCGAGCTGCGCCATGGTCAGGTCCAGTTCGTCGGCGACCGGCTTCAGCTCTGCCACCGCGGTGAGCAGGTCGTCGCGCAGGAAGCGCTGGATCATGCTCGCGCCGCCGCCCTTGTCGTCCGTGGCCCGGGAGCCGGCCGGCAGTTCCGCGCCGGGCCTGTACTTACCGGTCAGCACGCCCTGCGCGATCGGCGAGAACACGATCTGGGACAGCCCCAGCTCCGCGGAGGTCGGCACCACGTGTTCCTCGATCACCCGCCAGAGCATCGAGTACTGCGGCTGATTGCTGACCAGTGAGATGCCCAGGTCGGCGGCGAGTGCGGCGCCGGCCCTGATCTGCTCGGCCGTCCACTCGCTGACGCCGATGTACAGGGCCTTGCCCTGCCGCACGACATCGGCGAAGGCCTGTATGGTCTCCTCCAGCGGCGTCTCGGTGTCGAACCGGTGCGCCTGGTAGAGGTCGACGTAATCGGTGCCGAGCCGGCGGAGCGAGGCGTTGATCGACTCGGTGATGTGCTTGCGGGACAGCCCGACGTCGTTGTGACCGCGGGGACCGGTCGGCCAGTACACCTTGGTGAAGATTTCGAGCGACTCGCGGCGCTCGCCCTTCAGAGCGTCGCCCAGCACCGACTCGGCGGCCCCGTTCGCGTAGACATCCGCGGTGTCGAAGCTGGAGATGCCGGCGTCGAGGGCCGCGCCGACACACTGTGCCGCGACGTCGTTCTCGACCTGCGAACCGTGCGTGAGCCAATTGCCGTAGGTGATGGCGGAGATCTTCAGGCCGGATCGGCCGAGGTAGCGGAATTCCATCCGTCCACCGTAGGCGCCGTGCTTGCCCCAGCCGGCCCCGCTGCGCCGAATGGGGGACACGGCGGGTCCGGTGAGGAAATTTTTGCCCGGATCGCCCAAGGTTTCCCGAAGACATAACAGCACCGCATCGTGTTCGTTACAGAGGCATGAGTCACAGTTGGCCCGATGAGGTGTCCCGACAAGCGCCAGAAGTCCGTTTCCGCCAGGATGCCTCAAGGAGGTAGATACATGGACGACTACGAGAAGGTATTCCGAGCCAGCGTCGAGGATCCCGAGACATTCTGGCTCGACGCCGCCAGCGCCATCGACTGGCAGGTGAAGCCCACCACGGCCCTCGACTCCAGCAAACCGCCGTTTTACCGCTGGTTCCCCGACGGCGAACTCAACGTTTCCTACAACGCGCTCGACCGGTGGGTGGACGCCGGCCGCGGCGACCAGGCCGCGCTCATCTACGACAGCCCCGTCACGGGCACCGTCAAGACCTGGACCTACCGCGAGTTGCGTGACGACGTCGCGCTGTTCGCCGGTGTGCTGGCCGGCCTCGGAGTCGGCAAGGGTGACCGCGTGGTCATCTATCTGCCGATGGTTCCGCAGGCGGCCATCGCGATGCTGGCCTGCGCACGGCTCGGCGCCGTGCACTCCGTCGTGTTCGGCGGGTTCGCGCCCAAGGAACTGGCGGTCAGGATCGACGATGCCACACCGAAGGTCATCGTGTCGGCGTCCTGCGGCATCGAGGGCAAGCGGGTGATCGAGTACAAACCGCTGCTGGAGAAGGCCATCGAGCTGGCCACCCACAAGCCGGACAAGTGCGTCATCCTGCAGCGCCCGCAGGCGACCGCCGTGCTCGGCCCGAACGACGTCGACTGGGCGGAAGCCGTGAAGACGGCGACCCCGGCGGACCCGGTGACCGTCAAGGCCACCGACCCGCTGTACATCCTGTACACCTCCGGCACCACCGGGAAGCCCAAGGGCGTCGTGCGCGACGGCGGTGGCTACGCCGTGGCGCTGGCCTGGACGATGCCGAACGTCTACGACATCGGGCCGGGCGAGGTCATGTTCACCGCATCGGATGTCGGCTGGGTGGTCGGCCACTCGTACATCGTCTACGCCCCGCTGCTGGTCGGTGCGACGACGATCCTGTACGAGGGCAAGCCGGTCGGCACGCCGGACGCCGGCCAGTTCTGGCGGGTGGTGGCCGACTACAAGGCCAAGAGCATGTTCACCGCGCCGACGGCGTTCCGGGCCATCAAGAAGGAGGACCCGAACGGCACCCTGCTCGCGGACTACGACGTGTCCGGCCTGAAGTACCTCTTCCTGGCCGGTGAGCGGCTGGACCCCGAGACCTACCACTGGGCCTGTGATCTGCTGAAGATCCCGGTGATCGACCACTGGTGGCAGACCGAGACCGGCTGGCCGATCGTGGCCAATCCTGCCGGCATCGAGCTGCTGGCGATCAAGCCCGGGTCACCGACCAAGGCACTGCCCGGCTGGGACGTGCGGGTGCTGGACACCTTCGGCAAGCCGGTACCTCCCGGCGAGGACGGTGCCATCGTCATCAAGCTGCCACTGCCGCCGGGCTCCCTACCGACGCTGTGGAACGACGACGAACGCTTCGTCAACTCCTACATGTCGGTGTACGAGGGTTTCTACCTCACCGGTGACGGAGGCCGTGTCGACGAGGACGGCTATGTCTTCGTGATGGGACGCACCGATGACGTGATCAACGTTGCGGGCCATCGCCTTTCGACCGGCAGCATGGAGGAGGTGCTGGCGGGCCACCCGGACGTCGCAGAGTGCGCCGTGATCGGTGTTGCCGACCAGCTCAAGGGTCAGGTCCCGCGCGGCCTGGTGGTGCTGAAGTCCGGCGTCGACCGCGATCCCGCCGAACTCCAGGCCGAACTCGTGGCCATGGTGCGGGCGCAGATCGGTGCGGTGGCGGCGCTCAGGGACGTCGCAGTCGTCCCCGCCCTGCCCAAGACCCGGTCCGGCAAGATCCTGCGCAAGACCATGCGCGGCATCGCCGACGGCGCGAACGAGCCCGTTCCGTCGACCATCGACGACGCCAGCGTGCTCGACACGCTGCGGCCGATCCTGCGTCGGAGCTGATCGCCCCACCTCTCAACGCGAACGACCGGGTGCTCGGATGAGCACCCGGTCGTTTCGCGTTGTGGGGCTGTGCGGAACGGTGCGTCGGCGGCGGGCGTCGATGCACCGCTGCCCGGCGCGGGCACCGTGTGCGTACTGCTCAGTGCGTACTGCTCGGTGCGGACCTGGCGAGGACCGCTTGGTCAGGCTTCCAGGACGCTGTCTCGCCGGGATTGGCGCCGCACAGCGCGTTCGGCGTTCATCGCCTTGTCCAGCGTCATGATGTTGATCGCCCGATCCAGCACCTCGACAGTTTTCCTGTCGCCCTTCTCCACGCTGGACAGGCGCATCTCGAACAGGATGTTGGACGGCGAGGTGGCGTTCTCGGCGGCGAGTCGCAGGGCGTCCAGGTAGACCTGGGAAATGAGGCCGGCCTGGTTCACCGCCATCGCGGCCGGGTCGTAACGCGTTGAGCCGTGGTTGATCTGCATGGCACTCCCTCTCCGTTCCGAGAAGGGTAAAGTGCCGCTTCGCGAACTACGCACTTTTCGTCCCGATTAACCAGTTTGTTACAGAAACGACTTGTTCGATCGTTCCAGGTCCCGACGGGACCGGATCAGGACGGGGTCCGACGGGGCCGGGACGGGATCGGGTCCGGCGGGATCGGCTCCGACGGGATCGGCTCCGGCGGGATCGGCTCCGACGGGATCGGGTCCGACGGGATCGGGTGAAGTGCAGCAGCTTCGCCGCCAGCAGGAGTTGGCCCGGGAGCCGGTCGCCGGGCAGCACCCTCACCGGCTGAAGACGCTCACCACGATCGGGCTGTCGGCGGCGATCGGGGTGCCGGCCGGAACGGACTGGGCAGCAACCCGGCCGGCCCGGCCGCGAGGTCCGGCCCCGGCGTCGACGAAGGTGACCGCGGTGGCGCCGGCCCTGGCCAGCGTCCTGGCGGCCTGCTGCTGGGTCCGGCCGACCACCGACGGCATCTGCACCTGGCGCACGCCGAGCCCCACCCGAACGGGCGTGCCGATCTTCCTGACCACCGTGCCCGGCGCCGGGTCCTGGCCGACAACGGTGCCGACCGCCGCGGGGTTCGGGGTGGGTTGGCCGCTGACCACCAGAGCAGCCAGATCACCCGCCCAGCCGGCGCTGCGCAGCAGGGCGACGGCATCCGGTGGCGATCCGGTCAGCGTGGGCATCACCATCAGGGTGTTGTTGGAGACCGTGACCGTGATCGGTGTGCCCTGCGGGACCTGGCGGCCCACGGGTTGATCCACTGCGATCACCTCGTTGACCGGCGCGGCGCCGTCGCCCTCCTGGACGACCATGGTCAGTCCGGCGGCTCGCAGCACTCCCCGGGCGGTGTCGGCGGTGCGGCCGATCAGCCCGTCGGGGACCGTCACGAGGTTCAGTCCGGTGCCGATGGTGACCGTCACGGTGGCCCCGGGGCGCAGCGACGACGTGGCAGTCGCGTCCTGGGCGATCACCTTTCCCTTGTCCGCGTCCGACGAGGCGGCGAGCTTCTCGGCGTAGACCAGGTTGACCGACGCGAGCCGGGCGCGCGCCTGGGGACCGGTGGCGCCCTTCAGATCCGGCACGGTGACCACCGTGACGCCGCGGCCGATCTGGACGGACACCGCCGTGTCGGGGCCCACCTGGGTGCGCTGCGACGGGCGCTGGTCGACGACCTTGTTCCTGGCCGCGTCCGTCGATTCCATCCGGCCGACGGTCCCCAGGGTGAGGCCGTGATCGTGGAGGACGGCCGCGGCCTGTTCCAGGGTCCGGCCTGACAAGTCCGGCACTGCGACCAGCGACGGCGGCGGCGCGGCGGTGAGCACGGCGCCGGTGATCATGGCTGCACCGCCCAGCAGCATCGCGCACACCGCAGCGAGAACGTAACGGCTCCAGGCCTTGCGCCGGGGTGCGGTATCGGTGTCGGTGGTTCGGTCGTCGGCGGCTCTGTCGTCGGCTCTGTCGGCGGCTCTGTCGTCGGCAACCGACGGGATCGGCGCGGTCAGGTCCGGCGGCCGCAGCAGCGGCGGGGCCAGGGTTTCCGGCCGCCCGCGGTCACCGAACTCCGATGACGGCGCACTCCCGGCGCCGTCATCGGGCCCGACTGCCGGAAGCAGCTGCGTGCTCAGAGCGGTGCGGACGGCAGCGCGCATCTGGCCGGCCGTCTGGTAGCGGTCCAGTGGTGCCCGGCGGGTGGCGGTCCGGATGATGGTGACGACGTCCGCAGGGAGCGCGGCCGGCGGCGGTTGCTGTGCCTCACGCGCGACCGTGAGGCTTTGTCGCGCCGTCTTTTCCGCCGGTGCCGTGCCGAACAGCGCGCGTCCGGTCACCATGTCCCACAACACGCAGCCGACGCTGTACACATCCGAACGCGCGTCGACCGGTCCGCCGGCGACCTGCTCTGGGGAGGCGCACAGCAGGGCCGGCCGGGGTGCGGCGCCGTCGCCGGTCATTCCGCCGGCACCCGGGAGGGCAGCATCCGACAGCACAGCATCCGAACGGACCGTATCCGCGCCGCGTGCATCGGGACCGAAATCCGCACCGAAGTCCATCACCTTGGCGGCGCCATTGGTGTCCAGCATGATCGCGGCGGGCGCCAGCGAGCCGTGCACGGTCCCGTGCCGATGGGCGAAGTGCAGCGCGTCCAGGACACCGGAAGCGATTTCCAGGGCCCGCGGCACCGGCAGCGGACCCTCGCGTTCCAGCACCGCTGCGAGCGTCTCCCCGTCGACGTATTCGACGACCAGGTACGGCGCCTGCTCGACCCCGGTACCGTCGGTGGCCCCGCCGGTGTCGTACACCCCGACAATGCCGGGATGATCCAACCCGCAGGCGTTGTCGGCCTCCCGGCGGAAACGAGCGACAGCCACGGGATCGGCACGCAGCGCCGTGCGCAGCACCTTGACGGCGACATCCCGCTGCAGGCGCAGGTCGGTGGCGAGCAGCACCACCGACATGCCGCCGTCCCCCAGAACGCTGCGGATGCTGTACCGGCCGCCGAGCACGGCCTGACTGTCCATCGACGTGCCCCCGATCCCGCGACGCCATGCCCGCCCAGGCCGCCCGGACGGCACCGAGAACCGTTCCTGCTCCCGCGATGTCCCGTCGAACCCGGATACCGGTCACTGTCCGCCGGGCGGCCCCGCGGTGCAACTGCACCGGTGCAACGTCACGTCCTGATTTGCCCGGCATCGCGACGGGACCGGGCGACCACCACGGGGCAGGCACTGCGGTGCAGCAGCGCCTGCCCGGTGGGGCCGAGGAACAGCCCGCTGTTCACGCCACGGCCCGCGTCGCCGATCACCAGCAGATCCACCTCGCGCGAGTAGTCCAGCAACGTGGCGGCCGGGGAGCCGAAGAGGATCACCGGGGTGACGTGCACCCGCGGATGGCGTTGCTGCCAGGGCGCGAGCTGCTGCAGCAACGCCGAACGGTCCTCCCAGCTGTCCGCCGGGTTGCGCGGCGCGGCTGCCGCCGGGACGACCGGGGCGCGGACCAATTGAAAGGGGAACGCGCCGTCGATCGCGGCATCGTGCCGGACGTGCACGACGTACAGCCGGACGTTTCGGCGGTCGGCCTCGGCGAACGCGAAGTCCAGCGCTCCCCGCGGGGCCGACGGCCCATCCATCGCCACCGCCACCGGCCGGCGCGCCGGCGGCGCGTGCTCCGGTCGGACGACGGCGACGGGGGTGTCGCTGGTCGACGCCACGCAGAACGCGACCGAGCCCAGCGGAACTCCCGGCGTCCGGCCGGCGCCCCAGCCACCGACAACGGTGAGCAGCGCCCCGCCGGCGCAGTTCAGCAGCGACGCGGCGGCGGGCGGCTCCGCCAGCACGGTGCTGATCGGAACGCCGGCGTGGTCCTTGCGCACCGCGCATTCCGCAGCGGCGAGGCCGGCCCCGGCGCGCTGCCGGTCTGCGGCCGCCGCCGGTCCGGGCACCTCGAGGGCGCGCACCAGGACCAGCGCGGCGCTGTGCAGCTCCGCCTCGGCCGCGGCCCATCCAGCGGCGTGCCGCGCACAATCCGATCCGTCCAGGCCGGCGACGACACGAATTGCGCCCTCCGGTGTTCGGCTGTCGTCGGGCGGCACGGCGGGCCGGAATCAGGAGCTCGACGGACCGTCCGGTGATCCGCCCAGCCGGATCACCGAGTGTGGCCACAGGCCGCCACCGATCACGTCACGCACGCGCATCCGGTCCGCACCCTCCGACAGCGGCGTCGGAAGCACGTCGGTCTGCACGTCCGCCGCCACCGCGGTGAGCAGCACGCGCTCCAGTGCCTGACCTGCCTGCAGCTGGGCGGTCGGCAGGTCGCGCAGCGTTCCGACGACGGCGGTGATGCCGGCCCGCGGGTCCAGCGGCACCGGTGCGGGCCGGTCGTCGTCCCACAGTCCCCTCACCTGCGCGTCGGTCAACGTCGCCAGCCAGGCCTGTTCGATCTTGGCGGACTGTCGCAGGCGGGTCATGGTGGCGGCCGGCACGCCGGTCCGGGGCACCGCGTGATGCACCCGGTCCCGCACCAGCGGGAGGGCCTCCAGCAGTGCCAGGTCTTCGGGCGCGGGCACCCCCTGACCCTGCGGCTGGACGACGGCGATCAGATCCGGGTGCTCGTTGTCGGGCAACAGGTGGACGGTGGCATGGACGCCGAGGGCTCGTACGGCCACCCGCAGGTCGAGGATCACCCGCCCGCAGTGGATCAGCAGCTCCCTGGCGTTCTTGTCGTCGACCACCGCCGGGCAGCGCATCTCGAATCCCGGGCCTGTGCATTCCAACGTCCAGTAGCTGTCATCGCTGCGCAGGTGCTCGACGGCGTCGAGCACGAATGTCACCTCGTCTCGTGCCAGGCTGCCCACCGCAGTCACGCTGGAGTTCACCGGAACACCCTCCATTTCCTGCGACCGTGCTGTGGTGCGGCCCCCCGCCTGTGGCCCGGTCTGACTCGACACCACTGTCTCCCGCAGCCGAACCGGTCAGTAGAGTCAAATGGCCCGGTCGGAAGGCATGAAAGTGCCGAAAGTTCAGACTGGGCGAGCGTTGTGGGCGGTGTGCCACAGTGAGCCTGTGAGCAACGGGACCGAGGCCGTGAGCCGGGTCGACGCGCTGCTCGATGCCGTGATGGCGGTGTCGTCGGGCCTCGAGCTGGACGTCACCCTGCGCAGCATCGTCGACGCTGCACTGCAGCTGGTCGACGCCAGGTACGGCGCCCTCGGCGTGGTGGCCGACGACGGCGAGCTCACCCATTTCGTCGTCGCCGGGATCGACGAGGCGACCAGAGATCTGATCGGCGCCCCACCGACCGGGAAGGGCTTGCTGGGCACCGTCATCCGAAACGGTCACCCGATCCGGTTGGACGACCTGTCGACGCACAGATCGGCGGCGGGTATGCCCCCGAACCACCCGCCGATGAAGACGTTCCTGGGCGTCCCCGTACGTGGCAGGGGCTCCGTCGTCGGCCGGCTGTACCTCACGGACAAGAACAACGGTCGATCGTTCACCGCCGAGGACGAGGACCTGGTCATGTCGCTGGCCGCCGCGGCGGGGGTCGCGATCGACAACTCCCGGCTGTATGAGGATGCCCGCGGCCGGCAGCGCTGGCTGGAGGCCAGTGCCGACGTCACCGCCGTCCTGCTGGCCGGCAGCGAGACCAGCGACGCCCTGCACCTCATCGCCAGCCGGGCACACGACATGACAGCGGCCGACCTGACCATGATCCTGCTGCCCGTCACGGCCCGCGACGGCCGGTCGGAGCATTCGGCCGCGGCCGAGCTGACCATCGCCGTGGCCGTGGGGCAGGACGCGGACCGGTTCGCCGGACGACGCCTGCCGGTGCGCGGGACGACGTCGGGCGCCGTGTACGGCGACCGGGTGCCGCGCAACGTGCAGCACCTGGCGGGCCGGGTGGGAGATGTCAGCGGCCTGCGGACCGGCCCGGCGCTCGTGCTGCCGATGGGTTCGGACGATGCGCCGGGCGGCGTGCTGCTCACGGTGCGCAGGGCGGGCGCGCCCCCGTTCAACGACAACGAGTTGCAGGTGGTGTCCTCCTTCGCCGACCAGGCGGCGCTGGCGCTGGAACGCGCGGATGTGCAGACCTCCCGCCGCGAGCTGCAGGCGCTGACCGAGCGGGACCGCATCGCGACCGAACTGCACGACCACGTCATCCAGCGCCTGTTCGCGGTGGCCATGGCGATGGAGGGCACGCAGCGACGGGTGGAGGCGCCGCAGATCGCGCAGCGACTGGCCGACCACGTCGACCAACTGCACCAGACGATCCTGCAGATCCGCAGCGCCATCTTCGATCTGCGACACGAACCCGCCCCGGTCCCACCGCTGCGGACGACGCTGACCGAACTGGTCCTGTCGATCACCGCGGCTTCTGCGGCGGCGGTGACCGTGACGCTGGCCGGCCCGGTCGACTCGGCGCCGGCGGAGGTGGCCGCGCGGGCGGAGGAGGTGCTGCGGGCCGGGCTCGCCGATGCCGTCGGCCGCCCCGGACTGACCGGTCTGACCGTCACCGTGACCGCGGCGGACAGGCTCTGCGTCACCGTCGCCACGGAGCCGCCGGAGAGCGAGGGCGACGGCGCGCCGATGCGGTGGTCGAGCGCGCTGGCGTGACGTCGGCGGATTCGCCCGCGATACCGTCGCGGGCGTGTTCGTCCTTTTGCCGCCGTCGGAGACCAAATCCGTCGGCGGCGCCGGCCCACCGCTCGATCTGGGTGCCCTGCGCTTTCCCGAGCTTTCGCCGCAGCGCACCGTCGTCATCGATGCGCTGACGGCCCTGTGCACCGACCCCGCGCTGGCCCGTCGGTCCCTGGCGGTGGGGAGCGGAAAGGACGCGGAGATCGCCGCCACCGCGGCCCTGTGGCGGGCGCCCACGGTGCCGGCCCTGCAGCGGTACACCGGCGTGCTCTATGACGCGCTGGATGCCGCCCGCCTGCCCAGGGCGGCGCTGGCCCGGGCGGCCGACCGGGTGCTCATCACGTCCGCACTGTTCGGCGTCGTGGGGGCGGCCGATCCGGTGCCCGCGTACCGCTTCTCGGCGGGTTCGTCGATCCCCGGGCTGCCTCGCCCGGCGGCCTTCTGGCGCCCGCACCTGTCCGTCCGGCTGGCCGCGCTCGACGGCCCCCTGGTGGACCTGCGATCGTCCGCCTACGCCGCGTTCGCCCCGCTGCCGACGGCGATCAGCGTCCGGGTGCTCACCGAGGACGACACCGGCCGGCGGACCGTCGTCAGTCACTTCAACAAGGCGACGAAGGGCCGGCTCGCGCGGGCGCTGCTCATCAGCAGGGCGGACATCGCCGGCGCCGCCGCCGTCGCGCGGGTCGCCGCCCGCGCGGGGCTCCGGGTGGAACGCACCGGCGAACGGTCGCTGGACGTCATCGGCTGATGCCGAGACGGCAGCTGCCCGGGGTCAGGTGCGACGTGCGGCCGCGGCGAACCGCAGTTCGGGCGTGGCCAGGCACGGTCGCCGGTAACGGGTGGCCCACGGCTGCTCGCCGTGGCCGACCGGGATCCAGCCGTCGGCCATCAGTTCCGCGTTGAGGTTCAGCAGACTGCGGGTCATCCCCGGCGCCCACTTCTCCTCCGGCGGGATGTCGGCCAGGAACGCGCGGGGCGCGGGGAAGGTGTCACCGGGGATGCGGTAGTGGGGCCAGCGAGGGTCCGCGCTCTCGGCGACGGCGACGAACCGGTAGTAGCCGTTGCCCTCCTGCGCACCGAGCGTCGCGAGGATGCTGGAGATCCACGATTCGCCCCCGGAGTCCTCCAGGGCGATTTCCGCGGTGTCCTGGCTGCTGTCCAGGTCGAACCACTGCTGCTCGCTGTCGTCCCACCACCGGCGCCGGTCGGCGGAGTAATGCCCGCGGCCGCGTTCGGGCTGCGCGTGCGACTTCCTGATCTTGGGTGTCATCGTCCATCAACTCCTCGGGACGAACGTAGGGTGCCGTCCGTGCCGCTCCCAGAGGCGAAGGTCCCGCTGGGCTGCGGCCGGCCGGTGCACCCCGGCGGTGCCGTCGCCCAGAAGTGCGCCGCGGAGGGCCGTCTCGGTCAGCGTGCGGTCAGCGGCTCCGATGAACCGTCCGGCGCCTCGGTGGTCCGCGCCGCCCGGAGCAGCTCGGCGGTCAGCGCGGGGGAGACCGGCAGCGATCCGGTGTCCAGCACGTCGGCGGCGACGTCACGCAGCTTCCGATTCGTGCGCTGGCTGCACCGGACCAGTAGCTGGAAGGCCCCCGCCGAGCTCAACCGGTGCTGGCTGATCAACAGCCCCATCGCCGTTCCGATGATCCGGTTGCTGTCCAGCGCGGTGCGCAGCTGGTTGACCCGTCCCCGCGCCTCACCGATGGCGCCCTCCCGCATGGCATTGAGCCGGTGGTGCACCCGCACCCGGGCCAACAACTCCTGCGAGGAGAACGGCTTGGTGATGTAGTCGTCGGCTCCGCGGCTCAGGCCCTCCACGGCGGCGTCCGTCCCGGACCGGGCGGTGAGCACCAGGATCGGGATTCGTCCGGTCGGCTCCGCCGCCCGCAGCGCAGTCAGCAGATCAAGACCGCTCCGACCGGGCAGCATGATGTCGGTCAGCACGACGTCCGGCAGCAGCCGGGACGGGCCGGCGTCCAATGTTGTCTCGATCGCCGCCTCCGCGTCGACGACCGCGTGCACGTCCCAGCCGTCGGCCGTCAGCACCTGGGTGAGGTAGGCACGCAGGTCGGCGTCGTCCTCCACCAGCAGCACGACCGGCTGTTGGGTCCCGTCGGCCGCACCGGGTGCGGGGCTCGGCCGGCCGGCCTGCGCGGCTGCTCGGGCGGCAGGGCGGGCCGGTTCGGCGGGCTCGTGGAGCGGCTCGGTACCGGCTGCGGTCGCTGGGGGCAGCTCGGCCGTGTCCGACGCCGGTGGTGCGGTCGCCGGCAAGGCAACGGTGAAGACGCTGCCGCGGCCCGGTGTGCTGGTCAGGGTGATCCGGCCGCCGAGGGCGTCGACCAGATCGGACACCAGCGACAGGCCGATGCCGGAGCCGGCGCTGTCGTCCGGCCCGGCGCGGTGGAAGCGCTGGAACACCAGCGCCTGCTGGTCGGCGCTGATGCCGACTCCGGTGTCGGCGACGCTGACCTCCGCCCCCCCGGCGCGGCCCCGCCGGACGCGGACCGAGATCCCGCCCGAGGGCGTGTATTTCAACGCATTGGACAGCAGGTTGTTGACGATCGTCGCCCACATCGCGCGGTCGACGTCGGCCAGCACCGGACCCGCCGCGGTTTCCACGGTGAATGTCAGGCCGGCCCGTTCGGCCGTGGACCGGAACATGCTGGCCACGTCGGCGGTCAGCACGCACAGATCGGTCTGCTGCACCGCCGGCACCATCACCTCACCCGGTTGGTGGGACAGGTCGAACAACGCGTCGACCATCCGTTCCAGGCGCTGCGCCGCCCGGATCGCCGCCTGCAGTGTCTCCACGTCGGACGGGTTCAGATGCCCGTCGTCGACCATGTCCTGCAGGGGCGCGAGCAGCAGGGTCAGCGGGGTCCGCAGTTCGTGACTGACGTTCTGGAAGAACTCCGTCTTGGCCCTGTCGAGGTCGGCCAGCATGCTGGCCCTGGACCGTTCCAGGTGATACGCGTACGAGTCCGCCAGCGCGACCCCCACCGTGCGGGCGACCAGCAGGAGGAACTCGCGGTAGATGGCGTCCATCGGCCGGTACGGGTTGACGCCCACCACCAGCACACCGACCGGGCGCACCTCGCCGGCGAGGATCAACGGTAGCGCGATCGCCTCATCCGGTAGCAGCGGACCGAGTGGCCCCGGCAGCACCCCGTCCCCAGCGCGCTGCCGCAGGCCGGCGATGGCGTGCCGCCGACCGTCGTCGAGCGCGTCGCCGACGATCCATCGGCCGTCGGGATCGGGCGAGGACAGGCCCGGCACATCGACATCGGCCAGGCCGTAGCAGGCGATCCGGCGAACCTCGGGGACGTCGAGCAACCCGCGCTCCCCGTCGCCGGGCGCGGCCTCGGCCCGCAAGTAGATCAGCGCGAACGGCACGCTCTGCCGGCCACGGCCCAGCACCTCGGCCGCCGCAACACAGGTCTGCTCGGGGGTCGCGCTTCCGGTGGCGGACAGCCCGCCCAGTTCCTGGGCGATACTGAGCCGGCGCTCGTGCAGGATGTACCCGGTCGTCTCCGCGGCCACGGTCAGCATGCCCGCCACCCCGCCGTCCAGGTCACGCAGCGGGCTGTGCGAGAACGTGAAGTAACACTCTTCGGGATAACCGTTGCGCTCCAACACGAATTGCATGTCGTCCCGGCGCAGCGATGCGCCGCCCTGCATCACCTGGTCGATCAGCGGCCGGGAAACGCTCCACACCCCGGGGGACCAGACCTCCCTCGCCGGTCGGCCCAGGGCGTGCCGGTGCAGATCCGAGCCCAGCAGTGGGATGTACGCGTCGTTGTACAGCAGGACGACGTCCTTCCCCCACGACACCACCATGGGGAACGACGAGTCCAGGCACATCGCCACGACGACCTTCAGTAGCGGTGGCCAGCCCTCTGCGGGACCCAACGGGGTCGCCGACCAGTCCGTCTCCCGGAACCGCCCACGCATCTCCCCGGGCCCGGCGAAAGCCGACAAATCGGTACGCTCCGGACCGGTCACGGCAACAGCCTACGAGGTGCCCGCGCACGCGAGCGGGTACCGCCGCGCCGGGACTGGGCGACGGGACCATCGTCCTTCTGGGCCGGGGTCCGATGCCTCTGCTTGGCGAGCGAGAAGTCAGCGCAGAGTCGGAGCAGGAAAACAGACGCTTCGGACAGCAATGACCGGGTGGCGATGCCCCCGCGAGGGACGTCGCGGACGGAAGGAGCAACCATGATGGCCTACGGCCCGTCAACGCGCGGAGGATCGGTCGCGGCCACCGCCCTGCCGTCCGACCCGGTCCGGACGATCATGCGATCGCCCGTTGCGGCCGCCGACACGGGTGACACACTGCGCGAGTGCGCCGAGCAGCTCGCCTCGGACGAGATCGGCGCGCTGCTGGTCCTGGGGGAGGGCGCGGTCGGCATCCTGTCCGAGCGCGACGTCATCGCGGCGGTGGCCGGCGGTGGTGATCTGGACCAGATCCAGGCAGGTGACGCCCTCAATCCCGAGGTGGTCTGGGGCGACCCGCAGATGCCCATCGATCACGCCGGCCGGCTGATGCTCGACAGCGGCATCCGGCACCTGCCCATCGGCGACGGCCGGCTGGCCGTCGGCATGGTGTCCATGCGCGACGTGATGGGCGTCCTGCTCGGAGGCTGACGCCCAGCCTGGGCGCCCGGCCCGGCGCGCTCGGCCGGGTGCACCGGGTTCGATCTGATGGATCAGCGTGCGACAGGGGCACACATGCACCATGGCCGCCGACCCTGAGGTCGGCGGCCATGGTGGTCCCGGGCCCGGCGGGGACTCCCGGCCGGAAGCTCCCGTCCGATCGTCCGGTCAGAATTCGACGTGCCGTGCGCTGCCCCGCAACTCGGTCATGTGGTAGGTGCGCAGCTGGCCGCGGTTGGCGCCGTTGGGCCGCGTCCGGTGCATGGTGATCAGCCCCATCGTGGCCACCGTCTGCGGGCCTTCGGACACGTCGACGGCCGGGATGACCAACGTGAACGAGGTGTGGCCGATGTCCTTGGTGTTCATCGTGGTGACCGTGGCCAGGTCGCCCAGCGAGGTGGTCTCCAGGTAGATCTCATCACCGGAGAACTCCATGGCATGGTGCGAATCCTGGTACTGCAGTCGCGGTTGCCCATCGATCCCGCTGAGCGAGAGCCTGATCAGGAGGTTGCCACCGTTCAGCACGAACTGATTCGGGTCCTGCACCCTGGTCGGGGCGAGTTGTGAATGTGTCATGGCCGGCTCCATTCCGTGGGCATCGTAGGTCGGGAGTCCACCGGTGGATGGTCGATCGCCATCGGTCCGCTTGGGCCACAACTGGTGGTCACCTTGAATGCCACTCAACGGGATGCAGCACAACCGCAACAGGGTCCTTGGACCCGCCGAGACGGGCCGTCGGCCGTCTCACCTGCCCGAACGCGGCCGCCGCCCGATCCGCCAGGGCACGGCGAGGGCCGCTGTGCCCATCGGCGTGATCGCGATGCCGGTGGTCCGCGACCCCGGCGGAACGCACCGCACCGAGCGGGAACGGCACCGCACGATCCGGTCCCTGACCTTCTCGGGCAGTGGCGCAATGCGCGTCCATGTCCGGCACCCACTGTTGATGGGGGACGTCGGGCGCGGGCGTCCGCCCGAACGGCTGCGGCCCCCGACCGGTTGGTGTGCACCGGATGGGGGCCGCGTCAGCGTCGGGCCGCGTGGCGTGCCCGTGCCCCAGGGCGTGCCGTGGTGTCCCGCCATGCGGGCTTGCCGAACTGGCCAGGTTGTCCACGGAACTGTGATGGCACGCGGAACGCGGTGCGGCGCTGGAGTTTCTGCAGGTGTCACTGCTCGTGCTCGATACGCTGTCGTGCCTCACCGCCTTTCGGATCACGGACCTGTTCCCAACGGATGAAGGAGCTACCTCACCTGCTCGTCGGGCGGAGGTGATCTCGTCCTGACCCAACCCATGCCGCTGCACGGGCTGGTGCGTCGGTCCCGGAGACCGGATGACCCGCCGCCGGCGAGCGGGTGTGTTCCTCCGGGCAACAACTGCTCGGTTGCGACGCGGCCGGTGCGCCGAGGCGGACGTGGTGATTCCGATGGAGCGCTCAGAACTGCGTCGAATTCGGCTTCCAGCCACCCCTCGTCCTGCAGGATCACGGCCAGGAATTCGATCCTGAGGTCCGATCCCGCATCGGAACTGAGCGCTGTTCCCGCCTCCGCGCATTCGACCATCGCCATCACCTCCCGCACCGTTGCTCGCGTTGGAACCGACGTGTACTGGTTGATGTGCCATCTGTTGTACCAATGCAATCGTGAGACGTCAAGGGCCGAGCCGCATTTCGCGACGTAGCCGGTCGTGGGTGAGGATGGGCAACAGGTTTCCCGCGCAAATTGTGCGACCGGCGGGCTGATGAAGGGGTGCGACGATGAAGGTGACAGTGCTGGGCACGGGAATCATGGGTGCGGGTGTCGCGCGCTCACTGCTGCGCGCGGGCCATCAGGTGACCGTCTGGAACCGCAACGGTGCCAAGGCGCAGCCGCTCGCCGAGAACGGGGCGACCGTTGCGTCGAGTCCGGCGGCGGCCGTCGCCGAGGCCGACGTGGTGCTGACGATCCTGCACGACGCCGCCGCGGTGCTCGAGGTGATGGCGGCCGCGGCGCCGTCCGTACCGGGTGACGCGGTGTGGGCGCAGCTGAGCACCATCGGTCTGGACGGTACGCAGCGGGTCGCCGGGTTCGCCCGGGATCACGGGTTGACGGTCGTCGAGGCCATGATGCTGGGCACCAGGCAGCCCGCCGAGAACGGCCGGCTGACGTTGCTGGTGTCCGGTCGGCCGGACGTGCTGCAGCGACTGTCCCCGGTCTTCGACGCGATCGGATCGAAGGTGGTCAATGCCGGCGCCGGGCTCGGCCGGGCCTCCGCGCTGAAGCTGGCGGCGAACGCCTGGGTGCAGTCGGTGACCGCCCTGGTCGCGCAGTCGCTGGCGCTGACGTCCGGCCTCGGGCTGGAACCCACGCTGTTCCTCGACGCGATCAAAAGCGGCGCGACCGACACCCCGTACGCCCATCTGAAGGGTGCCGCCATGATGTCCGCGTCCTACGAGCCGTCCTTCACCATCGACGGCGTGCTCAAGGACCTGGGACTCATCCGCGCCGCCGCACAGGGCGCCGGCGTTCCGGACGACGTGCTGCGGGAGGTCGAGGCCCGGTATGCCGCCGCGGCCGATGCCGGTCACGGTTTCGACGACATGGCGGCGGTGTATGTGGCGTTCGCCCCGGGGGAGCGGTCGACGGCCGGCGGATGAGGGCTCGCCGTCCGGGCGACCGCCGCCCGTCACCTCTTGGTGGACTGCACCGTGTCCTCGAGCCGTACGGTGGCCAGCCGGATCGCCATTTCCGGCAGTGCCTGAAGGCAGATGGAGCCCAGCAGGTCCTGCACGGCCTTCGATGCGCACTGCGCGACCGCAGCGGCCGGGAGGACACCGAAAAAGGTGCGCTGCAGTTCCTCGACGATGGCGTTGACGGTGGGCGACAGGTCCGATCGGACGACTGTGCGTTCTCGCGCCGGCACGCTGGTCCGATCGGCGGTGGCAACCTGAGGTGCTGCCGTCGGCGGGGTCGCCGCCGGGAACGAGATGGCTTCTCTCGTTGTCATGCATCAAGCGTGACTCGTAGTGGGGTCCGGCGACAGGGGCGAAGGTCCTCCCGTGCTGGGCTGAGCGGTTCACCGGCACTGTCCGGGGGTACATCCTGCGGCATGACGACCTCGCGCAGCGATGACGGACAGGACTCGACCGAACGGCTGGAGGAATTCACCGAAACCTATGAATCCTCGCCTTTGACCGAGGCGGAGGACGCGTTCGACAAGAAGGCAAAAGGCATCGGCGCGCATGGCGACACACCGCCCGGCAACGAGGACGACGGTGTGCCGGCCACTGCGCAGGTTCCACCGAAGCCGAATCTGTAGAAATAACACTGAACCGGACGAAACTACCCTTGTATTTGCCCCAGCACCGTGCGCTCCACACACACCGGTCGGCGCGACCGTCAGCGACGGCCCGCTGACACAGGCCTGCGGCCTGCCCACCACGAACCCGGACGTTGCCTGCGGGAACCGTGCGGTGAACACCATGCAGCCGTCCAATCCGCCCTTTGGCAACGGTTCGAAGCTGCCGTTGATCGACGACACGAAGTACCCGAACATCGGAGACCGGCTCAGCGCCAAGGGGATCAGCTGGAATTGGTACTCCGGCGGCTGGGACGCCGCCGCCGCCGGCCACCCCGGCCCACTGTTCCAGTACCACCACCAACCGCTGAATTACTGGGCCGACTACGCTCCTGGCAAGCCCGGCCGGGCGCACCTGCAGGACGAGAAGAACTTCTTCGCAGCGGCCAGGAAGGGGAAGCTGCCGACGGTCAGCTTCGTCAAGCCGTACGGTGCCGAGAACGAGCATCCCGGATACGCCAGCGAACCGGACGGCAGCGACCACCTCGTGGACCTGCTGAAGGCCATCATGTCCGGCCCGCAGGCAAATGACACCCTCGTGGTGGTGACCTACGACGAGTTCGGCGGGCAATGGGACCACGTCTCGCCTCCGGGCCTGGGCACCAAGGGCGTCAGCGACGAATGGGGCCCGGGCACCCGGATCCCCGCTCTGATCCTGAGCAAGTCGTTCCGCAGTTCGGGTGTGGATCACCGCGTCTACGACACGACGTCGATCCTGGCCACGATCGAGCACGGGCTGCGTTTGGCGCCACTGGATACGCGCGACTCCGAGGTGGCGGATCTGTCGGCCGCCGTGCGGATCGGTCAGCACCGCTGACCGGCCCTCGCCGCTCCGCTCCGGCCGCTCGCGGATCATGCGCGCGCATCGTCAGTGGGCCGGACAGTTGCGCCGGGGGACTGTCGTGGTTCGTCCCGTGGTCATAGGGTTGCACGATCTCGCCCCGGCGTAGGGCCGGGACACCTCTCCCAGCGGGCGAAGCCGGAGACTCGAGGCCGACCCCCCGGGGCCCGCACGGGCGGACCGAGCAGGAGCGTGCCGGATGACCAAGTACGTCTACGACTTCACCGAGGGCGATCGGGACCAGAAGGACCTGCTCGGCGGCAAGGGCGCGAATCTGGCGGAGATGACCAAGCTGGGCCTGCCCGTCCCACCCGGTTTCACGATCACCACCGAGGCGTGCCGCGAATACCTGTCGCTGGGTGCCGAGCCCGGTGAGTTGCGGGTGCAGGTGACCATGGCGTTGCGGTTGTTGGAGGACGGCATCGGCCGGCGGCTGGGTGACCGGCATGACCCCTTGCTGGTGAGTGTGCGTTCCGGGGCGAAGTTCTCGATGCCCGGGATGATGGAGACGGTGCTGAACATCGGGTTGAACGACGCCAGCGTGAAGGGCCTGGCGGAGGAGTCCGGTGATGAGCGTTTCGCCTGGGATTCCTATCGTCGGTTGCTGCAGATGTTCGGCAAGACGGTGCTGGAAATGCCGGGCGAGGTCTTCTCCGACGCGCTGGAGAAGATGAAGCTGGACCAGGATGTCAGCACCGATGTGGAGTTGGGTGTCGAGCCGCTGAAGGCGCTGGTCGAGGAATTCAAACAGGCCATCAAGGAACATTCGGGCGCGGATTTCCCGCAGCACCCCCGGGAGCAGTTGGACGCTGCGATACAGGCCGTGTTCAACTCCTGGAACACCGATCGGGCCCGGTTGTACCGCCGGCGCGAGCGCATTCCGCAGGACCTGGGAACCGCCGTGAACATCTGCACGATGGTGTTCGGCAATTTGGGCGAGACCAGCGGCACCGGCGTGGCTTTCACCCGTGATCCGGCGTCGGGTAAGCCGGGCGCGTACGGGGATTACCTGGCCAACGCTCAGGGTGAGGACGTGGTCGCCGGCATCCGCAACACCCTGTCGCTGGACGATCTGGCGCAGATGGATCCGGCGTCGCACCGGCAGCTGACCAAGGTGATGCGCCGGCTGGAGACCCATTACCGCGATCTGTGCGATATCGAGTTCACCATCGAACGCGGCAAGTTGTGGATGCTGCAGACCCGTGTCGGGAAGAGAACCGCGGCGGCCGCTTTCCGGATCGCCGCGCAGCTGGTGGACGAACAACTGATCACCCTGGATGAGGCCCTGTCCAGGGTGAGCGGCGCACAGCTGGCCCAGTTGATGTTCCCGCAGTTCGACCGGTCCGCCGACCGCACCCTGCTGACCCGCGGCATGGCGGCATCACCGGGGGCGGCGGTCGGCCGGGTGGTGTTCGACTCACCCACCGCGACGATCTGGGCGGCCCGCGGCGAGCGGGTGGTGCTGGTGCGTAAGGAGACGAACCCGGACGACCTCGAGGGCATGATCGCCGCCACCGGCATTCTCACCGCCCGCGGTGGGAAGACCTCGCATGCCGCCGTCGTCGCCCGCGGGATGGGCAAGACGTGCGTCTGCGGCGCGGAGGAGATCGACGTCGACGCCGAGGCCAAGACCGTGCGGGTGGGTTCGGTCGTCATCGGCGAGGGTGACCCGGTCAGCATCGACGGCTCCACGGGGGAGGTCTACCTCGGTGAGATGCCGGTCGTCCCGTCACCGGTGGAGACCTACATCGAGGAGGGCATCGACGCCGCCACCACCGGAGTCGGTGACGAGACCGCCGACCTGGTTCGCGCAGTGGACCGCCTGCTGCGGCACGCCGACACCCGCCGCAGGCTCGACGTGCGGGCCAACGCCGACACCGCCGAGGACGCCGCCCGCGCCCGCAAGCTCGGTGCCCAGGGCATCGGGCTGTGCCGGACGGAACACATGTTCCTCGGCGATCGGCGCGCGCTGATCGAGGCGGTCATCCTGGCCGACGGGCCGCAGGAACGGGACGCCGCCCTGCAGGCGCTGCTGCCGTTGCAGCGACAGGACTTCACCGATCTGCTGACCGCCATGGACGGGCTGCCGGTCACCATCCGGTTGCTGGACCCCCCGCTGCACGAGTTCCTGCCCGACCGCACCGAACTCGCCGTCAAGGTGGGTGTCGCGCGCGCACTCGGCACCCCGGACGAGGCCGACGAGAAACTGCTCGCCGCGGTGGAACGGCTGCACGAGTCGAACCCGATGCTCGGCCTGCGCGGCGTGCGACTGGGGCTGCTGACCCCCGGCCTGTTCGCGTTGCAGGTGCGGGCCATCACCCAGGCCGCCTGCGACCTCATCGCGCAGGGCAAGAATCCACGGGTGGAGATCATGGTCCCGCTGGTCGGGTCCGTGATGGAGCTGTACCTGGTGCGCGACGAGACCGACGGCATCATCGCCGAGGTCGCCGGCGAGGCCGGCACCAAGGTCAGCTTCCCGATCGGCACCATGATCGAACTACCGCGCGCATCGCTCACCGCGTACCGGATCGCCGACGCCGCCGACTTCTTCTCCTTCGGCACCAACGACCTGACGCAGACGACCTGGGGCTTCTCCCGCGACGACGTGGAAGCAACGTTGTTCGCGTCTTACCTGGAGAAGGGCATCTTCACCGTGTCCCCGTTCGAGAGCATCGACGCCGACGGGGTCGGCCGGCTGGTGAAGATCGCCGCCGAGGAGGGCCGCGGTGCCAAGCCGGGCCTCAAACTCGGCGTCTGCGGCGAACACGGCGGCGACCCGGAATCCATCCACTTCTTCCACAAGGCAGGGCTGGACTATGTGTCCTGCTCGCCCTACCGGGTGCCGGTGGCACGGCTGGAAGCCGGCCGGGCGGCGGTGCTCTGAACGGGGTGAACTGAACTGCGTGCCGGGCAGTGCTTCTCGTCGGCGTGTGCGCGGCGCGGAGACCGCCGACAGTACGAGCACCCCCGGCCCGGCTCAGCCCGCAGCGTCCGCCCCCGGCGGTGTCGCGCGCTCCAGGAAGCCGCGCCGTGCCATTTCATAGGGGGCCAGCGCTTCGACCAGGAAGGACGCGGCGCCGTCGACCATGTCGCCAAGGTCGTCGGCCGCCGCAGACCCGGCGAGCAACTCGCCGAACACGGTGTGATGGGTGCGGATCAGGTCCAGCAGGCTGATGCCGTCCGCCAGCGCATCACGGCCCAGTTCGTAGGCGCGGTGCCGGTTGTGCTCGTCCCGGTGCCGGACGAAGGCGAGGAAGGCCGGGGTGTAATTCCGCACCAGCCGGTCCAGCGGCGCGGTCACCGGGTTCGTCCGGTCATGGCGCAGTCCCCACGATCGGCGGCCGCCGGATGCGGTCTCCGCCGGTGATGTCGTCGAGGGTGGCGAGCCCCTCGTCCAAGTCCAGCGCGGTCCGCAGCGAACCGAGATTCATCCCGAGTTGCACCATGGCGAAGGCGATCTCGGGATGGATACCGACGATGAGCGTGACAGCCCCGCGCAGCCCGGCCATCTCGGCGATGTTGCGGAGCGTCCGGGTGGCAAAGGAGTCGAGAACGTCCAACGCCGCGACGTCGATGATGATGCCGCGCGACCGGTCGCGCCCCACCTGCTCGATGAGGTCCCGCTGGAAGCGGATGAGCTGGCTGTCGTCCAGGGCCGTGTGGATGGAGGCGATGAGATAGTTGCGCTGCCGCAGGATGGAGACCAGCGGTGGTTGAACCTCGCCCGTCGCCCTATCGTTCGGCATCGTCCGACCGGATCACCTTGAAGCCGAGAATTCTCTCGGCCTCTTCGATGCCACCCTGCAGGTCGCCGACGGTGATGATCTTCGACAGGTCCACGCCGATCGTGACGAGGGTCTGGGCGATCTCCGCCGAGAGCCCGGTGACGATCACGCCTGCGCCCATCAGACGGCAGGCGTCCACCGTCTGCACGAGGTGGTTCGCAACCGCCTCGTCGATATCCGGAACTCCGGTGATGTCGACGACGACCACCTTGGCGCGGTGGGTGCGAATCGCCCGCAGCAGCTGCTCGGTGACCTGACGCGCCCGCTGGGTGTCCAGCATGCCGATGATCGGCAGGATGAGCAGCCGCTCCCGGACCTGCAGAACCGGGGTGGACAGTTCCCGGATGGAGTCCTGCTGTTGGCGGATGACCCGTTCCCGTTCCTGCACGAAGCTGACCGCGACGGTGTTGGCGATCCGGTTCGCCGCCGGCTCGTACGCATCAAGAATCCTGTTCAGCAAAGGGAAGTCGCTGTGGTACTTCTCGAACAGCGAGCGCGCCAGTACGTCGCGCAACAGCAGCACGATGCCCAGTACCTCGTTGGTCTCGACGCCCCGCGGGATGATCCGCTCGGACAGATCGGTCGCGTAGTGCTGCAGCGCCTCGACGCTGCCGGTTTCCAGAACCTCGACGTAGTTGTCGTACACCGACGTCGCCTCGGTGAAGATCTCCTGGTGCGTCATCGCGGACAACAGTTGGGCGTCGGTGATCCGTGAGGCCCACTGCTGACGAAGCTGCGTCCGCGACTCCCGCAGGTGCGCAACCAGTTCCGGTAGCAGATCGTCGCCGGAGGCCTGGTCGGTGTCGGTCAGTGTGCTCGTCATCGCTGTGCTCCCTGGTCCGCTCGGTGATCGATGCTGCGCCGGCGGTTCCCGCCGGCCGGTCATCGCCACTTCGCCATCGTCACGGTGGTGCCCTTACCGACTTCTGACACGATGTCGAAGTCGTCCATCAACCTGCGCGCGCCCGGCAGGCCAAGGCCGAGTCCCTGGTAGGTGCTGACGCCGTCGCGCAAGGCGCCCGGGATGTCGCTGATCCCGGGCCCGGCGTCCCGGGCGACCACCCGCACACCGCTGCGGCCCTGTTCTTCGACGAGGCTGATCACCACCTCCCCCCTGTCGGTGAATTTCACGATGTTGCGGGCGATCTCCGAGATGGCGGTCGCGATCACCGTCAGATCGGTGGCCGAGAAACCGGCACGGGCAGCGATTTCCCGTCCGCGGCGGCGGGCGCGGACGACATCCGCGTCGACCGCGACCAGCACCCGGGCTTCGTCCTCGCTCTCCGGTTGCGGGCGGCGCTCGAACAGCTCGGCGCTCAACCGAAGGCATTCGTCGCAGGACAGCAGGTGGCCCGCGGCGTCCAATTCGCGCTGCCGACGCCGGTCGCCGGAGGACAGGGCGAACAGAACCGGACGGCAGCGGTCGGTGGGCAGTTGCACGTTGCGGTCCGCCAGCAGGTACTCGACGCGCAGCTTCGCCCGGGTCCGGTTGAGCTGGGCCGCGATGGCACCCGGGGTCGACCCGCGGTCGGCGGCCAAGTCGGCGGTTGCGGTGCCGTGGAGTTCGTGGGCCAGCAGCACGTCACGTTCCCCGGGCGCGAGCCGGGACAGCGCAGCACCGATGACGGAGATCTCCGCACGGCGGAACACCGCGTCGTCGGGGGGTCGGTCCTCGGAGTTCGGTCCGTCGGTCAGCAGATGCGCCTTACGCCGTGCGCGGTCCTCGCCCTGCCCGACCGAGATCACCAGGTTGCGGCCGATCGCGACGGCATAGGGCACCAGCGCGCCCGGCTCCAGTCGACCACGAGCGACCATCATCCGGACCAGGGTCTCCTGCACCAGGTCGTCGACGATCTGCTGGTCGCGTACCCGCGCCGCGATCACCCGCCGGATGATCGGGATGAGGTCGAGGATCTCGTCCTGGGAATCGTCCCCCACCGTCACCGGAACTGGCAGAACGCCCGCGGATTCCGGTGCGGACGCCGTTCCGGCTTCCGGGGCGGGGTCGGGATCGCTGTCCGGGGAGTCGGTACGGACAGGGGACCGATCCCGCACGCAGCCCCCTCCTCGTCGTTGCCGGAACAAGGTCCGGAACGCTCCGAATCGTAGCCCCGCATCAACGGGGACCGGCAGATGCCCGAGGTCGCCGAGCGCGGACTCCTGCGGTCGGCAGATCGACCGAGTCATGAGGCTCCCGCAGATTCGGCCATCGGTGTGGTTCCCGTCCACTCGTCTGTCGACGCGGTGTCGATGGCGGAAGAATTGCCCCGGCATTCCACTCTCCTGAGTTCTTCCAGATCAGTTGGGGAGACGGCGCAGCCGCCGCCTGCTGTCGCGTTCGTGTCCGTTGAGCGGTCAATGTCCGTTGCTACACGGGGCATCTCATGATTGAAGAGCGATGACGAGCCGGCGCATGACGGCTGACCCGGACGGCCCCCGCGTCATGTGATGCGTTCCAACCACTCTTCCCCGGTGGAGGCCACACCGGCCATCGAGCAGCGAGCCCACCCATCAGCGGAAGGAGCCGGCGTGAACATCGGACCCCGAACGGGACCGGCCGACGACGGCATGCCCACCAGCGTGCGCTACCTGAACAGGCTGCCGTCATCCCGGCGTCGCCGGGGTGCCCCGACGCTCCGACTGGTTCACGACGGCGATCACGAGCCGGCCGACGTCCGCGAGCGCCGAAGCGCCACCAGGGCGGAAACCGTGCGGGCTGCGGTGTCGGCGCCGTCGGCCCACCAGGCCCTGCGTTCCATCATCGACATGGCCATGGAGTCAGGACCGTGGGATGACGCCGGGCTCGTCACGGTGGACGAAAAGGGCGACACGCACTGCCCGTGCGCGACTTCGCCGACGGTGGGTCGGCTGGACGCGCTGCAGGCAGCGCTGGGCCAGGGACCTGCCCTCGACAGCCTCGCCGAGCGCGGCCGGCCGGCCATCGTCAGCGACGACCTGCCGGCGGACGGCAGGTGGCCGCGATGGACGCCGGCCGCCACCGGCGCGGGCGTAGTGGCCGTTGTGTCGCTGCGGTTGTTCACCGACCGGACCTACGGCGCGCTCAACCTGTACTCGTGCCGGCGGCACACCGTCGAGGACAGCGTGCTGGGCGAAGCCGACGCCATCGCCGCCCAGGCGTCGGTCATCCTCGCCTACACCGTCGCGGAGCACCGGCGGTGGGAGGTGCTGAACCGGCACAGCGCGCTCGGCCAGGCCGAGGGCATCCTCATGCAACGCTTCGGCGTGTCCGCAACGGGCGCCGGCGCGGTGCTCCGCAGCTACGCAGACCAGCAGGACATCGATGTGGCCGAACTCGCCAGGCGCATCACCAGCGGCCGTCATCTAGCGCCGCGGGCGGCCTCCTCGACCCATCACCCGCCGACAACCACGGCCGCAGAAGGACTTTCCTCCATCTTCCACAGAGAGGCGTGACCGATGACCTATCTCGCTGACGAGCCCGTCGGATCCGGACAGCACTACCCCGTCACCGACGTCGACGGCCGCACGCCGATCACTCTGGACAACTTCACTGGGGACGTCTGCATGACGGTCATCCGGAACGGCAGGGCCGTTCAGATGCTGGGTTCCGGCTGCGCTGTCGATGGTGACGGAGTGCGATTCCACCAGAAGGACCCGGGTCGGGACGGGAAGGACGTCCGAGTATGGACGGTCACCCAGGGCCGGGACGGCACGTTCCTGGCGGAGCCGGTCGCGGCGTTCTGAGCACCGCAACGCACAGGGACGTGGCACACCAGGGAGGTTCGATGTCTCCAGCACCAGGATCAGCATCAGCGGCCGTGCCTGCGGCGGGCGGCCCGAACGCCGCCGTCCGGGATGCCGTGCAGGTGGTGCAGTCGTCGCAGCGCGCGATCCCGGCCGCAGCGGATCGGCGGGCGGCCGCCGTTGACGCCGCCCGACACGCGATCGAGGCGGCCATGGCCACTGAGCGTGCCGAGCAGTTGGCCGCCCGCTCGGAACTGCGAGCCGGCCTGCGACGGTTGACCGCGTCCGGCGTCGGCGAAGCCGACATCGCGCTGCTGTGCGGATCCGTGCCGCCCGGGTACGACGCCGTCCGCCCGGTGGGCGTCCGGCAGGATCTCGGCGCTCGACGACCCACCGGCTGCGGGAGGCCGCTGCGCGGAACCGCGGGACGCGGCGGCCGGCCGTGCCCGGGACGACGGCGCCGAATTCTCCGCGGCCGGACATCACCTGCGACGCAGGAACTTTGACAAGAAAGAGGAAAAGCGTTGAGTGAATTCCGCAACGGTATGGAGAAAGGCGCTGTGTTGACCGATGCGCCCTACATCGTCCAGGAGGTTGCCGGTCGGCCACCTACCGGCCTCGACGACGTGGTCGGTGCCACCACGTTGACCGTGACCCGTACCGGTGAGCAGTACCGTCTGGTCGGGGCGGGCGTCCGGCAGGACGATGTGGTGCTGTTCCACCAGCGGGACATCGGATCGGCCACGGAGGATTTCCTGGTGTGGTCGATCGCCGACCGGGGCGACGGCAATCTCGTCGCCCGGCCGCCGCTGATCGGATGACCCGACGCCGGGCGGCCGCTGCCGGGCTTCCTTCATCCAATTGTGACCGTAGAAAAGGCCGGGGGACCTTATCCTGACCGCGAGGCCGTGATCGGTGGGGAGTCGCGCCGCCGTCCGGCCGTCTGCACGGGGGAGACATGACATCTGCTGCACGCAGGGCGGGAACGGCTGCCGGCGCTTCCCCGCACGGGGCCGCTGCCCAGAGCCCGGCCCGCGATGCTCCGGTCCTTGCCCTCGTCCGATCGGAGGGCGACGGCCGGATCGATGTGCACCGGGTGGTCACCGAGCTGCGCCACCTGCAGGGGTCATCGGAGCCGTCGCAGGTCTTCAGCCAGTTGGCGGCCATCTGCGTGCCAGGGGTCGCGGACACGTGCGTGATCGAACTGAACGAACGGGGAATGCACCGGTACCGGATCCGGCGGCCCGCCGTCGATGTACCCGGCCCGGCGCCGGCCACCGTTCCGGCCGTCGGGTCCGGGCCGCGACCGGTGCACGCCGTCGCGACCGTCGCGGGCAGGATCGTCACGGTGCAGTTCGCCTCGCCCGACAAGGGATGCCAGGCCTACAGCGGATTCATGGTCTGCCGCTGGGTCGACGGCTATCAACCCACCGAGGCCGACGCCGCACTGCTGGAACTGCTCGTCGACCACGCGACCGCGCTGGTGGAACGGGAGCGGCTCACCGCAAGGGTCGCTGACCTGCAGGACGCTGCCGCCCAGGAGATCACCCTGCCCACCCATCAGCGGATCGCGGCGGCCGTCGGCATCCTGATGTCCCTGCACCATCTCAGTGCCGCCCAGGCCGCTGACCTGCTCACCAGGGCCAGTCACCATACGAACCAGACCATCCGCGGCGTGGCGGACACGGTGCTGCGGACCGGTGCGATGCCGGAGCACGCGCATCATCCGACCGCGTCCGAATTCACCAGGGACGTCGACGCCGGCTGACTCGGGCGCAACCGGCCGCAGAGGAACCCCGGGGACGTCCTGGACGCGTCCATTCCGAGACGCTCCCCGACCGTCAGGACATCGAGTGATTCAACGGTCGCGGTTCATCCGGCTCGGCGTCGAAATCGCGGTCGTTCAGACCACGTGCGTACCAGGGCACCGCGGCCCACAACGTCGCCAGCAGCGTGGCCGCAACGCCCGCGGCCACCAGGCCGACCGTTCGACCGGCGACCACGTCGAAGATCAACAGCACCACACCGGTCAGCGCCACCGACAACAGCACGACACCGATCACGGTCGAGCGGTGCGTCATCGACACCATGACGTGGCGGGCGTGCCGGCGGAACAGGATGCGGTGCAAGCTGACCGGGGCGATGAGGAAGCCGATCGAGCCGACGGACAGCGCCACCGTACTGAGGTAGACCGCCTCCTGGAACGCGGTGAGCTCGGCGAACCGGTTCTGGAACGGCAAGGTCAGCAGAAAGCCGGTCAGCACTTGCACCCCGGTCTGCAGCACGCGGAGTTCTTGCAGCAGGTCAGCCCAGTTGCGATCGAGCCGCTGCATGGCTGTTTCGTCCCGTTCCTGCAAATTCCAATCGTGATCGTGCAATTCGGCGATACTCATTGCTCACCTCGTCGTCGGGGGGCGCCTGTCGGCGGTTCGTCGATCGGCGACAGTGGCGGACGCTCCTGATGGCGGTCCGAAAAGCGTACCTGTCCGCGCCTGTCCGTTACCGAAAGGGGTATTCGGGTGACCGTTTCCGCCCGCTCAGTACCCGAATGCGCGTGCGGCCAAACCCGGAGTCGCCGCCGGTCCGCTTCGCAGCGACGGGCCTGACCGAGCGCACCGGCCGG
Source organism: uncultured Actinomycetota bacterium (assembly GCA_963785455.1). Classification (GTDB taxonomy): domain Bacteria; phylum Actinomycetota; class Actinomycetes; order Mycobacteriales; family Nakamurellaceae; genus Nakamurella. The sequence continues at coordinate 396,063 of CAWAVL010000012.1, forward strand.
ACTCATCGCCGGTGACCTCCGGCGGCCGGACATCGCGTTCGACGATGCTTTCAACTGGCGGAGTCCGGGCGCAGGCACCGATTCGCCACGGACCACTTCAAGCACCCGGTGCGCGAGACCGCGCTGCTCGATTTCGTGCCGGAAGTCGGCCAACGGTGACGGGAAGACGGTGTAGTCGTCGTCATTCACCGGGGTGTTTCTGACCGCCCCGGTCAGCTCGACGGCGTCCGCTCTCCGCCCGCCGTGCATCGCCACCATCAGTCCGCGGGAAATTCTGTTTCCCCGAGATGCGGTACGCCGGCGTGGATTTCGGGAAAGCGCTGCGGGATCTGGCGAGTTCGTCGACCAGCAGAGTGTCGCCCTGGATGTACACCCGCAGCGGGGCGAGGTGCCGACCGTGCCGAACTCCGGCATGATGCGAATCACCGGCGGGAGCAGCCCGGCGGCCCGTTGCAGATGGGAGCGCACGATCGCGTCCAGTTCGGGAAGTTCCGGGATGGACATGGCGGATTCGGTCGGGCGCTTGGAGGTCAGCCCGTCACCCGGGTGGCGACCGCGCCTGAGGGACCTGGCAGGACCTGCCACGGTGTACGCGGGGCCCGCTGACCCCGATGCAGGGAATTGTGATCGGTCAGCGGAGTCAACTCAGCGAATTTGATCAGTGTGGTGGTGCCGAAGAACGTCACGTCGCCCGTCACCGCGGCCGCCGGCTCAGCCCCGCCGGCATCGCTCGGACGGGTGTCGCCATCGTCTCCTCCGCGGCGTGCAGGGTCGTGTCCCCGGCCGGGCGGTTCGCGCCGGCCAGGGACGGGCACGGCGTCAGTTCATCGCCGGGCCGGACTCCTTGCTGCCGGCGAGCTCACCCAGGAATTGGTGGCACCGGGCGGCTCGGTCCGAGTCCTGCGACATCACCTCCTCGAAGAATGAGGCGATGTCATCCCGGCCCGCGTTGCGGGCATCGCGCACGTACTGGCCGTAGTCGTGGCCGGCCTTGAGCGAGTGGTACTGCAGTGAAATCAGATCGAAACTGACGTCGTCGAACCCGGTTTCGCCGGTGGCCATGGCGGCCTCCTCTCGTCGAGACAGTTGGACAGACAAGGGATTACCCGTGCCGCGGGGTGCCACGCGCGCCGCCTTCGGTCGCCCCGCCGAATCACCCCGCCGGCGTAGCGATCGTGCGCCCCGAAACGTGATCTCTCACCGTGCATCCGAATCGTCCGCAGCGTCCGTATCGCTGGTAGCGGTCGGTGTGACCGGCCCGGCCCGGCCACGACCGATTCACGAAAGGGATGTGACATCGACGATGACGCAGGTACTGACCCCCGCCCCTGTGGTGTCCACGCTGTCGGCCGTCATCTGTGATGACCGGCCGCACGTTCGCCAGGCCCTCGGGGCGCAGCTCGCGGCGGCGGGGGGCCACCTGCAGGTGATGGGCGTCGTCCCCGACGGGCCGGCGTTGCTCGGCATTCTCGAGGTCGCGGCGGACGGCAACGGCACCGGTCCGGAGCTCGTGTTCGTCGGTGTGCACTGTGCCTCCGGTACCGGGATGGACGCGATTCGTCTGGTGCGCAGCACATCTCGTTCCGTCACGGTGATCGCCTTCGGTGCCGCCAGGGACGCCGCCGTTCTCGCCGATGCGGTGCGTGCGGGCGCCGGCGGCGTCCTGCTCTGGGACCTGTTCCGCCTTCCGTCGGGGCCGGCTGCCGTGTCGGCGGAACTGCGCCCCGTGCGCTGGACGCCGGCTGGCGGGATGTCGGCTGGCATCCCGCGGCAACCGCTGACGGAGCGGGAAATCCACGTGCTGCGGGAGATCAGCAAGGGCCGGTCCAACGGGGAGATCGGCCGGCAACTCCAGCTGTCCCAGGACAGCGTCAAGAACACCGCGCACCGCATGTTCACCAAGCTGGGCGCCAGGGACCGGGCGCATGCCGTGGCCATCGCGCTGCGGGGCGGCCTGCTGGGCTGAGCCCCGGACGGACGACCCCGATCAGCCTTGGGCGGAGCGGATCAGCAGGCAGGCGGGGGCACGACCACGACCGGTGCAGAACTGCGGGCGACCAGCTCTTGGCCGGTCGAGCCCAGCACCATTTCGGTCAACCGGGAGTGGCCGCGGCTGCCGACGACCACCAGCTGTGCGTTCTCCGACTGCCGCAGCAGCGCAGGCGCCGCCCGTTCGGAGAGCACCACCGCTTCCACCGGCACCTCAGGATGCTCAGCGCGGTAGGGAGCCAGCCAATCCCGCAGCCGGCGCTCCTCCCGCACAACCCGCGGTGTCGTCACGCCATCGAGCTCGTCGTACCGGGGCGGCAGTCCGTCGAGCACCGGCACCTGCCAGCAGTGCACGGCCATCAGGGGGGCGCCGCGCAGCTCAGCTGTCGCGAAGGCGAACGACAGCGCCGCCGCGCTGCCCACCGAGCCGTCGACGCCGACCACCACCGGCCCGCGGGCGCCCGAAGTGCCGGTCCGGACCACCGCCACCGGCGCGGGCTGGGCGTGTGCCAGGTGGGAGGCCACCGATCCGAGCGCCAGGCCCACCCGGTTTCGGCCGTGCGCTCCGACGACCGTCAGGGCCGCACCCGCCGAGGCCTTGGCCAGCACCTTGGCGGGATCGCCGTACACCATCCGGGTGCTGATCCGCAGGTCCGGGTACGACCGCTGCAGCTCCGACTCGGTGTCGGCCAGCACGGCGCAGCCCTCGGCCCGCAGGTCGTCCACCGCGTTCGGCGGGTAGGGGTTGTAGGAGGAGTACCCGACCGGCGGGAGCACGTACGCGTACACCAGCAACAGTGTTCCGTCGCGTCGCTGTGCCTCGGCCGCCGCCCAGGACGCGGCGTCGCGCGCGCAGCTGGAGCCCTCGACACCGGCGACGACGAGATCGGCAATGCGACCACGGTCATCGGCCCGGTGTGCCGGTGCGGGTTGCGGCGGGCGACCTTCGGGGGCGTCCGGCGTGAGGTACGCCGTCGCCGCCAGGTACTTCTGCAGGGCCACCTCGTGCCGGGATGTCGGTGTCCGCCTCGCGGACACCGTTCGCTGGGCGTCGGCCACCGCTCGGCGGGATTCGAAGGTGGTCATGGCGTACCTCCCCGGTCCGTCGGAAGTCGACCGTCAGTCCAGGTTGTCCCCGCGCTGGGCCGCGGCGACAGAGGAAAAGGGCCTTTTCCGGGCGCCGTCTGCGCCCATGGCAACCGAGGCTCGAACGTAGCGCCGGTCGGCCCGCCGGTAGGGTCGGCCGGGTGCCGCCGCAACCCTGGGACGTGATCATCATCGGCGCGGGGCCCGCCGGATCCGCAGCGGCCGCCGCGGCCTTGGCTGCTCGCACCGGCGCGCGGGTGCTGTTGGTGGACCGGCATTGCTTCCCGCGCGACAAACCCTGCGGTGACGGCATTGCCGCCGAAGCTCTGGATGAGCTGGGGCTGTTGGGGTTCGACGTCGATGCGGTGGTGCGGGGCTATCCGCCGATCGACCGGCTGCGGCTGACCGCGCCGGGCGGCGGCGTAGTCGACCGGCGCATGGCCCGCCCGGTGCGGACCATTCCGCGCCAGGTGTTCGACAACCGGTTGTTGGCCGACGTGCTTCGCCGCGGCGCCGTCCTGCGGAAACACCATGTGCGCGCCATCCGCCGGGACGCCGACGAGGTCCTCGTCGACGACGATCTACGGGCCCGTGTGGTGATCGGTGCGGACGGTGCCGAGTCGGTGGTCCGCCGGCAATACGGAGCCGTCGCGGACTCCGGCCGGTCCACCGGTCGGTCCGTCGCGTTGGCGATCAGGGGGTACACCAGCCCCCTCGCCGCTCAGGGACGGACGCAGTGGATCACCATGAGCGGGCGGAACTGGCCGGCCTACGCCTGGAGCTTCCCGACCGGCGACGGCATCACCAATGTCGGCTACGGGGAACTGCTGGGCCGGCGGCCCGTCGACCGGGCCGGGATGCTGCAACGAATGTCCCAGCTGCTGCCCGGGCTCGATCGGCCGGCACTGTTGCGGGCGCATCGCCTGCCGTTGTCACCGGGGCGCCCGCGGATCGTCGATGGGCCGGTTCTGCTGGCGGGCGACGCGCTGTCGCTGATCAACCCGCTCAGCGGTGAAGGCATCTTCTACGCAGTGCTGTCCGGCGGAATGGCCGGCCGCGCCGCGGTGGCCGGCGGCGACGCGGGGGCGGCCTACCGGCGCGACCTAGCCCGGGCACTCGGGCCGCACCTGCGGTCGACCGGCACAGCCGCGCGGCTGGTGCGCGCACCGCGGCTCATCGACAGTGCGGTGGTCGCGGCGGGGCGAAATCAGCATGTGTTCGACGATCTCGTCTCGCTCGCCCTGGCCGATGGCCGGCTCACCACCCGGTTGCTGGGCGGTCTACTCGGCGGCACGATGCGCCTGCCCGGTCCCCCTCTGGGCAGCGGCTGACTGTCCCACTGTCCCCGTTCGGAGCGCCGTGCATGGCCGCCCCCGCGTCGGCGCAAGCTCACTGTGCTGCAGTGGCGTGCTGAAGTGGGCGGTCCCGGTGTTGACCGGTGCACTCGTCGTGGTCCGCGTGTTCGCCGGCGAGCAGCAGCGCAGTACCGCTGTGCTGCACGGGCTGCGGCGGCGCATCCTCGGCTGATTCTCACTCCGCGGCGCTCCGTGTCGCGGCTGCGGTGTCGGGCCGCAGATCTGGGCCGGTTTTGGCGGCCCGACCGGCTGTCTGCTCAACCGATCGAGCCTGGGCAGTCCGCACTGGACCTGGGCGTCCCTGGAGCGGACCTGCCGTACCGTCCTGTTTCCCGCGCCGGTGGGGCCGAACCAGGACCGGGCCAGGTAGCGATCAGAAACCGCATCACGAACCCGCGGCGAACGAATTCCTTGCCAGCACACCGATATCGGCTTGATCGGTGAAGAAGCCGTCGATGCCGGTGTTCAGGTACTCCTTCATTTCCTTGAGGATGCGGCCGTAGTCGCTGGGGTCCGTGCCGATGCGCAAATTGGTCGGCAAGAACTGGTTCTCGGCGCGGAAGGTGTACGGGTGCACGACGAGGCCAGCGGCGTGGGCGTTCTCGACCAGAGTGGTCGGATGGTCGAGGTTGCCCTCCGCGTCACGGGGGATGACCTGGTTCTTGTCCGGCCCGATGCCGTTGATGGTGCGCGCGAGCCAGCGCAACCCGGCCGGTGACGTCAGGTAGGCGTAGGTCTTGGGATGTGCCCGGCCCAGCTGATCGTAGGGAGTGCCGGTGGCGGACGTGAGCAGGACCAGTGGGACACGCACCCCGAACTTCGTCCGGAGGTCCTGCAGGTTGGTCGGTTCGAAGGACTGGATGAAGACCGGCGCCCGCGGTGTATCCAGTCCGGCCCCGCGCAGCGCCGTCACCAGTGGCCGTTCCAGCGGTAGATGGATGGAACGGAAGTAGGTGGGGTGCTTGGTTTCCGGGTAGATCCCGATGTCGCGGTGCAGCTCCGTGCTCAATCGCTTGCGCAGGGCGAGGACCTCGGTGAAGGTCGGGATCAGGAAGAGACCGTCGTAGACGGTGTTCTCCTGGCGCACCTCGGGCAGGCGCTCGCGTGCGCGCAATGTCTTGATCTCCGCCAGCGTGAAGTCCTCGGTGAACCAGCCGGTGACCGAGGTGCCGTCGACCACCTTGACGGTCCTTCGAGCGGCGAACTCCGGGTGATCGGCCACGTCGGTGGTGCTGCCGATCTCGTTCTCATGCCGGGCGATCAGGACGTGATCCTTGGTCGAGACCAGGTCCGGTTCGATGAAGTCCGCGCCCATCCGGGCAGCCAGTTCGTACCCGGCCAGAGTGTGCTCGGGACGGTATCCCGCAGCGCCGCGGTGGCCGATCACCAGCGGTGCGGTGAAATGTGGGGCCCTTCCTCCGGCAACCTCGCCGGTGGTTCTCGACGGCACCCGCCGACATCGATCCGCCGATTCCGGCCAGGACCGCGGTCGCGGTGATCAGCGTGACCGCGTGACGCACAACAGTTTTCATGCGATGACCGTAGCCAGCCGAGTTGACCGGCGGGCGACGGGCGGGTGTCCGATCGCCTTTTGCCTGGCAAAGGAGCTCGAACGGCCCATCCAGCCGGAACAACCGGTGACCGTGAGCCGAAAAGCGTTGCTGCGCAGCATCCGAATGGGGCGGTGTCCGATCCCACCACCTGCCGCCGCGTGGGCCGACCGTGCGGACGCCACCGCCCAGAAGGACAGCATGCGAATCCTGATCGGGCCGGCGCCGCGCGGAGTCGAAGCGGCGGACCTCAGGCCACGCCCATCACCAGGCCCTCGATGGTGTGCTTCTGCGTGATGGGCTGCAGAACGTCCACCACCGGGCACCTCAGGTGGTCGCGAACCGCGTCCGGCAGCGTCTTCCAGTAGCCCTTCGTCACCGCCAGATCGTGGTGCTCGGCGTTGCCGGCGCCTGGCGCATCGACCCCGACGACCAGCACCGGCCGGGTCAGCTGGGAATGGTTGATCGTCCCGCGGTGAATGGTCAGCGCGGACCGGAGTCGCCATCGGGCGAAGCGCAGGGGATGTTTCGGGCGCTGCGGTGTGCGTCGCGGCTGCGGGTCAGTCGGTGACGTCAACGGCGGAGCTGTCCACCGCGGAGATGACCCACTCCGCTTGATGGTGCTCGCCAGGAGGCAGCACGACCACATCGATTCCGGAGTTGAACGCGTTCGGGGGACACGACATCGGCTCCACCGCAAGGCCACTGCGATTCCACTGCGGCTCGGGCCGGTCCGCCGTGTGGATCTGTACCCACGGCGCCCACGATCCGAAGGAGATCCGCACTCCGTCCCGTGCGGGATCGAGCACCTCGATGGCGGTCCGGCCCGCGGCGTCCCGGCCGAGACCGGTGAAAGCGTGGTCGATCTCTCGGCTGCCGATCGCGGAGCCGCCCCGGAAGTCGTTGCCCACGGTCGCGACGTCCGCGGTGGACGTCGGGATGAGCCGGTCGTCCACCTCGAGTCGCAGATCTGCCGGCATCCGCAACGTCCAGTCGTCCACCGTGCCGGCGCCTGCGACGAGGTACGGATGGGGGCAACAACCGTACGGTGCGGGTTCGTTGCCGGTGTTGACGGCGGTCAGCGTGGTGGTCAGACCGTCCGCCGCGAGCCGGAAGACGGCGGTCAATCGCAGCCGGAACGGGTATCCGTCCTGCGGCACCAGGTCGTGCTGCAAGGTGATCCGATCCTGCGCCAGGTCGGTCACGGCGAAGCGGACCCACTGCACCAACCCGTGCAGCGCATGGCCCCGATCGACCTCGTTGATCGGCGCCTGGAAGTCCCGGTCGCCGAAGCGGTACCGGCCGTCCCTGATCCGGTTGGGCCACGGCGCGATGGTGGCGCCGCGGTAGAGCGGCCGGCCGGTCCCTGCCGGGAACGGCGCGATCAGGTGCCGGTCGTCATAGGTCAGACTCCGCAGCGTTGCGCCGATCTCGTCGACCGCCGCGCGGTAACGTCCGGCCGACAACTCATGATCTCCGATCGCGACAACCGTTCCGGTCGCTGTACCGGCGGCCGGGACCGTCATCGTCCACTCACCTCAACGGTTTCGTCGTCGGCCTTGCCCCAGTTGGCAGCATGGATGGCGTCATCCACATCGCTGCGGGCTTCGGCCAACGCGCGCACCATGTCGACCTGTTCGGCGCCGAGGTTCCGCGACGGTGCAGAGATGACCCGTCGCAGCCGCGCCGGATCGACCTTGGCCCGCCGGTCGGCGGTGAGCAACCCGTTGGACTCCTGCTCGGTGTCGGCGAGCTGGGTGTAGCAGACGCCGGCAATCTCCGGGCTGTTCAGCAGCGCGCCGACCATGCCGGCCACCCGGTTGAACAGCTCCTCGGCATTGGTGACCGCGGCGTACCCGAACCAGTTCTCCTCCGCGTCCGGGGCATAACTCAACCCGCCGAATTCGGTGATCATCACCGGTTGGCCGCGGCGAACCGGGTCACCGAGAACCAGGCGGTGGCGGGTGGCGCCCATACTGCGCAATGATGCGGCAAGGCCATCATTGGTGCCATATCGCTCGTGCAGTTCGGCACCGGTTGCCGCGTAGTCGTGCACCGACCAGATGTCGCTCTCGGTGTGCTGCCACCCGTCATTGGAGATCACCGGCCGGCTCCCGTCCAGCGCGCGCGTGAGGTGGTACAGCGCGGAGGCGTAGTGCCGCTGTTGCTCGTTGCTGTCGATGTCCTGCACGCCCCAACTCTCGTTGAGCGGAACCCAGGTCACCACGCAGGGGTGACTGCGGTCCCGGCGCACCGCCTCCGCACTGGGCGCGGCGAGCAGCGATTCCGGCCAGTACCCCTGGTTCAGCGCCATCCGCGGGAAGTACGGTTCACCGTTCAACACGAAGTGTCCCATCCGGACCCCGGCCGACCGCAATCCGAGGTAGCTGCGGACCGTGTCGGCGTCGCGGCGGTCACTGTCGACCACGGTGACAACGGCGCGAATGAGATGCGGGTGCTCCGGGGCCCAGAGCAGGCGCCGCCGGTCCTGACCTTGGGCCAGGGCCCGATCGTCAGGTCCAGCGTGGCCCGATCACCCACGATGCGCGAGGTCTGTTCTGCGACAACCTCTTCCTCCAGCAGCAGGGTCACCCGAAGGGAGACCGGCCGCGGCGGCGGGGCGCTGAGCTCCACGCCGAGCCGGACCCGGCCGTGCTCCGGCTCCGGGGTCCAGGCCAGGTCGGTGATGTGGATGTCGGGGACCGGCTCCAGCCACACGGGCTGCCAGATCCCGGTCGTGCGGTGGTACCAGATCTTGTGCGGCGTCAGCTGCCAGTCCTGTTTGCCGCGCGGTTGGCTCGCGTCGGGGGGCCGGTCCTCGGCGCGGACGACGACGGTGTGGGTGGGTAGGGCGCCGTTGGCCGAGTTCTCCACCGCCCGTCGGAGCACGGCGGTGATGTCGGCGGCGAACGGGGTGTTGCCGCCCTCGTGGGTGGCGACCAGGCAGCCGTCCACCCAGACCGACGCCCGGTAGTCGACGGCACCGAAGTGCAGCAACACCCGTTCGCCGGTCGGTGCGGTGAACTTCCGGCGCTACCACACCACCGGGTGATGCGCGGTGTCGTGGATCCCGGACAGCACGGATTCCGGCGGGAAGGGCACGACGATGGTCCGGTCGAACGGTTGGTCGTGGCTGAACCAGTCCAGGCTCAGGCCCTTGTCTTCGTCGTCGTAGCGGAATCCCCATTCCCCGCACAGGTCGGTCCACTGGTCGCGGACCAGCTGTGGCCGTGGATAGCTGCTGTCGATGAAGTCAATGATGGAGTGCACGAAAGCCTTTCACGATGGTGGGCGTGCCAACGGGGCTCGGCTCGGCGAGGAACACGGCCAACGAGCCGGCGGATCAGCCGCCGGCGGAAACGTCCGGACGAGGCTGCGGGGGCCGCATCCGGCCCGTCGACTTCGGGGCCCGATGCGGTCCATTCCACCTTGTCCAGCCACACCTGCCGGCCGGGGCGCGCCGATCCGATCGCGTCCGGTGGCCAGGCGTGGTACAAGATCCAGGTTTGCTTCCCGACGGTGAGCAGGAAGGCGTGTCCCGGCCCCGCTGCGTCGGCGGTCGTCTTCAGCACGGGTTCGGCGTTGTCCCTGCACGGGCCGAGGGGGCTGGTGCAGGTGGCATAACCCTCGGCGCAGGCATCCGAGCCGTAGTCGTTCGCCGCGTAGAACAGATAGTAGGAACCGTTGTGCGCCACCATCTCCGGCGCCTCCACCAGATTGCCCTGCCACGTCTGGGTGTTCTGCAGCAGTGCCACCGGGCGGCCGGTCAGGGTGGCGCCGGCCGCGTCCAACTGCTACCCGTACAGCTTGACCGGCAGGCCGCAGCAGTTGCCGTCGTTCTGCCAGTACAGATAGACGGTGCCGTCCGCGGCTACGCGCGGACTGGGATCGATCGAGCCACCCTCGTCGGCTTGACACACCAGTGGCTTTGCTGACGTGTCGGTGAACGGGCCGGCCGGCGTCTTGCCGGTTGCGCCATCGAGACGGGCAGGCACCGGATCGCGTTCCTCGGCGCGCAGCACCACCTGCGGAACCGGACGGCGAACCTCCGTTTGCAGGGCTACCGAGCCGCCCTCCAAGACGTCGGCATCGCGTTCTCCGACGACCTGGTGATCCCCGCATCGACCTACCAGCGGGTGCCCGGCGCTTCGGGCACCCGCAAGTTGCTCGGCCGCCGGACACCGATCGACGCGATGGTGTGCGGCAACGACCTGCTGGCCATGGGCGCGCTGTACGCGCTGCGTCAGGCGGGCCTGCGGGTGCCCGACGACGTCGCGGTGGTCGGCTGGGACGACATCCCGGACGGTCGCTACTCCAACCCGACCCTGACGACCGTCTCACCTGACATCGAGCAACTTGCCGACATGGCGATCCGGGCGCTGGTGCGCCGGATGGACAAGCCTGCTGCCTCCATGCAGCAGCATGTGCCCGGGCACCGGTTGATCATCCGGGAGTCGACGACCCGCTCCTAGCCGTGGTCAGCTCACGACGTCCGGCTGCTGACCACCGACGAGTTGTCGATCTTGACGACGCCGTCCTGCTCGACGAGCGTGTACACCGTCCGTTCTGTGGACACCCGGCCGTCCTTGAAGTAGTAGGTGATCGTCGCCTCCGCGGTGTCGGGCGGGCTGGCGGTCACGTCCTCGGCGGTCACCCGCTCGATGCCGCCCCAGAAAGACTCGTAGTAGTCCCGGTTCTGCGCGATGCCGTCCTGGAAGTTGGCCGTGAGCCGGGACCAACCTTGCTCGGTGTCGGTCGGCATCATCGCGTAGTAGTCGGTGATCGCGGCGCTGAGTCGTGCCGCCGTCGGCGCGCCCCGACCCTGCCCGATCCCGGCCGCCTCGGGTGGCGGTGCCGCGCTCCGGGACGATTGCTGGCTGCTGTCGTCGGGTTTCGTCGTGGCGGGCCGCTCCGGTTCCGTCGAACGGTCGGATGTCGGGGTCGCCGCGGCCTTCGACGATTCCGTGGGTAAGGATTCAGTGGGCGACGACTCAGCGGGCGACGACCCGGCAGCGGATGGCGCCGTGGGGGAGGCCGCGGTGGAACCGGCAGGTGCCGGCGCAACCGCCCGGGTGGGTGGCGCCGCGGACCCCCGCGTGCCGGGCGCCGGCGCGGAGCTCGCGGATGTCGGGGCCGACGCGGCCGCCGGGTCGCCGGCCGCGGTGGAGCTGTCGCCGGTCCGGCTGAGCAGCACTGCCACCGCGGCGGCGATCACCACCAGCGCGGCCACGGCGCCGGCGACGAGCAGGGTGCGTCGTCGACGGCGCGGCGCGTCGTCACCGGACGACGCGGGAAACACCGGTGGCGCGGGCGGTTCCGATGCCGTCCCCGCCGTGGGCGCCGGATCGTCCGCGGACCGGATCGGCATCGGACCGGCCAGGGTCCGTTCCGCCCGCGGTGGTGCGGAGCGCCGGTGCGACGGCTGGCGATGTGCTGGCCGGTGGGACGGGGTCTGGGTCGACAGAATCTCAGGCGCCGCCTCGCGGTGTGCGGCCGGGCCGTCGCCCTCCTCCCGAACCGTCAGGGCGAAGGTGGACCGATTCTGGATGTCGGAACGGTCCGACTCCTGGGCGAGCCGGCCGTTCAGCGTGGCGCCGACCTCGGTCATGGTGGGCCGCGCCGACGGATCGGTGGACAGCATCCGGGTGATCAGCGGCGTCAACGGTCCGCTCTGCTGTGGTGGCAACAACTTTCCGGACGCCACCCGGTGCAGCACCGCCATCGGGTTCGGGTCGGTGCCGAACGGCGGGAAGCCCTCGAGCGCCGCGTACAGCGTCGCGCCCAGGGAGAAGACGTCGGCGGGAAAGCCGGACTGCTCGCCCCGGGCCACCTCCGGCGCCAGGAACGCAGGCGTGCCGGTGAGCACGCCGGTCGAGGTCAGCGTGACGTCACCGACCGCGTGCGAGATGCCGAAGTCGGTGAGCTTGGCCGACCCGTCCTCGGTGATGAGGACGTTGCCCGGCTTGACGTCCCGGTGCACGACGCCGACCCGGTGCGCCGTGGCCAGTGCCGAGGCCAGCTCCGCGCCGGTCCTGGTGGCGAACCGGATGTCCACCGGCCCTGTCTCCCGGATCAGCGTGCTCAGGCTCTTCGACGGGACGTACTGCATGATCAGGCACGGGTGCCCGTCGTCCTCGACGACGTCGTACAGCGTGACGGCGTTGGGGTGATGCAGCCGGGCGGTGATCCGGGCCTCGCGGATGACGCGCAGGCGTGCGGTATCGGTGTCGTCGTGGCTCAGTCCCGGCTGGGTCAGCAGTTGCTTCACCGCGACGGGCCGTTCGAGCAACTCGTCCCACGCCCGCCAGACCGACCCCATCCCGCCGACCGCGAGCTGATCGACCAGTCGGTAGCGGCCGGCGATCACGGTGCCCACCGCGGTCATCCGCACCTCCGGCTCGTTCTTCGATCCCGCCTCCGCGGCGGTTGGTGTGCGGCGTAAGCGGCTGCCCGCGCTACGCCCGGCCCTCGCGGACGCCCGTGGCCGACGCGCGGCCCCATGCTCTTTACCCACCCTGCCCGGGCATGACGCACGACCGGCGGGGTGGTGCACCCGTTGTGACGTTCACGTCACGCACCGCCGGCGCACGCGCCCGGATTCGTGACCGCACTGACCGGTGTCCTACCCTTGCGCGATGCTCCGCAGACGGCATGACCGGCCCGTCCCCGTCCGGGCAGGAGCGCTGGCCGGCGTCCTGGCCCTCGTCCTGCTCGCCGGGTGCAACTCCAATTCCGCCTCGACCACCTCGCAGGGCGAGCAGCCGACCACGTCGGCCGCTGCCGAGCCGGTCAAGGTCGGCGGCAGCGTGGTCAGCACCGCGAGCTCGACCAACGAGGCCGCCATTGCGGTGCCGGATCCGATTGCCGCGGAGATGGCGGCCCTCGGCGCCACGGGCTTCGGAGTCGAATGGGTGGGTGTCGCCGGGGACGGCACGACGAAGGCAGAGCCCATCGACCTGGCCGGCGACCCCGCCGCAGCGGTGAGCGCCCTGACGGAGAAGATGAACGCCCTGCAGGCGCAGTCCCCGGGTCGGGAGACGCTCGCCGGCCTCGACGCGGTGTCATCGCCGAAAGGTAGCCCGGTGTGGGTGTTCTCCCCGCTGCTGGACACCGAGGGCCCGGTGGATTTCCGTCAGCTCGCCTTCGACGAGTCCCCGCCGGCGGTGGTCAAGGCGGCGCAGAAGGCCAACGCCGTCCCCGACCTGACCGGCCGGGACGTGACCTTCGTCGTGACACCGGTGGCCGGGCAACAGGAGAAGCTGTCAAAGCTCCAGGTCGGCTACCTGCATGCGGTCTGGGAAGGGCTGGCCACCGCGGGGGGCGCCGCGAAGGTGACGTTCTTCGACGGCACCGGCGCCGGAGCCGGCACCGGCACGATCCCGGCCGTCCCGGTGCCGGACCCGAACGACTCCATCAATGCCGATCAGCAGGGCCCGGTACGGACCTGCACCTTGCCCGCCCCGGCGTTGTTCATGCCCGACCAGGCAGCCCTGATCGACAAGGCGGCGACGCTCAAGGCGCTGGGCGACTGTGTCGGCACCCTGCAACCGAACACCCGGATCACCGTCGAGGGGCACACCGCCGGAACCCCCGACGGCGACGAAGCTTTCGCCAAGGACCTGTCCACCCGCCGGGCGACGGAGGTGGCCGCCCTGCTCCGGGAACTGAAGGTCCCGGCCGAGAACATCGCCGAGGTGGTGGGTTACGGCAGTGCGAGACCGATCGTGCAGCCGGCGTCGGATCCGGGGAACCGGGCGGTCGTCGTGACCTTCACCTCACCGGGCTGACCGTCACCGAAACCGCCCGTCAGTCCAGCAGACCGAGGGCCGCCCGGACAATGGACTCGGTGTCCAGCCCGTGGTGCCGGTACACCTCCGGCAGGTCGCCGCTCTGGCCGAACCGGGTGACCCCCAGGTGCGAGGCAGCGACGCGGTTGACCCCGCCGAGAAAGGCAAGGGTGTGCGGGTGCCCGTCCAACACGGTGACCATGGGGCGCGCCCGGTCGGCGGGGAGCACGGCGTCGAGGATCCAACTCGGCGCGTCGGCCAAGCCGCGGCGCGCCTGCACGGCGCGGAACAGCTGGCCGGGGCTGGTCACGCAGAGCACGTCGGCGCCGAAGCCCAGCGATTCCAGTTGCTCGGCGGCCGCCAGCACCTCCGGCAGGACAGCGCCCATACCCGCAACGGTGACGGCCGGCTTCTCGGCTCGACGCAGCAGGTAGCCGCCCGCCACGGCCCGCCGGCGCCGGGTCTCCCGGGCGGCGGCCTGGGTCGGCACGTCGGCGAGCTGCTGGTCGACCGGTCGGGTGGACAGCCGCAGGTAGGCCGATGATCCGTCCGGGCGGCCGAGACGGTCCAGCGCGGCCAGCAGGCACCACTCGGTGTCCTGCGCGAAGGCGGGCTCCCAGGTCACACAGCCGGGCTGTTCCAGACCCAGCGACGGTGTGGTGATCGACTGGTGCGCACCGCCCTCCGCAGCGAGCGTGACGCCCGACGGGGTGCCGACCAGGATGGACTGCCCGCCGGCGTAGATCCCGAAAGACCATGGCTCCAAGGCTCTTTGCACGAACGGGTCGTACACCACGCCGATCGGTAGCAGCGGCTGCTGCCAGCGGCTCCAGGTGGCACCCAGTTCACCGATCAGGCCGACGAGGTTCAGTTCGGCAATGCCGAGTTCGACGTGCTGACCCTTCCGGTGCTCGCGCCAGTGCAGGATCGTCTCGGCATCATCGGTGAACCAGTCCTTACGGTCGTCGAACGACCACACGCCGACCTTGTTGACCCAGCCGCCGAGATTGGTACTGGAACTGACGTCCGGGGTCACCGTCACCACCCGCGCCCCCACCGCGGGATCGGCCCGGATCAGGTCCAGCAGGGTGCGCCCCAGCGCCGCCTGCGTGGTGGTGGTACCCGTCCGCGTCCGACCGAGATCCGCCGGCACGGAGACGGTCCGGACCGGTGGCACCGGTTCCCGACGCAACCGCTCGGCGGCTTGCCGGCACAGCAGTCCCGCGGGAGTTGCCGCGTCGAAGCGTTGCCACGGATCGGTCAGGTCGGTGCCGAGTGCCGCGGCCAGTCCCCGCATCTGCGCTTCGGTGAGCAGTGCGGAGTGATTCTGCGGGTGACCCTCGGTGGCCAGCCGATGGCCCTTGAGCGTGTACGCCAGGATCACCGTCGGCCGCGAATCGTCGATCCGGCCGAAGGCGTCCAGCAGCGCGACAATGTCGTGGCCGCCGAGGTTGCGCAGCGCGCGCATCAGCTCATCGTCGGAAATGTCCGCGACCAGGGCGGCGATCTCCGGGGAGCCGACACCGTTGCCGGGCAACAGATTCCGAACCCGATCCGGCGGATGACGGAGCAGTCGCTGGTACTCCGCGTTCGTCATCTGGTCGATCCGCCGCCGCAGCGCCGCCCCGCCCGGCCGGTCGAACAGGGCATCCAGCCGTCGGCCGTACTTGACGGTGATCACCTGCCAGCCGGCGGCGCCGAACATGCCCTCGAGGCGGTCCACGCCCATGGTGGGCACGATTCGGTCCAGCGACTGCCGGTTGAGGTCGACGACCCAGACGACCTCGCCGAGTTCGCGCACCATCGGATCGAGCACCGCCTCCCAGACGGCGCCCTCGTCCAGTTCGGCGTCGCCCACCAGCGAGTACTGCCGACCGCGCCCGGCCGTGCCGAAGTGGCTGCCGACGTAGCGGCGGGCCAGTGCTCCCCACAGCGGCGCGGTCGCCCCGATGCCCACCGAACCGGTCGAGTAATCGGCCGGCACCGGGTCTTTCGCCCGGCTCGGGTAACTCTGCAGTCCGCCGAACTGCCGCAGGGTGGTGAGCGCCGTCGCGTCGAGCCGGCCGAGCAGGAACTCCAGCGCGTGCAGCACGGGGGAGGCGTGCGGCTTGACCGACACCCGGTCGTCGGCGCGCAGCTGCTGCAGCCACAACGCGGTCATGATCGTGGTGATGGACGCACTGCTGGCCTGATGTCCACCGACCTTCAGGCCGGAGACGTTCGGGCGCAAGCGGTTCGCGTGATCGACGATCGCGGTGGAGATCCACAGCACTCGGTCCTCGACCTCCCCGAGCGCGGCGAGCATCAGCTCGTCAGGCTGGTCGGGGACGGGCGGCTGCAACGCCCGGAATCCGTTGCCCGTGCCGTCGACAGTCGTCGCAGCGGGTTCGGAACCGGCTGTGCGGTGTGGTGATCCGCCGTGCGTCATCGAGGAACCCTTCTGCCGATCCTTCAGGACAGGTGACCACGCGGGCCCGTGCAGCGGCAACTCCGGCAAGCCCGTCAGTCGGCGGTCTTGATGCCCTTCACCCACTCCCCGCGGCGCAGCACGGCGCGCGGCCGGTGGTCGCGGTCGAGGACCACCAGGTCGGCCAGATACCCCTCCTGCAGCCGTCCGACGTCGGCCAGCCCGATGGCCTCGGCCGCGGCGGTCGAGCAATGGGTGACCGCTTCGAACAGGGCCGCGTCGCCGGCGGAGGCGCTGTGCCGCAACGCGAACCGGAACAGCGCGTCCATCGTGCCGGTACCACCGGCAAGCGTGTCGGTCCCGGCGACGGTCGCGATGCCGTGCCGGACGTCCACGTCCATGTCGCCGAGCCGGTGCCGGCCGTCGGGCATGCCGGCGGCCTCGGTGGCATCGGTCACCAGGGCGAGCGCACCCACGCCGGACACCGCTGCCAACCGGTACAGCGACGGGTGGACATGAACGCCGTCACCGATCAGCTCCACGGTCACCCGCTCGTCCTCCAGGAGGGCGACGATGGGGCCCGGATTGCGGTGGTGGACCGGCCGCATGGCGTTGAACAGGTGGGTGCCCACGGTGACGCCGGCGTTGATCGCGCGCACCGCCGTGTCGTACGGGGCGTCGGTGTGCCCGATGGCGGCGACCACCCCGGCAGCGGCGATCCGCCGGATCGCGTCCAGTCCGCCTGGTCGTTCGGGCGCCAGGGTGATCATCCGGATGGTGCCGCGGCCCGCCGTCAGCAACTCCTCCAGTTCGTCCCGACTGGGATCGCGGAGCAGCGCTGTCCGGTGCGCGCCGGCCCGGGGCGCACTGAGCCAGGGGCCCTCCAGGTGCACGCCGGCGAGCGTCCCCGACTCGACAAGGCCTTCCAGGTTCCGGACCTGCCGGACGAGGACTTCCGTGCTGTCGGTCAGCAGGCTGGCCACCATAGAGGTGGTGCCGTGCCGCAGGTGGAACCGGACTGCGGACTGCGCCCTCTCCACCCAGCCGCCGAAGCCGCCGCCACCCCCGCCGTGCACATGCATGTCCACGAAGCCCGGCACGACGGCGTGGTGCTCGTAGCTGACGTCGGCGGCGCGCGGTGGATCCCCGCCGCCGATGGCGCCGATCCGGTCTCCGTTGATCTCCAGCCAGCCGGGCCGCAGCACCGCTGTGCCGGCGACCACGGTGCCTGCCTGCAGCAGCATGTTCACCTCGCGCTCCTCCCGGCGGGCCCGGCCGGCGCCGGGGCGGATGCACATCTGCCGCAATCTTGATCCACGCCGCCCCCTCGGCGCCTGTCGACGGCGCCCCGGCGGTGCGCCGACGTGGGTCCCGGTGACCAGATTGCCGGTCCGGCTTCGGACGATCGGGACGTCTCGCGCGCGGCATCACGGCAACGGTGACGCACCCGACCGAACAGCGGTTATCGTGGTCGGCGCCACCGAAATGTGGCCGAGAGGTGCTCCTGCCCGTCAGATTCCGGTGGTCAATGATTCCGTTGGATGCGTCCAGCTCGTCCCTGTTCGACGGGCCCGGCGAGATGAAGGCGCGATGCCGATCGACCGATTGGTCGGCGACGCCGTTGGGTCCGGTCCAGACCTGGTCCGCCGACCTCCGGTCGATGCTGCGGATGGCCTTGAATTCCGGGTCCCCGATGTCGCTGCATTGGGGCCCGGAGCTCACTGTCCTGTACAACGACGCCTTCATTCCGTTGCTGGGACTGGGAAAGCACGAGTTCGCGCTGGGCAGCGCAACGAGAAGGGTGTGGTCGGAGGGCTGGGACGAGGTCATCGGCCCGCTGATGCACCAGGTGAAAACGCAGGGGCGGCCCGTCGGCCACCAGGATCTGCCCTTTGTGCTGGAGCGCAACGGGTATCCCGAGGAGTGCTACTTCACCTTCTCCTACAACCCGGTCATCGATGACGACGGGCAGGTGGTCGGTGTCTGCAACATCAGCAACGAGACGACCCGCCAGGTCATCAGCCAACGTCGGCTCCGACTGGTGCGCGACCTCGGTGGGGTGTCGGCAACGCGGGCCGGAAGCACCATCAACACCTGCCGCGCGATGCTGGATGTGCTCGCCGGAACGCGGCACAGCGTGCCGTTTGCCGCGATGCTGCTGCGCGAGGACAGCGACGAGCAGGTTCAGTTCGTCGGTTCTTACGGGCTGCGCGGTGATGCCTGGGGCCGGGGGCTCGCCTTCACCGAGGATGCGCCCGCGGCCACCGAAATCGCCGCTGCACTCCGGACGGGCGAGGCGCAGGTCCTCACCGGTCTGCGGGAACAGCTGGGGGATCAGCTCACCCCCGGTCCGATCGGTCCGCTGCTGCCCGATCAGGGTGTCGTGCTGCCGGTGGTCGGCGGCCCGGGCACCCGCCCGCTCGGCGCCATGGTGCTCGGCATCAATCCCTACCGCCAGTTGGATGCGGAATACCGGGCGTTCCTCTCGCTGGTCGCGCTGCAGGTCGGTAGCGCCCTGACCGACGTCAAGGCCTACGAGAGCGAACGCCGACAGGTCCGGGTGCTCGCCGAACTCGACCTGGTCAAGATGCAGTTCTTCCAGAACGTCAGCCACGAGCTGCGGACGCCGCTCACCCTCCTGCTCGCCCCGCTGCAGGATCTGCTGGCCCCGGAACAAGGTCTGCGCACAGATCAGGTCGAGCGCGTGGACGCCGCGGTGCGGGCGGCGGGACGGCTGCGCCGGATCGTCGACGCCCTGCTCGATTTCGCCCAGGCCGAGGCCAATACCCTTGCCCCCCAGCGCGAACCGGTCGACGTGGCAAAGGCGACGGCGGACACGGCCAGCATGTTCCGCTCGACGGCGGAGCACGCAGGTTTGGCGCTGGATGTCTCGGTGCCGCCGGGCCGCACGATGGCGATGGTGGACAGTGCCATGTGGGCAACGATTGTCACCAACCTCGTCGCCAACGCCGTCAAGTTCACCTCGTCCGGCAGCATCACCGTGGACCTGCAGAGCAGCGGTGATTCCGTCGCGCTGAGCGTGACGGACACCGGTATCGGGATCAGCGCCGAGGAGCAGCCCAAGGTCTTCGAGCGGTTCTACCGGTCGCAGTCCGGCGGCGAGATCGACGGCGCCGGCATCGGGCTGGCGCTGGTCGCCGATCTGGTCGACGCCCATCACGGCCACATCGCGCTGATCAGCTCCCTGGGCGGGGGGAGCACCTTCACCGTGACGATCCCGCGTGGTGACGAGGCAGCGCTGTCCGACCCTGCGCTGTCCGGCCCTGCGCTGTCCGGCCCTGCGCTGCCCGGCCCTGCGCTGTCCGAAGCCGATGGGCTGTCCGGCACCCGTCGGCGGTCCGATACCGACGGGCGTTCCTCCCGCGCGGTACCGCCCGGCACTGCCACACCGGCCGCCGGTGCCGTCAGCACGGACGCGGACCTGCCGGTCGGCCGCCGGGCGCCGAGCGACGCGGAACCGAACCGGCCGACGGCGTTGCTGGTGGAGGACGACCCCGACCTGCGGCTGTACCTGTCGCGACTGCTGACCGGGGACGGCTGGCTGGTCCGGGCCGTGCCCGATGCCGAGTCCGCAGACGCCCTGCTCAACGGGGACGAGCCCGCCGTGGTGGACCTGCTGCTCACCGATGTGATGCTTCCCGGTATCGACGGTCTGGAACTGGTCGCCAGGACCAGGGCGGCGCCGGGGCGCTCGGCCAGGTTGCCGATCATCGTGCTGACCGCCCGCGGCGGTTCGGGCGCTGCCACCGAGGGCCTGTCGGCCGGCGCCGACGACTACGTGGTCAAGCCCTTCGAGTCCGGCGAATTGCTCGCCCGTGTCAGGACGGCGCACGAGTTGCACCGGCTGCGCGAGCGGGAGATCACCAGCGCGCACAGCCGGGCGGGTCAGCTGCGCAATGCCCTGGACAGCAACCGGTCGATCGGCACGGCGACCGGGATCCTCATGATGACCCACCGGCTGCCCGCGGCGCAGGCGTTCGCGCTGCTGACCAGGGCGAGTCAGGACAGCAACCGCAAGTTGCGCGATGTCGCGGCCGACGTGGTCAGGGACGGCCGGTTGCCGTTCCGGCCGACCGAAGTCGACCACATGTTGCAGCGGCTGCACTCCTGAGGCCGGACGGAGTGGACGCGTGTTTCACTCGCCGCCCCACCACCACCGGTCTCCTTCGACGATGTCATCGTCCTCGACGATGGTGTCGACGAGGTTCGCCGCGATGGCATCCAAGGTGATCAAGCCGACCAGTTGACCGTCCTCCACCACCGGCAGCATCGGCACCGGCTGGCCCAGCAGCAGGTCGAGCACGGTGGATCCGGCGTCATCATCGGGTTGGACGACGGGTCCGGGGGACATCACCAGCGAACCGGCGGTCGTCGTCCGCGGATCCTGGCCGTCGGCGACGCATCGGTCGATGATGTCCTTGCCGGTCAGCATTCCGATGAACTCGCCGAGCGGCCCGCGGACCGGTAGCGCCGCGGCGGCATGCGCCCGTAGCCGACGGGCGGCGGTGACCACGGATTCCTCGTGGTGCACCGACGGCGACGGCGGTCCCATCAGTTCCCGCACCGTGGTCGTCATCAACCCTTTCCGACCTGAGCCCTCTGACCCGAACCGAGCTGTCTTCCGCCGCCATCATCCCGGTGCCGCCAATCACGGCACCAGGCGATGCCTCACACAGCGTTACCCAAAGCCGCCGGGCTGAATCGTGGCGGGCTCACCGAACGTGTCCATCGGGGGCACAGCACCCTGATCACTCTTCGCGATGGCCGCGCTGCCCGAGCAGCAGGGCGACCACCTGCTCGATCAGCCCCGCAGGCACCGGCTCGGCGTAGCGGAATTTCGCGGTGCTACGGCCGGAGCGATGAGGGGCGATGTCCCGCTCGAAGTCGGCGTCCCCGTCGGGAACCGGATACAGCGACAGGTGTTGCTTCCACCCGGCGAAGTGGATCAGCGACCGCCCGTCGACGGTGATGGTGGGCATGTCGTAGCGGATGGTCTCACCAGCACCCGGGACCACCGAGTGGATCCGCCGCCGGACCGCCTGCAACGCGGCGCGCGCATCTTCCGGAAAGCGGCCGATGTACTGCTCGACGGCGGCGGTGCCGACGTTCCCGGGCAGCGGGCCGGTGCCCGGTCCTGTGGTCCTGGCTGGCTGTTCGCTCACCTCATCATCAGAACAGGCTGCCGGGGGAGATGCCAGTGGTCGGTTCGACTGCGACCCCGGCCACGATGCGTCGGATCATGCTGCATCGCACCGGGAAGGCCTGACGACAGCCCGTCACCGGCCGGTACTTTGACTCGGAAACAGTGATGGCTGGGCCCGGAGTGCGGGCGTCCGTCGAGCGACGCATCCAAAACTGCCTCTGCCCAACGGTTTGTGTCGGGAGGAATGGCCGTGGACTGGCTGACCACACCGGTTGCCTTCGTCTTCTCCGTCGCCACGGCGGTCCTGTTCGGCTTCCTGGTGCAGCGAATGCTGGGCGTGCGACTCGGCCCGGTCCGGCTGTTGATCGGCGGGTTCTTCGCCCTCGTGATGTACCAGCCGATCCTCTTCGCGATCGCCGATGCCGTGGGCGCCGGGGTGTCGGACGGCCGATTGGGCTGGCTGGTGCTGCGGCGATGTGCACCATCCTCGCCGGGATGCTGTTGATGGTGATCGCCGAGGCGTTCATCCCCTACGGCTCCCTCCCGCTGCCCGGCGTGTGGGGACGCGGCCTGCGCGGTCGACTCGCCCGCACCCGTCGCTCCGGGCAGATCGTCGGAATCCTGTTCCGGCACGGACTGTGGCCGTACGCCGCGGGTCGCCGCCGGCGGGCGCTGGAGACCGCCACCGGCCGGACGGAGCTGGGCCGGCGGTTGACTGCGGCGCTCAACGAGGCGGGGGTCACCTTCATCAAGATGGGGCAGATCCTGGCCACCCGACGCGACCTGTTGCCGGCCGAGGTGGTGGACGAGTTACGCCGGCTGCAGGACGACGCCGATCCCGTTCCCTGGCCGCAGCTGCAGCCGTTCTGGTCGCCGCGTTCGCCCGGCCGCTCGAAGAGATCTTCACCGAGGTGGATCGCCGACCCCTGGCCGCCGCTTCGGTGGGGCAGGTGCACGCCGCCCGGTTGGCCTCGGGCGAACCGGTGGTGATCAAGGTGCGCCGGCCCGGCATCGTCACCGTCGTCGAGCGGGATCTCGACATCGCGCGTTGGCTGGCCGGGCGGCTCCGCGGATCGGTGCAGTGGGCCGGATCGATCGGTGCCACCGAACTTGCGGACGGCCTGACCACGGCGTTGCGAGAGGAGCGCGACTACCGCGTCGAGGCCGCGAACATCGAGGCGATCCGGCGATCCGCCGCGTTGGCGCAGGCAGAGAGGTTCCGGATCCCGACCGTGTTCGGTGCCTGGTCGGGATCCACGGTGCTGGTGATGGAACGTCTGGTCGGCACTCGGATCAGCGAGGCCGGACCGCTGCTCGACCGTGCCGGTGACGACCGTGCGGCGGTGGCACGGCGGGTGCTGGATTTCTTCATTCACCAGGTGGCGGTGGACGGCCTCTTCCATGCCGACCCGCATCCGGGCAACATGCTGCTGCTCGCGGACGGCGACATCGGATTGCTCGATTTCGGATCGGTCGGCCGGCTCGATCAGCACCTCAGGGAGGCGATCCAACGCCTGATGGTCGGTATCGACCAGGCCGACCCGCTGGCTGTCTCCGACGCGCTGCTGGAAGTGGTGCCGCGTCCGGAGGACGTCGACGACGCGGCCCTGGAACGCGACCTCGGACGATTCCTCGCCCGCTTCGTCGTCGGCGGCACCGCCGCGTCGGCGGGCAGCGCGCAGATGTTCGGTCAGCTGTTCCGGATAGTCACAACGCACCGGCTGACCATTCCGCCGGAGATCGCGGCCGTCTTCCGGATGCTCGCCACCATCGAGGGAACCCTCATCGAGGTTGCGCCCGACTTCGACCTGCTCACCGAGAGCCGCAGCATCGCCGGCACGCTGTCCACCGAGCGCATGACCCCGGCACTGCTCAAGCAGTCGGCGCTGGACGAAATTGCCGTGATGGCAACGATTCTGCGTCGGCTGCCCCGCCGGTTGGAAAGAATCACCAATGCCGCCGAGCACGGTCGGTTCGCCGTCAACGTCCGCGTGCTCGCCGACGAGCGCGGAGCGCCACCGTCACCGGCCTGATCTCCCAGGTGCTGGTCGCCTACCTGGCGGGGGTCACCGGAATCATGTCCGTGTTGTTGCTGTCCGCGGCCGGTGGCCCGCAGGTGACGCCGACGCTGGGCCTGTACGAGCTGATCGGCTACAACCTGCTGGTGATCTCCTTCATCCTCGGCCTCCGCGTGCTCGCGTCGGCGTTCCGTCACGGCGGGGGGTGACGGGCGAGACGGGGGCACGGTAATAGCCCACTTTTCCGCAGTTGGGCCGCCTTGTGCGCCTATGTTGAGAGCGTGCCGGACAAAAGCGCCCATTTCCGACGAAGACCACCCCGGCACCGCTCACTCCTACAGAGACCATCGACCGTCGCGGCGCTGGCGTTGTGCACGTTGCTCGCGGGTTGCACCGGCTCCGGCGGGGGAGCCGGTGCGACGTCGCCCGCACCGGGATCAGCGGCGCAGGCGTCAGTTTCGGGATCGGCTGCGGCCTCGACAGGTGCCCCGTCGCCGGACAGCGCAGAATCAGCCGCGGTCATGGAAGTGGTCCGCGCGGGCATGACGACGGGTGATCTCAGGTCGGTGATCGTGCGGGTGACCCGGGACGGCAAGGAGGTCGTCACCGCCGCGCTCGGTGACTCGATGACGGGCGTCCCGGCGACGACGGACATGCACTTCCGCAATGGTGCGGTCGCCATCTCCTACGTCGCGACCGCACTGCTGCAACTCGTCGACACCGGCACAGTCACCCTGGACGACAAGGTGTCGCGGTGGCTCCCGGACCTGCCGCACGCGGACGAGGTTTCGCTGGGCCAGCTGGCGCAGATGACCAGCGGGTACCCGGACTACGTCCAGCAGCCGGCGTTTCTGAGCGCCCTGCAAGCCGATCCCTTCCGGTCGTGGACACCGCAGCAATTGCTCCAGTTCGTGACGGCCAAACCACTGATCTACCGCCCCGGCACCAACTGGAATTACTCACACACCAACTATGTGATCCTCGGGCTCGCCCTGGAAAAGATCAGCGGGAAACCCGTCGACCAACTGCTGGAGGACAGGGTTCTCCGGCCACTGCGGCTGGACAACACCACGGACCCCGGCACGCCCGCCATCCAGGAACCCGTGCTCCATGCGTTCACAGCCGAGCGCCGCGGGTACTTCCAGGTGGCACCGGATGCGCCCTTCTACGAGGAATCAACCTTCTGGAACCCCTCGTGGACGATCACCCACGGTGCCATCCAGACAACCAACATCGACGACATGACGGCAACCGCGGTCGCCATCGGAGAAGGCACGCTGCTGTCACCGGAGTCGCACGCGGCTCAGGTTTCGACCGCCCTGCGGGGCTTCGGATCGCCGGTGCCGGGCTGCGCAACGTGTTTCGAGCAATCCGTGGGCTACAGCTACGGGATCGGTGTGGTGACCACCGGGAATTGGGTGCTGCAGAACCCGATGTTCAGCGGATTCGCCGCAGCCGAAGGTTATCTCGCCTCGCAGAAGCTGGCCGTCGCCGTTGCCGTCACGTTCGCTCCGGAGGCCTTCGACGCGACGGGCAACTACCCGAATCAGGCGGACGAGCTGTGGCGGCGCATCGGGGCGCGGCTGGCCCCGAACGATCCGCCGCCGATCAAGAAGTGACGCCGGCCGACGGATCGGGTACATCGGCATCTCGGCGACGGGGCTGACCTGACGGCCCCTTCGCCGTTCGGCGGCGGTTCTACCGCCCAGTGGCCGGCCGGCCGGGCCGCCCGACCGTGCCCGCCGGCCCACGCACCCGTCGCGCAGTGTGGTGCGGGCACCACACGACTGTGGTTCCCGGTCCATCGAGCTTCGCCGGAAACGTTTCTACAGTTGTTCCGGTCAGTCGGAATTCCTCCCGGGAATTCCACAAATGCTCGCCCGTCCAGGGCAGGAAAGGAACGACATCATGAGGACAATTGCACGAATTGCCGCCCGGTGCTGATCTCCGGCGCAATGATCGGCTTCGTCGGCAATGGCTTTTCCGCCGCGGCCGCCTTCGACAACCGCGTCCCCTGTGCTCACGGCGGCGAGTGCGTCACTGACGCAGGGCTTCTACGTCACCAACCACAGCCAGTACCCGACCACGCTGACCGGCATCCAGGACCCCGGGAAGGGTGACGGAACGCCCGCCATCGGCACCGTGCTGCTGCCGGGACAATCCGTGCGGTACGAAAAGGTGTGGTGGTTCGGCAATTCCACCGGCACCAAGCTGGACTTCACCTCCGCGATGCCATCGGGCCAGTGGTTGGTGTACCAGGTCGAGTTGCGCATCGACCCCGACCTGAACATCCCGCAGGTGCGCCTCCCCGACCTTTCCGGATCACCGATCAGGGCCAGCGAGGATCGGCAACCGACGCTGACCTCGGTGATTCTCGAGGATTCCACCGCGTCGACCGTCACCGTGCCGAAGGAGAAGGCGCAGCAGCAGAGCGACCTGCTGAACGAGCTCTGCAGGACGACGTCCGCCTCCTGCGTGTTTGCGCGGGTCGGCGACCGCACCGTCGCCCCGTCACGTTCCATCGAATACGACAAGGGTGTCAACAACACCGCATCGGTCCGCACGTTCACCACGAGCAGCTCGACGGTTGCCGGCGCCAGTACCACCCTCGAGCTGACCGCACAGGCGAAGACCTCGGTGCTGAACGCCGTCGAGGTGACCATCACCGGCAAGTACGGGCAGACCTTCAACAGGAGCGAGACGCAGACCGAATCGCGGACGTACTCCATCTCCCCTTTCTCGATCGGGCAGATGACGGCAAAGGTCCCGATGGTCCGGGACACCGGGACCTTCACCATCAGGATCGGCAAGACCACCTGGGTCCTGCAGGACGTGTCGTTCGACAGCCGTGACATGCAGAAGGCGATCAGCTACGACACCACCGAGCGTCCGATGACGGCGGCGGAGAAGGAGTACTACAAGAAGGGGCTGTGACCCGCAGGGCAGCCGCCGATGGCCCGCACCGTGACCCAGGTCGACGGTGCGGGCCATCGGCCGTGGCAGGCAAGGCTCGATCGCCACTTCCGTTGCTGCCCAGTATTTCTCTAGCCCCATGAAGGTCTGGTCGGGATCGGATCGGGCCGGATCGTAGCGGCGATGCGAGTCGTGGTGATCGGGGCAGGCATGGCCGGAATCTTCGCGCTCCGGCCCGGCCGGCGGGGTTTGTTGGTTCTCGGCGATGCGCCGATGTGTTTCAACCGGTCTTCAGCCACGGGGTCACGGTGGCCGCGGCGGAGGCGGTGGTCCTCCGGGACGCGCTGGCACGGGGCTGTTGCCGCGCGACAGTTGCGATTTCATCCGGAGTTTCGCGCGGATAGCTGCGCTGCCGTGGAGCATCGCGATCTGCCAGGACGTCGCCTCGACGTGGTGAGGCCGCTGACGGTGGGATCTTCCAACCGTCAGCGGCCACTGCCACTTGGTCGTATTGTCGACCCTTGCTATCAGTTAGCCTAGTGAGAGGTCTCCATCGTGGCAGAACCTGTGCGACCGTTGTTTTGCTCGATCGCGCGTTGCCGGACGTCGCGGTGACCAACAGAGATGGAGTCGGGCCCGAGACGGTTGCGGCGGCCGGGACCCCTTGTTCAGCTCTTCGCCGTGGCCGCCGGCGCCGGCCTCCGGCCGGGTAGTCGCCACGCGGTGTAGAGCAGGGCCAGCAGACTGACCAGGCAGAGCAGGGCAAGACCGGTCGTGTAGTCATTGTCGATCGAATCGTAGGTTCGCCCATCACCGGCGGCGGGAAGAAGCCGTCCAAACCACACTCGGCACCGACGATCCCGGTCACGGCGCCCACCCGGTCATGGGGCGTGCCGCCCGGGCCGGCGCACCGATCGGGTCCGAACCGCGCCGCCGGGGGTGGTAGGGGATGTGCAGCTACTGCGGATGCCGGGAAATCCCGATGATCGCGAAGCTCAACGCCGAACACGACGCCATCGTCAACAGTACTTATGCACTGCAGGTGGCATTGCGCGAGCAGGACGTCGAATCCGCTCGGGCCGCCGGGAAGATCCTCGGTGAGTTACTGCACCCGCATACCCACCGTGAGCAGGTTGGACTCTTCGCCGAAATGAAGAAGGACGTACTGTTCACCGAGCACATCGCGGAGCTCTGCGCCGAACACGACGAACTGGACCGGGAACTGGAACTGATCGCCGCGGGTGACCTGACCCGTATCACCGCGATGATCACCCTGCTCAACAACCACATCGACCGCGAAGAAAACGGTCTGTTCCCCGCTGCCCTTGCCTACCTGGACGACAGCCAGTGGGACATCATCCAAAGACCCGAACTCATGGACAACGACGACGCCCCTCGCGGCGCGCACGAACACCACCACCAGCCCGACGGGACCATTGCCGGCAGCTGACGCACCAGGCCGGATGACGAACAGCTCCGCTACCGCTCGGCAGACGCTGGATCGATTCGTCACACTCCAGACGCCAGGACCCAGGTGTGGACAATGATCCGCACTGTTGGTGCCGGTCGGCCGTATGGCAGATCCGGACGGAGCCGGCCAGAAGACACAGGCTGCGCTGCAGAATGCAATCTGTCGCGAAATCGTCTGTTCCGGCCCCTCGTTTGTTGATGACCTCACGCATTGAAGAGATGCATGCGCCACGTCCTTGACGCACTTGAAGACTGATTGAGAGACGTTGTCGGTCAACCATTCTGGGCCTGCTTCGCCGAGACCGGGTCCGGCCAGAACGCGCGCAGCGCCCGGTATCGTCGACACGGCCGCAATTACGCGGTTTCGGCGAACCCGAGTCGATTTTGTCCGAAATGCCCTGCCGGATCGGCCCTTCGAGCCGTTGCAGTGGGTGCGCCGTGGTACTAGTGACGAGAAGGACCGGCCGAACGCCACTCGGCGGCGCCGCGAACACACACCCGTGCGCTGACGGGTCGAGGAGGATGTCATCGGTACGGCACTGGAACCGGATGCGTCCGAGCCGGCAGGCGGGGCACAGTCTGCGGCCGCCGTCGAGCGGGCCGCGGCGGCGGTGGACGGGCAGTCGGGCCGGGCGATCGGGCTCGCCGTCGACATCGGCCGGTGGCTGCCCCTTCCGGGTTCCGGCCGCACATCGCGACGGTGGCAGATGTTGTCCGCGGTGGCGGCAGGCGACCTCACCGCCGCCAAGGTGGTCGAGGCCCACACCGATGCGTTGGCCATCCTGGCCGAGGCTGCCGCCGACCCCGACCTCGGGCGTGACGAGCCTCTGCGGGTCCCGGCAGGCAGTTCCTGGGGGGTGTTCGCGGCGGAAGGCAGTGGCCTGCGCGTGGACGCGCGCCCCTCCGGTCAATCGTGGCGGTTGTCGGGTGACAAGCCGTGGTGTTCGTTGGCGGACCGGTTGTCCCATGCCCTGATCACCGCGCACACGCCGAGCGGGGAACGACGGTTGTTCGCCGTCGAGCTCACCGATCCCGCGGCGAGATCTGCCGGGACACACTGGGCGGCAAGAGGTTTGATGGGTGTGCCGTCCGGAATCCTGACGCTTGATCAGTGCCCGGCGGTGCCTGTCGGGCCCGATGGTTGGTACCTGCGGCGTCCCGGGTTTGCCTGGGGTGGGATGGGGGTCGCCGCGTGCTGGTACGGCGGCGCTGTCGGTGTCGCCCGTCGCCTCATGGAGGCGTCCCGGACCCGGCAACCCGATCAGCTCGCGCTGATGCACCTGGGTGCCGTCGATGCCCAGCTCACCGCTGCCCGGATGGTCCTGCAAGGGGCGGCCGCTGACGTCGACGCGGGCCGGTCCGATGGGCCCGCGGGACAGCTGCTGGCGACCCGAACGCGTGCCGTGGTCGCCGGGGCCGCGGAGGAGGTGCTGCGCAGGGTCGGGCATGCCCTGGGTCCGGCGCCCCTGGCTCTCGAGCCGGAGCATGCCCGTCGCGTCGCCGACCTGCAATTGTTCCTGCGGCAGCATCACGCCGAACGGGACGAGGCCGCCCTCGGCGGCCAGGTGCTGGCCGACGAGTCCGCGCTCGGCGGCCAGGTGCTGGCGCTGGATGAGTGGCCCAGATGACCGGACAGACGGCAGGCGAACCACGGCGGGCCGTTGCAGCCGATGCACTCTTCGATCACCGCGATGCCGGCACGGACGAGGCCGAGTGGGCGGGGTCGTCGGCGTGGGTAGCGGCGGAAGCGTTGGACCTCAGCGCCTTTCGCCGGGTGGTGGTTGTCGCCGCACACCCCGATGACGAAACCCTCGGCGCCGGCGGATTGATCACCGAGGCGGCCCGCAGCGCGCTACCGGTTGCAGTGCTGGTGATCTCGGCGGGGGAGAAGTCACACCCGGACTCACCGACGTGGTCGGAGGACGACCTTTCGGCAGCGCGACGAGCGGAAGCGCGGCGCGCGATCGCCGTGCTCGCCCCGGATGCCGTTGTCCGGCAGCTCACCGTTCCGGACGGCGGTCTCGCCCGCGAGCGTGCGACCATCGTCGAAGAGCTCGCGCAGCTCATCGGCCCGTCCGGCGCCGGCACGTTGCTGCTCGCGCCGTGGCGCGAGGACCGTCATCCCGACCATGCGGCGGCGGCGCTGGCCGCGGACACCGTCGCGCGGAGCACCGGCGCAGTCCTGCTCGAGTACCCGGTGTGGGCATGGCACTGGGCGCGACCGGATGACGGAACCTTCGACCGGGACAGGCTGGTGGCGCTGAGCCTGTCCGATGCGGCACGCACCACCAAGGATGCCGCCCTCGCGCAGTATGCGAGCCAGCTGCTGCCGCTGTCCGACCGGCCGGGTGACGAAGCGGTCGTGCAGGACGGATTCTTGGAGCACTTTCGGCGTCCGGTGGAGGTCTTCGTCGCCGCGCCGCGGACGAGCCTGGATCAGCAGTTCTTCGATGACTTCTACGGGCAGCGGGACGACCCGTGGGGATTCGGCGACCGCTGGTACGAGGAGCGCAAGCGGGCCGTGACGCTCGCCAGTTTGCCGCGGCGGCGGTTCCGATCGGCGTTCGAGCCCGGATGTTCGATCGGCGTGCTGACCGGCGAGCTCGCCGCCCGGTGCGACGCGGTGCTGGCTGCCGACATCTCCGGCGCACCCCTCCGGCAGGCCCGGCGGCGGTTGGCGGCAGCAGGCAACGTGCAGTTCCGGCAGCTTGCAGTGCCCCGGGAGTGGCCGCCGGGCCGGTTCGATCTCATCGTGCTGTCGGAGGTCGGGTACTACTGCAGTCGAGCGGACCTGTCGGTGCTGACCAGGTCGGCCGCGTCGTCGTTGACCGACGGCGGAGTGCTCCTGGCCTGCCACTGGCGACATCCGGTTCCCGATTACCCGCTCAGCGGTGACGCCGTGCACGCAACCCTGCGCCAGGAGTCCGGTCTGGACGTCCTCGTCGAGCACGTCGAGCAGGATTTTCGCCTCGACATCCTGGTGCGGCCGCCCGCCAGGTCCGTCGCCACCGCAGAAGGATTGGTGACATGAGCTGCCAGGCACGGGATTTCGATGTGCTGGCGGTGGTCATTCCCGCCCGGAACGAGCAGCGGTTGCTGCCGCGCTGTCTCACCGCCATGGCCGCAGCGGTGATGTACCTCGGCCGGACCGCTGATCCTCCCGCGCTCCGCATCATCGTGGTGGTCGATGCCAGCGACGATGAGACTGTGCAGATCTCCATGAGGTGGCCGGGCGTGGAAACCCTGGTCAGCGACGCCGGTCGGGTCGGCGCAGCCCGCCGCCGGGGCGTCGACCATCTGATCCGGTCCAGCCCGGACGTCGAACTCCGGCGGATCTGGATCAGCACGACGGACGCCGACTCGGCCGTCCCGCCGGACTGGCTCAGCACCATGCTGCACCACGCGCGAACGGGTGTGGAGATGGTTCTCGGTACCGTTCGGCCGGATCCCGACGAACTGGCCGCCGGGCTGATGGCGGCCTGGCGGTTGCGTCACACGGTGACCGACGGACATCCGCACGTGCACGGCGCCAATCTGGGCGTGCGCGGCGACACCTATTGCTCCGCAGGCGGGTTCCGCGAGACGGCAGCACACGAGGACGTCCTGCTCGCAGCGGCCGTGCAGCGGCTGGGCGGTCGCATCCTGAGCGCCGCGGCCAGTCCCGTGCTGACCAGCGCCCGCACCGCGGGCCGCGCCGAGGCCGGCCTGGCGCGCTACCTCGTCGAGCTCGACGCCGAAGAAGCGCAGCGCGAAGCCTGACCGGGATGCCTTCGGCCGTGCCCGCCCACGGTGTGCGGGTGACCGCGTCGGGGGGGTCGTTCAGAGGTCCAGCACGAGATCGGCGGTGGGCGTTGCGCAGCACAGCAGGGTGTTGCCGTTGGCGGCGGCGTCGACCGGCTCGGGGCGGTAGTCGACGGCGCCGGAGAGCAGACCTGTTTCGCAGGTGTGGCACACCCCCGTTCGGCACGACCATCGGGTCGGCACGTCACATGCCTCGGCGAGTTCCAAGAGGCTGGACATGTCGCGTGGCCAGCGCACGGTCAGCCCGCTGCGGGCGAAGGTGATGGTGGGTCCGGCTCCGGGTTGACCGACGGGTGGGTGCGGCGGGACAAGGGGCGCTGCAGCGATGCCCGGAGTGATTCCGGCACGCGCGCCGAACGTCTCGCTGGCAATGCGGCCGGGGTCACGCAGGAGCTCGGTGAGGGCGACGCGCACGTCGTCCATGAATGGCACCGGGCCGCAGACGTAGGCATGAGCGTTCCTGGGGATAGCCAGCCGACGCAGCAGGCCGGCGTCGAGCCGGCCCCGGTGGGTGAAGTCCCGACCGAGCTGATCAGCGGGAAGCGGGGCGCTGTAACAAATCTCGCTGCGGGCGTGCGGCAACTGCGCGAGCAGACCGGCCACTTCGCCGGCAAAGGGATGCTCGGCGGAGTTGCGAGCGCCGTGGATCCACCACACCTCGCGGGTGGCGGAATCCGCGACCAGGGCGTGCAGCATGGCCAGTAACGGGGTGGCGCCGATACCCGCCGAGATCAGCAGCACCGGGTCGTCACCGTCCTGCAGGGTGAAGCCGCCCCGCGGCGCGGCCACCTCCACCGTCTCATCGACGAGCGGGTGGCTGTTGACGTAGGTGCTGACGACACCATGGGTTTCACGTTTGATGCTGACCCGGTACCGGCCGTCGCCCGGCGCACCGGACAACGAATAACTCCGGACGACGGGCCCGCTCCCGGCCACGTCGAGCCGGACCGCGACGAACTGCCCTGGTCGGGCGGCCGGCAGCCGGTGCCCGTCCGTCGACGCCATTCGGAGCGAGAGGACGGTGTCGCTCTCCCGCTGCGCGGACACCACTCGCAGTGGGCGGAACCCGGGCCACGCCACCGGTGCGGCGGTGGCCGCATCGATCAGACCGACGTTGCCGCCGGCCTGGCCGTTCTTGCTCAGCATCGCCCGGAACGACTCCCGCCAGCCCGGGCTGAGCGCGGTGATCCGCAGCGCGCGCGACAGGGCAGCGGGTTCGTGCCCGGGAAGGTAGAGCAGACCATCGATCTCGGCGACCGTCATGCCTTCGTGACCGCTGTGCACCTGAACGACGGCGTCACCCGCCCGGACCACGCCCTCCTCGACGACGCGCAGGTAGAAGCCCGGGCGCCGATGACTGATCAGCAGCGACGGGAGTTCCGGTTCGGCCAATCGCATTCCCACCCGGTAACAGGTCACCCGAGGCTGACTCACCTCGAAGAGGGCGCCGCCGACGCGGTACCGGTCGCCGATGCAGACCACGTCGTCGGACAGTCCGTCGACAGTGAAGTTCTCGCCGAACGAGCCGGGGGTCAGGTCGTCTCGCCGGAGGTGCTCGCCCCAGTGCCGATAGGAGTCGAGTTGGTAGACCAACACGGCACGGTGCGGGCCGCCGTGACCGGCGAGGTCGCCCTGCCCGTCACCGTCGATATTCAGTGTCCGCACCATGTGTGACCCGGCGACCGGGTGCTTCCACACCGCGGTGTGCACGGTGCGGCCGTGCCACGGCACATCACGTGGCAACCCGACATTCACCGACACCAGGCGACCGGAGACCGGCGGGGTGCCACCCGGCCGCTCCTTCGCGATCGGCTCGGCAGCCGAAAAGGTCATCGGGTCATCCCTCCGATACGTCGGGGCGTAGCGGAGCTCGACACAGTGCCCCGCACGTCAGGCTCCGTGCTCGCGCCCGAGGGCGCGATCTCGGTATGGATAAGGAGCGCCAACGATCCATCCGCCGATCCTGCCGGGAACGTCCGGGCCGCGGACCACCTGGACGGGATCACCAACCGAAATCGTGCCCGGCCGGATGACCCAGCAATCCAGAGCCAGCCGACCGCCGAAGACGTTCCGAATACGCCGGAAGACGTCGAGATCCTGCTCGCCGGTTTCCGGGTCGATGGAAGTCACGATGCATCGCTGGCGTTGTGCGTGGATCCCGATGACGGCGTCGCCCACCTCGAGTGCCTGCCCGGCCAATTCCGGCTCCATCTCCGCCGGTACCCCGGACAGCACGAGATTGGGCCGGAGTCTTCGGACGTCGGACCCGAACCGGGCCACCGCGCCGTCGGTGGCGACCAGCAGGTTCAGGATGTCGAACCGTTGGGGCGAGGTGTCGGCCACCAGTCGAGCGTCTGCGCCGGCATGGGCTCGGATGGTGCTCCGCGCAGCGTCGGAGTTCCACGGGTGCCCGTCGACCAGGGGCGCACCGTCCGGCCCGGTGACGGCCGGCACCGTGAGCAATCCCGAGCGGGTCCGACCGGTCAGTGGTCCACGGGCACCGCTGACGTGCACGACCCGGTCACCGTCCACGCCGTCCCCCGTGAGGTCGGCACGTTGCAGGGGCTCTCCCTTCAGCGACTTGACGGGGTACCGCCACAACTGCGCCACTCGAACACCCGCCACCGGTCATCTCCCTTTCGCGTGTCAACCCGACGTGCCGCCGCGTGTCAACCCGACGTGCCGCCGCGTGTCAACCCGACGTGCCGCCGCGTGTCAACCCGACGTGCCGGTCCAGGCCGGGGACAGGGTGAACTTGTCCGGTCGCCACCACCTCGAGCATCACGAACCTGCCGGCCAGGTGGTCAACCGGCTGTCCCCGCGACAGCTGTCCGCCGTCGACCGGATCGCCATCAGGGGCGTCATCGCTCGCCTGTTGTGCCGGATCCGCCGGTTCCGGCCCGCCCAATGACGACAATCGGATCGGTCCCGCGGGAGACCCGAGACCGCTCCGCCGGAACCAGCTGTGGCGGCGCCGCCGCGACACACTGCCGGTGATTGGCACCTGTCGCCCGTCACCGGTCGGGCCACATCTGCGTCGTTTCGTCGATGGCCGCCCCTGCCGTTCCCCTGGTCGCCGTGACATCGCAAGACCCGGGCGGCATGCCGGAAACGTACACCCGGGACGTCCTGGACACTGCGGGCTGAACGGTCGCAGGGGCGCGCGGTCAGCACGTGCCGGATCACCAGTCATGAAGCGGGTGACGGAGCCGGAGGTGACGGTTGGTCCCTCAGCCGAGGATCACCAATTCTCGCTGCCGCCGGACTGCTTCCCGGTGTAGGTCCGCCAGCACCTCTGCGGTGTCGCGTCCGGCGGATTGGCCGGGGTCCGCTGTCAGTGCACGGCCCGCCAGCGACAGACCGGCAAGAAGTTCCCGTCCGGTCACCGTCGAAAGAATCAATCGCTTGCCGTCGGCGTCACCCGCATGCACCGCACACAGGTACGCACTGGCCAGGACGAGGAGTTCTCCGGTCGTCAACTCGGCCGCCGGCACGCTGGACGGGTGTGCTGCAGCCGGGGTGAGCGTTGCACCGCCAGGCTGCGGTGCCCGGGTCCGCCGGACAGCTGACCGCTGTCGCCCGAACGTGGCAGCTGCGATGAGGACCGCGGTGATGGTCGTCACCGACGCCGCCAGCTGGGTCACGATGCGCCCTGCCGGGCTGTGTCCGGGGGTACGGGGCCGGCGAGCGCCGTCAGCGGGACAGTGGTGATCTGGACGGCAGTGGCGATCTGGACGGCAGTGGTGATCTGGACGCAAGTGGAACGGCAATCGGTACTCATCGGCCCCACCTCTCCCGTTCGGGCGAGCGCGGCTGGCCCGGATCGACGGCCTCGACGGACCATGATCGGACGCCGGCCGACTTCCGCCCGATTTGCCGGATATGCGTAGAGACTAGGGCACGATGCCGGTTGCTCGTCGAGTGAGTGGGCGCTGCCGTGCCTGTTGACGCGCGGCGGGTGCGGTCGGAGAGGGAACCGACAGCGGCCAGAGGGGGCAACGACAGCGCACGGTGCCCGGGTTTCGCGGATGCCCGTCATCGGTGGTGGAAGTGATTCGGCGCAGCCCTCGCACCGATCGCGACTCGCCCGGTCGGCGGCGCCGCCGGCATCGTCGCCGGCGCGCACTCCGGGGTCATCGGGCGCCGTCAGCACATCTGGTGCTCGACCCTCCAGCCCGCGGCCTCGGCGTCCTGGTGCGATTCGAGTCACCCAGACCCACCCTGCTGCGCCGACCACCAGCAGTAGAGGGGCACCATTGTCGCATCCGGCACGGCGCCGGACAATGCGCCCGACATGCTGACCGAGCGCCCGTCCACCGTGACGATCAAGGAAGCGACCTGTGCAAGGAAACGAGGCAGTGACAACAAGCGTGGCGACGACGACGGGCTGGCTCGGACCGCCGGGGGGCCCGCGACGCATCGCGGGTGCGCTCGGCGTTGTCGTGATGTTGACAGTGAGCTCGTGCGCCGTGTTGTTCCTTGCCGTGATCCCGGGACGGCATGAGGTCGACGGGCAGATCTTCGGCATCGGGCTGGCGTTGACCGCGTACCTGCTCGGTGTGCGTCACGCCTTCGACGCCGACCACATCGCGGCCATCGACAACACGACACGCAAACTGGTTGCCGACGGCAAACGGCCGGTGACGGTGGGCCTGTACTTCTCCCTCGGCCACTCGACCGTCGTTTTCGTGATGGCTTTGTTCGTGGCCATCGGCGCCAAATTCGTCAGCACACTGGTGTCGGACGATTCCGACGTGCATCAAACCCTCGGCATCATCGGCACGTCGGTGTCGGGGTTCTTTCTGATTCTCATCGGTCTGATCAATCTCGTCGCGCTGGTGGGCATCGCCCGGGTCTGGCGACAGGCAAGAACCGGGGCGCTCGACGAGACGGCCCTCGAGCAGGCCCTTGACTCACGAGGAGTTTTCGCCAGGTTGCTGGCCCCTGCCATGCGGGCGATCAAGCGCCCGGCTCAGATGTATCCGCTGGGACTGTTGTTCGGTCTGGGGTTCGACACCGCAACGGAGATCTCACTGCTGGTGTTGGCCGGTGCGGGCGCCGCCACCGGCCTCCCGTGGTACGCGGTGATGGTGCTGCCGTTGCTGTTCGCGTCGGGCATGAGTCTGTTCGACACCCTTGACGGTGCCTTCATGCAGGCGGCGTACCAATGGGCGTTCATCAAGCCGGTGCGCAAGGTGTATTACAACCTGACGACAACAGGGCTGTCCGTTGCCGTCGCGCTCATCATTGGCGGCATCGAACTGATCGGCGTCCTGCACGAAAAGGCGCAACTGACGGATCCCGTGACCACCTGGGTTGCGGGCATCACCCTCGACGACATCGGCTACTTCATCGTCGGGTTGTTCGTCGCGGTGTGGGCGGGGTCGTTCCTGTATTGGCGATTCACCGACGTGGAGCGGCGGTGGAGCGCCAGGCTCGCCGACCCCGACCCGGGCACGATGGTGCTCGGCGAGCACTGAGGCCCCACCACCGGCGCCACCGCAACGGTGACGACCGCAACGCGTTGACGGTTCCCCAGTGGGCGGCGAGGCTCCGGATGTCGTCGGCGCTGATGATCGCGCGGCGGAATTGCGGGCTTCACTTTCGATGATGAGGTACTGCGTCGCGGCGAATGCCACCGCGAGCAGGGCCAGCGACCGCGGATAGCGGCGTATCGGGGCGCATGCCGGTGCCGTCTGACGACCGGCACCACGGCCAGGACGAGCCAGATGGGCACCCACGGCAGGCAGAAGAACAGCGGGCTGCCGGGCCCGAGGGCACCGAAGCTGCCGGGCTGCGGGTCGGCACAGCCCGGCGCGTCTGCCGAATCCTCTGGACCAGTTGTGATCGCCTCGCTGCCGCGTACTGGACGAGCCGGGGCGCAGGAGGCTGCGTTGTTGCCGGTGTGGCGCGGTGCGCGAGAATGACGCCATGCTC
Organism: uncultured Actinomycetota bacterium; assembly: GCA_963785455.1. Classification (GTDB taxonomy): domain Bacteria; phylum Actinomycetota; class Actinomycetes; order Mycobacteriales; family Nakamurellaceae; genus Nakamurella. The sequence continues at coordinate 433,540 of CAWAVL010000012.1, forward strand.
GCCGTTCATGTGCACGTCCACGTCCGATCCGACCGCGTCGACGACTTCCTCGCCGCCACCCTGACCAACGCGAGCGCGTCGCTCACCGAACCGGGTGTGCTGCGGTTCGACGTCCTGCAGGACCAGGCCGACGCTGCCCACGTGGTGCTCAACGAGGTCTACACCGGCCCCGATGCAGCAGCCGAACACAAGCAGACCGCCCATTACGCCGCGTGGCGAGACGCGGTGGCGGACATGATGACCCGCCCGCGCGAGTCGACGAAGTTCGAGACCGTGTTCCCGGGCAACACGCAGGCCTGGGACGCCTCGCGGTGAGCCGGGCGAGCTTCGAGTTCGCGACTGTCCCGCGGATCGTCGTCGGGGCGGGTACCTCCGCGGACGTGCCCAAAATGACGGCTGGGCTGGGCACGCGCGTCCTGCTGTGCACCGGCGGACACCCGGAGCGGCACCAGGACATCATGGATGCCCTGTCCCTGCCGTTCGCCGTGGTGCCGGTGACGGGCGAGCCGACCGTCGACGTCGCACGGGCCGCCGTGGCCGCCGCGCGCGAATTCGCGGCGGACGTCGTGCTGGCGATCGGCGGCGGCAGCGTCATCGACCTGGGCAAGGCCACCGCCGCGCTGCTCGCCAACGGCGGGGATCCGCTCGACTACCTGGAAGTGGTGGGTGAGGGGCGCCCGCTGACCGAGCGGGCGCTGCCGGCGATCGCGGTGCCGACGACCTCCGGGACCGGATCGGAGGTGACCGCGAACGCCGTCCTCGCGTCGCGCCAGCACTCCGTCAAGGCGAGCCTGCGCAGCCCCAGCATGTTGCCCGCGATCGCCGTGGTGGATGCGGACCGCACCGCCGGCTGCCCGCCCGAGGTCACCGCGGCCAGCGGGCTCGATGCTCTCACCCAGTGCCTCGAGCCGTTCGTGTCGCCGCTGGCGACGCCGCTGACCGACGGGCTCGCGCTGCAAGGACTGCGCCGCGCCGCCTCCGGGCTCCGCCGCGCGTATGCCAACGGCGGGGACCGCGCGGCGCGCGCCGACATGGCCGTCTGCAGCCTGGTCAGCGGGATGGCCCTGGCCAATGCCAAACTCGGTGCGGTGCACGGGTTTGCCGGTGTGCTGGGCGGGATGACGCAGGCTCCGCACGGCGCGATCTGTGCGTCCCTGCTGGCGCCGGTGATCGAGGCCAATGTCGCGGCCCTGCAACGCCTGGACACGGACGCCGCGCAGGACGCGCTGGAGAAATACCGTGGAGCGGCGGTCGCCCTCACCGGGCGGGACGACGCCTGGGTCGCGGACGGCATCGACTGGATCCGGGACACGGTCCGGGAGCTGTCCGTCCCGGGTCTCGCCGGGTTGCGGATCGACCTCGATGCTGCAGCGGCGGAGCGCGTCGTGGCGGAGGCGAAGGCGTCGAGCAGCATGAAAGGCAACCCGGTGACGCTGTCGGACGCAGAACTGCACGGCGTGCTCGACGCCGCCCGCTGAGGCCCCTGGGATTGGCGACCGTTCGCCGATCCGGCTGATCGGTGCCCCATGCTGCCGGCGAATCACGGGCGGGCTGGTCCATCAGCCTGGCTGGGTCGCCACCGCAAATCATGTTCCTGGACGGTTACATCGCCTCTGCGGTCGAACGCTGTGCCGTGGCCCAGAGCTGGCGGTTGTGGTCCGGTCGGTGCAACCAATCAGATGCAGAACGCTCACAACGTCTGACGCATCTGGCCGGCTCGGCCGATGGATGCCGCCCGCATACCGACCCGGACCCGCGCCAGCGCGGCGGCACCCAACGAGATCTTCCTCGCCTCGGTAACGAGAACGATGACAGCGTGACTGGGCGGTACCTCGCACAGTGAGCGCGCAAGGGAAGGCAGCGGGTCGACGTCAGGCGCGTTACCGAGCCACCTGATCCGCTCGCCGTACGGGATGTCGGTGATGACGAGATCGCACTGGGCCACCGCTTGGATCTGGGCCAGAGCGGCCGCATGAGGTGTTCCGGTGCCTGCAGAAACAATTCCTCCGCCAGCCGCACCGGAAACGCCGGGTATCCGGGCGCCGATCGGAGCACGGAACCACTCGCGAGATCCTGGTAACTCGCGCGCTCGGTGACCGAACGGTATGCCATCTGCCCTCCGCCAGATGCCGGCCAACGCAGCGGCTGGGCTGACCGAGCCCGGATGGTGGGGAGCGGTTGACCGCGACAGGTGTGCTTCCCGGAATTTCGCCGGGGTAAACTTCTGCGATCGCACCAGAATGTTCAGGGCGAATCTCCTGGCGGCAATGTCTCCTGCGACCGTTCCTGCGCATCGACACAGCCATCGAACTGCAGAACGGCGCGGTGTGACGGGGCGGCATCGGTGGCGGCACTTTCGGGATCGCCTGCAACTCTGCTCGAAGGCCGAACACTGGCTCACGGCGGGCGGTCGCGCAATGATCAGGACCGGTGGATGGCCGTCGGTCTGGTGACGCCAGTGGGCGCACCTTCCCGAGGATGGTCTGAAGCCCAACAAGTTCGATCAAGAACCGGCGTCCGCACGCTGACCGGAAAGTTACGCCCGTGCTCGAGGTAGTCCACGAGGACAACGGGTCCGATGACGCCCCGCCGCGGTGGGTGGGTCGTTGCTCGGCGGTCTCCGGGTGAACGGCATCAAGGAAGTCGTCGGCCTGTCCAACGGATCCCGGGAGTCCAGCGAGCCGTGGGCCGATCTGCGGCGGGACTTCAAGCGCCGCGGGATACGCGCTCCGGTGCCGGCGGTCGGTGGTGGCGCGCTGCGGTTCTGGCAGGCGCTGGGCGAGGTGTTTCCCGACACCCGCGAGCAGCGTTGCTGGTGGCGCAAGATCGGCAACGTCCTGGCTGACCTGCCGGAGTCGGTGCACCGGGTCGGGAAGCCCGCCCTGACCGAGATCTGCAACGCCGATGACCAGAACCACGCGCCGGCTGCCGCCGAGGCGTTCTTGGCCGACCACGGCTCCATGTGGCCGGAGACCGTCGCCCAGATCCCCGACGACCTCGAAGTTCTGCCGGCCTTCGACGACGACCGCGCCGAGCGCTGGATGCACCGGCGGACCACGAACCCGATCGGATTCACCTTCGCCACCGTCCGGGTCCGGCAGCGGGTCACCAAGAGCCCAGGCTCCAGGGCCGCCCGCATCGCCGAGGCGTCCAGGCTCCCGGAGGCCGCCCGGGCCCGGCGGTGCGACGTCAACGCACCCCAGCTCGTCGCGCTCCTCCGTAGCGAAACGACCTTCGAGAAGGGTGTGCTCGCTGAGCGGCCAGACACCTCGACGAACGAGCGCGTCGCATGAACACCCACGAACACGGCTCAAGTCGGCGTTCCGCACCGTCGTGGACCATCTACATGGACAGCATCGGCAACCGCTCCGGACTGTTTGGCGCCCTGAGGGCGGCCTGGCATCCGGCGAAGGCGCTCTACCCGGGCAGCTACCTCGATCTGTCGCCCTCAACGGCCATCCCATCGGTCACCTACGTCGACACGGACCGGCGCGCCGCTCGGTACTTCGCCGACGAGGCGCTCGTGACAGCCGAACTCCAGGGCCGCACGCTGCCGGGAGCGGGTACCGACATCGCATTTCTCCACGCCGACTACACCAAGCCGCTCCCGTTCCCGTCAGCCGGCTTCGGCCTCCTCATCTCGCTGTACGCGGGTCCAGTCTGGGAGCACTGCGGGCAATACCTCTCACCTCGGGGGTTGTTCCTGGCCAATACCAGCCATGGGGACGCCAGCCTCGCCGCGCTCGATCCGACCCTCCGGCTCGTCGCCGCCGTACACCAGCGGACCGACGCCTACCGTCTCGACACCGAGGACCTGGACAGCTACCTCATCCCCAAGCGGCCATCGGCGGCGGACGCCGACACGATCCGCCGCCAGGGACGAGGAATCGCATACACCAGGACCGCGTTCGCCTACGTCTTCGAAGCCGTCGGGAATCATCGCTGATCCACCGGTCCTGACGATTGCTCCGGGTGGGGCGGAATGGTGGCAAACCGGCGGGCCGCAGAGCGGCCATGCCTCCGTCACGAGCGTGCGGCGTGGCCGGCTTCCGCTCCGATGCCCAATCGGGTCCCCCGCCGTTCATGACACCCGCCGACGCCGCGGGCCGTTCGTTCGCGGCACGCGACCGAGTACGGTAGCCATACTCGGCGGATGTTGTGGACCCGCGATTTCACCGCCACCGCAATTTCATCGGCGGTGCGCGCGGGAACGACCACTGCCACCGAGGTGGTCACCGAAGCGCTCGCGCGGATAGCGGGCCGCGACCCGGCGCTGCAGGCGTTTGTGGTGGTTCGCAGGCATGCTGCGTTGGCCGAGGCCGCGGCACTGGACAACCGGTCCGACCGCCATCTGCTACCGCTCGCCGGAGTCCCGGTGGCGATCAAGGACAACGTCGCGGTGGCTGGTGAACCACTGCGCATCGGTTCGTCGGCGACAACTGCTCAACCGGCAGCAAACGATCACCCGGTGGTGGCACGGTTGCGGGCCGGCGGCGCGATCGTCGTTGGCATCACAGCGGTTCCGGAGTTGTGTATTTGGGGTAGCACGGATTCGCCGACCGCGATCACCCGGAATCCGTGGAACACCGACCGGGCGCCCGGCGGATCCTCCGGTGGGAGTGCGGCCGCGGTCGCCTCGGGAATGGTGCCGATCGCGCACGGAGCCGATGGGATGGGCTCCATCAGGGTGCCGGCCGCCAGTTGTGGACTGTTCGGCATCAAGCCGGGACACGGCATCGTGCCGGCCGATCTCGGACCGAACTCGTGGTTCGGAGTCGCCGAGAATGGTCCGTTGGCAACAACTGTCGAGGATGCCGCACTGATGCTCTCGGTGCTCGCCGATCGACCCGCACTGTCGCGGATCGAGCCGCCGCGCATGCTGCGGATCGCCGTCGCCGTCGGGTCACCGGTCGCGTTCTGGCGCACCGATCCGCACTGGATACGCACGACACGCGACATCGCCTGCGTGCTCGCCGATCTCGGGCACACCACGGCTCCCTGCGGGCTGCACTACCCGGTGGTTGCTCCTACTGCCCGCTGGCTGGCCGGGCCGGCAGTCGATGCACAGGGCCTGAACCCACGGTTGTTGCAGCGGCGGACCCGCACCCACGTCGTCATCGGTGGACTTGCCTTGCGGGCGAAACTCGTCGATGACGGACGCGTCGCCCGTGCCGAATCCAGGGTGCGACGACAACTGGACGGGTTCGACGCCGTGCTCACACCCGCACTCGCCCACCCGCCGCCACTTGCCACGTCGCGCAACACGGCGTCGTGGTTGATCAACGCCTATACCGACACGCATTACGCGCCGTATTCCGCACAATGGAACGTGTTGCGCTGGCCGGCCGCGAGCATCCCGGCCGGTCAACATCCGAACTCGGGGACACCCATGGCCGTGCAGGTCGTCGCGCGACCCGGCCAGGAATCGCTGATCCTCTCCTTGGCCGCACAGATCCAACAGCACCGTCCGTGGGCCCGGGTATGCCCAGTCCGCCACGTCGATCAGCCCACCCCAAGTGCCGGCGACGCGACGCGTCGCGACGCGACGCGTGAATGATCAAGGCCGGCTGTCGGCCCGCGCTGCGCTCGCAGCATTCGACTGCACAGGTGATGGCGGCGGAGTTCCAGGAGGTCGAGCTGACACTCAGCCCTGTCGCCGCGGTTGCTGTCAGGGGTGCTGGCGGGGGCGGTGTGCGTGTTGGCGTAGTGCGGTGATGGCGGCGGCTCGGCCGGTGTCGGTCAGTGCGGGGTGGTGGGTGAGGGTGGGTCTGCCGGTCAGGTGCAGGAAGTGGAGCCGGCCGTGGACGGTGCCGGTCAGCCAGTCGGCGGCGTCGGCGGTGAGGGGGTCGCCGCCGGTGCTGCGCCATCCTTCGCCGGTGAGGATGTCGGCGACGGCGGGGGAGCGGTAGGCGGGGGGCGGGCCGGTCAGGTGCAGCATCAGGGTGGTTTCGGCGGCGGCGGCCTCGGCGGAGTCGGTGGGGATCAGGGTGCCGGTGACCGCGTCCCAGAGGGTGGCGGTGTCGGCGTCGAGGAGTTGCCGACCGCGTGGGGTAAGCCGGTGGCCGGTGCGCCGGGTGGCGCCGAGTTGCGTCAGGATCGCGCGGAGCTGACCGGCTTCGGGGAGCTGGTTCTCCGGTGGGGCTTGTTTGCCCAGGATCAGCCAGTCGAACCGGTGGCAGGCGTCGGTGAGCAGCGCCCGGTTCAGGGTGTTGTTCGCGGTGAGGGCGGCGCCGTCGCCGGCGAAGGCGCCCAGGAACCAGCGGATCTGCGCCAGGTGGTCCTCGGCGTCGGCCGGCACCGCGGGCGGGTCGACCAGCAGGGGCAGCACGGCCTTGGTCAGGGCGGCCCGGCCCGGACCGCGGGAGTGGGCCCACCGTTCCCGGCGTTCGGTGTGGATCCGGTCCAGGTAGCTGGCCCCGTGCAGGTCCAACCGGGCCACGGTGAGGTAGTCGCGGGTGGTGGCGGCGGCGGTGGCCCGCCACCCCCGGCCGCCGGGGGTGTAGGTGCCGGCGGTGATCGCTGCCTCGAGGTGCCCGGCGAGCGCCCAGAACGCGGCGTGTTCCTCGACACCGAGCGTCCCGCCCCAGGTCAGCACCCCGGGGATGTCGGGTGGTTCGACGCCGCCCTGGTCCAGCGCTGTGCGGTAGGCGGTGATCCCGGCGCTGTGCCCGCCGGTGTCGTAGGCGTCCAACACGGCGGCGGTGACCGGGTCGGCGCAGAGTTCGGCGTAGCGGGGGAGCCCGACCCGGTCGAACAGTTCGCCGAGCGCGCGGGCGATCCGGTGGTGTTCGGCGGCCGGCACGGAACTTGGTGGGCAGCTGGTACCAGAGGAATCCCTGCACCCCACGCAGGCCGACGACCTGCAGGCCCTGTCCCCAGGTCAACGCCCCGAACGCGGCGGACGCGTCATTGGCCGCGTCCGGGTGGGTCGCGGCCAGGTCGGTGAGCGCGGCGTCCACCACCGGGTCGCCGGTGTCGAACGACACTGGCCCCGATCACGACCGGACCGATCCGCAGCACTGCTTGTACTTCCGCCCCGATCCGCACCAGCACCGCTCGTTCCGCCCGGGTGGCCAAGCGATCAACCCGGGGTCCCGACGCCGTGCCAGCTCCGCGCAGTACCCGGCGCGGCCCTCCGCGGGGTCCTTGCCCTGCCGGGCGCACCAGTCCAGGTAGGGCCGGATCCGGATGGGTGCGACGAACAACCGGGTCTGACCGGTGTCGGCGTAGTTCTGCAGGGTCCGTTGCAGCGCCCGGTTGTACTGGGCGTGGTCCTTCGCGCCCTTGGCCGCGCCCTCAGTGGCCAGCTCCGGCCACCGGGCAAGGGCCACGGGGTACTCGTCTGCGGGGAACCACGCCAACGCCAGCGTCATCGGGTCACCGGGGAACAGCGGCGCCGGGCCACCCGGCGGCGGGACCAGCACCTTTTCCGGCCATGGGATGGGCGGGTCCGGCACCCGGACCGGCCGGGGACGCGGTCGCGGCGGTGCGGCGGCGACGGGGAACCAGGGGCGGGTCGGCGGTGCCGGCGGGTCGGTCAGGAACACCGCGGCCCGTTCCTGCAGCTCGTCGGCCGGGCGTCCCAGTTCGGTCAGGGAATCCTCCCGCAGGCCCAGCAGTTGACCCACCAGCCCCTCCGGGTCACCGGTGTCCATCGCCACCCGCAGCCCCTGGGTGAGCCAGCGCAGCGCCTCCTCGTGGTTCCCGATGGCGGCATATTCCAGGCCGGCGTTGTTGTACAGCCACACATCGCCCGGGGTGTCCGCCCAAACCTGTTCCCAGATCTCGGCGGCCTGGGCGGTCCGGCCGTCCCGCATCAGCAGCTCCGCGATGCGGCACCGCCCATCCGGTTGCCCGGCCCAGCCCACCTGCAGGGCGCGGCGCATCACCGTGATCGCCTCGTCCACCCGTCCCAGCGCCTCGTAGCAGTCCACCAGTTCATCCAGCAGCTCCGCCTCAACCCAATGCTCCCCGGCGGCCGGATCGGTGCGGCACATGTACGCCGCGCGCTCCAGCACCGCCGCGCACGCCGCGGGGTCACGCGGCCGCGCGCCGAGTACGGCGTCCAGTTCCCGGTCCAGCCGGAGCACCTCCCGAACAGTCATCGCTGCCCAACCTTTCGATTCTTCGCGGCTCCGGGACCCGCAGTCCGGGAATGGGGCGGTGTCCCAGCGCCTCGGCCTCGCGGCGAACCCCGGCGTGTCCTGCACTCCTGGGCCTGTGCCACTGACTGAGTGTCCGACGGTCGGGTCAGTGGCCACCGCGTGCGCGACGGACGGTGTCGATGACGTCGCGGCGGACCGCGTCGTGCCGGTCGAGGGCTTCCCTTCGCCGGGCCGGGGGAAGGGCGGCGATCGCCGCGTCATCCCATACCCCGTCACCCAGGTACCCCCAGCTCTGATCGTCGCAGGCGTCGGCGCGGTCCTCGCGCCGCCAGCTGCCGTCGTTGCGTTCCCACCGGTCGCGGCGGGCCCGCGGTCCGGTGCGGTGGTGGACACCAGCGGACCGGATCGTCCATCGAGAAGCTCACCACCGCTTCTTCAGGCCCACGCCCGGCGGCCGGTCGTTGGGTCAGGGTAGCGGCGGGCACCGACACCGACTGGATCGCCTCAGCCCCAGGGGGCGTCCACCGAGCTGGCGTCCGGCCGCTCGGCGATCGCGCCCCCAACCGCGGGCGCGCGTCTTCGAGAACATGCACACAATCCTGTGCGGACCCGCGCGAAGTGGGCACTGGAGTAACAGCGAAACCCGAAGAACGAAGGCAGGCATCTCCCCCGCCCACCCGGTGGTGGCAGTGCTGTCGAGAATGTCGCAATTCCCTGACGGCCTTGACTGGGGCGACGACACCGGCGCACCAACGGTTGTCGTTGCGGAGCGCTCGGTGAGGAGCCTAGTTTCGCGCGGCCCGGTCGGGTCCGCGTTCATCGGCAAGTCTGCTCGGAGGTCACTGATGAAGGCTGTTGCTGGCAAGCGCGCGCCAGGGCGGGACTCCATTCGGCGTCGCGGACGGTTGGCCGGCGCTGTGGTGGTCATCGTGCTGATGTCGGCGTGCACCGGCGGTGCGACGAGCGCCACGCCGGAGCCCCGACAGATACCCACGGCAACGATGCAAACGGCCGCGACGACGATGGCGGCGACGTCGAACAACCCGGCAGCGGCCCCGCCCACACCGCCGCCCACCTCCAGGGTCGGGTCATCGACGCAGGCAGCCGCTGGTTCGGCCACCGGCAGCGCACCGGGCACCCGGAGCACGGACCCGGGCGAGGTGTCATCGGGCGAGCTGCCCGGTGGTGGCCGAGTGATGTTCCCCGGGCGGCGGCTGGTGGCGTTGTACGGGCACCCGCAGATCGCTGGTCTCGGGGTGCTCGGACAACACGACCTGGCCGGCAGTATCGCCCTGGCCAAAGACCTGGCCGGCCAATATCAACCGCTCAGTGACGTGCCGGTGATACCGGCCTTCGAGATCATCGCCAGCTACGCGGACGCGGTCCCCGGACAGGACGGGGACTACTCGGCCGAGTCGAGCGTGGCGTCGCTGCGGCCGTGGGTCACGGCGGCCGGTGCCGCGGGCATGTACGTGGTGCTCGATCTGCAACCAGGTCGGGCGGATTTCCTCTCCCAGGCCAAGCGGTACACCGACCTGCTGACCCTGCCGTTCGTCGGGTTGGCGTTGGACCCGGAATGGCGGCTCGGACCCAGCCAACTGCCGCTGCAACAGATCGGCGGGGTCGACGCCTCGGAAGTGAACTCGGTGATCGACTGGCTGGCCGGGCTGACGACCGCCCACGGGTTACCGCAGAAGCTGCTGGTGCTGCACCAGTTCCGGCTGTCAATGCTCCGCGACCAGGATGAGATCAACACCGACAACCCGAACGTCGCGGTGCTCATCCACATGGACGGACTCGGCACCCAGGACGTCAAGGACGAAACCTGGGCCGCCGTGGCCAAAGCGGCCGGTCCCGGCACCCCGCTCGGCTGGAAGAACTTCTACACCAAAGACACCCCGATGCTCACCCCGGCGCAGACCATGAGCAAGAAACCCACCCCGCTGATGATCAGCTACCAATAGCCTGCCCGACGACGGGCCGATCACCGCCGTCCTCGGCGCCCGACAAGCATGAAGGGACCGGCCGAGGCCGGCGTTGACGAGGCCGGCGTTGACGACCAACGCCTGATCAGGGGAGGCGTTCGTCATGAGGTGGGCTTTGCGGGCACGCAATGCCTCTTATGCCAGCACACGGTGGCGTACTGAAACCGAAGGGGATCTGCGAGTGCGGCTGCCGGTCACCCGCGGAGCGGCATACCCGTGAGGGGAGAGGTGTCGAGGAACGGCTCTGCGTCGCGACGCGCTGATCATCGGGCGGACCAGGGGATGTCGCACCTATGCCCCGATTGATATTCGACGCAGTCGATTGCCACATCATTCGGGCGGCTGCAAGCCCTGTTCGCGGCTCCACCTGCGGATGCGATTGTTGAATTCCTCGTCGGCACCGGACGGTGGTCGCGCGGCAGTGAAGATCACCACGTTGCCGTCCGGATCCGCAGTCGTCACATCCCGGGTGTTCCAGGGCGTGTCGATGGGGTTGTCGACCTGACCGCCGCCGTGCGAAGCCGCCCGTTCGGACAGTGTGTCGATTTCGTCGTAGGCGGCTGCGAAGCTGAGCGTCATTCCATCAGCGGGGTGAACCCGTTGCGTTGCCGGGCAAATGAGCAGGTCCTGGAATTGCCAGCGTCGTAAGTGCACCAGCAACGGCTGATCCGTGGCTGCGGTGCCTGGCATCGTGAACAGGACGACGAAACCAAGGCCATCGACGTACCAGGAAACCGTGGCGTTCACGTCGGTGGCCGGGATGGTCGCGAACATCGGCATCCCGTAGATGGCCCGGCTGATCGGTGGCGCCGGTAACCCGGGAGTCGGTACGGGTGTGGCTATCTCGGTCACGTCAGGGCCTTTCGGAGAAATCTGTTGATGAGCAGGTCGTCGCCGGGACGTGCCGCCGAGCGACGGCTGAAGGGTGTCCCAGGCACTCGCTGGGTCAACCGGCTATCGAGACTCTCCAGCTTGCTCGGTAACGGGCACCCTGCACTCTCGAACACACGCTCGCAGTATCGGCGGACCCAGGGCAGTGTGCTCAGCCGACCATCAAACCGGACCCGCGGCCCACGAAGGAGAACCCGGCACCCAGCTGGAGCGGCGTTGACTGGGATCGCTCTCCCTACTGGGTTTACCCGTTGACGCTGGGCGAGTCGGTAGCCCGGGATGACGCGTACTGGCGGTCATCAGTGATGGTGCGCCTTTCGCCCTCTGAAGCCATTCATCCTCCCAACTCAGTCGGCGAAGGAAGTTCGCACGGAGCGATCCGGTGCACACCGCGGCGCCACGGTGCGCCTTCGCCGCCGGTGATTTCGTGTGTCCCTACTGTGGGGCAATGGTCGTCAACCGGAGCAGCCGTAGGGCGAGGGCCGCCCGCAGGCGCAAGCGGCGGATGGGCCTGGTCGAGCACGACCTGACCGTCGAGCAATGGTCGGCACTGCAGGCCGCGTGGGGAGGGTGCGCGTACTGCGGCGCCACCGGCGTTGCGTTGCAACGGGACTGCGTGCAGGCGTTGTCCCGCGGCGGGCGCTACACCCTGGCCAACATCGCTCCCGCCTGCGCATCGTGCAACGCCAGCAAGTGCAATGACGAGGTCACCGGCTGGCTGCGGCGCAAACGGCTGGACGAGCGCGCGTTCCTGCAGCGCCACCTCGAGATCGGGGCCGCCCTGGCGGTGCATTTTCCCGCGGAGTCGTTGGACCGCTCCGCCGCGATGGAAAGCTGACTGCCGAAGCGGCCAGACGGGCCCATTCCTTCAAACCTCGAGACAGAAGCGGTGAGGTCGGGAGGCGGCATCGCGATTCGCGCCCGGGCCGGGCCAAACACGGACCCAGCGATGTCGACGCGCTCGGATCCGGAACCTGTCGAGGCGTTAGCGCGGTGCTTTCACCATAATTGCTTCGGCGGCTGAGTTGATCATGGAGAAAGGTGCCCCCACCTGCGATAATGAAGGTCTCTAAGGTCAACATTGCCGACAAAACAGGAGCACCTTTCCGATGCGGAAGTCTACCGGTTCCTACCCGTCGTTGACCGTGGACACCACCGCGAGGCGGGTCGTCTCGCACGCGGGTGCAATGTTGCTGGCCGCGACGGCCGGCCGGGTCGGGTTGGATCGGAGCTGTCCGCGGCGCTGCGGCCCTGGATGCGCCCGATGGCGATCCACGACCCGGGGAAGGCGCTGCTCGATCTGGCGATCTCGGTCGCGATCGGCGGCGACTGCCTGGCCGATATCGCGCAGGTCAGGTCCGAATCCGCACTGTTCGGGAAGGTGGCATCCGATCCGACGGCGTCCCGGTTGATCGACACCCTGGCCGCGGACGCACCCATGGCGTTGGCCGCGATCAACACGTCGCGGGCCACCGTGCGAGCCAGGGCATGGGCACTGCTGGAGCCGCCGCACCCGATCATCAGGCGACCGTGAAGGCCCCGCTGATCGTCGACCTGGACGCCACCCTGATCACCGCGCATTCCGAGAAGCAGGCAGCGGCAGCGACTTTCAAACGTGGTTTCGGTCATCACCCGATCGGCGCCTGGGTGGACCACGGTGACGGCGGCACCGGGGAACCCGTCGCGATGATCCTGCGGAAAGGGAACGCCGGCTCAAATACCGCGGTCGATCACATCGAGGTCACCAAGGCTGCGTTGGCGCAACTACCGGCCACCACTCCGGGTCGGCGGCCAGGGCGGAAGGTGCTGATCCGCACCGACGGCGCCGGCGGCACCCACGAGTTCGTGACCTGGCTGACCGGGCAACGCCTGCAGTACTCCGTCGGGTTCAGCCTGACCGACACCGCCGTGGCGAAGCTGGAACTGATCCCGCAGTCGGCGTGGACCCGGCGTATGACGCCGACCAGGAGCCCAGGGACGGTGCCTGGGTCACCGAACTGACCGGGCTGCTCGATATGACGGGCTGGCCCGAGGGGATGCGGGTCATCGTCCGCGCCGAACGACCACAGCCAGGAGCGCAGTTGCGGTTCACCGACGTGAACGGCAACCGGCTCACCGCGTTCGCGACGAACACCAAGGTGGGCAACTCCCGGACCTGGAACTCCGCCAACATCACGACCGCGACCCACACCTGGTTTTGCGACAGGTCATGCAGCGGCAGGTTCTCAGGCCGGTGTCCTTCGCGTTGCGGATGCGGTCCTCGCAGCGGGCGCGCCTGCGGTGGCGGAGTTCCAGGTCCGGGAGTTGCCCACCTTTGGTGTCCGTCGCGAACGCGGTGAGCCGGTTGCCGTTCACGTCGGTGAACCGCAACTGCGCTCCGGGGTGTGGTCGTTCGGCGCGGACGATGACCCGCATCCCCTCGGGCCAGCCCGTCAGGTCGAGCAGCCCGGTCAGTTCGGTGACCCAGGCACCGTCCCTGGGCTCCTGGTCGGCGTCATACGCCGGGTCCACGCCGACTGCGGGATCAGTTCCAGCTTCGCCACGGCGGTGTCGGTCAGGCTGAACCCGACGAGTACTGCAGGCGTTGCCCGGTCAGCCAGGTCACGAACTCGTGGTGCCGCCGGCGCCGTCGGTGCGGATCAGCACCTTCCGCCCTGGCCGCCGACCCGGAGTGGTGGCCGGTAGTTGCGCCAACGCAGCCTTGGTGACCTCGATGTGATCGACCGCGGTATTTGAGCCGGCGTTCCCTTTCCGCAGGATCATCGCGACGGGTTCCCCGGTGCCGCCGTCACCGTGGTCCACCCAGGCGCCGATCGGGTGATGACCGAAACCACGTTTGAAAGTCGCTGCCGCTGCCTGCTTCTCGGAATGCGCGGTGATCAGGGTGGCGTCCAGGTCGACGATCAGCGGGGCCTTCACGGTCGCCTGATGATCGGGTGCGGCGGCTCCGGCCAGTGCCCATGCCCTGGCTCGCACGGTGGCCCGCGCCGTGTTGATCGCGGCCAACGCCATGGGTGCGTCCGCGGCCAGGGTGTCGATCAACCGGGACACCGTCGGATCGGATGCCACCTTCCCGAACAGTGCGGATTCGGACCTGACCTGCGCGATATCGGCCAGGCAGTCGCCGCCGATCGCGACCGAGATCGCCAGATCGAGCAGCACCTTCCCCGGGTCGTGGATCGCCATCGGGCGCATCCAGGGCCGCAGCGCCGCGGACAGCTCCCGATCCAACCCGACCCGGCGGGCCGTCGCGGCCAGCAACATCGCACCCGCGTGCGAGACGACCCGCCTCGCGGTGGTGTCCACGGTCAACGACGGGTAGGAGCCGGTAGACTTCCGCATCGGAAAGGTGCTCCTGTTTTGTCGGCAATGTTGACTCAGAGACCTTCATTATCGCAGGTGGGGGCGCCTTTCCCCATGATCAACTCAGCCGCCAAAGCAATTATGGTGAAAGCA